>CAXBJV010000007.1:0-119870 GCA_963976215.1 uncultured Woeseiaceae bacterium | reverse complement strand
GCCGCGGAAACGCGGCTTTTTTAATGGACGAGTGCTGCGGAAACGCGGCTTTTTTAATGGACGAGTGCCGCGGAAACACTGTTCAGGCCGCAAGCAGTGGCGGCAAGGCGCCGAGCAACGCGTCAATCTCATCCAAGCTGTTGTAATGCACGGGTCCTACCCTCACAACCCCGCCGGAGTCCAAAACACGCAAGGCCTTTGCGGCCTCTACCGCGTAGTTATGGCCGCTCCAGACAAATATATTCTGCCGCGCGAGTCCCTCGGCGATAGTGGCCGGTGCCACAGCCGAATGCGTGAAAGACACGGTCGGCACTCGGCGGTCCATCGCGTCCGGTGCCGAAATACCCTGCACTGTTACCCCGTCAATCGCCTGCAGTCCAGCGATCAAATACAGCGCCAGTTCTTGCTCATACTCGAACAACATGTGCATCGCATTGCGAACATCGCGCCGCCGACCCGTCAATTCTGCAGGGCCACCGCGGCCATCAGATGCCAATGTTGCACCAATCGACGCGAAGTAGTTGACCGTTGCCGCGACACCGGCGATGCCCTCGTGACTTTGTGTGCCGGTTTCGAAGCACCAGGGAATCTCGCTGCCCGCGGGTCTCACTCTGTACGCATCGAGTCGTTCCAGGACATCCCTTCGACCCCAGAGAATGCCCTGGTGTGGACCAAAGAACTTGTAGGCGGAACAAACGAAAAAGTCGCAATTAAGATCCTGCACGTCGGTTGCGATATGCGGTGCGGACTGCACGCCGTCAATATAGCTCAGCGCGCCGGCTGCTCGTGCGATCGCGCAGATCGATTTCACATCGTTGATTGTACCGGTGAGGTTACTCGCACCACCGATGCAGATGAGACGGGTACGCGTCGAAATCAGTTTTTCCAACTCGTCGAGGTCAAACTCGAATGACTCCGTGTTGAATGGCAACCAGCGCACATTGAGGCCGAGGTCGCGTGCCATCAGGACCCACGGCCAGACATTTGCATCGTGATCCATTCTGGACAAAATGATTTCGTCGCCTGGTCCGAACAAGCGACCAATAGAGCGAGATATATGCAGAGTCAGCGTCGTCATGTTCTGGCCGAAGACAATCTCGTCGCTGCTGGGTGCATTCAGGAAATCGGCCATGGCATCCCGTGCCGACTGGACGATGGTGCCAACATCGATTGTGGTCGAAAAATACCCGCCAAGATTTGCGTTACTGTGCAGCAGGCATTCGGACATTGCATCTACGACAGGCTGCGATACTTGTGTACCCGCCGGATTGTCAAAATATATGCGCCGCTTGCCATTGTCAGTCAATGCGAGCGCAGGAAATTGCGCACGCACAGCGCTCAAGTCAAAAGACATTCGTTATTCCTGTGGTTTCCCGCCCCATTTTTCGAGGTGCGCATCTTTCGCGCGCTGCCGAACTTTCGCGTGCCGGCGGTTCAGGTTGAGCGAATCCGGGTCGCAGACCTCGGCACGAATAATGCCAAGATCGTTTGCTGCGTCAAAAAGGCTGGGATACCAGCGCTCCCATTGGGGAAGCAGCTCTTCTACTTTGTCGCGAAGGTTCATTGCCGCAATGTACCCTTGCGACAGCGCCAAGACAATGCCGGACCGCACGGTCTCCATGTAACGCCGGGCCGACTATTCCTCCAGCAGACGCAAGCCGAGCAGGCAGACTCCCAGCAGCACCGCTCCCAGCACCAGGGTGTGTAATTGCGGAATGGACCCTGTTGCCGTCGCAATGAAGTTTTCCGGAATCAACACCGACAAATTTGTGGCCAGACTGACAAGGCCTGTCAGGGGCTTGAATGCGATCACGCCACCAATAGTGCCGGCGACGGGGACCGTCAATCGGCGCAACCACAATCGTCGCTGGATTCTGTGGACAACCCGCTTGCTGAATCCATCGTCCGCCAGTGTCGGTGAATCAAGCAATTCCCCGAGCAACCGGTCCTCTGCGTCCTTCATTCTCTCAACCATGTTGATGATCTTCGATTTCAAAACTGGTCCTGATCTTTTCTTTACCACGAAAAATTATGGATTTCACCGTCCCGACAGGCATATCAGTAGCATCGCCAATCTCTCTGTGTGACAAACCGCAGGCATACGACATAATCAGGATTGCCCGCTCTTCTTCCGACAACACAGCGAGAAACTTGTCGAGATCGTTTATCTCATCGGCTTGCAGTGCTACGCCGCACGCCTCCTGATCCGCGACATGGCCAGCCGATTCCAGAATCTCGGCGTAGCGCTTCGACTTGCGCTTCGATTGCAGGAAGGTCGTATAGGCAATCTTCAGCAACCAGCCAATAAATGAACCACGCCCGGAAAATGTCGCCAGCTTGTCCCATGCACGCATAAAGCAGTCCTGAGCAAGATCGTCTGCCAGGTTGTAGTCACCGGTCAGTTTGCGCAGGAAATTTCGCACGTGCGACTGGTGACGACGAATCAACTCGCCAAATGCCACGGTATCCTGCGCGGACACCGCTCTGGCGACCAGGTCATGATCATTGCTGTCTGACAAGATGATTTCCGATAGCGGCCAGCGAGCGTTTACTCGCGATCTGTGAACTTGTGCAGGATCATGTAGCCAATACCCAGGCAGAACGGGAATGCCGCGATACCCATGAAGATTCTGTGCACCTCTTCATCATCTGGAATACCGAATCCGAATGCGACCAGCGCGACAGACAGCACCAGCCAGATTACACCCGAGCGCAAATCCTTGTCTTTCGACGGTCGCGGATGTCCGAGGCGATCAACCAGTTCGGGACTCAGCTCATGCCCCTTGTCCAGCGCCGCCCGGATGGTCTGCTGAACGTCGCTGCGACTGCGGTAGCGAAACCAGACCAGCGCGACCAGCACAATTGTTATGCCGATAAACATTGAGATAGGGACCCATTCAACATAATTTTCCACTGCAATACTCCATTCGATAAAAATCAGGTGTTCTTCACCACTCAGATGCGCAACAACACCCCTTTGGATGCAAAAATTCTATCTAATTGATTAGTATCATAATTTTTTAGATACAGGCCTGTTTCATGGCACCCGATTGCGGCAGTCTGTCATATCGCTTGCTGTTTCGGTCAACCAAGCTGCCATTATGACGTTATTCAGAACATGCCAGCCTGCCCACGCCGTCACATGAGAAGCCGATGAACAAGGCCGTTATCGCAGCAAATCGATTTGGTTACGGCGCTCGACCCGGCGAGCTACCGGCGATCGCCAGGCATCCGGAAGCCTGGCTTCTGGACCAGTTGCAGGGACCCTCTCGCGTACACAGCGCTATCAGCGAATTGTCGACATCAGCCGATGTGCTGGTCGCCGTTCAGGAGTTGCGACGGCAACAACGCCGCGACAGCAAAGACGGCGATGTTGTCAAAAACTACGGGCGCACGGTTCGTCAGCACTACATAGAGCAAGTCAATGCACGCTATATCGCTGCGGCGGACTCGGAGCAGTCATTTTATGAACGACTGGTGCATTTCTGGAGCAATCATTTCGCTGTTTCGGCGGACAAGCAGCCCTTGCCAGCTATTGCCGGACTGTACGAAAACGAAGCGATACGACCGAACGTGTCCGGCAAATTCGTCGACTTGCTGATCGCCGCGGAACAACACCCGGCAATGATTCTTTATCTCGACAACCAGCGCTCCACTGGCCCGGGCTCTGCATTGGGGGTGCGTGCCAACCGTCGCCGCTCGGAGCAGGAGTTTGGCCTCAACGAAAATCTGGCACGCGAGATACTCGAATTGCACACGCTGGGCGTAAACGGTGGCTACACACAAAACGATGTCACTACATTTGCCAAGGTCATTACCGGCTGGTCCATCGGCGGCGCAACAGAGCGCGGCCGGTTCGCTGACGGTGTACCGGGCCAGTTCGAATTTCGTGAGGCGATACATGAGCCGGGTAGCCACACCATTCTCGGCAAGCGCTATCCCGACGATGGTCTCGGTCAGGGCGAAGCGGTACTGCGCGACCTTGCCGTGCATCCGGCGACTGCTCACTTCATTTCGGGGAAACTCGCACAGCACTTCGTTGCCGATGAACCACCCGATCAGTTGGTCTCGCAAATGGCCGATACCTGGCTTCGTAGTGGCGGTGACTTGTCGGCTGTGTATACCACGCTGATCCAATCGAAGAATGCATGGCAAGCAGTGCGCAGCAAGTACAAGACACCGCATGACTTCCTGATTTCGACACTGCGTGCATTCCAGCACAGCCCGGATAATCCGCGCTTTTTGATCGGAGCCCTGGACATGATGGGCCAAACTCCCTATCGACCCGGTTCTCCGGCTGGCTGGCCGGATTCCGCCGCGCAATGGGGCGGTGCAGATGCACTATACAAGCGCATCGAGTGGTCCGACTCGGTGTCCCGCCTGGTGGCCAGCCGGGTCAACCCGGTGGACCTTGGCGATGCTGTACTGGGCGAATCGTTTGCGGCGGATACACGAAATGCCGTTTCGCGCGCCGAAAGCCTGACGCAAGGTCTGACACTGTTTCTCGCGTCGCCCGACTTTCAAAGGAGATGACAATGACGACTCGCCGCGAGCTCTTGAAATCCCTGGGCGTTGTTACACTGATCGGCGGATTGCCGCAACTGTCGCTTGCCAAAGCACGCGACGACGCCCGCTTTGTGTTGCTTGTCTTGCGCGGCGCTGTTGACGGCCTGGCGCTCGCAGCGCCTTACGGTGACAGTCACTATGAAAAGGTCCGCGGCGAACTCGCCATGCCCGCGCCGGGATCGTCGGACGGACTGCTGCAACTGGACGGCCTGTTTGGACTGCATCCGTCCTTGCAAACCCTGCACCAGAGCTATGTCGCCAACGAGGCGATCATCGCGCATGCCATCGCCAGCCCTTACCGGGAACGCTCGCATTTTGACGGCCAGGACATACTCGAGAGCGGCGCGCCCAACAACGGTGTTGCCCGCGATGGCTGGTTGAACCGGGCGCTGGCACCGTTTGGCAGCCAGCTCGGAAGCGAAGTAGCGATCGCGCTTGCACAGAATACCCCGCTGGTACTTCGCGGCGATAATTCTGTCACCAGCTGGGCACCGTCGCGGCTACCGGATGCCGACGCGACCACGCTGGAAAGATTGCAGCGCCTGTACGCCGGCGATGAGTTTTTCGCGACACGACTGGAGCAGGCACTTCGGTCACAAGAGATTGCCGGCGGCATGGCAGCGTCCGGCAGGAATACCGGCAATGCTGCACGTCAATTCGCCGAATTGATGGAGTCTGCGGCCCGCTTCCTGAGCACACCGAATGGCCCCACGATAGCGGTCGTGGAGCTCGGCGGCTGGGATACGCATGCGAACCAGGGGGCCAGTAACGGGCAGCTCGCGAATCGATTCGCCGCGCTCGACAATGGCCTCGGGCGACTCCGGGAGGGATTGGGCGATCACTGGTCCAAAACAGTGGTCGCTGTAGTGACGGAATTTGGACGCACCGTGCACGTGAATGGCACGCGCGGTACCGATCACGGCACCGGCACTGCCGCTGTAGTGCTGGGCGGCGCGGTCGACGGCGGTCGTGTCGTCGCTGACTGGCCGGGACTCGGCGACAGCGATCTTTACGCGGGCCGAGACCTGCGGCCAACTCGTGATTTGCGCAGCCTGTTTAAAGGCCTGCTTGCCGATCACCTGGGACTGCCACAGGGCTTTCTTGACGAAGTCGTGTTTCCGGACAGCGCGAAAGTAGCGCCAATGCGGGATCTCATCCGTAGTTAAATTCGAGTCGGATCCTTACCTGCGACGTGCCGTTAGCGGTAGCGCCCCTGCAGCTTCTTCAATTCCTTTCCGCCCGGATGCAACTCGTCAAGCGCCAACTGCGACAACGGTGTGTCGATATTGCCCATTAGCTCATGCATCTCCGCGCGAGACTCGTCCAGGTACAGCAGCCCGGTACTGATTTCACCCGCTTCGAAATGATCCCGCAGGTACTTGAAGGCGTGCGCGCGGTTGCTCAGATCATAGTCCTCAGCGACTTTGCGCAAGACAATTGTGCTGCCGTCATGCATCACGATCGGCATGGCCTCACCTTCCTTGTAGGCTGCCTTGATTTCTTCGGCTGGGGGAATGTAGTCCATATCGACGACGTGATGATAAAACTGCCGCGTGTGCGCGTAACTCTTGGTCGAGCCTTCGTGGTCATTGAACGTCACACACGGGCTCACGATATCGAGCAACGCGAAACCGCGGTGCATGAGGGCGCCCTTGATCAGCGGTACCAATTGCTCCTTATCACCCGAGAAGCTTCGTGCGATATACGTTGCACCGAGGCTCAGTGCCGTGCTCACAGGATCGATAGGTTCCTGCTGGTTCGGCTCGCCCTTCTTGGGTTTGCTGCCGATGTCCGCCGACGCGGAGAACTGCCCTTTCGTCAGGCCATAGACGCCGTTGTTTTCAATCACGTAGCACATGTTGAGATTACGACGAATCGCGTGCACAAACTGTCCGACACCAATGGACAACGAGTCACCATCGCCAGAAACACCAATGTAGGTCAGATCCCTGTTCGCCGCGTTTGCGCCCGTCGTAACAGACGGCATACGACCATGCACAGAATTGAAACCGTGCGACTGACTGACAAAATATGCTGGCGTCTTTGACGAGCAACCGATACCACTCATTTTCGCCAGCATGTGCGGTTCGATTCCCAGCTCGAAAACGGCCTGGATAATGGCCGCGGTAATCGAATCGTGTCCGCACCCGGCGCACAGGGTCGACACCACCCCTTCGTAGTCCCGTGCCGTGAGACCGAGTTTGTTCTTCGGCATGCCCGGATGCGCGACTTTTGGCTTTGCGATAAAACTCATTGCTGTTACCCGGCCCTAAGCGGCTCTTCCCTTGGCGATTTCTTCGAGCACTCGATCAACGACAAACCCGGCATTGATCGGCATGCCATTGTAGTGCAACAGTGGCACGAGCTTGTTCTGGTCGGCATCGATATCGTTAATTAACAAGGTGCGCAGTTGCGCGTCACGATTTTGTTCGACCACATAAATCACTTCATGCTGGTCGATGAACTCGCGTACTTCTTCGGCAAATGGAAACGCCTTTACCCTGCAGTAATTCAGCCCGATATTCTGATCCTGCAGCCGGTCCAGTGCCTCCTTGCAGGCCCCGTCGCCGCTGCCAATGGTCAACAGCGCCGCTTTATTGAATTTGGAATAGCGGACTTCAGGCTTCGGCAGCATTGCACGCGCCGTCTCCCACTTGACCAGCAAGCGGTCGACCACGTCCCGGTAAGCGGCGGAGTCTTCCGTGTAACTCCCGTATTTTGTATGACCGGACCCGCGCGTGAAATACGATCCTTTGGGATGCACACCGGGCAATGTCCGGTAGGGAATGCCGTCGCCGTCGACGTCCAGGTAGCGATGGAATTTTTCCATTTCCTCCAGCTCTGCCGCACTCAGCACCTTGCCGCGGTCAGGTACGTAATTCTCGTCCCACTCGAGCTCCGGAATCATCCAGTCATTCATGCCAATATCGAGATCCGACATGACGATGACAGGTGTTTGCAAGCGTTCCGCGAAATCGAAAGCCTGTACAGCAGTATGGAAGCACTCGGCCGGGTCGGCCGGAAACAACAACACGTGTTTGGTATCACCGTGCGAGGCAAACGCACAGCTCAAGATGTCGCACTGCTGCGTTCGCGTAGGCATGCCGGTTGACGGGCCGGTCCGTTGTACATCGAAAATGACCGTCGGAATTTCGGCGTAATACGCAAAGCCGATAAACTCGCTCATCAGCGAGATTCCGGGCCCGCTGGTCGGCGTAAACGATCGCGCGCCGTTCCACGCTGCACCCAATACCATGCCTATCGCGGCCAGCTCGTCTTCTGCCTGGATAATCGCATAAGTTCGCTTGCCGGATTCCGGATCGACGCGATAGCGGGAACAGAAACCGCGAAACGCATCCATCAATGACGTCGAAGGCGTGATCGGATACCAGGCACCGACGGTAGCGCCTGCGTACATGCAGCCAAGCCCGGCTGCCGTATTGCCGTCAATGATAATGCTGTCGGACGTCGCATCCATTGCTTCGACACGCATTGGCAACGGGCAGCTGAAATGCTCCTGCGCAAAGTCGTAACCCAGGCGGATCGCCTGCATGTTGGAGTCAATCAGATGTGTCTTCGCCGCGAAGGTTTCTTCAAGCAAGGTCGTGATGATCTTCAGATCGATATCGAGTAATGCCGCGACGGCACCGACATACGCAATATTCTTCATCAGAATACGGGCACGCGCACCGTCGAATTGCTCATTGCACAAACGCGAAAACGGTATGCCGACAATCGTAATATCGTCACGGTTCAACATCTGGTTGCGCGGCCAGGTCGAGTCATAGATAAGCCAGCCACCTGGCTCAACCTCGGCCATATCCTGCGCATAAGTCTGCGCATTCATGGCCACCATGATGTCGACCCGGTTCGAGCGCGACTGGTAGCCCTTGCCGGTAACGCGAATCTCGTACCAGGTAGGCAGGCCCTGGATATTGGACGGGAAATAATTCTTGCCGACCACCGGAATGCCCATACGAAAAATGGCTTTCCGCAACAGACCGTTGGCACTTGCAGAACCGGTACCGTTGACGGTTCCGATCTTGACTACAACATCATTTACGCTTGCCACTTGAACCCTTCAGGCGCCGGCTCCAGCCACTGGCTGAGCATTGTCTTCGATTAACTCGTCTTTGGCGTAGGGCACCAGCAATTTCGATTTTTGCATGTCCCATGCACCTGTCGGACAGCGTTCCGCGCATAAGCTGCAATGCACACACAAGTCCTCATCCTTGACCATGACGCGTCCCGTTTGTGGCAGTGCTGCTGACACATACAGGTCCTGCTCCTTGTTTTCGGCAGGTGCCCGCAGCCGGGTACGCAGGTCGTCCTCGTCGCCATTGTCGGTGATCGTCAGGCAATTGACGGGACAAATATCCATGCACGCGTCGCACTCTATGCACAAATCGGCGGTGAATACGGTTTGGACATCGCAATTGAGGCAGCGTTCGACTTCCTGCACCGCTTGCTCAGCGGTAAAGCCGAGTTCCACCTCAATATCAATTTTCTTAAAGCGTTCTTTCAGGTCGACGTGCGGCATCAGGCGCCGGGAGGCGCCGTCATAGTTATTCGAGTAGCTCCATTCATGCATGCCCATTTTCTGGCTGGCGAGATTCATCCCATAAGGAAGCCGGTCCTCGACACTCTCGCCATGGCAATAGCGATGCATCGAGATCGCCGCCTGGTGGCCGTGCTCCACGGCCCAGATAATATTCTTCGGGCCAAACGCAGAATCGCCGCCGAAAAATACACCGTCGCGTCCACACATCATTGTTGTTTCGTCGACGACAGGACAATCCCACTTGTCGAACTCGATGCCGATATCACGCTCGATCCACGGGAATGCATTGTCCTGCCCGATCGCCAGCACAACATCATCGCAGGGAATAATTTTTTCACCGGTCACCGTACCGCGGTCGATGCGGCCATTCTCATCGATGTTGTATTCCATCAGTTCGAACTTCATGCCGGTCAGCTTGCCGTTTTCGATGACAAATTCTTGCGGCGAATGATTGACCAGTATCTCGACGTTTTCTTCTTCTGCGTCCTCGAGTTCCCAGGTCGACGCCTTGAAAAAGCCGCGTGGCTTTCTCGCCATGACTTTGACAGAGTCCGCGCCGAGCCGCAGCGATGTTCGACAGCAATCCATCGCGGTATTGCCGACACCGATGATCAGCACGTTCTTGCCGATGCTCTTGGTGTGCTCGAATGCGACCGATTCGAGCCAGTCGATACCGATATGAATACGGTCGGAGTCATAGCGGCCGGGAATATCCAGATTTTTGCCGCGTGGCGCCCCTGTGCCCACAAACACCGCATCGAAATTTTCGTCGAGCAGCGACTTCAGGCTGTCAATTGGATGGTTCAGCTTCAAGTCGACGTTCATGTCGAGGATGTAGCCGATTTCCTCATCCAGCACCTTGGGTGGTAATCGGAATTGCGGAATATTGGTCCGCATCAGACCACCGGTGGTCTCCAGTGCTTCGAAAATCGTTACTTCATACCCCAGCGGAGCCAGGTCATTCGCAACGGTGAGCGATGCACATCCCGCCCCGATCAGCGCAACTTTTTTGCCGTTACTCTTGTCCGGTGCTTTCGGCAGCCGCGACGTTATGTCATCCCGGTGGTCTGCGGCAACGCGTTTCAGCCGGCAAATTGCGACTGGCTCGTCCTCTACACGGCCGCGCCGACAGGCCGGCTCGCAGGGTCGATCACAGACTCGCCCGAGAATCCCGGGAAATACGTTCGATTTGCGATTCTCCATATAGGCGTCGGAGAATTCACCCTGTGCAATCATGCGAATGTATGCAGGAACATCCGTATGCGCAGGACAACCCCACTGGCAATCGACAACCTTATGGAAGTAATCAGGGTTGGAAGTATCTGTAGGCTTCATTCAGTGGGTCACGCCTAGAATTACGCTCTGGATTTGGCGCTAGCATAACGGGATCACAGGGAAAGTAAACCAATTCCGTTGCTTCAACGTGCGCGCTCACAATCGAGCTTGTCACCTGCAATGATGCCGGTCAGTTTTCCATCGCGATACACAATGCGTCCGTTGACGATCGTCATGTCAATTGTGGATGAAAATTCGTGCCCCTCGAAAGGCGACCACTGACAACGCGCCAGCACGTTTGATGCATCGACAAGATACTTTTTATTCGGGTCCACCACGACCAGATCGGCGAACCAGCCCTCGCGTACATAGCCTCTTTCCCTGACCCCGAAGATGTCGGCCGGTGCGTGACAAGCGCGATCGACAATCAATTCGACACTGATCTGGCCCTCGGCAGCAAGGTCGAACAGCGTTTGCAGTGCATGCTGAACCAGCGGCAAACCTGCCGGTGAACGAAAGTACTTCTCCGCTTTTTCCTCGGCCAGGTGTGGCGCATGATCGGTTGCGATGATGTCGATGCGCTGCTCGTTCAGCGCTTTAATCAGTGCGGCTCGATCCTGGGCTGATTTAATGGCCGGATTGCATTTTATCCGTGCACCGAGTTCATCGTAGCGCGATTCGTCAAACCACAGGTGGTGTACGCAAACTTCGGCTGTAATGCGCTTTTTCGAGCGGTGCTCATTGGAAAACAGGCCCATTTCGATCGCGGTTGTCAGGTGCAGCACATGCAGCAGCGCGTCATGCCGGCTCGCCAGGCTTACAGCCAGTTGCGACGATGCGAGACAGGCCTCAGCCGGGCGAATTCTAGGGTGCTCACTGAATGGCACGTCTTCACCGAATTTCTGACGCGCCTGCGCCTCGTTCTCCCAGATCATCGGGGAATCTTCACAATGCGTCAGGACGATCAGCGGCGCGTGCTCGAAAAGCCGCTCCAGTGTCTCCGGGTTATCGACCAGCATATCGCCCGTCGACGCACCCATGAACGCCTTGATGCCGGATGCTTCACCCACCTGCAGCGCCTTGATTTCCTCGATATTGCCGTTGGTCGCGCCAAAGTGAAAACCGTAGTTCGCGGTGCAGCGATTCGCGGCAACTGCGTACTTGTCCCTGATCGCCGCGCGCGTCGTCGTTTGCGGATTTACGTTGGGCATGTCCATGAAACTGGTGATCCCGCCGGCAGCCGCAGCGGCAGACTCGCTCGCGAGGTCGCCCTTGTGCACCAGGCCCGGCTCCCGAAAATGCACCTGGTCGTCGATCATTCCCGGCAGCAGGTACTTGCCGTCGAGGTCGATGACTTCGGCGTTATCCGGTGCGGCCAGGGACGCACCAATACGCTCAATCCGGTCGCCGGCGATGAGTACGTCCGCGTCGCGAATTTCCCCTTCATTGACGAGACGAGCATTCTTTAACAAGAGTGAGGCCAAGCGCTTCTTCCTGCACTGAGTGAACAGGCATTATGGAAGCCTATCGCAATGATTACCAATGCTACCTTTGCGGAGTGCTGCACGGTATGCGATAACCGCGACATGAACACCAGCAATTATGTCGATCTTATTTGCAATGCGAGTGTCTACGACGTCGCGATTGAGTCACCGCTTGAACGCGCCGACAACCTGTCGGCCAAAACAGGCAATTCCATATACCTGAAGCGCGAAGACCTGCAGCCGGTTTTTTCCTTCAAATTACGCGGCGCCTATAACAAGATCGCCAATCTCAGCGACGCCGAACTCAGGAACGGCGTCATTTGCAGCTCTGCCGGGAACCACGCTCAGGGGGTTTCGCTGGCCGCGCGCAGACGCGGCGTGCGTGCAGTGATCGTCATGCCGGTGACCACACCGTCAATAAAGATCGATGCCGTCAAAAAACTCGGGGGTGAAGTCGTCCTGAGCGGCGATACCTACGATGACGCCTACGCTCATGCACGCAAACTCGCGGATGAACAGTCGCTGGCTTTTGTACATCCATTTGACGATCCGCTGGTTATTGCCGGCCAGGGCACCATCGGCAAGGAAATTCTGCAGCAGGCAGAACATCCAATTGACGTCGTATTTGTACCGATCGGTGGCGGCGGCCTGATCTCCGGGATCGCGACCTACATCAAGCAGGTAAACCCCGGTATCCGGATCGTCGGTGTGGAGCCGGAAGATTCGAGCGCAATGCGCGACTCACTTGCAGCGGGAGAACCTGTATCTCTGGATCACGTCGGGATTTTCGCCGACGGCGTAGCAGTACGCCGTGTCGGTGATGAAACATTCCGTCTCTGCAATGAGTACGTGGATGAAATCATCACGGTCAATACCGATCAGTGCTGCGCCGCAATTCGCGACATATTCGATGATACGCGCTCAATCGTCGAACCCGCCGGCGGGCTTGCTGTGGCCGGGGCCAAGAAATACGTATCGGACCACAAGCTCGAAGGTCAGCACCTGGTCACGATTAGCTGCGGTGCCAACGTCAACTTCGATCGGCTGCGACATATCGCCGAACGAGCCGCCGTTGGCGACCGGGCGGAAATGCTGATCGCGGCCGAAATCGCCGAAGAACCGGGCAGCTTTCGTCATTTCTGCGAGGTCCTCGGGCGCCGCAGTATTACCGAATTCAATTACCGCTACACCGATGCCGCCAAAGCGCACATCTTTGTCGGTATTCACCTGGCAGGCGGGCGTTCCGAGAGCGCGGCTTTGCTCGAAAAATTAGCGAATGCCGGCTTCCCGGTCGTCGACCTGAGTAACAACGAGATGGCCAAGCTGCATGTCCGGCATATGGTCGGTGGCCGCTCAGCCGAAGTTAAAAACGAGCGCTTGTTTCGCTTTGAGTTCCCGGAACGACCCGGCGCGCTGCTCGACTTTCTCAATGCGATCGGCACCGACTGGAATATCAGCCTGTTCCATTATCGAAACCACGGTTCCGATTATGGCCGCGTTCTTGCCGGTATCGATGTGCCCGCGTCGGAAACGGCCGAACTCGAAGCGCATTTGCAAAAGCTCGGCTACGCACACTGGGAAGAGAGCGACAATCCTGCTTACTCGATGTTCCTGTCCTGAGTCCTGATTCAGCAGCCGGTTTCTAGTCGCGAAATGATGCATCGCGCCGATCGAGCTTTCGCAGCAATCCGGGCCAGGCCAGTGCGCCACCCAGTCCCTTTGTTACCTGTTCTGCCTGGGCCTTGATACCGCTTACAATCGGCGCTGGCACCTGGATTAATTCTCCGCCGGACGATTGCGCCATGACCTGAATCTGGCAGGCGGTTTCCAGCGCGTACATCATCAGGAACGCATCCGGGATCGTTGCGCCGGTTGTCAGCAGGCCATGATTACGCAGGATCAGCGCGTTGTTGTCGCCAAGATCGTTCACAAGCCGCGGCTTTTCATCGTCATTTAACGCAATGCCCTCGTAGTCATGGTAGCCGAGCGTTGCATAGGGAAATAAAGCGACCTGCGATATCGGCAGCAGACCATCCGCCTGTGCCGACACCGCGACACCCGCTTTCGTATGTGTGTGCAGGACACAGTTAGCGTCATCGCGAGCCTCATGCACCGCACTGTGAATAACGAATCCGGCCGGGTTGATGTCAAACGGCGAATCGACCACTTTCTCACCGTGCAAATCGACCTTAACGAGGCTGCTCGCCGTCATTTCCTCGAATAGCATGCCGTAGGCATTGATCAGAAAATGTTCGTCCGGCCCCGGGACACGAGCGGAAACGTGCGTAAATACCAGATCATCCCAGCCATACAGCGCGATGATGCGGTAGCAAGCCGCCAGATCGACGCGTGTTTGCCATTCCTCATCCGATACCCGGTCGCGAATTGACGCTGTTTTACTCATTTCACCCCCCATTTGGCACGGCTCACCGTATCAGCACTGCTTGAGTTTCAATTGAAACTCTGTGCCGCTTTAAGGTCGCGCCTTATGCATTTTTGTTTGCAACCATTTTGCGGCACGGAGCATCAGATAACTATACAAGAAGCGCGACACCGTTCGCGAAAAGAGAGGACTACCGTGTCAGTAAAATCATTGCTCGTTGTCGCCTGGGCCTGCCTGATTGCAGGCGCCGCGGTCGCCAGTGAAAGTCAGCGACTTTGCCTCGAGCAAGCTGCAGCCGAATTCGAACGATCGCACGACATTGTTCAGCCAGACGCACCGGAAATCCGGCTCGCTGACGACACCGTGTTGATCATTGCCAGGTATGACGCAACAAACTAACTATCCCTTATGCTGTTTGTTTCGTACTGATTAGCGGTGGCAATTGCCACCGCTTTTTTTTACCACATCTCCCGCATCCTGGCCGCAACATCGATTTGCCGGTCCGAACGTTGACGAAACTGGCTGCCCACCGCTTCCGGGCGCCCGGTAAATCGTTTTTCCATCGTCGCCATCAAAGCATCTGTCATGAAACGGCTGCGCGCACCGTATACATGCTTGTCGCCATCGCGACGCTGCTGGGTCACGTGATACCGCAGCGGTGCGACCAGCGCGAGTGATTGCTTTGCACGCGTCATTGCCACGTACAGCAAGCGACGCTCTTCTTCAATCATGTCCGGTTTTCCTGTTGCAAATTCGGACGGAAAATTGCCGTCGGAGACGTTGAGAACATATACCGCATCCCACTCCTGCCCTTTTGCCGAATGCACAGTCGACAGGATCAGGTAGTCCTCGTCCAGCAATGGATCGCCGGCCAGGTCGCCTGCCGCTGACGGTGGGTCGAGCGTTAACTCTGTCAAAAAGCGTTCGCGGGTCGGGTAACGCCCGGCAATCTGCTCCAGTTGCTCCAGGTCCGCTTCGCGAGTATCCAGGCCGTCATACAGACGTTCCAGGTGCGGCTGATACCAGCGGCGCGCGGCACCCAGTTGCGACTGCCACCCGGACTCCAGCAGGTCTGTCCCGGAAAGCACCGTCATCAATTCACAAAAGTCCGACCAATCTTCGTTACAGGCGGCGGGTGCACGAAAGTCCTTTAGTGACGTGAACTGATGCCGACCAACTGCAAGTTGCTCAAAACAGCGAGCTGCGTTCGCCGGGCCCATGCCAGGCATCAGCTTCAGGACACGGAATGCAGCGACTTCGTTTTTCGGGTTTTCGGCCCACTTCAGTATCGACAACAGGTCTTTGACGTGCGCCGCCTCGAGGAATTTGAGGCCGCCATACTTCACGTAGGGGATATTGCGGCGTACCAGTTCGAGTTCCAGTCGATCGCTATGGTGTGATCCCCGGAACAACACCGCCTGTTGCTTCAGTGGCATGCCGAGTTCCCGATTATCCAGAATCGATTCGACGACATACTCGGCTTCGGCATCGCCATCTTCGACGGTAACGTAGTGCGGCTTGCCGCCATCCTTGCGTTCCGAAAACAGGTTCTTGCGATATTGCCGTTCGCTCTCTGCAATCAGGCAATTGGCCGTGTCCAGAATCGCTTGCGATGAACGGTAGTTCTGCTCCAGCGTTATAACCTGCGCCGTTGGCATGAACTGGTCCGGAAATCCGAGAATATTTTCAACTTCGGCCGCCCGGAACGAGTAAATCGATTGCGCATCATCGCCGACAACAGTAACGCCGTTGCCGTCGGGTTTTAGCGCATTCAGGATCTGTGCCTGTATGGAATTGGTATCCTGGTACTCGTCGACCAGCACGTGATCGAAGGAACTGCCGATAAGCTCTGCAAATTCTCCTTCTGCGACGAGGTGGCTCCAGTACAACAACAGGTCGTCGTAATCGAGCGATTGACTCTGCTGTTTGCGAAGTACGTAGTGGCGAAAGAGTTCCGCGAGTTCATCACGCCAGTCCGAACACCAGGGAAACGTGGCGTCCAGCGTCTCTGCCAGCGGCAATTGCGTATTCACGCATCGCGAATAGATCGCAAGGCAGGTGTCTTTTTTCGGAAAGCGGCGAGCAGTACGAGTCAGCTTGAGCTCATGGCGCACCACATCCATGATGTCGGCCGCGTCGCCACGATCAAGAACCGAAAACCCGGGGTCCAGGCCGAGGTTGTGCGCGAAGCGGCGCAATAGTCGGTTCGCAATTGAATGAAAGGTGCCGGACCACGGCAAGCTGCCCGCGGGTAACAGTGCCGACGTCGAGCCGCGCGTTGCCGCCCTTACAATCGACTCGACACGCCGCGTCATCTCCTGTGCAGCGCGGCGCGTGAATGTCAGCAACAAGATGCGTTCCGGGTCCACACCATTCATCAGTAAGTGAGCGACACGATGCGCGAGCGTCATGGTCTTGCCCGTTCCGGCACCTGCGATAACCAGCAGCGGCCCGGCACTAAAACCCTTGTCGCCCGCTGCCTCGCCGTACTCCGCTGCCAGCCGCTGTGCCGTATTCAGCGTACCCAAATGGTCTGTGAGCTTCTCAGCCGCCTGCATGGCAGATCCCCGTAAAAGACTGTAGTTTTATACAGTACTGGATGAATTTACAAGGTTTGGGCCAGAAACGCCCTGGCAATGTCGGCCAGTCGCTGCGGCGCCTCGAAGTGGATCATATGCCCGGCCGCCGCGATTTCTTCATTGCGAGCCTGTGGGAACGGCAATGACGCAGTACTGCCGAAGCGGGCCGCAAATGGGCTCGTTTCGCCGCGTACCAGCAAAACGTCAGCCGTGATGTTCTTCCAGCAGGCTTCGGACTCCGCGCGTCGATACAGGACGGGGTTTGGCAATTTGTGTGCCGGGTCGGCGCGCAGCCTGACGCGTCCATCGTCATCGCGCTTTGCCCATTGTCGCGCAACAAATTCAGCCCGGGCGTCACTCAATGCCGGGCTCCTTTTTTGAATCCGCTTTGCGAGCGTCCCGAAGTCGGGGTAGTCGGCGAATTCCGGACCCGCAACAGCGGCAGTGATCCATTCGCGATAACGTCCGGGTGCTTCCGCGGGATCCGTGTCGCTCAAGCCGAAGCCTTCGATGTTAATCAATGCCGCCACCCGCTCCGGCATCGTACCGGCATACAACGACGCGATGTTGCCGCCCATGCTGTGGCCCAGGATCGGCACCTTGCCCGACGGCGCATAATGGTCGAGGATCGCGTGCAGGTCAGCGAGGTAATCCGGAAACCAGTACGATGCAGCACCTCTGCCAGACTGACCAAAACCGCGCCAATCCGGCGCGATGATGCGCCAGTCTTCGCCCAGGGCATCGGCAACGAACTGAAACGTCGACCCGGTATCTGCCCAGCCGTGCAAATAGAAAACCGGCACGGACGATTTATCGCCCCACTCGTGAATGCAATATCGAACGCCACGAACGTCAAGTGCATGGGCAGACGCAGCGATGCGGGGGCGGTATTTATTTTCCTTGTTCACAATTTTCGTCGCAGTCCGCCAGCATTCATTACTATGTTACGTCAGGTCGTGTATAAACAGGGGGAATCCTTAAATGACATCGAATACCACCGAAGAATGACTGCATGACTGGCGATATTGCAATCGTCCTCAGCATTTTGGTTATTTCGCTGATTCTGTTTATCAGCGAGATCGTGCGCATGGACGTTGTCGCACTGATGGTACTCGGCTCGTTGTTCGTTGCAGGGCAAATCGACGCTAACGGCGCCTTCGCCGGCTTCAGCAACAGTGCCGTCATCACAGTCTGGGCCATGTTCATTCTCAGCGAGGGCCTCACTCGTACCGGTATCGCCGACATCATCGGCCGACAGGTCATGCGGATTGGCGGCAGTCGTGAGATGACGTTGATATTTGTCATCATGGTTACCGGTGCGGTGCTGTCCGCCTTTATGAACAACATCGGCGTGGCCGCATTGATGCTGCCAGTCGTTGTCGACGTCGCGCGCCGTACCGGCATTGCCGCATCACGGCTCTTGATGCCGCTGGCCTATTCCACTTTGCTCGGCGGCCTCATGACCCTGATCGGTACGCCGCCCAACCTGCTGATCAGTGAGTCACTTGCGCTTGGCGGCTTCGAGCCGTTCGAATTGTTCGACTTCACGCCGCTTGGTGGCATTGTCATGATAGTCGGTGTCCTGTTCGTTGCGCTGGGCGGTCGTTTCCTGTTACCGAAGCTGGCGGGTGAACGTGATAAACACATGAGTCAGCGCAGCCTGCGCGCGCAGTACAAGCTGCAGGAACGCACTTTCATGATGCACGTACCGCGGAACTCTGTGCTGGTCGGAAAAACACTGGCCGAAACGCGTATTGGCGCCTCGACCGGGCTGATAATTCTTTCCCTGCTGCGTAACGGCCGCAACGAAACCCTGCCGGGTCGGCAAACCGTGCTACAAGGCGGCGACGGCCTGCTGGTCCAGGGGCGCATCGACCAGTTCCGCGAGCTGCGCCGCTGGAGCGATCTCGTTATCGAACGAGAAGCACCGGTTCTGAAGTCGATGGTCGCGTCAAGAGTCGTGTACGCGTCGGTGGTCGTTACCGAGGGCTCACCAATCGTTTCCGAACTGATTCGACACGCCGCATTCAGGACACGATTCGACGTACTGGTCGTCGGCGTCATGCGCAAGGGACAGTATCGCCTGACCAATCTCGCGTACGTACCGATCAGGGCCGGCGACAGGATCCTGGTGCAGGGTGAAGTCGATTCGATTGCACAACTCGAGAAATTTCCCGACTTTGACAGCGTGGAAATCTACCAGGAAGACGAACTGCACGAAACCTACCAGACTGACGAGCGGCTGTTCGTCGTGCGCCTGCCAAAAGCAAGCGGACTTGCCGAGGAGACCCTCAAGAAAAGCCGGCTTGCTGACGTATTCGACTTTCGGGTGCTGGCAATTTTTCGCGAAGGAGAGCTCAAGGTAATGCCGCGCGGCGATGAAGTGCTGCTCGGCGGCGACCTGTTGCTGATCGAGGGCCAGCAAAGCGACCTCGATGTATTGCGCGGCATGCAGGAACTCGAAATCGACACCAAGGTCCCCGGCAACCTGGGAACATTTGAGTCCGAGCGACTGACCCTGCTTGACGCGACCCTGGACCCGCGCTCTTCGCTGGTGGGCAAATCGGTTGGCGAACTGAACTTTCGTGAGCGCTACGGCATAGAGCTTGCCGGAATCTGGCGCGAGGGTGCGACGATTCGCTCGGACCTCTCGGGCGAGCGCCTGCAAATAGGCGATGCGTTGCTGCTACTGGGCCCGCGCGACCGCCTGGCACTACTGTCGTCGGATTCTGACTTCCTGATTCTTACACCCTTAGGCCAGGAACCGCCGGATACGCGCCGCGCACCACTGGCTGCCCTCATCATGGCTGCTGTCGTCGGTGTCGTCATGGCCGGTTACGCGCCAATCTCAATCGCCGCGGTCATCGGCGGCACCATTATGGTTTTGACGCGCTGCCTGAATATGGAGCAGGCCTACCGCGCCATCGACTGGCGTGCGATCTTCCTGATTGCCGGCATGCTGCCGTTGGGAACAGCCATGCAGGACAGCGGCGCCGCGACGTATCTCGCGGTCAAGGTCATGGAACTGCTAGGTGATGCGGGCCCGTGGCCCGTGATCATGGGTCTTTACATTCTGACGGCCATGGCAACGATGATCATTCCGACGGCGGCACTCGTCGTACTGATGTCGCCGATTGTGTTGTCGGCCATGTCGGATATGGGCTTGCGCCCGGAAACGGCGATGATGGCCGTTGCCATGGCGGCATCAGCCAGCTTTACCAGCCCGATTTCGCATCCCGCCAATATTCTTGTCATGGGACCCGGTGGCTATCGATTCGTGGACTACCTGAAGGTTGGCGTACCCCTGACCATCGTTGTCTTCATCACGGTAATGGTGTTGCTACCGAGACTCTGGCCACTGGAAGCGATGTAGCCGCAGTTCCTAGTTCGACGTTGTATTCGGCTCAGCTTGCGAGGCCACTGGCAATTCGATTAGCAGGCGGCCTTCTGCTGAGACCGCGCCGGCATCCACTTTCCAGGCCTTGACGGAAAGGGACTCGACCCCGAGCATCTCGCCGCCAGCAAACTCGCCCGTTCCGCCGCTGACTTTTGCCGTACCCAGTGCACCCGGACCAAAGGTTGTATTCCCCAACCAGCTGCCGGCCCAGGTATTGCTCGAGCTTCGGTAGCCGGGAACCACGACATCACGCAGGTACTCCCAGTAATTCTCGGTTTCCTCTATGAACATGCCGCCACGGCCCGGCAGGTAGACATACCAGACGCTGTTCGCCAGTGCCTGGCCTGACAGCAGCCGGGTCTCCTCGGATGCGGACGAAAACTTGATTCCAATTCCCGCTGCCTGGTTACGTCCATCGCGCAATACCGTTGCCATGGCCGTCGTCAGCCGGATCGGTTGTTCCCAGAGTTGCAATACCTTTTCCGGGTAAGGATCGATGCGGGACTCGCCATCGTTGGTATAAATTATGTTCTCCGCAGCAACGGCGGAAAAATTCAGCGTAATCGTTGGTGCCTCGGTCACCGCGAGGGGCGACAGATCACGCTTGCTCAGAAATGGGTTGTAAATGACGCCGAGCGCAAAAATCGCCGCGCCGACAACAAGGCCAATCAGCAGTGAGACGAGATACTTCATTCCTCAGGCTCCTGCGCACTGACATAGTTCGCCGACAATTCGATGCGACCAGCTTCGGCATCCGGTTCCCCCGACGTGTCCGGTACCCAGCGCTCCGTGAGTTGCCCCGACATCGACTGCATTTCCCGAGAGCCGGTACGAATCGTGCCAACGCGGTAACCGCCGTCGCCGGCAACCGGGTTCATGTTGACGTAAAACGAACCTCGGGCCGGCAAGTGAATGACCCAGTCAAGCACCTCCGCCTCGCCGTCCCGGGCAACGGTTCGTGCGGCAACACCGACGACAGTTTCTCGCGTATTGCGAATCTTGAATATTTCGGCACTGATGCTGCCGAATATTTCGTCTTCCGGCCACTCGAGCCCGGCGGGCAATACCGCCTGTTCCGGACCGCCCGCCATGACCCGGTCAGATGGAATATTGATATGGAAGGTCTCTGAGTTTCCGCCATTGGGCGCGACCACGACAAACGAAACCTCGCGATGTTGATCCACCGCGGGAATCGCGTACATCGCCCCGGCTGCTGCTGCAATTCCCAGCAAGATTCCGACCAGAAAAGTTTTAATCAAGACACTGACACCGCTTTAAAAAATGATTGAGCCACAATGCTCCTGTACCGAGTTTAGTTAAATCGGGTCATGCCGAACAATCATCATCAGTGGATTTGTGACGGAGCGCACACCTGAACCTATGCCGGCGAGACTTTTTGCCCTCCCAATCGCGTTGTGGCGCCGCGATTGCGGGGAATCGCTGTACCGGTACAATTCGGCACGCTATGCATTTTCGGCAAGGAACCCGCTCGCGATGACAACTCCGATCTGCCTCTGGTCCGGCCCCCGCAACGTTTCGACCGCGTTAATGTACAGCTTCGCCCAGCGAACAGACATGCAGGTTATCGACGAGCCACTGTATGGGCATTACTTGCGCGTCAGCGGCGCCATGCACCCGGGTCGGACAGAAATCATGGCTGCAATGGACTGCGATGGCGACCGTGTCATGCGCAAACTCATGCAGCAACAGGCCGACAATCCAACGACACGCCTGTTCATGAAGCACATGGCACACCACCTGGTCGACCTTGACCTTGGCTTTCTTCGCTCCACCAAGAATATTCTCCTTATTCGGGATCCGCGCGAGATGTTGCCGTCGCTAACGATTCAACTGCCGCAGGCTTCGCTCGATGACACCGGCCTCAGACGGCAGTGGGAGCTGTACGCTGAGCTGACAGACGCAGGCACAGCAGCCGCGATCGTCGACTCGCGTGAGTTGCTGCTCGATCCGGAGGGCGTTCTGCAATCGCTTTGCCAGCACCTGCAAATTCGCTTCAACGATGAAATGTTGCGCTGGCAAGCCGGGGCCAGAAAAGAAGACGGGGTTTGGGCCGCGCACTGGTACCATGCCGTGCACCAGAGCACCGGATTTGCCCCTTACAAAGCGAAGACCGAATTTCCATCTCACCTGCAGTCACTGCTGGACGAATGCCAACCCTGGTACGACAGACTTTTCGAACATGCCCTACGTGCACAAAACTAGGAGATAGACGTGCGAGCAAGCGATCCCAGAAATGCCGACATTCTTGTTCACGTCGGCGGAGCACTGAAGCCACGTAGCGAGGCGAAAGTATCCGTTTTCGACAGTGTTGTTCAGGGCGGCGATGCGGTCTGGGAGGGACTGCGTGTTTATGACGGTCGCATCGCTGCATTGGACGGCCACCTGCGTCGCCTGCAGAATTCCGCGAAAGCCCTGGCGTTTGCTGACGTACCGACGACCGACGAAGTGCGTAGCGCTATTTTCGAAACCCTCGCGGCGAACGGTATGCGCGACAATGCCCATATTCGTCTGACCCTGACTCGCGGTGAAAAAATCACTTCTGGAATGAACCCGCGCTTCAACCAGTCCGGCTGCACGCTGATCGTATTGGCCGAATGGAAACCACCGGTGTATTCGGATGACGGAATTCGGGTCGTGAGTGCCGCAACGCGACGCAATACTCCGGAATGCCTGGATTCAAAAATTCACCACAACAACCTGCTCAACAATATCCTCGCCGCTATTGAAGCAAATGTTGCTAACGTCGATGCCGCTGTCATGCTGGATGTCAATGGCTTTGTCTCGGAAACGAATGACACCAATCTGTTCCTGGTGAGAGACGGCGAAGTGCTCACGCCGCACGCGGACAGCTGCCTGCCCGGCCTGACACGCAAAATGATTCTGCAAATTTGCCACGACGAAGGTATAGCGGCGAGCGAGCGAAATCTGTCGCTGACCGAGCTCTATACGGCAGACGAAGTATTTACTACCGGTACGATGGGCGAATTGACGCCGGTACTTGAAGCTGACGGTCGCGTGATCGGCGACGGCTCGGTTGGCCCGCTAACCAAGCAGCTGCAACGTCTGCATCGCGCCTATGCCTACCAGCACGGGACGCCGTTGCCTGCTTAGCGAAAATAGCGCTCCAGGTATTTGTCGAGATCAACGCTGTCGCTGGCTTCAATTTCGGCCTGGCGTTGCAGTGATTCCTGCGCTTCCTGCTGAAACTCCGCCAGCGCATCTTCGTTAGGCTTTGCAATGCTCGCGAAGTAGTCCCGATGGCTGCGCGCCATGCCAAGGGCGTAGTCAAAGAAACCGCTGCCTGTCTGCTGCAGTTCGCTGAGAATTCTCGCCGATGGCGTTGCCTCCGGATCCTCGACCAGGCACTGCATTTGTTGCACGGCTTCGCTGTAACTATCATTCGCGTCGTGGCGATCGAGGACCTCCGCAACAGCGGCAATTCCCGCGAGGATTTCATTGCCCCATTCGACCACCGATACCGGCTTGTTGTCGCGAATAAGCTCGAACTTCGGATCACGGCCATGCTTCGCTGTTTCCGTCTGATTATGCGCGAGCACTGCAAGTTCATCGGCATGCAGTTTCGGACTGTCCTGCAGCAGGCAATAGATCAGCATTGCCTCCATAAAGCGCATCGTATTCTGGTTGATGCCACAAGGATCAAACAGGTTGATATCGAGTGAGCGAACTTCGACGTATTCGATGCCGCCACGCCGCAAAGCTGCTGTCGGCCGTTCACCGGATTTCGCTACTCGTTTCGGCCTGATGGACGAGTAGTATTCATTTTCAATTTGCAACAGGTTGGCATTCAGCTGGCGATAGCGGCCATCGACCTTGACACCGATTTTTTCGTATTCCGGTTCGCGTGTTTCTATGGCGCTGCTGAGGTCGCGCACGTACTCATCCAGGCTGTTCAGCGATATGTTGATGCGTGACTGATTCTTGTTGCTGTAGCCGAGGTCGCTCATCCGTAGCGAAGTCCCGAAGGGTTCGAAATAAGTGTCGTCCTGCAACGATGACATGGCAGCAACATTGCCGGCCGCGAACGACTTGCACAATGCGGGCGATGCGCCGAACAGGTACAACACCAGCCACCCCATGCGACGAAAATTTCGAATGAGGTGAAGGTAGCCATCCGATTGAAAATCTTCGATATCGCCGCGGGCTCCGAGGATTTCCTGGTAAACACGCCAAAAGTGCTGCGGCACAGAATAGTTGAAATGCACGCCGGCGATGGTCTGCATTTGTCGACCATATCGATATCCCAATCCACGCCGGTAAATCGTTTTCATTCGCCCGACGTTCGAGCTGCCATAGCGAGCCAGCGGGATGTCATCGTCTGCCGGAATACGACACGGCATACTGGACGGCCACAGCATCTCTTCGTCCAGTTTCGAATAGGTGTATTGGTGGATATTGCAAATACAGTGCAATGCTTCCCATGTTGTTGCAAATGCCGGCGTCACAAATTCCAGCAACGCCTCGGAAAAGTCAGTGGTTATAAACTGATTTGTAAGCGCCGAGCCCAGCCCAATCGGATGGGTCAACATGGAGAGTTCGCCGTTCGACGTTACTCGCAGTGACTCTTTTTCGACCCCCTTTAAACCGCCATACAGCGGGTTGTCGTCAGCAGCAGCAATGGCAGCGAGGCGCTTGTCGAATCCTTGCGTCAATGGGAAATCCTGGTGTCGGTGGCGGGTATCGGATGCAGTTTTACCATAACGGACCCGGACGCGCGCTATTTCGAAATATCGGGGATTTGCACGCAGGCGAAAGCCAATCGATTCGGGCTGTTTACGGCGGGCGCGTGATGGTCGAAACTCACGGCGACGGATTCCACGAGAAAAAAGCGAAATAGGGTAGTATCCGGTCCTCATATTCGATCCATACGGCGGAGTCAGGACTGCATGAACGAATCAAAACTCAGGCGCATGCGCGATCAATCTTCAGGCAGGGCAACTCTCATCAATGAGGGCTGCAAGATTAGTGGCGAGGTTAGCGGCGACGGTGACTTCATCGTTAATGGCGAAGTGGCCGGAGATTGTGACATCAATGGCACCGTTACCCTGGCCCGAAACGGCTTCTGGCAGGGTTCGCTGCAGGCCAGCAATGTTATCGTCGCCGGTCAGATCGAAGGCGACATCACGGCCAGTGGCAAGGTCGAAATTACCGATACCGCAAGGATCTCTGGAACGGTGACGGCCGAGGCGATCGCTGTCGCCGAGGGTGCTGTCGTCGAAGGCGCAATGAAGACGACCGGGCAATCAAAACCCCTTGAATTTAAAGAGAAAAGAGACAAATAGCGGAATTTTTGTGCATTTTGGAAAGTCCAGCTCAACTGCGCGGCTCAGGTGCTACACTAGCGACTGTTTTATGGCCGAATAATAATTACGATAATGATCGGCAAGATTTCCTCTCGATGGTTCCCACTTGCAGTGGCGCTCGGTATCGCGGCGTCGGCCATTATGTTGTCTGTGTTCTACGGGCAGTACCGCTGGCTCGCAAACGAACTTGTTGAGACCAGCTCCAGCGAATTCGACCGGATGTTGCAGGCTGATTTCGTGGTCACCGCCCGCACGCAACTCGAAGTGGCTGCCGCAAAAATCGGCGAAACCCCGCTAGGTGAAGATGCCAATGAGATTCGCCTGGCGCTCAATGCCGTGCTGGTCGACAACGCCTCGCTGGCAGGCATCAGGCTGGTAACAGCAGGCGGACAGACCTATGAAGCCGGCAGCATGCCGCGCACAGCGACGCCTCTGGCGACGATCTGGTATGAACAGCATGTCTTGACGGGCATCACGTTCGATCTCGCCGCTGACCAACCCGCGGTCCTGTCCGGCGCATTCGACATTGACCATTTGCGGGCCGAGTCGGCCCGCTTCGCCGCAGCGTTGCGTAGCAAGCAGCAGGAAAGCCGGCGCATTAGTTATCTCTGGGCCGCCGCCGGCACACTCGCCGCACTGTTATTGTGTGGTGCTACCATCTGGATCGTTGCTCGCGGCCAAACCCGCCGTATCCGGCAGCTAAAGGTGCAGGCGGAAAAACTGCGCGACGCAGACTTCGGCGAACCCTTGCTGGTATCGCGAAAAGACGAGCTCGGTGATCTTGCATCTGTCTTCAATGACATGCGCCACAGGCTGCGGACAACAACCCACTCGCGCGACTATGTCGACAGTATTTTGTCGGGCATGAACGAAGCGATCATTGTGACCAGCGATGACGGCATCATTTCACGAATCAATACAGCAACTACGCAACTGCTGGGTTACGAGGAGGACGAGCTGTTCAATGTCAGTATCGACTTTGTCGTAAATACCAGTAAGGGCCCGTCGCTGGCCACGGATTCCCCATCCGGATTGCCGAAGGAGGCCATTTTCGAGAGTAAATTCGGCGAGTCGATTCCGGTGTCCTATACATGCTCGATTATCGACGCAGCCGACGACACACCAGTGCGCCGAATTTATGCAGCGCAGAATATTACCGAGCGGCGCCGCGCGGAAAAACGCATTCGTTACCTCGCAAGAATCGATCCACTGACCAAAATTCCAAACCGAATGCAATTCCAGCACCTGTTGCAGCGAGGGATAGCAAGAGCGAGGCGGTCGGGAAAATCCCTGTGCCTGTTTTACGTCGACATCGATTACTTCAAGGAAATTAATGACACCTTCGGCCATCTGGCAGGCGATACAACGCTCGAAACCGTTGCCGAACGACTGGCTGCCGCGCTGCCGGGCAATTCGATTGTCGGCAGACTCGCCGGCGACGAATTCGCCGTAATAATCGATGAGCTGTCGCCCGACGAAATGGGTATCGTGAAGACGGATGATCTGGCACAAACCTTGCTGAACCGGCTGGCCGATCCGTTCTTTGTACAAGGCCACGAAGTCTTCATGACAGCCAGCGTTGGTATCGCCTATTACCCGAAAGACGCGCCCAATGTCATCGACCTCATTCGCAATGCCGATGCCGCTCTGTATCACTCAAAGAAAACTGGCGGCAACGTCTTTTCATACTACGCGCCGAGAATGAACGAAGCGTCGGTCGAACGCCTCATGACCAAGAGCAAACTGAAAAGAGCATTCGAACGCGACGAATTGCTGGTGCATTACCAGCCAAAATACAACCTGGAGACGGGCGAGGTTTTCGGTGCTGAGGCACTGGTGCGATGGGAGTTGCCGGAACGGGGCCTGGTCCTGCCTGCCGACTTCATCCCGATCGCCGAGGAAACCAACCTGATAATTGAAATCGGCGAATGGGTACTCGACAAGGTGTGCGAGGATTTCCGCCTCTGGCAATTGTCTGTGTCATCGCCCGGGCGTGTGTCCGTTAACTTGTCACTGAAACAGTTGCGACAAAAAAACTTCATCAATCGAATCAGTTCAATTCTACGCAGTCACGAAGTTTCGCCGACATCGCTGGAACTTGAGATTACTGAAACGACGCTGATGGAAAACCCGGAACGAACGATCAAGATGCTGGATCAACTGTACGCACTCGGTCTGCACCTGGCGATTGATGATTTCGGCACCGGGTATTCTTCACTAAGCGCCCTGCAGCAATTTCCGATCAGCACGCTGAAGATCGACAAGTCGTTCGTTCGCGACGTCGTATCCAGCCCGGATGATGCAACGATCGTCGACACGATTATCCAGATGGGCAAGAACATGAACATGGATGTTGTTGCCGAAGGCGTTGAAAGCGAAGATCAGCTGGTGTTCCTGCAAAAACTGGGATGTAACTACGTTCAGGGGCTGCTATTTGGTGATCCGATGAGCTCCGACAACTATCTTGAGCTGCTGCGCGCACAGGCTGATGGCACTGATACCTACAAAGCGCTGTTTGGCTGACTTCACTCAAGCGCTGCGACGTGCTTAAATTATGAACCAATCCAACACATACCCGCAGCGCGGCTGCTGGTCATGAATAATATAGGTGAAATGAACAAGATGATTAAAACGATAGTTTCTGTTGTTCTCATGATGTCCGCGCCATTGGCATTTGCGTGCGATTACCCATCCGCGCCGAAAAGCCTCCCGAATGGCGCAACAGCGAGCAAAGATGAAATGTTGGCCGGGGTTAAACTGATAGCCGAGTACCAGGAGAGCATGGCTACCTACCTGTCCTGCATCGAAGCCGAAGAAGTCGTTTCAATGCAGTCTCTTGCCGACGACGATGAAGACGGCAAAAAGCAGCGCAAGATAATGTTTGACAAGAAATATAACGCGGCTGTCGATGAACAAACTCGTACTGTTGAGCGATTCAATGTAGAGATTCGCGCCTACAAGGCAAAACAAGACTAATTCTACGCACTCAACCAGCCAGCAGACGCCCGCTCCAACGCGGGCGTTTTTATTTATAGATTGTCGATTTCACGCCCCAGGTCGTGTTTGTTCTCGGTGACAATTCGCTCAAGAACGCGGATACGCTCTTCGAGCAATTCAATTTTCTTCAGAGACTCTTCGAGTTCCGGGTCGTGCTTTTGTTTTTCATGTTTCATTTTCAGATACTTTTGATAGCTGTCTGCCGCGAACACCACTGCGACAATACATACGACGTAAAACATAGTGCTCATTGACACATCCCTTTGCTGTTTCCGATGTTTATAGCCTGCTCAGTTCCTGGTCCAGCTGAAAGCGCTTTGAGGTAACGGTCTTTTCCAGTCGAATCAGGCGTTCATCCAGCTCTTTGCAGCGTCGATCAATCTCTTCGGCGGCCGGCGGCCCCGCATCGATTTCGACCTGCTGTTTTTTCCTGCGCCGGCGACAACGTCGCGACTCCCGTCGCGTCGCCCGTGGCGATGCTTCGCCACGCGATGCGGCAGGAATAAGGCACACTGCCGCCAGGTAAGCGATCACGGCGATTGGCATCGCCATGAAAAACGCGATTACCGCGAGCAGGCGCGTCACCTTCAGGTTCAGGCCGAAGTGGCGCGCGAGACCGGCGCAAACCCCGCCGAGACACGCACGATCGGCATCGCGATAGAAGCGTCCGTCGGCGTTTGCACTCATGGCGTTCACGAGTGCCTCCTGTAATCGCGTCGGTACCGATCCCAGAATTCGTACTCTGTCTGCCGGCCCGAATAGACCAGTGGTTTTTCCCGAATGAGAAGGGTTGCACCCAGGTAGAGGGCCGCTGTCAGCCAGAAGAACAGTAACAGGGAGATGATCGCAATCACCCGAACGGTGCCCACTCTGAAGTTGAAACGATCCGCAATGCCGGCACATACACCAAATACCCAACCGTTTTCCCGGTCACGATAAAAGCCTCGCAACGGTCCGTTGTCCAGGTTCCAGGTGTCTCGACTCATTTTTTCCTCCTCCCCAAGGCTCAATTAGTCAGTGTCCGATGTAGCCGGCCTGTCGCCTGCTACGCGACGCTTCAATGCGTCCAGCTCCTCTTTTACAGACTCTTCCGCCTCGAGACTCGCAAACTCGTGATTCAGGTCTTTGGGCAATCCCATATCGTATGCCTCGACACGACCTTCGACATCATCTATCCGCCGCGTGTATTGCTCAAATCGCACCATGGCGTCTTCGATCTTGTAGTCGTGGATTTTCTTGCGTACTGCCAGGCGACTGCTGGCTGTCTTGTGACGCGCAAGCAATGCTTTCTGACGGGCCTTGGCGTCGGCCAGCTTTCCTTCCAGCCGGGCTATGTCTTCATTCAATTTTGCCAGGCCTTCATCAACGGCGTGATAGTCCTGCTTGAGCACCTCGACGCCTGCCGCCACGCGAGACTTTTCGACCAGCGCCGCTTTCGCCAGATCTTCGCGGCCCTTGCGCATTGCCAACTCCGCTTTTTGATCCCAGTTATTCAGGTCCTGCTCAAGACCCTCGATTTTCCGGTTCAGGTCTTTCTTGTCGGCTATCGAACGAGCGGCGGCTGATCGGACCTCCACCAGCGTGTCCTCCATCTCCTGGATCATCAGCCTGACGATCTTTTCCGGGTCCTCCGCTTTGTCCAGTATCGCGTTGATATTGGAGTTCACGATGTCACTGAATCGCGTGAAAATGCCCATGGTTGTTCCTCTTCATCTGTTAAGTCCTGCCAGTACTGTTGCAGGTTGTGTGCCAACTCCATTGAAAGTTAATAAGTTATTGTTTTATAAGCTTTTATAGTCGATCACCCGGCAAGTCCTTACCACCCATATTTGGCGGATTTCACTATCTATTAGCTTTTTTCACCATTTGTTGGCCTAATAGACCAATGGCGTCGCATCCACAGGCACAGCAAATCATTGGCGAGGCACCCGTATTTCTCGAAATGCTGGAACATGTCTCGCGAGCCGCGCCGCTGTCGAAGCCGGTGCTGGTCGTCGGCGAACGCGGCACCGGCAAGGAGCTGATCGCATCGCGCCTGCATTTTCTCTCCGAGCGATGGGAACAACGGGTCGTCAAGGTGAATTGCGCCGCACTGACCGAGTCCATCCTGGAATCTGAACTGTTCGGTCATGAAGCCGGGGCATTCACCGGTGCCGCGACAACGCATATCGGACACTTCGAGCGCGCTGATGGCGGCACACTGATTCTTGATGAGCTGGCAACCATTTCGCTGCGAATGCAGGAAAAGATTCTGCGTACGATCGAATACGGGGAAGTACAGCGAGTTGGCGGCAGCGACACATTGCAGGTGGACGTTCGGATCGTAGGATCAACCAATGCCGATCTGCGTCGCCTGGCCTCGGAAGGGAAGTTTCGCGAAGACTTGCTGGATCGCCTCGCATTTGACGTCATCACCGTGCCGCCTTTGCGCGAGCGTGTTGAGGACATTATGCCGCTGGCGCATGCGTTCGCGATCAATATGGCGAGTGAACTGAAGTGGAGTTACTTTCCAGGCTTCAGCGCGCGCGCATCGTCCGCCCTGTTGCGTAACAAGTGGCCCGGCAACGTCCGTGAGCTGAAGAATACTGTTGAACGCTCCGTATACCGCTCCAGCGACCCGGAGAAGTCGATTACCTCGCTGGCCCTGGATCCATTTGATACGCCGTTCTCGATTGAAGAGGCACCCAGTGATGCCGCGACGCGAGCCCCTGCTGCGCGCAGGGCGCCTTTGTTGCCGACGGACCTGGAAGAACGGCTGAAAGATACGGAAGTCGACCTGCTCAGCGCGGCACTTGAAAAGGCCAAATTCAATCAGCGCCTGGCGGCGGACCTGCTCGGCCTGAGCTATCACCAGTTCCGCGGCAAGCTGCGGAAATTCGAGATTCGCAGCAAGCCCTGAGCGCCGTCATTTCGCGGCGACAAGAACCTGCTATCCGGATTCAGCCCGACTGGCTGTTAGCTCTCGTCGCGGTAGCGCCGCACGTAGATAGCGCCGCTGACAAACAGTCCGCAGACGAGCAACCCACCCCAAAGCGCGGGACTGGTGAAAAAGCCGGCGAGATCGATCTTGTCCAGCAACGTCAGATTGCTAACGCCCTGATGCCAGTTGTCTTCCTCGAAAAACTCTTCCAGATTGCCAGCCTTGAAAAGCGGCGTCATGTCGCCCCGCTCCGCGACCGTCGTCAGGAAAATTCTGGAGCGAAAAACGATCCCCTCGCCGAGCGCGATAACGATCGGTGGCATGAATGCCATCAGAATCGGCATGCGCTTTGACCAGGTCGATACAAACAGGAACCAGCCAATAAACGGCGACATCCAGATACCGCTCGCGACCAGTACAATCAGCGCCGTCATCCAGTTATCGAACAAGGAAATCGAACCCCAGATCAGCACACTCGCATCGCCGCCCTTCATCGAGACCCAGATGCTGGTCACGATCAGGTTAAGCAGGTGCGTGGCGAAAATTCCAAGTGCCGTTATGGCCGGCAGTACAAACACCGCGGTCAGCAGTTTCGATATCACGGTTTCCGCGTCCGTCACCGGCAGTGAGCGCCAGAAGAGAATGCTCTTGTCCTTGCGTTCGGCGTACAGTGAGTCAAGACTGTAAAAGACTGTCAGAAATGCCAGTGCGACAATGAATATCCACGAGGTACCGAGAAAAAAGACCGTTAACGCCATCTTGCGCTCAGCGTCGCCGGCGAGATTCTGCGCACCGAATATTGCGACATCGAGCTCGGCGGCGAAACCGGATGCGAACATCAACATCGTCAGGACACCCAGCGTGACGACGGTGCCGATCGCTATCGGCGTCACGAATATGGAACGATGCTCCCACAGCTCGCGTCGAACCAGTGCAATTTGATTACTGATCATTGCCGCGCCCTCTTGACTTTGGCTACGAACAAATCCGCAACGGACGGCGTCCTTAAGTCACCCAGTCCCTCAAGATGTTCGCGACTGATTCCCTCGAACAACATGATCGACTTGCCAAACATTTCCGTTTCGGCGATTGGGCCGAGCCCTCTCGCTTTTTGCGCTGCCTCACCAGACGCAGCGATCTCCACGTAGGTATCGCCGAGAGAGTCCATCGGTGCATTGAGCAACAGCTTGCCATCATTGATAAACATGATGTCTGTCAGCAGGTTTTCGATTTCCTCGACCTGGTGTGTCGTTACCAGGATGGTGCGGTCTTCATCGAAATAGTCATTCAGCAGATTGGCATAGAAATCCTTGCGAAACAGGATATCCAGTCCCAGCGTCGGCTCGTCGAGAACCAGCAGCTTTGCATCGATTGCCATGATGATCGACAGATGCAGCTGCGTGACCATGCCTTTTGAGAGTTCTTTGACTTTCGATGTCGTCCTGACCTTCGTTTGTCGCAGCAACTCGTCGGCGCGCGCACGCGAAAAGTTTGGATGTATTGCTTCTACATAATCGAGCAGCTGCGACACCTTGATCCATCGCGGCAACACCGCAACGTCGGCGATAAAGCAGATATTCTGCATCAGCTCCTTGCGCTGTTTGAAAGGATCGAGGCCCATGACCGACAGTGAACCTTCACAATCTGTCAGTCCCAGCAGCGCCTTCAGCAGGGTTGTCTTGCCGGCGCCATTCGGTCCGATAAGACCGAGGATCTTGCCGCTTTCGATCTCGAAACTGACGTTGTTGACAGCTGTAAAGTTTCCAAAACGTTTGGATACTCCCTGAGCACTGACCAGGCTAGTCATTCTCCCCTCCAGAATCTGGCGTAGATTTGTTTTTATTCGAGGTCACGTCCCGCAGCAGATCGTCCACCTGCAGATCCAGACGTTCGATGGTCGCTACGACCTGCGGCCATTCCTTTTCGATGAACTTTTGACGCTCAGCCTTGAGAAGCATGGTGCGCGCACCCTCATTCACGAACATGCCCCGGCCGCGCTTTTTCTCAACCAGGTTCTCGTCGACCAGCTCCTGGTAGCCTTTCAACACGGTCAGTGGATTGAGCCGGTATTCAGCGGCGACATTTCTGACCGACGGCAGCGCGTCTCCATCTGTCAGCACGCCTTCCAGAATCATTGCGACAACGCGGTCCCGCAGTTGCCGGTAAATCGGTTGGTCTTCATTCCATTTAGGGTCCATTAATCAGTCGGTTCCTGTTGCCCACGTGTGCCTCGTGCCAACGCACGCAAAAAGGCGCCGGCCCGTGCATCAGGCCGGCGCGAGGCTTCCGTCGCTACTTTACTCGTCTTCGCCACGGAAATGACCCGGTCCACCAATACTCGCGGCGGCTGCAATGCCCACCTTGACGGCCTGGACGCCAATCTGGCCTTCAAGTTCGGCGCTGAATGGCAGGCTTCCCGCGACTTTAAAGCGCTCCGGCGCCAGGTATTCACCCGCGCTGGGGCGCCCGCCAAGCAAGGCGACCAGCATCAAAAGCATGACAGCCAGGCTGACATAGTCGTTAAATTGTGCAAGTGCTCTAAACATTTCCTGTTGCTCCGGGCGCGCCCGCCCTTAGTGATCTGGTGTTATAGTCAACTATAACACTAAGAATTGCATTTGCAAGGATTTTTTTAGTCTGAGTCTAACCCCGCCTTAGCACCGCCCGCGTTTGCCATTAGTCAGTGACCAACGAGTATCCACCATGATGCGCAGAGAGGCAGTTGCAACGGGACCTGTGCCCGATCAGGTGGCCCTATGCAGCAATGCCGGGCTCGCCTATGCTCCATCCATGGGCCATACGCCGGACGACAGTGCACTGATGCTTCGCTACAAAGACGGTGACACCGCCGCGTTTGAAATGCTGTATCGGCGCCACAACGATGCGCTGTACCGCTACCTGCTCCGCATGTGCCAACACCGCGACAGCGCAGAAGATATTTTTCAGGATGTCTGGGGCAAAATCGTCAAATCCCGGGAGAACTATCGGCCGAGCGCCAAATTTACGACCTTCATGTACCGGGTAGCACACAACTGTTTCATAGATCATATACGCCGCAACAAGCGTCACGCGAACCCGGTCGAGTTTGAAGCCGAACGCCACGCGGATGATGCGGAACTTCCGGAAATGGCGACAGAACGTAGTCTTGCGCGGGAAAGACTGAACATCGCGCTGCAACAACTGCCCGCCGAACAACGCGACGCTTTCCTGTTACACGAGGAGGCCGGACTGGGCCTTGATGACATCGCATTGGTTACGGGTAGCAATCGTGAGACTGCGAAAAGCAGGCTCCGTTATGCTGTCAACAAGCTTCGGACTGCCATTGGGGAGCCGAAATGAGCAACGAAAGAGACGATGAGATGTTCGACCAGCGCGTCTCGAAGGTGTATCGCGAGCATGCAGCCGAGCGTGCACCGGACCGACTGAACACGAAAATTTTGACGATGGCTGCCGATGAAGTGCGAAAAGCACGCGGCTTGTCGTCGCTGCTCGAATCCTGGACTCGGCCATTGGCTGTAGCCGCGACAGTGGTGTTGAGCCTGGCCATCGTTTTGGATTTGAACCGAGATCAGCAAGTTGTCGTACCCGCGTCTTCTGTACCGGAGTCCGTGCAGGAGCAATTCCGACCGAAAGACACCAACGTACTCGATGACGCCCGAAACCAGGCGCGGCTTCGTGCCGGCTCCAACCAGACTGGCAACGTGAATCTTGAGAAAGACCCGGCTCCGGCAGTCGACCCGGGCCTTGTGACAGATTCCAGCTCGGCTGCAAGCAAGGAATATGGCGTAGCCAGGGGATGCGACGACACAGCACGTGAGACGGCGGAAGACTGGCTGGCGTGCATCGAAGCCCTGCGCAAAGCAGGTGAAGTGCCGCTGGCTGACCAGGAATACGAGCAATTTATTCTGCAGTTTCCTGACGAATAATCTCAGACCAGACACAATTAGTAGACTCCGCCAGTGCCTGCGGCGGCGGCCGGTGCTAGAATCGCCGACCCTAATTCTTATGATTTCTCCGCAGGAATAACGACAATGAAAGCACCCGTACGCGTCACCATCACCGGTGCAGCTGGCCAGATTGGCTACCAGCTCGCCTTTCGCATCGCATCTGGCCAGTTGCTGGGCCCCGATCAGCCGGTGATTTTACAATTGCTGGAAATTCCACCAGCACTGCCGGCATTGCACGGTGTGGTCATGGAACTCGACGACTGTGCCTTTGGCACGCTCGCCGGCATCGTTGCGACGGACGACCCTAACGTGGCTTTCAGGGACAGCGATTATGCACTGTTGGTCGGAGCACGACCGCGCGGACCGGGCATGGAACGAAAGGACCTGCTGCAAGCCAATGCAGCGATTTTTTCGGTGCAGGGTAAAGCGATCAATGATCATGCCAGTCGTGACATAAAGGTCCTGGTCGTCGGCAATCCGGCGAATACCAATGCCCTGATCGCCAGCAGCAATGCGCCGGACATCGATCCCGGTAATTTCACGGCGATGACACGACTGGATCACAACCGCGCAATGGCGCAGCTCGCGGCAAAAACTGACAGCCATGTGAACGATATTCAGCGCATGACAATATGGGGCAATCATTCCGCAACACAGTACCCGGACATCAACCATGCGACAGTTGCAGGCAAGGATGCAGCCGACCAGGTCGACGACAACTGGCTGACGACGGAATTCATCCCAAAGGTGCAGCAGCGTGGCGCAGCAATTATCGAAGCCCGAGGCGCGTCATCGGCCGCCTCTGCGGCGTCGGCAGCAATTGACCACATACACGATTGGGCGCTCGGCACGCCCGCCGACGACTGGGTCAGCATGGCGATTCCGTCAGACGGCAGCTACGGCATCGAGCCCGGAATCATTTACTCCTACCCGGTTCGTTGCAGTAATGGTCAATACGAAATCGTACAGGGCCTCGATATCAGCGACTTCAGTCGTGAGCGCATGGATGCAACTGAAAAAGAACTGCGCGAAGAACGCGCCGCCATCGAGGAACTGCTATAAAGTGAGGGTCCCTGATTCGGGATCCACAGGCATCCAGCAATAAGAGGAACACGATTTGTCGGGATTTACAGTAGGTTTACTCTGGTTCTTGTTGTTCTTCGGCGGGGGCATCTTTCTCGCCTACCAGCGAATAGATTTGCGAACTTCGACGATCGCAACCGGCATTGCGCTGCTCGCGTACCTCTTCCTTGGCAACGGACATTGGGCCTGGAACCTGCTTCTGATCGCCGCATTTGCTGCGATGGTCGTTCCCAACCTGATTGAGTTTCGGCGTGAGAAACTGACCAAGCCGCTGCTGGCCATCTACCGCAAGATGCTGCCGTCCATGTCGGATACCGAACGCGAAGCACTTGAGGCCGGCAGCGTCTGGTGGGACGGCGAATTATTTTCGGGAATGCCGGAGTGGGATCGACTGATGTCGTTCCCGGCACCGAAACTGTCCGAGGAAGAACAGGCTTTTCTCGACGGTCCCTGTGAAACGCTGTGCCAGATGATCGATGACTGGGACATACACCACAATCGTGCCGACATGCCGCAAGAAATGTGGGACTACATCATCGAACAGCGCTTTTTCGCGATGATTATTCCGAAGCAATACGGCGGGCTGGAGTTTTCAGCCTATGCCAATGCCGCGGTCATTTCGAAACTGGCAGGACGCAGTTCCGCCGTATCGTCGACGATCGGTGTACCCAACTCCCTGGGGCCCGCCGAACTGCTGCTGCACTATGGAACCGAAGATCAAAAAAATCATTACCTGCCAGGACTGGCTGCCGGCACCGAAATTCCCTGCTTCGCCCTGACGTCACCGCAGGCAGGCTCGGATGCAGCAGCTCTGATCGACAATGGTGTGGTTTGCAAGGGCAAGTGGCAAGGCAAGACCATCACCGGCATTCGCCTGAACTGGAACAAGCGCTACATAACGCTCGCACCAGTGGCCACCGTGCTCGGCCTTGCGTTCAAAATGTATGACCCGGACCACCTTATCGGCGATGTCGATGACTATGGCATTACAGCCGCGCTGATCCCGACGGATACCGATGGCGTGGTTGTTGGCCGCCGACACTATCCGCTGTCGATTGCGTTCCAGAATGGCCCAACCTCGGGCAAGGATGTCTTTGTCCCGCTCGATTACATCATCGGCGGCCCGGAAATGGCCGGCAAAGGCTGGAAGATGCTGGTCGAATTGCTGTCTGTCGGGCGCGCGATCACGCTGCCGTCGACTGCATCCGGCGGCGGCCAGGCCGCGAGTTATGCGTCAGGCGCCTATTCGGTCCTGCGCAAACAGTTCAACACCTCCATCGCCAACTTTGAGGGTGTTGGCGAAGCGTTGACTCGCATCGCAGGCCACACCTACATAATGAATGCGGCCGTCGCAGTCACCGCGGGTGCGATCGACCAGGGCGAGAAACCGGCTGTTCCCTCTGCAATCCTGAAATATCACTGCACCGAACTGGGCCGCAAAGTCGCCAACGACGCAATGGATATACACGGCGGCAAGGGCGTCATGATGGGGCCGAACAACTACCTCGGCCGATCCTACATGGCAACGCCGATTGCCATAACTGTCGAGGGCGCGAACATTCTGACGCGCAGCCTGATTATTTACGGTCAGGGTGCCATTCGCTGCCACCCCTTCGTCCTGCGCGAACTGCAAGCGGCTGGCGATGAGGACCAGGATCGCGGCTTGATCGAGTTCGACAATGCACTGTTCGGCCACATTGGCTACGCAATCAGTAACATGGCCCGCTCGTTCTTCCTCGCGCTGACGCATGCCAAGTTCAGTCGCGTGCCGTTAAACACACCGACGCGCCGCTACTACCAGAACATCAATCGCTACAGCGCGGCGTTCGCGCTGGCGTCGGATTTTGCGATGCTGACATTGGGTGGTGCCCTGAAAAAGCGCGAACTGCTGTCGGCCCGGCTCGGCGACATTCTGAGCTCAATGTACCTGGCATCTGCGGTACTCAAGCACTTTGAAAACCAGGGCCGCCGCGCCACCGACCTGCCGCTGGTGGAATGGTCGGTGCGAACGCTCATGTACCAGGCGCAGGAAGCGCTGCACGCTTTCCTGAGGAACTTCCCGAATCGTATCGTTGCCACCATCCTGCGTATCTTTATCTTTCCGCGCGGTCGCACGTACTCTGCGCCATCAGACGAAATAGCGGCCAAGGTCATTGAACTGATTACGACACCCGGTGAATCCCGCGATCGCCTGAGCCAGTTGGCTTACACAACCCTGGAACCCGGCAACCCGTTGGGCCTGTTGCAGGAAGCTCTTGAGCTGGCGGTCGAATACAAGCCCATCGAACGTCGCCTGCGACAGGCGCACAAGGAAGGCCTGCTGCGATCCGGCTATCTCGGGGAGCAGATTGAGGAAGCGGAAAAAGCGCAGGTCATCAGTAAAGCCGAGGCGCGCAATATGCGCAACTATCACGAGAAAGTTCTCGCCTTGCTCGCAGTCGACGATTTTGCAGCGGAAGAATTGAGCCGCAACGGCACCAGCCCGGCAAAGACCACGCGAAAAAAAGCGGCCAGGAAAACAAGCTCGAGCAAAAAAAAGCCGGCATCCAAGAAGCGTAAGAAAGCCTGATTTACGCTAATCGTCCATGTCGAATTTCAACGGCCCGCTGTATGAAATTGATTTCGTCATCGCGGACGAAGCCGTCGTTGACGCCGACAACTGGATCGCAGCACTACTAAAGTCGGCACTGACGGTCGAGGGAATCGACGATGTCCGCACTTTCGAATCCGGCCGCGATGACAAAGGGCGAACAGTGCGAAACTGCCAGTTTCGAGCCCACGATGACCATGCGCTGGACTCGTTGCTGGACGGATTCTTCGCCGATATCGATGCGGATGCGGCTGAGCAGTTCGGCGACCGCCTGATCGTCAACAGTCGCGCGCTCCGAGCGGACCCGGCGCTCCTGCTAGCGCCAAATGAAAGTCCAGTGTGTCTGAATTGCGGTACGCGCCTGCGTGGGCAGTACTGTGGCAACTGTGGGCAGCGGTCACGCAACCGGCTGATCAGCATCTGGCAACTGGTCAGAGAGGCGTTCGGTGACCTGTTCGAACTGGATTCAAGGCTCTGGAAAACGATTGTCCCGCTGCTGGTCCGTCCGGGGCAGTTGACGCGCGACTACCTGGAAGGACGGCGCGTCCGTTACATGCCGCCCTTTCGAACCTATCTTGTGCTGAGTGTCATCTTTTTCGTTGTTGCATTCTTCGACCCGCGGGAAGACTTGAGTATTTTCTTCGAGCCGGAACCGTTGCCCACCCCCGAAGACATCGCCGAGCAGGAAGCAGCCAGGCAAGCTGCCGCCGATGAAAAACAGGCGGAACTTGACGCCGCAGTCGAGAAACTGAAGGAGCTTGAGGCCGACGGCACCATCGACCCGGCGGTCGTTGAGGAATTCGAGAATAACCGCGACGGCCTCAATATCAACTTCGGTGACAGCGACAGTGGCGACGCATTCTTCGGTGATTGCAGCCAGGCCTCCATCAGCGGCGACGAGGATCTTCCCGACTGGTTCAAAAAACGTTTCTCGGATGAGCGGATCAAAGAGATTTGCGAACGCAACAACCGGCGAGGTATCGACAACTTCCAGGGCGCGATTATCGACAAGATACCGATCGCGCTGATCGTCCTGCTGCCGCTGATGGCCGTCGTTCTGAAAATATTGTATCCGCTGTCAAGACGGTATTTCGTCGAGCACCTGCTGTTTTTCGTGCACTTTCACGCATTCTTCTTCCTCATTCTGACGCTACAGATATTGTTCGCCAGCCTGTGGAGCAGTCTGTCACTGAATGATGGCATCGGAACGCTGGCCGTCGTCGTCGCATCGTTCTATATTCCCGTTTATCTGTATCGGGCAATGCGCAAGGTCTATGGACAAGGGCACCTCGCCACGCTGTTCAAATACTTTATACTCCTGATTGCTTACATTACCGGTGCTTCATTTACACTGTTTGGTGCACTGCTCATTACTCTGTTTTCAGCATGACGCGAAAGGGAACAACGATGATTCGGCGAATTTTATTGATTGGTGGCTCCATTCTCGCGCTTGTCGCGTGCGGCGACAGGTCGGTGACTGAAGAAAAAGTGGCCGATGTAGCTGCGGCGCCCAAGCCAGCCACAACGCTGCCGCGCACGGACTCGATTGCGGGCGCCAGCGTGTTTTTCATAACGCCGGCGGACGGGGCCACGGTCTCTAACCCGGTGGCGATAGAATTCGGCATTGAGGGCATGACCGTCGTCAAGGCCGGCGACAATCAGCCGGCGTCGGGGCATCACCACCTGCTGATCGACACGGAATTGCCCAATCTCGCGCTGCCCATTCCAGCTGACGCACAGCATATTCACTTCGGTGACGGCAGTACCACGACAGAAGTGACGCTGGAACCCGGCGAACACCAGCTCCAGTTATTGCTGGGCGATCACCTCCATATTCCGCATAATCCGCCTGTAGTATCCGATCGAATTACGATAACGGTAGAATAAATGGTTGAGCGAAAACGCCCCTGCCACTAAAATCGCCGGGCTGTGCAGACACCCTCAATGAATCAAGCCAAGCCAAAACAGACCATCGGAATCAGCGGCCTTGCCACTTATGTGCCGCCGTACCGCGTTTGGCTCGAAGACTGGTGCGACTGGACCGACAACCAGTGGCCCAAGATTCGCGAGGTCGTGGGACGCAGTTTCCGCGTTCGCGGCCCGAATCACAGTGTTTACACGATGGCCGCAAATGCCGTCATTCGCCTGATCGACCAGTATGACATCGACCCGGCGCGCGTTAAGTTCCTGGGTCTCGGTACCGAATCGAGCACCGACAACTCGGCCGGAGCCATCATCGTCAAGGGCATGGTGGACCAGGCGCTCGAAGCTCGCGGCAAGGCGCCGATTTCACGCAGCTGCGAAGTGCCGGAATTCAAACATGCCTGTCTTGGCGGCGTCTATGGCATGAAAGGGGCGATCCGCCACCTCGCGCTGGACGGTGCCGGCGGCCAGGCGATTGTCGTATGCGCAGACATTGCGGAATATGCCCGCGGCAGTTCCGGCGAACCCACGCAAGGTGCCGGTGCAGTGGCAATGCTGCTGGAGGAAGATCCGCAGCTTGCCGTCGTCGACCTGGTGGGATCGGGGTCCGCCTCCGACTATCGCGTCATGGACTTTCGCAAACCGATGTTGCGTTTCTGCGGACAGGATCGTTCCGAGACACACCAGGTTCAGGACTTCCCGGTCTTCAACGGAAAATACTCGACGACCTGCTACATCGACGAGACGCTGCATGCGCTGAATGACATGTACGAAAAACGCGACCTGTGCGCCATCGAGCACTTGCGCAGTCTTCGCACATTGTTCCTGCACCGGCCGTATCGGCGTATGCCGGAGACCGGATGGGCCGTGTCGTACCTGTTTGCACTGGGCCAGGGTTCGTCCGAGGATCGCGCCGAACTCGCATCGTATTGCTACGAAGCCGGCGTCGATGTGGACGCGCTGTTGACCGAGATGACCGGCAAACCGGCAGTTGCGGCTCTGGCGGAACCCGAAAAGTTGCAGTACGAGGCCTACCCGCTGGCCATGGCTGTTTTGCGTGCGTTCCGCGCATCGCGCCATTTTCGCAAGGAGATTCTCGACAAGTTGCGGCTCGGCAGTGACACGATGCTCGACCTCGGCAATCTTTATACGGCTGCGTTGCCCGCGTGGATGGCTGCAGGTTTCGAGCAGGCACTGGAAGAAGACTCGCTGAACGACGGAGAAGAAGTGCTGACGCTCGGCTATGGCAGCGGCGATGCGGCGGAAGTCATTCCATTCTTTATGGCTGACAACTGGCGCGAAGCGGCCGCAAAGATTCGCTTCAGCGCTGCGATGGAAATGACCATTGATCTGAATCGCGAGCAGTATGAAGCGCTGCACGACGGTCGGCGCGTCCCCAATCTCGACTACCTGCCCAACAATGAGTTTGTGATAGAGCGTGTCGGCCACAGCGTCGATCGCCACTTCAGCGATCTCGGCATCGAGTACTACCGCTACATCGCGTAGCGACTCAATACGCGCTCATAGTCGCGACTCAACGTCGCCCACTCCTGTTTGAACCACGGTGTGAATTGTCCCGGCTGTTCGGCCAGTTCACGATTCAGCGTGTTGCTGTCAACGAACCGAACACTCTCGATTTCACTGTCATTCGGTCGCACATGTCCGCGAATTTTGCCGAGGAATACATGGCACAATTCATTTTCAGAGCCCGCTGCGCCGAAACCCGCCTGGTAACAGAAGTAATAGATGTGCTCCAGGCTGGCCGCAATATTGAGCTCATCGCTCAGCCTGCGAGCGGTCGCCACCTCAAGATCCTCGCCCCGTCGCGGATGACTGCAGCAACTGTTTGACCAGAAACCCGGCCACAATCGTTTTCCGGCGGCGCGGCGCTGCAACAGCAGCTCGCCATTATCATTAAACAAGAACAGCGAGAATGCGCGATGCAGCAGGCCGTCGCCATCGTGGCAATCAGCCTTGGAGCGATAGGCAATTTCGTTGTCGTTCTCGTCGACGAGAATCAGCTCCTCGCCTTCCGATGAAACGATGCGATGCTGATCATTCATGCCGCCGCTCCTGCCGCGGTCGTCTTCAAGGTTGTAAACCCCGCCTGCTCCAGGGCCGCCCGCACCTCTGCCTCACGACCGGGGCACAATGCGACCATCGAACCCCCACCACCGGCACCGGTCAGCTTTGCGCCAACCGCACCGGCGTCCCGTGCAATATGAATCATTTCCTCCAATTCCGGCGTCGAGACTTCGATCGCATTCAGAAGACCCTGGCAAACATTCATCATTGAACCAAGCTCGCTGTAGTTTTGATTGGCAAGCGCCTTTGCACCATCAATACTCAATTGGTCGATTTGCTGGAAAAGCGCATCGTAACGCTGTGGATTGTTGTCACGCCGAAGGCTGACACCGGCAACCTGCTCGCGAGTCGGCCCGCTGGAATGACTGCAGCCGACAACGATGGGCAACCGTGCAGATATCGCAAGCGGTTCACTGCACAGCGCAGCCGATTTGCGGAACAACATGGCATTTCCGAAGCAGGATATCGTATTGTCTACGCCCGACGGCGTGCCATGCGAGAGTTGCTCACAGGCGAACGCGATTTCATTGACGGCATTGTCGGTGAGCTCAATACGGCTGTACTTCGCAATGGCACGGGTAACCGCGACTGCAATTGCAGCGGACGAACCAAGGCCCATCCCTCGCGGCAATATTGATGACACCCGAATATCGAGATGTACGTCTCGCAGACGCAGCTTTTCAAATATCAGCTTGACTGCAGCGGCTGCACCGTCACTTTCGTCCTCACCAACGACGACATGCAGACCCCAATCCGTAATCGTCAGGCTGGTATTGTGTTCGGCTTGTGACACCGATGCGTGCACGGCATCGTGTATCGGAACCGCGAGTGCATGGTGCCCATACACAACAGCGTGCTCCCCCAGCAGGATGATTTTGCCGGCTGCACTCGCGCTGACCGCACCCTCCGCCGGTTCCTCGGCATCGAGACTCGCCACGATTTCCCTGGCCTTCCAGTCCTTCACCTCGCCACTGGCAACCAGCTGCTCAACCACGTCGTCGATACGGCTGGACGGCGCGCCCGCCGCACTCGCCACGCTGCGCGCATGCATGCGCATGTGGCCGCGTTGGATGCCGCTTGTCACCAGCGCGCGCAGCGCCGAGAAATTCTGCGCCAGGCCGACCGCCGCCATTAATTCAGCGAGCTCCGCCGCTGACGCAACTCCGGTCAATGCCAGTCCCAGCCGCGCCGCCGGATTGGTCGCCAGCGTGCCGCCGACGATACCGACTTTGAGCGGCACATCGATCTCGCCCAGCAACTCGCCATCCGCACCGGCCGTCCAGCGTGTAATCGCCGCATACCGGCCATGGCGTGCAGCAAAAGCATGCACCCCCGCCTGCAATGCTCGCCAGTCATTGCCCGTCGCGATTGCAACAGCATCGATACCGTTCATCACCCCCTTGTTGTGGGTCGCGGCCCGATACGGATCGGCCAGTGCGATGTCGCTGGCCATAACGATCCCGTCGCGCACCGCTGCACCGCTCATCGTATCGTCTGCCAGATGCCCGGCGGGAAGGACGACTTGAGCCCTGACTCTCGCCCGGTCCGACAGGTTCGACAAAATACGTAGCGCAACCTTGCCACCGCACAGTCCTGCGATTTCCGGCGCGATCGATTCACACATTGAATTAACCAGATTTGCGCCCATCGCATCGCAGGTATCAACCAATATATGGACCGCGAGCACCGGCCGGCCATCGGCCAGCAGTAGCGGACGCACTTCAATATCACGTGCACCGCCGCCGCGTTGCTGCAGGCGCGGATGCACATTATTCGCCTGTTCCAGCAGTGCCGTTTTCGCATCGATAATCGCCGCTTGTGCCACCTCGGTATCGCTGATAGCGACGAGGTGAATCTGACCGGCAAGCAATGACGTATCCGCCGCTGCACTGAAGCCGCCACTGCGTCTCGCCACCGCCGCGGCATAGCCAAGTGCGGCAACAACCGATGGTTCCTCGATGACCAGTGGCACGACGCAATCACGGCCGTTCACAACAAAGTTCGGTGCGATCGCCAGCGGTAAACCAAACACGCCGAGCACGTTTTCCACCATCTTGTCTGCGGCCTGAACTTTAAGAACCTGCTGCCCGCGCAGCAACAGGCGCGCGTCGTCAGCTGCGAGAATGTTTCGTTTCGTGAGCAACGCAATACGTTCTGCTACGGGCAGTTTGTGCAATCCGGATAGTCGGGAATCGATCATGTCTGTTCTTCGATTATGAGGCCGTCGCGATCCAGCGCGCAATCGAGCATCGAGAATTGAAGCGGCAAATTGCGAACAAAATCATCCAGCCTGGCGTCGTCTGTTCCCAGCACGATGCCGATGTCGCCACCGCCTGCACCACAGGGTTTGTAGACCAGTCCGGATGAGCTCGCAGTATCCAGCAATTCGCGGTGTCCTGCATCGAAAATGCCGAGGCGATGGTCGTCGCTGAAGTGGAGCAGGCGTTCCGTATAGTCTCGGTATTGCTCGACAAGTGCCGCAGCATCGGCGTTACGCCACGCACGTGCCGCCGACTCTGCTGCCTGTGTCAGTTGCGCACGCGATGGTAACGACGCGCCCTGCTGCAGCTGCATCAGTTTGTCTTTTGTACTGACAGCGACGCCAGTCCAGATAAGTCGAAACTTCAATCCGTGCGGCCATTCCAATCCGCTCGACTGCTGCTCTGCCTGTCTGTATTCAAGCAAGTCACCGTGCAGGCTACACGCGACATCCACGCCGCTGCCCGAGCCACCGTGCAAATTCCTGTGCGCAGTAAAGGCATCGATCGTGGTGCCGCCCTCAGCGCCTAGTGCCGCACACAGCGCAACGACGATCGCGGCACTCGAGCCGATCCCCAGTTTGTTGCCGCTCGTGCTGTCAACAAACGCCGAGGAATCCAGCACCAGGTCAAACGCGCCGGCCGGCCGAACAGAACAGGCTTGCCAGGCCGCATCGACAACAGCGAATGACGCGCTATCGGCAAGCCAGTGTAATTCACCGTCCGCAATGCGAAACCGGCCAACGGCGTCATTGAATCCCGGTGCCGTAACACTGCCAGCGGATTCATGCGCTGGCTTCAGACTGACACGAGCTCGCCGGTTTATCGCCATACAAACAGCGGCTGCACCATCGAGTACTGCGTATTCGCCTGACAGCACCACTTTTCCGGGTGCAGTTGCGGTGCGAAACAGGCTCACGCCGAGTCAACCAGCCGCGCGGCCGGCCCGAGACCCGTCGTCATGACTTCAACGACGCCGGGTGTGGCCGCCAGGGCATCGCGCACATCGGCGGCATCCTGTGGCAGGCAAACCGCTTTAACCTGGGGTCCGGCATCGATCGTGAAAAAAACTGCGCATCCGTCCGCCTGCAGGGCCCGAATCGTTTCGAGGCAGCGCAGGGTCGCCGCTGTCCAGAAGACCATGGGTGGCCTCGACGCCCACATGACCGAATGCATTTTCAGGCAATTGTGCTCGGCAATCGCACCCAGTGCTGCAAAGTCGCGGGCAGCAATGGCGTCGCGCGCCGCATCCAGGTCGTGCGCCTGCTTTTCGATCCAGCTTGCGTAAAACGGCGACGTCTGGCGGGAGATTTCCATCGCCTCGGTGGAACCGGTGGGTTTCGGCCCCGTTGCGGTTATTGCGACCACGACCTGCAACGGCCAGTCGCTCGCAACCCCGAGCGAATCAAGTGCGATCGTGTCTCCGCTGTTCCGCAACTCTGCAAAGCCACCGTAGAGAGAACGTGCGGCCGAGCCAGAGGACCGCGCAGCAAGTCGTGCCAGCGACATAGTATCCAGAGACAGGTTCGCCGCTTTCGCCGCCGCAACGGTCGCAGCTGCGAAGGCCGAGGCCGACGACGCCAGTCCGGCGGCGATCGGAAAATTGCTGCGACTCTCGATACGCGCGACCGGGCGCCGCTCGCCAGCCACGTAATTCAGGCAGTCCTGCATGCGCGCCAGCCGCTGCACATCCTGCTGGCCATTTACCAGTAATACATCGTCCGGCAGACGATCATCGAACGCGACACTCACCTCGGTAAAAAGTGTGTCGAGCGTGATCGAGATGGAGCCGACGGCCGGCAGGTTACGATCGATATCCCGCTTACCCCAATACTTGATCAAAGCGATATTCGGCTGTGCAATTGCCGTTGCCTGCATGCTCGATTTTCCTGGGTCATTGGGCCGGAGGTGGTCGCGAATTATAGCCCAGCGAAGCGCGCGCGGCCGCCCAATTCCGTGTACGCTACATGGCCCGAATCGCGCCGGTTTCTGCAGTGCCTGACCAGTTCAAAGATCGAATTGCCGCCTACATAGCCCGAGTTGATGCACGCCTGGATGCCGCGCTGCCGCCGGCGACGACGCGTCCCGAGCGACTTCACGAAGCCATGCGCTATGCGGTCCTGAATGGCGGCAAACGGGTGCGCCCATTACTGGTGTATGCGGCCGGAGAGTGCCTGCGCGTCGAGCCCGACCTGCTCGATGCCCCGGCAGTCGCCATCGAACTCATCCATGCCTTTTCACTGGTGCATGACGACCTGCCGGCCATGGACGACGATGACCTGCGTCGCGGCAAGCCCACGGTGCATCGGCAATATGACGAGGCGACTGCCATTCTTGCGGCCGACGCATTGCAGCCACTGGCGTTCTCAGTACTCGCAACAATGCAGCACGCACCCGCTGGCGCTGCGATCAAACTGGTACAGATGATCAGTGAGTCTTGCGGCTCGACCGGCATGACCGGCGGACAGTCAATCGATCTGGATGCCGAGGGCCGCAAACTGTCAGCGGCCGATCTCGAGCACATGTATGCACTCAAAACCGGTGCATTGCTGTATGCCGCCGTCATGTCGGCCACGCTCCTGCGCGAAGACATAGGCAAAGCGGAGACTGACGCACTGCATGGCTTTGCCCGCAACATCGGCATCGTGTTTCAAATAAAAGACGACATCCTGGACATCGAAAGCGAAACTGATGTTCTGGGCAAGCCGGTCGGCTCTGACATTGCGCTGGACAAGGCAACGTATCCGGCCTTGTTTGGTGTTGCCGCATCGCGAGCTCGATGCGACGAGCTGCTCGCAGATGCGTTGCAGCGCGTTGCGGTGCTGGGCGATTCGGCTGCACCACTCAAATGGCTGGCACGATACATCGTCGAGCGCAGTCAGTAATACGATGTCCGCGAACCGGCGCAGCATTCTGCACGTTGATATGGATGCTTTTTACGCGTCGGTCGAACAACGCGATAACCCGGCGTTGCGCGGCAAGCCACTGGTCGTCGGCGGTACCTCCAATCGCGGCGTCGTCGCTGCCGCAAGCTACGAGGCGCGCGAGTTCGGCATTCGTTCCGCGATGCCGATTGCCGAAGCACTGCGCCGCTGTGACCACCTCGTGCGCGTCAAGCCGCGCATGTCGCATTACAAGGAAGCGTCGACCCGGATTTTTTCGATCTTCCGCGACTTCACGCCGCTGGTGGAGGGGCTATCGCTCGACGAGGCGTTCCTTGATGTCAGCGCGAGCGTCAAGCTATTCGGTGCACCGCAGAAAATTGCGGCAGACATCAAATCACGCGTCAGGCAGGAAACCGGCCTGACAGCATCGGTCGGCGTTGCGGAAAACAAGCTGGTTGCGAAAATCGCGTCGGACCTGGACAAGCCGGATGGTTTGACGATTGTTTTGCCGGATGACTACGAGCGCAAGCTCGATCCGCTTCCGGTTAGCGTCATACCGGGCATTGGCCGGCAAACCCTGAAACATCTGGCGCGTATTGGGGTCGCCAGCGTACGCGACCTGCGACTTGCAAAAGACCGGGATCTCGAACCCGTTTTTGGTCGCTATACGCAGAAGACCCGCGAGCGCGCGAGCGGAATCGATGCGCGCCCCGTCGTTCCGAGCCGCGCAGAAAAATCGATTAGCGCGGAAGAAACCTTTGCCACGGATCTGTCCAATCCCGCCGATATGGAGCGCGAATTACTGCGACTCTCGGAACGCACCGCGGCTCGCCTGCGCAAAGCCGCACTGTGCGCTGGTACGGTACAGGTAAAGATTCGGCGTGCTGACTTCACGACCTTTACGCGGCAGCGCAAACTGAATCCACCGGCCAACGGTACGGACCAGCTGTATGCCATCGCTCGGGAATTACTGGCAACGTGGCGTGCCGAAAACCCGGGTGCCAAGGTACGCCTGCTCGGGGTCGGCGGTGGCCGCCTGGCCGCAACGGAACAGGGCGACCTGTTTGCCAGCGACTGCGATCAAAGCCATTCAGCCGTTGACGATACCGTCGACCGGATACGTGAGAAATTTGGCTCGCTGTCGGTCGCTCGCGCCAAGACGCTTGACCGATAGGGTAGAATCAGCGCCATGTACCTAAGCTTTTTCGGGCTCAACGAAAAACCGTTTTCGATAACGCCGGACCCGCGTTACCTGTTCATGAGTGAGCGGCACGGAGAAGCATTGGCGCATCTCGTTTACGGAGTTACCGAGAGCGGCGGCTTTGTCCAGCTGACAGGCGAAGTCGGGACCGGTAAAACCACGCTGGTGCGCACGCTGCTGCAAAATCGGATGCCGGATAATGCCGACGTCGCGGTGGTCCTGAATCCGCAAATCTCCGTGCACGAATTCCTGCTAACGATTTGCGAGGAATTGCATATCGATGTCCCGACGACAACGGACAGTATCAAGGCGCTAACCGACGCACTTAACCGTCACCTGTTAGCCGCACACGCGGACGGGCGACGTACGATCCTGGTTGTCGATGAAGCACAAAATCTCGCGCCGGCCGTCCTGGAGCAGGTCCGACTCCTGACCAATCTTGAAACGGCGAAACAGAAACTGTTGCAGATCATTCTGATCGGTCAACCTGAGCTGCGAGAACTTCTGGCCCGCAATGATCTCCGGCAGCTGGCGCAACGCATCACCGGACGCTATCACCTGGAACCGCTGACAAGGGACGAGACAGCTCAATACATTGAACACCGACTCCGGGTTGCGGGTGCGCTGGGTGAAGTCATGGACAGTAGCGCGAAGCGGGAAGTGTTCCGTCTTTCGCAGGGTGTGCCGCGATTGATAAACGTCATTTGCGACCGAGCGCTGCTCGGGGCTTACAGCCAGGCATTTCGGGTCGTCAACAAACGTGTTATCCGGCGCGCAGCAGCAGAAATATCGGGCGAACTCGAACCCGGCAGTGGACTGCGAAAACTCGGCATTGCGGCGAGCGTATTGGTGGCCGCGGCGGTACTGGCCATCCTGGCATCCGACGATGCCGGTATAGGCAGGCCTGCTGCGCCGGTGGCGGATTCCGCAGCAGTGGCACTTGACGCACCCATCGAGTCTGCAACACCGGTCGCAGAGACGCCACCACCGCAAGCGGTTGCCGCCGTACCGGAACCGACACTGAGTGAACAATTGGCGCTGGCAGGCGAACTGACCAGCCGCGACTTCGCGATGGCATCGTTGTTTGGGCTGTGGAATATTGAATACGCCAGCGGCGCGCAAACTGGCTGCTCTCAGGCCAGCAGCGCCGGGCTTGCCTGCCTGTCGCGGCGTGGCACCTGGAACAATCTGAAACAACTCAATCGCCCTGCCATTCTGGCGGTGATCGATGCAAACGGTGACGGCCACGACCTGGTGCTGACGGCGATTCGTGGCGAAACGGCTGACATCTCGATCGGTGGCGTTGTCGTAACGCACCCGGTCTCTGCCATCATGGATATCTGGTACGGTGAATTCCTGCTGTTGTGGCGTCCACCGAACGGTACAGCGGTGGCACTGGTGCCGGGTGTGCGGAGTCCCCAGGTCACCTGGTTGCGAAACAGCCTTGCCAATATTGATGAACGCTACCGAACCAGTGGTGGCGACGAATACGACGCAGACCTCGCGGCTACCGTGCGCCAGTTTCAACGCGACTATCGACTGACTGTCGACGGCCTGGCAGGACAACAGACGCAGATAATTATTAACTCTCTACTCGGCGCAGACGATTCACCGCGCCTGACAACACCGTTGCTCGCCAGGGACTAGCGCATGTCATTCATTCTGGACGCCCTGAAGAAGTCTGAAATCGAACGCCAGGAGTCGAGTGCGGCGGAATTCGCCGCGCTACCCACGAACCCGGGCACTCGCGCATTTCCGCGCTGGCTGCTTGTCGTCGGCTTGCTGCTGGCGATCAATCTCGTCGTGCTGCTCGGACTACTGCTGCGGCAGGACTCAGAATCCGCGCGCAGCGCAAGCGCGCCTGTGACGATACCGGATCCAACACCCGCCACAACGGCCCGAAGCTTGCCCGTGCAACCCAGTTTTGAAGAACAGGTTGCCGCTGCCCGGCAGAATCGCCCCGCGCGCCAGGCGGAGAACGCCGTCGCCGACGAAGCCGCGAATCCACCCGCACTGCAAGCCGACCTTATATCGCAGGACCCGTCGACGGTGACGCCGCAACAACTGTACCCAAGCTTGCAGGAGATGCGTGCCAGCGGCACGCTCGACCTGCCGGACCTGCATCTCGACATCCACGTTTACAGCGAAACGCCGGCCGATCGCTTTGTTTTTATCAACATGGCGAAACATCGGGAAGGATCGCGCCTGGACGAAGGGCCGACTCTTGTCGAGATCACGCCCGACGGTGTCGTACTGCGCTACCAGGGCAAGTCCTTCCTGGTACCGCGCGAATAGCGCCGGCTTTCGTCGTGAGCGTGTCCGCACAGCAACGACTTAACGCAGACGTATTTTCCAGTGCACTGACCTCCGGCATCCACCGTGTCATCGGCCAGCAGGAACTCCTGAATCGCATCAACGTATTCCCCGTAGCAGACAGCGATACCGGCACCAATCTGAGCCTGTCGCTCAGCGCTGCACTCCCGGTGCTGGGCGATGCCAAACGACAACCGCTTGGCAGCATGCTGGCGTCGCTGGCAGATGCGTTACTGGACGGTGCTCGTGGCAATTCCGGCGCTATCGTGGCGCAATTCTTTCAGGGGCTGAGCGATGCGACGGGCGTAGCGACGCACTTCACTACGGCCAGTTTTGCAGCAGCCCTGCAGAACGCCGCCGAATACGCACGTGACGCACTGTCCGAGCCTCGCGAAGGCACGATACTGTCGGTCATCAGTGCGCTGGCTGACAGCGTTGACACGCAGCTGCAACATGCGCCGCGGCTGTCGTTTCCTGACTTGCTCGCGACGGCACGAGAGCAAGTCGACGAGGCTGTCGAGAAGACACCCACGCAACTGGACGTATTGCGCAAAGCCGGTGTCGTTGATGCCGGTGCGAAGGGTTTTGCCGAACTGGTCGGTGGCATCTCGGATTTCCTCGAGAGCGGCGAAGTGGCGCCAATGCCGGAAACCGCCCTCCTCGACGATCTGCAGGCAGCGGTGGAGTTCTCTGCGGCCGACAATACCTCGGTATACCGCTTCTGCACCGAATGCATCGTCAACGATGCAGATATTGACCGTCGCAAATTACGCGAAGCACTTGCAAAACTGGGTGACTCACTGGTGCTGGCCGGCACCAAGCGCAAGGCGAAAATACATATTCATGTCGACGACCCTGACGCGGTTTTCAAGACCGCAAAACAGTTTGGCGCGCTGAGTGGCGAGAAAGCCGACGACATGCATCGCCAGCAACATGCCACGCACACGCGCAGCCGCAAGTTTGCCGTCATTACCGATTCCGGCGCGGACATCGACGACGACGATCTGGAACGCCTCGACATTCATATGGTGCCCTGTCGAATCCAGTTCGGTGACCGTGGCTACCTCGACAAGGTGAGTATTTCGACAGACGAATTTTATGCCGCACTCAAGACGAACACGCACCACCCGACGACATCGCAGCCTGCACCGGGTGATTTTCGGCGGCAATTTCAGTTCCTCGCCAGCCATTTCACCGACGTGCTATCGATCAACCTGACATCGATGGCGAGCGGCACCTGCGAAGGGGCACGCGCGGCAGCCGAACGAACAGAAGCTGCAGGCCGTATTCACGTTGTCGACTCGCGCAATGCATCCGTCGGCCAGGGGCAACTGGTGGTGCTCGCCGCGGAATATGCGGCGGCGGGTCTCGGTGTCGACGAAACACTGCAGGCGATTCGCGAGCAAATACCGCGGACCCGGACATTTGCGCTATTGCATGACTTGCGCTTTGCCGTTCGCGGTGGCCGCGTGCCGCGTTGGGTAAGAACAATGGCAGACCTGCTGCGGGTAACGCCAGTGATTTGCACGAAACCAGACGGTCGCATCAGCCTCGGCGGCTGCCTGATCGGGCGACGCAACCGTATCGCAAAGTTCGCAAAGTTCGTGGCGAAATATTGCGGCGAAGACAGCGCGGTCGACATTCGTGTTGGCGAGGCGATTTGCCCGGACGAGGCCGGGCAATTGTCAGAAATCCTGCAATCACGGCTGTCGAATATCCGCTCGATAAAGACCTGTCAGCTCGGTACCGCACTGGGGGTGCATGGTGGACCCGGCACGCTGCTGGTGTCGATGCGGCCCGTTGCGTCAGCTGAGGACGTCGCCCTCGGGTTCGATTAGTTGTTCGCCCTGATTCCGGGCATTATTGACGTTGCGACTGACCGGCCAGGCGCGTAATGCCGGCGTCCGGTCGGCAACCTCGTCGAGGAAACCCGCCTTACCGGACAGCCAGTCGTCAGCGCCATCCGGCTGCACGATCACTGGCATGCGATGGTGCAGTGATTGCATGAATTCATTCGCGGCCGTGGTTATCAAAGTCGTCGTTTGCAGTTCGTCACCGCTGTCCCTGTCCTTCCAGGATTCCCACAACGCAGCGAGCGCGAAAGCTTCGCCGCTCCTGAGTGAAATGAAGTGCGGTACCTTGACGTCGCCCTCGCGGTGCCACTCATAAAATCCGTCGGCAAGGACGACACAGCGGCGATGTTTGAACGCATTGCGATACGAGGGTTTCTCGGCCACCGTTTCGGCACGTGCGTTGATCATCTTGTTGCCAATCGAGGGATCCTTCGCCCAAAAAGGCACCAGCCCCCAACGCAACATGACCAGTTCCCGCTGCTGCTCGGTATTGTCCCGAATCGCGGCAACGAACTGTGTCGGCGCGATGTTGTAGCGTGGCTCAACCGCGAGTGCGCCGTCGACGCCGAACAACGCCGCAGTAGCTTCACTGGGAGAATAAAAGGCGAATCGGCCGCACATTCTATTCGCGGATCCCGACGCCTTTGTGCATCAGGATCATGCAAGTCGAAAACAGCACCACAACAAATACCACAAGAATGGCATACGCATAGGCGATGTCGATATCCGAGGTACCGAGAATCCCGTAACGAAATGCGTTGACCATGTACAGGATCGGATTCGCTTTCGATACGTTTTGCCAGAATTCCGGCAACATCGAAATCGAATAGAAGACGCCGCCAAGGTAGGTCAGCGGCGTCAGGATGAACGTCGGCACAATTGATATGTCGTCAAATTTGCGGGCGAACACGGCATTGATAAACCCGGCCAGCGAAAACACGATCGACGACATCAGCACGATCGTGATCATGATAAACGGGTGTGCCACATCGAGCTTGGTAAAAAACAGTGCAACGATCGTCACCAGCGATCCGACCAGTAGCCCGCGCAACACGCCACCCGCGACGTGACCAATGATGATGGATGCGTTTGACATCGGTGACACCAGCATTTCTTCGACGTGACGGCCGAACTTGGCACCGAAAAATGACGATACGACATTGCCGTAGGAATTGGTAATGACCGACATCATGATCAATCCCGGCGCAATGTATTGCATGTAGTCGAAACCGTCCATGGTGCCGATCCGACGGCCGATCAGGTTGCCGAAAATGATGAAATACAGGGTCATCGTGATGGCAGGCGGAACGATCGTCTGTACCCAGATTCGCAGGACTCGCAGCATCTCCTTGCGAATAATGGTCTTCACGGCGACCAGGTTCAGTGCAATATTCATGCGGCGCCCTGCCTGTCCTGCTTGTTTTCGACCAGGCGCATGAACAACTCTTCAAGCCGATTCGCCTTGTTGCGCATACTGACGATGCGAATTCCCTGTGCGTTAAGCTGCGCGAACATGTCATTCAGGTCCCGCTCCGGGCCTTTTTCCACCTCAAGGTCATGGTCGTCGCGCAACTGTGTCCGGAAGCCCTCAAGCTGCGGCGCTTCGCTGATCTCGTCCGCAACACTGAGAATGACCACTTCCCGCTGCAGCTTGCGCAGCACGGTACTCATTTTCGCGTCTTCGATAATGCGCCCCTCATCGATAATGCCAATATTGCGACACAGCGATTCGGCTTCTTCCAGGTAGTGCGTCGTCAGAATTATGGTCGTGCCGGCCTGGTTGATGTCCTGCAGGAATTCCCACATCGAACGGCGAATTTCGATATCGACGCCCGCGGTCGGCTCATCCAGGATCAGCAAACGCGGCTCGTGAACCAGGGCACGTGCGATCATCAGCCGGCGTTTCATACCGCCTGACAAGCTTCGCGCCGTGTCGGCGCGTCGATCCCAGAGTCGCAAGGCACGCAGGTATTTCTCGACCCGCTCGCGAGCCAGCTTGCCGCTCAGACCGTAATACCCGGCCTGGTTGGTCACGATATTGCCGACGGTGTCCCAAAGGTTAAGATTGATTTCCTGGGGTACCAGCCCGATACAGGCCTTGGCGTTTTCAAGGTCGGTGTCGATGCTGTGACCGAAAACCTCGACTTCGCCGGCCGTCTTGTTGACCAGCGAGGTAATGATCCCGATCGCGGTGGTTTTTCCGGCACCGTTCGGTCCCAACAAGGCGTAGAAATCACCCGCGGCAACGCTTAAGTCGATGCCCTTTAATGCCTGGTTACCGTTTTCGTAGGTTTTTCTCAGGTTTTTTATTGTTAGCGCGTTCATGGCGGCGCGTATTGTAACCGTGCCGTGTTGCAGGCGTCACGACTTCTTCTCAAACACGCGCATCGGACCCGACATATTGCAGGCAGCAGACGGCAGCCGCCTGTACGGTTCAGCCGCGGTATGTGTCAGCAACGCCTGCAATGCGGAGAGTTGCGACGAGCGCCGAAGACTGGCACTGCCACTGGTGCCCTTGACGAGCAAGCGATTGGCCGCGTCATCGGACGCGGCGAGGCGGCATTGCAGCAGATCGGACCGCGCGGCGGCCTTGTCGAGCAGAATCAGCAACGGCATCGCGGTGACCAGCTCGCACCATGCGATCGTTGCACCGCTGACCAGCCTTGCTGCGTGGGTATCCCGACGCGCCAGCTGCCAGAGAAAGCTCAACGCAGCGGTCTGAATCTTGAGTAACTCCGGATCGTTGAGTTCGCCGCCGTCGAGCATGTCCTGCTGCGATGTCTCAGCCATCGCGACCTGCCACCAGTCCAGATCCGTTTCGCGCAGCGAGAACAGCAAAAACGGCGTTGCTGCAAGCCGGCCTCGTTGCGGTCCTTTCAGCGCAGACGTCGCCTTAAGGTACGCCGTATTCAGTGCCCGCACATTGGCATAGTCATCCGGACGCGGTCCGGGATACTCCGTAATCAATTGCATCGCCGCCCCTTTGCTTTTTCATCGCTTTTCTTAATGGTTTCTAAAAATACTATATCTGGTCCTAGAAGCCCGTTTATGGATAGTATAAGCTATTCCTTTTCAGTATATGGTAATTTTCTCTCATAAAGGTAAAGAAATGCGATTCACAGATGACCGCTACTCCGGCGAGCGCAGCCAATTCGAGCTGGCGCTGAGAATGATCCGACACGAGGCTCGCACGCGCACCATTCGCGAATGCACCGGCCTTTCCGACGATCGCATTCGCAAACTCTATGCGACCTACTTTCGCAACAGTGGATTCTCAAACGTTAAACGGCGCCGGGGTAAATCGCCGCGCCAGGTCACGTTGTTTGTCAAAAATGCCGAAAACCAGATTCAGGCGACGACGCTGGTGGCGTTGTATTCGGCAGGACTGCTACTTCGCATCGATGCGGACGATGCCGTGCATCCCTGCTGGCCGCGGCCGGACGTCGAATTCGGCCACCGCCTGTGCCGTGCCTACGAGACTTACCTGATGTTGCACCAGCAGCCTGCCTTAAGTTTTGAGTGGGCATGGAATCTGCTGCAGTGCATTTCCTACAACGATGAGCTGTATCTTGCGCACTGCACATTCTGCACAGCGTTTTACGTGCAGGACGCCTACGCGCTCGACAACGGTGTCTGCCCGACCTGTGATATTGCGGGCCAGCGGCATTAGTAAGGTACAATTGACCTGTCACACAATAATTACAAACGTGTAAGGGGATAGGTCAAATGCTTAAAGAATTCAAAGAGTTTGCGATGCGCGGCAACGTTGTCGATATGGCTGTCGGTATTATTATCGGTGCCGCCTTCGGCAAAATTGTTTCATCACTCGTATCGGATGTCATCATGCCGCCGATTGGTGTACTGATGGGCAGCGTGAGCTTCAGCGACCTGGCGTTCGCCATCGGCGACTCCGAGGTCACCGTCAATTACGGCGTTTTCATCGATACCGTCATTAACTTCCTGATCGTCGCATTGGCCGTTTTCATGCTGATCAAGGGCCTCAACTCGATGAAGAAAAAAGAAGAAGAAAAACCGGCCGAACCGCCAAAGCCGTCCAAGGAAGAACAGTTGCTGACCGAGATCCGCGACTTGCTGGCCAAAGACTAGGCATACTCCAGCAATAGATAAACCATGGAAAACCACAATGTGTTTGCAGGCGCATTCGTCGATCGAAGCGGCGAAAAGCGCAAGGACGCAGACTGGCTGGATGAAGCGTTCAAGGATAGCGAAACGCGCTTCATCCCGGTCTGGGGGGATCACTGCCTGGTCGGCGGCGATCCGCTGCAGCTGGTACTGCTCGAGCGACACCAGGTCGAGCAGTATCTCGATGATCACAACCAGACTTTTCTTGGCCTGTTCCGCGACAAGGCGGCTGTCTCCGTCGCGCTGGACGCGGTCGGAACCGCGCCGTTTGCCGAACTGGGCGAATTCAAGAATCTGCGCTACCTCGGCGCTGTCCTGCCTGCCGATGAGGCGAATCTCGCCGCGCACGCTCGTGGCCTGGTGCTGTGGCACGGCTCGCAACAATTTTGCGGTGTCTGCGGCTCGTCGACCCGTCCCGAATGCGGCGGAAATTCGCGGCGCTGCCTGAATCCGGATTGCGGCCGCGAAATGTATCCGCGCGTCGACCCGGCGATCATCGTATTGGTCCAGTACGAGGATCGCTGTCTGCTCGGCCGGCAGGCTAGCTGGCCTGAAGGCCGCTACTCAACCATCGCGGGATTTGTCGAAACGGGTGAAAGCCTGGAAGACGCGGTGCGTCGTGAGGTGTTTGAGGAGACCAACATCCGCGTCGGCCAGGTGCGCTACCACAGTTCCCAACCATGGCCATTTCCGTCGTCGTTGATGCTGGGCTTCGTTGCGCAGGCGGACCCGGATGTCGAACAATGCATCCACTTGAACGACGGCGAACTTGAGGATGCACAGTGGTTCACGCGCCAGGAGTTGCGCTCCGGGTTCCCGAAATTGCCGTACTCAATTTCCATATCGCGCCGCCTCGTCGACGGCTGGATAAACGACGAAACCTGACCATGTGCCTGCTTGTCCTGGCTTGGCAACAACACCGCGATTATCCGTTGATCGTCGCCGGCAACCGCGACGAGTTTCATGACCGACCGACCCAGGGTGCGCACTGGTGGCCGGATCATCCGGACATTCTCGGTGGCCGTGACCTGCTGGCGGCGGGCACCTGGCTCGCATTGCATCGCCGCGGCCGTTTCGCCACCGTCACCAATTTTCGCGACGCCGTGAAACCTTCGGCCAGGTTTCGCTCCAGGGGCCGCCTGGTGACCGACTTTTTACTCGGCAACGAGTCACCCATGGAATACATCGACAAAATCGACGGCTCTGCGTATGCCGGATGCAACCTGCTGCTAAGCGATGGCCAGTCGCTGGCCTGGTACTCAAACCGGGGCGACGAAGCCAAGCTGCTCGGCCCGGGCCTGTACGGCCTGAGTAATGCCCTGCTGGATGCACCCTGGCACAAGGTGCGTCGCAGTAAAACCGCCATGCAGCAGCTCGTCGCATCCGGCACCATCAACGAATCGACATTGTTTCGCTTGTTGCACGATCGTGGCATGGCGCCGGTCGATGAAGTCGAGAGCGACCATCTGCCGTTTGCGAAAGCGCGCGCGATCAGCGCGCCTTTTATTGTCCTGCCCGATTACGGAACGCGCAGTTCCAGCGTCGTAATGCTGGACAGAAACGGCAACTGGGCATTGAGCGAACGTCGTTTTTCGCCCGACGGCGAACGCAGCGGTGATGCCGCATTCCGGTTTCGCGCTCAGGCGTAAACTTTCGCCAACCAGTCGCTCAAGTCGAGAATTTCGTGCGGACATACCGCATGCGCCATCGGATATTCATGCCATTCGACCGCGTAGCCAGACTCAATGAGCTTGTCCCTCGCGGCCTGGCCCCACGCAAGTTGCAGTACCGGATCGACATTGCCGTGCGCCATGAAAATCGGCAGATCGCGTCGACTGACGGCATTTGCCGCATCGTCGGGTAAGGCCATATAGGTTGAGAGCGCCAGCAAGCCGGCAATATTGTGCTTGGTATGCAACGCAGTGTGCATTGCGACGGCACCACCCTGCGAAAAGCCGGCAATGACGATACGCTCGGCTGCGATACCACGCTCGATTTCCGCGTCGATCAAACGCTCGAGGTGGGCGCTGCTTTGCAACAGGCCTGCGCGGTCGGCACGGCCTTCGGAATCAAAACTCAGAATGTCGTACCAGGCGCGCATCTGCATGCCGCCGTTGACTGTGACCGGACGTACCGGGGCGTGAGGAAAAACAAAGCGCAGCGCCAGGTCCTGCGGCAATCGCAGTTCCGGGACAATGGGTTCGAAATCGTGGCCATCGGCACCCAGGCCATGCAGCCAGATTACGCTGCCGACGGGGTTTTCACCTCTGACGACTTCGACCGCCTCTGGGTTTGCCATAAATTTGCTCCGGATTTTGTCAAAGCGGCGCAGTGTAACGCATAGGATCTAAAAAAGCGGTAGCGAGCCCTTGACAGCTTATGCACATGATGTTCAACTTATGCGCATATTTATGCGAGCAAGTCATGCCGAACAGGGACCACGAACAACGCCGCGAAGCGATCCGACAACTGTTGCTGACAGGGCCTGCGGCTACCCAGGGCTCGCTGGTCGAGGCGCTGCTGGCGAGCGGCTTTCGCGCAACGCAGTCGAGCGTCAGTCGTGACCTACGTGAACTCGGTGCGATCAAGACGGCGCAGGGCTACGAACTGCCGCTGGACAACAAGGCCGGCGACGAACAGGTAGCGGCGATCGCGGAGCTGCTGCGCGGCATGCACCCGGCCGGCCCCAATCTGCTGGTCATCAAAACGGCAATTGGCGCAGCACAGCGAGTTGCGCTGGCATTCGACCGCTGTGACTGGCCCGAAGTTGTCGGCAACATCGGTGGTGACGACACCGTATTCGTTGCGACAGACTCCGGTACATCGCAAAAAAATCTACTGGCCCGTATTGAACACTCGGCGCGCTCCCGAACTAACCGGAATAATCATGGCTAAAGACAATTCACCGATCATCCTCGCGTTCTCCGGCGGGCTGGATACCTCTTTTTGTGTTCCGTGGCTGAAAGAAAACCTGGGTCGCGATGTAATAACGGCCTGTGTCGATACCGGTGGTATCGATGCACAAGCTGCCGCCGCACTGCAGGCCCGTGCGCTTGCGCTGGGTGCCATTGAGCACGTACTGATCGATGCAAAGCAGGACTTTTTCGATTCCGTTATTCGTTTTCTGATCGCCGGCAATGTACTTCGCGGTCACGCCTACCCGCTTTGCGTTGGAGCCGAGCGTGGGTTGCAAGCCGAACGCCTGGCGCAAATTGCGCGCGAACGTGGTGCGACAACCGTCGCGCACGGCTGCACGGCTGCCGGCAACGATCAGGTTCGTTTCGAGGTTGCCTTGCGTACACTGAACCCGGGGCTGACGGTACTTGCGCCTGTTCGCGACAATAACTGGGTACGAGACGAACAACTGGCATACCTGGAAAAGCACAACCTGCCAATGCCGGCGCAAGGGTCCGCCTATTCGATCAATCGCGGTCTTTGGGGCATCTCCATCGGTGGCAAGGAGACGCTGACCTCGGCAGCGTCAATCCCGGAATCGGCCTGGGTGCTCTCCGCCACTGCCTTTTCCGAACCCCTCGCCGCATCCACCCACAGCGTGGAATTCGTTCAGGGAATCCCGGTCGCGCTGGACGGTGAAGCGCTGTCGCCCGTCGCATTAATCGAAAAACTCGAACAACTGGCTGGACGCTATGGCATCGGTCGCGGGATTCATCTTGGCGACACTATTCTCGGCACCAAGGGTCGGGTGGCATTCGAGGCGCCCGCCGCAATTACACTGATCACTGCGCATCGGGAACTGGAAAAGCTGGTGCTGAGCGCTCAGCAAATGCGTGTCAAGGACAGCATCAGTGCGACCTACGGCGACCTGGTCCATGAAGGCAAGCAGCTCGACCTCGCGTGTGACGACATCGAGGCAATGCTCAAGTCCTCGCAGCGCCGCGTCACCGGGACGGTGACATTCTGCCTGCGACCAGGTCACCTGTTTATCGAGGGCATCGAGTCGCCGCATTCCCTGCTTGCCGCAACGAAAGGCGTGTACGGCGAAGCCGCCGGTGAATGGACGGCAGAAGACGCGGTCGGCTACGCACGCATCTTGTCGTTGCCAGGTTCCCTGCAAACAAAAGCAGCGGGAGACTCCGTGTGAAGAACATCGTCGTTGACAAAATTGCGTCTGTCGCTCAGCACAACAATCTGACCTCGGAGTTGCGCGTATCGGCCGACATCCCGTGCGAGGAAGGCGTGCTGATCGCGGTACGAGTGCTCAATAACAAGTCACGCTATAACCAGCTCGAACTGACCTCCGGCCGCATGGCAACCGTTACCATGGGCGACGTTGTCGTCGGCGCACTTGGCCACCGCAATGCACTACGCGGCTACTCCGGTCACCTGCCCAAAGCCTTGCAACCGGGCGATGAAGTGCAGCTGCTCAACATCGGCGGCGTCATCGGTATTTGCGACAGTGCCAACCCGGACGTCGGTCCGCCATTCAATTGCGAAGTGCTCGGGACTGTTCTCGAGTTTCCGTATCTCGGTGAACGTATCGGCGTACCGGCACGCGCGGGTGCTTCGACTCTCGACGCTAACGCTGGTCTGAACACGCACGGTGTCGCGGTTGTGGCACTGGCCGGCACCTGTATGGACTCGGGAAAAACGGCCGCCGCCTGCGCGATTGTCGGGCGGTTGCGGCACCTCGGGCTGAAGGTCGCAGCGTGCAAGGCAACCGGCGTTTCGTTGCGTCGCGACGTACTCGCGATGCAGGATGCCGGTGCCGAGTCGGCAATGATTTTTTCCGATCTCGGCGTGGTAACGACCACCGCCGAAAACGGACCTGCGCTCACGCGGTCACTGCTGACGGAACTGAGTGCGTCGAAGCCGGACGTGATAGTGCTTGAACTCGGTGACGGCTTGCTGGGTGCCTACGGTGTCGCGGCAATTCTTGCTGACGAGCAGATTCGCGCCGCACTGACGGCTGTCGTGCTGTGTGCCAACGATCCGGTGTCGGCCTGGGGCGGTGCCAAAATCCTGCGTGACGAATTCGATATCGAACCGGCGGTCGTCACCGGACCGGCGACCGATAACGACGTCGGCGTACAACAAATTTCAGAACGAACCGCATTGCCGGGCATTAATGCACTGTCGAACGGCGTCGTGCTCGGCGACACGGTAGCCAAAATTCTGACCGGTAAAAGCAAATGAACAAGCCTGTTTACACAGTTGTTCTCGGCGCCGGCGGCTACGTGGGCGGAGAACTCTTGCGCCTGATCACAGCGCACCCGACCTTTGAACTCGCGGCCGCCGTATCGGACAGCCGCGCGGGCCAGCCACTTGCCGATACCTTTGGCCACTTGTCGCAGGTGCTGGCAAAAGAGACGTTTGCCGGTAGCGACGACTGGCTGAAAACGATTCCGGCGAGCAGCAATATTGCGCTGTTCTCGGCGGCGCCGCACGGCGCATCGGCCGAGATAATTGCTGCGGCGCTCGGCGCCGCGCAAGAGCATGGTCATCGCATTCACGTCGTCGATTGTTCGGCAGACTTTCGCTACCGCGAACAAGCGGATTGGGAGTCCATCTACGGCGCGCAGCACGGTGCCCCGGCGCTGTTGCCGCATTTCAGTTGCGCTGTGCCGGAACACCTTGCAACAATCGATACGCCGCATGTTGGCCACCCCGGCTGCTTCGCAACCGCCATGCTGCTCGCCAGCGTGCCACTCGTGAAGTCCGGTCTGACGGATGCAGAATTGTTTGTCAGTGGCGTTACCGGCAGCACCGGGTCCGGACGCAGTCCGCAGGCAGGAACGCATCACCCCGAGCGCAACAGCAATTTCTATGCGTACAAACCATTGGCGCATCGGCATGCGCCGGAAGTCGCAGGACTCACGACGGCCGCAAGTGGTCGCGACACCACGGTTCACTTCGTGCCACACTCCGGCCCGTTCGCGCGCGGCATTCACGTAACTGTACAGGCCAGGACGAGTGCAGCAGTCAGCGAAGAGGCACTGCGCAATATTTTCCTGGATGCCTACGCAGACTCACCCTTTGTCAAAGTCCTGACGGCGATGCCGAAGATCAAGAACGTTGTGGCGAGCAATATGTGTCACCTGGGTGTCGCGAGCGATGACAATACCGTGGTCGTCACCAGCGTAATCGACAATCTCGTCAAGGGCGCGGCCGGCGGTGCAATGCAATGGATGAACCGGCTGTGGCAACTGCCGGAAAGCAGCGGGCTGACCGCCCCCGCACCAGGATGGACATGATGATGGGTGCAACAGATATGGCACACGACGTGATGACGCGCGAGGCAGATGTGACGTTGCCGGTATACGAACAATTGCCGTTCGTTCCGGAACGCGCCAGCGGCTGCGACATTTTCACCGAAGGTGGTCGGCGCATACTCGACCTGTACGGCGGCCATGCCGTTGCCGCGCTTGGCTATGGCCATCCAGGACTGGTTGCCGCAGTGAACAAGCAGTGCAAGGACCTGATGTTCCAGAGCAACGCGGTCGCATTGCAGGTTCGTGCCCAGGCGGCAGAAAAACTGACCGGCATCGCACCGAAGAATCTCGAGCGGGTGTTTTTCGTCAACTCCGGCGCGGAGGCAAACGAGAACGCGTTGCGTATGGCCTGCATGGCAACCGGTCGCAAGAAGGTTCTGGCTGTGACGCAGGGATTTCATGGCCGCACTGCGGCAGCGGCCGCCGTCACCTGGAATTCAGCCCGCTGGTACGGATTCCCGTCCCTGCCCTTCGAGGTCGACTTTATCCCGCGTGACGATATCGACGCGGCCCGGAACATGATTGGCGGTGACATCGCCTGCGTTATCATCGAACCGGTACAAGGCGTTGCCGGTGCCTACGATTTATCAAGCGAGTTCCTGCAAACGCTGCGCACGGAAACCGAAAACCACGGTGCACTGCTCATCGCCGATGAAGTACAGAGCGGCATGGGACGTTGCGGCCAGTGGTTCGGCGTTCAGATGCACGGCATCGAACCGGATATCCTGACCAGCGCAAAGGCGCTGGGCGGCGGCATTCCCTGCGGCGCGGTGTTGTGCAACGCAGAAGTCGCAGCGGCGATCGGGCCTGGCACACTTGGCTCGACCTTCGGTGGCGGCCCGGTTGCCGCGGCCGCAATCGTTGCGGTTATCGATGCGATTCGGTCGGCAGACCTGCTCGCGAATGTGCGCCGATCTGAAATGGCAATTCGCGAGCAATGCGTTGTTGGTCCGGTAAAGCGTATTCAGGGCATGGGACTGTTGCTGGGACTGGTCTGCGACCGGCCCGCGATTGAAGTCCGAAATGCGCTGCTCGATCACGACATATTAACCGGTACCAGCGCTGATCCTGAGGTTGTCAGGATCCTGGCTCCGCTGGTGCTGGAACCACGACACATTGACCATTTGGCCGAGGCGCTTGCTCAAATCGCGCCGGCCACCAACTAAAGGATCCAGCTATGCAGGCGTTCCACGACCTTGCCGACTTCTCCAGTGAAGAAATTCAGAATTTGCTTGCCCTGGCCGGGCACCTTGACGAACACCCGGAGCCCGAAGCACTGAAGGGAAAAGTTTTGTCGCTGTTATTTCTTAATCCCTCATTGCGGACGCTTGCCTCGTTCCAGGCTGCCATGATTCGACTCGGCGGTGGTTCGTTTGTCATTTCGCCGGAGATGTCGATCCACGGAATAGAATCGCGGCCCGGAATCGTAATGGATGGTGCGGCAGCGGAACATATTCGCGAAGCAATCCCGGTCATCGCCTCGTACGGCGATGCCATCGGTATACGAGCGTTCGCAGAACGCAAAAACATCGAGACGGACATGGCAGAAACCGAGTTCAAGGGCTTGCTGGACCTGGTCGACAAGCCGAGTATCAACATGGAATCGGCGATGAATCATCCGTGCCAGAGCCTTGCCGACTGGAAGACCATGAATGACCTCAATGTCCCGGCCAACGGCGGCAAATTCGTTCTCAGCTGGGCATACCATCCGCGCGCACTGCCACTGGCTGTCCCTGCTTCGACACTACAGATGGCGGCCATGCGCGGCATGGACGTCACGGTCTTGCGGCCTGAGGGATTTGAATTGCCGGATGCCCTGATGCAAAAAGCAGCGAGTGCCGCTGCTGCATCGGGAGGCTCAGTCCGGGAAACCGAACAGCGGGATGAAGCGATGGAAGGCGCGCATATCATTTACGCCAAATCCTGGTCGTCGACACGTCATTATGGCGATAAACTGCTTGATCAGAATCTGCGCGAGCAACACCTCGACTGGTGCGTCGATGAGCAATGGTTCGACAAGGCCAAAGACGACTGTCGCTTCATGCACTGCCTGCCGGTTCGACGCGGCGTGGTTGTCGCCGATGAAATTCTCGACGGGCCACGCAGCGTCGTCATTCCCGAAGCACGCAACCGCATGCTTGCGCAGATGGCCGTGCTTCACCAGATGCTTGGGAAATCATAATGTCTACCAGCAAAGATCGCGCCATCGTCGTTTCAGCGCTAAAGCATGCTGCGCCCTACATTCGCCTGTTCAAGGGCAAGGTATTCGTCATCAAGGCCGGGGGCGAAGTGTTTGCCGACCCGGAATTGACCCGCACCCTGATGGAACAGGTTGGCATCCTGCACCAGGTAGGTGTGCGAGTCGTGCTGGTGCACGGCGGCGGCCCGCAATCGACAGAGCTGGCGTCGGCGCTCGGCCTCGATACGACATTTGTCGACGGTCGCCGCGTCACTGACGACGGCTCTCTGAATGTCGCCACGATGGTGTTGAACGGGCAGATCAATACCCGCGTGCTCGCCACCTGCCGCGACTTGCAGATACCCGCCGTCGGCATCAGTGGCGTCGACGCCGGGCTGATCAGTGCACACAAGCGGCCACCCGTCGAACGCGCCGGTGAGGCGCCGGTCGACTACGGCTTTGTCGGGGATATCGACTCCGTCGATGCCGACATCCTGCGCAAGCAGCTGGACAACGGCCTGATGCCGGTGGTCAGCCCGCTGTCGTGCGATGAGACCGGCGTCATACTCAATATCAATGCCGATACCGTTGCGGCTGCAATCGCGGCGGAACTGAACGCCGAAAAGCTGATTCTTGCAACCGGTGCCGCAGGTATCTTCGGCGATATCAATGACCCGAGTTCGCTGATCAGTTATATCGATCGCAGAGCGCTGCAAAAATTGCGCGAGTCTGGCTCCCTCGCCGACGGCATGCTGCCAAAAGCAGCCGCTATCGACTGGGCAATTGCCAACGGCGTGCAGCGCGTGCACGTGATTTCCAGCAAGGCACCCGACAGCATCCTGCTGGAGATATTCACCAATGAAGGGACCGGCACACTGGTCGTCGATGACATTGCCGCGCTGACACCCGCTGAGCAACAGTCGTCATGAGCCGGCTCTGGGACAAGGGCCTGCCGCTCGATCAACGCGTCCTTCGCTATACCGCTGGCGAGGATCATCGACTCGATGCGCGCCTGGTGCACTACGACGTACTCGGCTCGATTGCGCACGCCGAAATGCTCGCAGACCAACAATTAATCAGTCGTGACGACTGCGCGGCAATCTGCGACGGCTTGCAGGCACTGGGCGAAAGCTTCGCCAACGGCGACTGGCAGATCAGCCTGCAAGACGAGGACGCACACACTGCGCTGGAAACCCGCCTGACCAAGGCGATCGGCTCGGCCGGTGGTCGACTACACCTCGGCCGGTCACGCAATGACCAGGTGCTCACGGCACTGCGCCTGTATCTGCGCGATGCCGCCAGTGACCTGGCACAACGGGTCGGAGAACTGCGTGCCGCTATCGCCGCGCTCAGCGAGCGCCACGGGAAAACTGAATTACCGGGCTACACGCACATGCAACACGCCATGCCCTCTTCCGTCGCGCTGTGGTGCGGCGGCTATGACGAAGGCTTTGCCGATGCCGAAACCGGGCTGACACTCGTGCGACAGCGCATCAACAAGAACCCGCTCGGCAGCGCCGCCGGCTACGGCACCCCGGGACTGCCGCTTGATCGCGACGCGACGACGCGGAAACTCGATTTCGCCGCAACCCAGCAACCGGTCACTGCCGTGCAGCTAAGTCGCGGCAAAGCGGAAAGCGCATTGCTGTTTGAGATCACGTTGCTGATGCAGGATCTCGGCAGGATGGCCAGCGACCTGCTGCTCTTTTATACGCAGGAGTTTGCATACATTTCACTGGCGGCCGAAGTCACCACCGGATCGTCCATCATGCCGCAGAAGCGCAATCCCGACGTCCTCGAGTTATTGCGTGCTTCTGGTGCGACGACCCAGGCCGCACTCGATGAAGCCCTGATGATCACGGCCAAGCTGCCGTCCGGATACCAGCGCGACCTGCAACGCCTGAAAGCGCCGCTGTTTCGCGGCATCGATCTTGCAACCGACAGCGTCGACATCATGGCCTACCTGCTGCAGGGCCTTGAATTCCTGCCACAGAATATCGAGCTTGACGATGGAATATTCGCAACGGCCGAAGCCTACCGCCTTGTCAGCGAGCAGGACATCCCGTTTCGGGATGCGTATCGAGAGGTCGCAAAACGCTACGCAAAATGATGCCCATCGGAGCACTCGTCCCTCTATACTTGCAGCCTTGAATACTGACAACCAAAGGTCGACGCTATGAAACGCCTGACGCTCCTGATGGCCATACTCGCATCGCTGCTCTTTATCTCTGCCTGCGGCCAGAGTGGTCCACTGTATGTTCCCGGCAATCCGAGCCAGATGGCTGTACCGCCAGCGCAGGATTCGGAAAACGACACCGCCAGTGAGGAGCAGGACAGCGACGACTCGTCGCAGTCGAACTAGGTGCGCAAATGACTGACCTCGTCCTGATCGACGGGTCGTCGTATTTGTACCGCGCTTTTCACGCGTTACCCCCGCTGAGCAATTCCAGCGGCGAACCCACCGGCGCATTGCACGGTGTCCTGACGATGATCCAGAAACTGCTGCGCGAAGAACAGCCGCAGCATGTCGCCGTCGTTTTCGATGCCCCCGGCAAGACGTTTCGCGACGACCTGTACCCGGAGTACAAGGCGACACGCCCACCGATGCCGGACGAGTTGCGCTCCCAGGTGCAGCCTATTCTGGACGCGGTCGAAGCGATGGGGCTGCCGTTGCTGCGCATTAGCGGCGTTGAAGCTGACGATGTCATTGGCACGCTGTGCAGGCAGGCCGCCGGACGCGGGCTGCAGGTGCTGGTGTCCACTGGCGACAAGGACCTGGCGCAACTGGTCAATGACAAGGTCACGCTGATCAATACGATGAACGACTCGCGCCTCGACCGTGACGGTGTCAAGAATAAGTTCGATGTCTTCCCGGAACAGATCGTGGACTACCTGGCACTGGTCGGTGATACCTCCGATAACATTCCCGGGGTCCCGAAAGTCGGCGCGAAAACCGCTGCCAAATGGCTCAATATTTACAGCAGTGCCGACGAGATCATCGAAAAAGCCGATGAAATTAAAGGCAAGGTGGGCGACAGCCTGCGCGACAACATCGAACAGCTGAAACTGTCGCGACAGCTCGCAAGCATCAAGGACGACGTCGAACTCGACCTCGGCGTCGACGACCTGGCACCGACTGACGCCGACATTGCGCGCCTGCGCGAGCTGTACAGTCACTTTGAACTGCGAACCATGCTGAGTCAGTTGGACGAAAACGCTGAGCAGCCGGTCGATGCCGCCGCCGAGGCTGCCGATTCGAATTATGAAACCGTCCTCGACTGGGATGCGTTTGACCGCTGGCTGGACAAGATACGCAATGCCGATCTCACCGCCTTCGACACCGAAACCACCAGCATTAATTACATGGAAGCCGAGATCGTCGGCCTGTCGCTGGCGGTCGAAAAAGACGAGGCAGCCTACATTCCCGTCGCTCACGACTATCCCGGCGCGCCCGATCAATTGCCCAGGGTTGAGGTTCTCAAGAAGCTTTCGGACTGGCTGCAGGACGATGCGCAGAAAAAAGTCGGCCACCATCTCAAGTACGATGCACACATACTCGCGCGTTACGACATCGCGCTGCGCGGTATGCAGTTCGACTCGATGCTGGAATCCTATGTGCTCAACAGTGTTGCGACCCGGCACGATATGGATTCGGTCGCGCGCCAGTATCTCGGCAGGGAAACGATCCATTACGAGGACGTCGCCGGCAAAGGTGCGAAACAACTCAGCTTCAACCAGGTCGACCTGGAAACGGCAGCGCCCTACGCGGCCGAAGATGCGGACATCACGCTGCAGCTGCACGATACGCTTTGGCGACAACTGGGCGAGCACGGCGCACTGCGGCAGGTTTACGAGGAAATCGAACAGCCCCTGGTACCGATCCTGCTTGCGATGGAAGAATCCGGCGTGCTGGTCGATCGTGACATGCTCAACAAGCAGAGCCGCGAACTGGCAACAAAAATGGCGGAGCTGGAGGCCAAAGCGCACGAGCTGGCCGGCGGACCGTTCAATCTCGGTTCGCCAAAGCAGCTGCAGGAGATTCTGTTCGAAAAACAGGGCCTGCCTGTCATTCGCAAGACGCCGAAAGGTCAGCCGTCCACGGCCGAGGACGTGCTGGTCGAGCTTGCAAACGACTACGAATTGCCAGCCGTCATTATCGAGTACCGAAGTGTCAGCAAACTAAAAAGCACCTACACCGACAAGCTGCCCCTGCAAATAGCGGCGAGTACCGGGCGCATCCACACCTCGTATCACCAGGCCGTCGCGGCAACCGGTCGCCTGTCGTCAACTGACCCGAACCTGCAGAATATTCCGATCAGGACGCCGGAAGGTCGCCGCATTCGCCAGGCATTTGTCGCACCGAAAGGCAAAGTCCTGCTGGCCGCCGACTATTCGCAGATCGAGCTGCGCATCATGGCGCACCTGTCGGCAGACAAGGGGCTGGTTACGGCGTTTGCCGAAGAACAGGATGTGCATCGCGCAACCGCGGCCGAAGTGTTCGAGATGGCGCTGGATGACGTCACTGCCGATCAGCGACGCTCGGCAAAGGCGATCAATTTCGGGCTGATGTACGGCATGTCGGCATTCGGTCTCGCGAAGCAACTCGGCATTTCGCGCGGCGAGGCGCAGGAATATGTGGACCTGTATTTCGACCGCTATCCCGGCGTGAAGAAATTCATGGACGATATTCGCGAAAAAGCCAGCGCCGACGGCTATGTCGAGACCGTGTTTGGCCGACGCCTGTACCTGCCGGAAATCAATGCCCGCAATGCGAACCGGCGCCAGTATGCCGAGCGCACCGCGATTAACGCTCCCATGCAGGGGACCGCGGCCGACATTATCAAGCGAGCGATGATCAGCGTGCACGGCTGGCTGCAACAGGACAATCCCGATGCTCGCATGATCATGCAGGTCCATGACGAACTCGTTTTCGAGGTTGCCCGTGACGAAGTTGACGATGTACGCGATCGCGTTGTCGAACTGATGAACGCAGCGGCGAGCCTGAGCGTGCCGCTGAAGGTCGATGCCGGCATCGGCACGAACTGGGACGAAGCCCACTGACGCCCACCTATTTGGAATCTGTCTAAACTATTTTTCTTTTCAAATCAGATAATTACAAATTTTCTGGAACTGATCTAAGTGGATTCGCTCTAATCCCCTGAGTGCGTAAGTCACTCGCCTGTTTACCTCCCTAAGCAGGCGTGCAACGCGGTTTCCCCAAGCCGCTTGCGTCTTTTGACCCCGGGGTAGCGGCAACCACCGTTACTTCGGGGTTGTTTTATTCAGCCGGCGCTTGCCGCCAGGAATTCATCGAGTTTGGCACGTGCCTCGGCTTCGCCGGCGCGGGTCAGGGCCGAAAACTGCTGCACGGTCGCCACATCGCCCAGCTCGCGCGTAACCGCATGCAGGGCTGCCGCCGCCTGACCGCGCTTGAGTTTGTCGCATTTCGTCAGCAGCACATGGGTCGGCAATGACACCATGTCCGCAAAGCCAAGCATCTGTGTATCGAATGGCGTCACCTGGCGGCGGATATCCATAATCAGGAACAGGCCCTTGAGGCTCTTGCGCGTTTCAAAATAATCAGCCATCAGGTCGCGCCAGTGGGCCCGCATCTTTGTCGATACTTTGGCAAAGCCATAGCCCGGCAGGTCGACCAGTCGCGCACCGTCCCTGAGCCCGAAGAAGTTAACCAGCTGTGTACGCCCGGGGGTCTTGCTGGTGCGGGCAAACTGCCGTCGATTAACAATAATATTGATTGCGCTGGACTTTCCGGCGTTGGAACGCCCGGCGACGGCCACTTCGGCACCAGTGTCTGTCACAAACTGGCTGGCGGCATTGGCGCTCTTGATGAAATGGGCTTCCGGGTATTGCGACATGCGGTACCGCCTGCGGATAATGTGTATAATTTGGCGCTGCTGCGGGCAGGACCGGGCGGCTAGTTTGACGGCTTCGGCGACACGCAGCAAGACGTTCAGATTGTCACTGTATCAAGGCCCTCTGCCACGGTTCGACACAAACTAAGTAACGACTTAAATGCGATGGTAACAACCAGCGCGGGAAAGTAACGGTTAGACGATATGAAACTAAAGATTGCAATGCTGATCCCGGTCACGAGCCTATTGCTGGCCACGGGCCCAATCCAGGCTGAAAGCCTCGTCGACGGCTCTGTCGAAGACGGCAAGGCGCGCGCGGCAACCTGCGGCGCCTGTCATGGCACCGAGGGTAACAGCCAAAATCCGATGTGGCCGAACATCGCAGGCCAGAGTGCCCCGTATATCCAGGCGCAACTGACCGCATTTCGTGACGGCAAACGCTCGGATCCGCTGATGTCGCCGCAGTCGCTGCTGCTGTCCGACGAGGACATCGCCAATCTCGCCGTGTATTTCGAGAGCCTGCCGACCGCGGCACAGGCGATTGCCGATGAAGACCTGCTCGATCGCGGTGAAGCTCTTTATCGTGGCGGCAACGTCGAGAATCAGACGGCTGCCTGCCTGGCCTGCCACGGACCCAGCGGCAATGGCAATCCGGCCGCGAAGTACCCGGCCTTGCGCGGTCAGCACGCGGTGTACACGGCCAAGCAACTCAATGCCTACAAATCCGGCACACGCGACACCGATGGCACGACTCGCATCATGCGTGACATCGCGGCGCGGTTGAATAGTGAGGATATCGCGGCACTTTCTTCGTATGTACAGGGTCTCAAGTAAGCATGAAATATTTAATCACCCTTATTTCGCTCGCGCTCGTATGCAGCGCCTGCAGTAAAGAAGAACCGGCAGCTCCGGCCGAAGAAATGGCAGCGGCTGAAGAACAGGCTGTCGATACAGTCGATTCGACACCGGACAGTTCGGTACCCGATACCGAGTCACTTGTGGTCGTTGAGGAATCGGCAGCCGATGCCGAGCCCGAAGACAAGAGCATCCTGCTGGCACGCGCCGACGACCCGGTCGCGACCGCTCGCAACTGGCAGTTCAAGGAAGGCACGAACTTCATTCGTCTCGTGCCGACACAGCCGACGATTGGCGGCGCCGACAAGATCGAGGTTGCCGAGGTTTTCATGTACAGCTGCCCGCACTGTTATGACCTTGAGGCGCACATCAATCGCTGGGAAGAAAGCAAGGACCCGGGGGTGCGCCTGGTTCGCATTCCCGCGGTATTTAATCAACTGGCGCAGATGCACGCACAGCTCTATTACACCGAGGTCTTTCTCACAAGAAGCGGCAAACTGAAAGACCAGAACGGCTTCCGCAACATGGTGTTCCAGGAGTTTCACCAGCGTGGCAACCGGCTGTCTTCTGTCGCCTCCATCCAGAAGGTATTTGCACGTGCCGGTGTCAGCGAAGACGATTTCACCCGCACCTGGAATTCGTTTGAGGTTGACCAGGCACTGCGTGTCGCGGCCGACCTTGCACGCCGATACAATATCGCCAGCGTTCCGGCGATCATCGTCAACGGCAAATACAAGACCGATACCGGTATGGCTGGCGGCTACCCGAAACTGATCGAACTCATCGACGAACTGACGGTTCGCGAAGGCCTGCGCTAGCGCTCAGCCCTCGTTCTCCGCGATTATTTTCAATGCGCCTTGATCATCACGGCGCCAGTACAGGCGTTTCATCGATTCAACCTGTGTGCCGTCTGCGACTGTTTTCAGGCGAAAACGGCTCAGGAACAGGTTGTCTTCCTCCGGGTAGCGAAGCAATAGCAGCTCACTGACGTCGACCGTCTCAATAGTGCGACCCTCGGCACCAGCCGTCAGCAGCGACAGCCATTCACTGTGATTCAGGCCCCAGCGCTGAAATGCTGTGTCGTAACTCGACAGGAATGCATGCAAATCGCCCTGCGCCTGGCTCTGTGCCCAACGCGCAACTGACTCTTCCAGGTCACGCCGCAATGCGTCGTTCTCGGCCGCGCTGGTGAAGCGCATTGCACGCACGACAATGACCGGCGTCACGTTGTCGGTAAACTCGTCCGCCAGCGAAACAAGGTCGTTGTTGCGCAACGCAATACATCCGTCGGTATCGCGCTCAGGTCGCTGGCCGCCTTGCGGGTCGACACCGTGTACCCAGATGCCGTCACCGCTGCGCCGGGCCCGCTGGTCCCAGGCATTCGGATAGTCCAGCGGGAAAGCCGTTGCCCCGTATTTTTCGTGCAAGCGGCTCGTGTCCAGCTGTTCGGTCACAAAGTAAATACCTAACGGCGTACGCTTGTCGCCGGATCGCTCCTTACCGGCACCCGCCTGCCCGATTGACATGTAATACGACCCGCTGTGTTCGGCCACGTCCTCCGATCGAACAAAACGATGCATGTTCGCCGTTTCGATTTCAGCAACAAACACACTGGTAACGGATGCAGGAAGGCGAATCAGAACGGCGGGTACCTGCTCGTCAGAGAACGCGCTGGCGTTGCTGACAACGAACAGCAACACGCAGGAAACAAGGGTGCGAAACATCGGCCAATATTACAGCCTTGCCGCTGCCGTGCTAAGGTTTAATGCACAGTGACAATGTGTGAGGCACGAACGTGAAACGGCTCCTGTTAGCAGCAATTTTCCTGATCCCGTGTGGTGTTTCGATTGCGGACGACGCAACCGACCAGGCCTTCCAGAACCTGGCCGATGAATACACCAATGATCTGGTCAATTTTTCGCCCGTGGCCGCAACGCTGATAGGCAATCACAGTGCCGATCATAAGCTCGATCGCGTTGACGAGGTCGGTCGGGCCCAATACCGCGAACTGCTGGTCGAGTACATTCGCGCGCTTGATGCACTGGACACCGGCGCGATGTCCCGTGCTAACCAAATCGACGCCGACTTGCTAATGAACCAGCTGCAGTCCGACCTGTGGGCACACGATGAATTGCAGGAGTGGGCCTGGAACCCGCTGGCCTACATCAACCTGTCGGGGAGCGCGATTTACGGCCTGGTCGCTCGTGATTTCGCGCCACTCGAATCCCGGCTTAAAAACGCGACCGCGAGGCTGCTGCAAATACCCCGCTTCCTGGAGCAGTCCCGTGGCGCGATCGAGCCGCAGCGAGTGCCAAAGGTGCATGCCGAAACAGCCATTCGCCAGAACCCCGGACTCACATCGATCATCGATATGATGATCGTCCCGGAGATGGATGCGCTGGGCGATGAGGATCGGCGCGCGCTCGTTGACGCGATCGAAATTGCCAAAGACGCTGTCGCCGACCACCAGACCTGGCTCGAGGAAGACCTGCTACCGCAGGCAGCCGGCGATTTTCGCATCGGCGCCGAGCTTTACGACACCAAGCTCAAATTCGCGTTGAATTCGCCGATGAGTCGCAAGGAAATCACTGCCAGGGCCGAGCAGGAATACGAACGCGTTCGCAATGAAATGTACGAAGTTGCGATGCAGGTTTACGAGCGCGTACATCCGTACACCGCGTTTCCTGACAATCCTGATGAACCCTACAAGCAGGCCATTATTCGTGCTGCACTCGAAGAGGCTTACCAGGAACTGCCACCACGTGACGGTATTGTTGAGGTCGCGAAACAACAATTGCAGCAGGCCATCGATTTCGTCGTCGAGAACAACATTGTGACCATGCCCGATGAACCCGTCGAGATCATAATCATGCCCGAATTCCAGCGCGGCGTTTCCGTCGCCTACCTGGACCCGCCGGGACCGCTTGACCGCGAACAACCGGCTTTTTATGCCGTTGCGCCGCTACCCACCGACTGGACCGAAGAACAGGTGCAGTCGTTTCTCCGCGAATACAACCTGTACTCCATTCAGGACCTGACCATTCACGAGGGCGTACCCGGCCATTATCTGCAGATTGCGCTCAGCAATCGCTACCCGTCGGCGTTGCGCTCAGTGTTGTGGTCCGGCCCGTTCGTTGAGGGCTGGGGCGTCTATGCCGAGCAAATGATGATCGCCGAAGGCTATCTCGATCACGACCCGCTAATGAAGCTCATCAACCTGAAGTGGTACCTGCGCGCCATCACCAACGCCATTATCGATTCCGCGATTCATGTCGACGGCATGACGCGCGAGTCGGCCATGAACCTGATGATCGAAGGTGGCTTCCAGGAAGAGCGTGAAGCCGCTGGCAAGTGGGTCCGCGCGCAACTGAGTTCCGCGCAGCTCTCGACCTATTTCGTCGGCTACCAGGAACATATCGAAATGCGTGCCGCGGTCGAGCAGGCGTGGGGCGAAGACTTCAGCTTGCGGCGTTATCACGACGAGGCGCTGAGCTACGGGTCGCCGCCAGTTAAATACGTGCGCGCGCTGCTGTTGAACGAAGCGATTCCGCGCCGCGGAAACTAGCGGCGCCACGCGGGGCGCGGCATATTCCAAAGCGGCATAAGGTAGGCTACTGAGCGGGCGCCTGGCCTGCAACGAAAAGCCGGTTCTTGGCATCTAAATAGCCATGAACCTCACAGAACTGAGTACCCGGCAATGGCCCTCAGTGGCCGTTGCTGTCGCGTTGGTCGCCTTGTTCGGGCTGACCTCGATCTCTTCATTGCCGATCCAGTTGCTTCCCAATATCGAGGAACCGCAGATTTCGGTCGCCAACTTCTGGCGCGCGGCGGCTCCGGAGGAAATGGAAGCGAACATCATCGAGCCGCAGGAAAACGTGCTGCGCAATACCCCGGGGCTTACCGACATCAATTCCTTTATCGGGCGCGGTTCCGGGTTCGTGAATCTTACCTTTGCGGTCGGTACCGATATGCAAACCGCAAAGCTCGATGTCATCAACAACCTGAACCAGGCGCCGCCGCGGCCGGCCGATGCGATCGAGCCACAGGTCAGCGAGGGAGGCGGACCCCAGACCCCAGGTGCCGCTTCGCTACTTGTACGTGTTCTTCCCGGCAACCCGGATCGCGAGCTGGCCAATTACCAGCAGCTGATTGAAGATGAAGTTGAACCCAGGCTGGCGCGTATTCCCGGAGTCTCTCAGGTATTCCTGGTCGGCGAACAACCGCGCGAATTGCATATCACATTCGATTCCTACCGCGCTGCGGCGCTGGGCATTCAGGTCAACGACATCATCGCAACCGTGTCACGCGGCACGGATTCGTCCGGCGGCTTCGCCGATGTCGGTCGCCGCCAATACACGGTGCGCTTTGTCGGCCAGTTTGACCCCGATGAACTCAACCAGCAAATCGTTGGCTGGAGCAACGAACGACCGATTTATCTCAGTGAAGTTGCCGACGTCGAAATCGTGCCACGCAAGCAAGACGGTTTTACCCTGCGCAATGGCTACCCGTCCTACTACATCACCGTGCAACGCGATTTCGATGCCAACACAGTTACCATTCTCGACGAAATCAACAAGGTAATCGTCGAACTCAACGAGGGTCCGCTTGCTGCAGCCGGCCTCGCCATCGATCTGAGTTTCGATGCATCGGTTCACATACGTCGCGCAATTTCACTGGTACAGGGCAATCTCGGACTCGGCCTGCTACTGGCTATCGCGGTGCTGTATTTTCTGATGCGCAGTCGCCGCGCAACGTTTCTCGTCACGGCGACGGTTCCATTGTCGATACTGGTTGCATTCGTTGCATTGCGGCTGTTCGACAAGTCACTGAACGTTATTTCGCTGGCCGGTCTCGCCTTTGCAGTCGGACTCGTCATGGACGCGGCGATCGTGACACTTGAGAATATTGTTCGTGTCCGGCAGAGCGGCGCGAGCCTTAAAGATGCTGTGCATAGCGGCACCCAACAAATTACCGGCGCCCTGTTTGCATCGACGGTAACCAGCGTGGCGATCTTTGTACCGGTATTGTTCATGGAAGGCATGGAGGGCCAGCTGTTCCAGGACCTGGCACTGACGATTGCGGTCGCGGTATCGGCCTCATTCCTCATCGCGATTACTGTCCTTCCGGTCGCTGCCAATTTCATGTTGAGAGATGAAGACAGCGACCCGTGCAAACACTGGTGGACAGCGATTTCCAACTTCGTCATGAAGCTGACACGCACACCGGCGCGCTGCGTCGCCTGGGCAACCGGGATCCTGGGCGCGTCCGTGCTCGTGGTCGTGCTGCTGGTGCCGCAGGCCAATCTGTTGCCGCAGGCGCCGTCCGACTCATTGAATGCGTTTTTCAGCATGCCGCCCGGCGGCACTGTCGAGATGTTGGAAGAGGAGATTGCCGGCACCATCGTCGAGCGCCTGAAGCCCTACATGGATCACGAACAGCAGCCTTATATTCGCGGCTACAACCTGTCGGCCTTCGGCACGTTTAATGCCTTGTTCATTTATCCGCAGGACCCGGACCGCATTGAGGAAATGATCGACATCGTGCAAAACCAGGTGTTGGTCGACCTGCCGGATACCCAGGCATTCGTGCAGCGTTCGTCATTGCTGAATTTCGGTTTCAATGGCGGCGGTAGCATCAATGTCGATTTGCAGGGACCTGACATCAACGCACTCTCCGAACTCGCAGTGTCCGGTATGGGCATCATTAACGAGGCCATGCCGGGGGCGCAGGTTCGGCCAATTCCGGGCCTTGCCATCGCCGAACCCGAATTGCAGCTGGTGCCAAATGACCGCCGCATTACGGCTGCGGGCCTCGACCGCGGCACCGTCGCCAACATTGTACGTGCCATGACGAGCGGCGCATTCGTTGGCGAATATTTTGACGGCAATGATCGGATGGACATGATTCTTCGCGGTCCGACCTGGAACTCTCCTGAAGAACTCGCGGCCATACCTATCGCAACACCGCTGGCGGGAATCCAGACCATCGGAGAACTTACCGAAATCCGGCGCACGGTTGGTCCGACCCAGCTCCGGCGAGTCAACGGCCAGCGTACGCTGACGCTTTCTGTGACCCCGCCTGAGGATATGACGGTCGAGGAAGCACTGGATACGTTACGCAACGTCGCCGGACCGGAGCTCGGCAAAATTCTTCCGGAAGGCGTCAGCGTCGCCTATAGCGGCACCGCAGATCGACTCGAGCAGGCATTCGGCACGATGACCACCAACCTGGCGATCGCCGCGATTGTGTTGTTGATGATCCTCGCGGCCATGTTCCGCTCGGTCCGGGACGCTCTGCTCGTCATGCTTTCCATGCCACTGGCCATTGCAGGCGGCGTAGTTGCGTTACGCATACTTAATCTGTTCAGTCGCCAGCCGATGGACTTGCTGACAACAATCGGCTTCCTGATTCTGCTCGGGTTGGTCGTAAACAACGCCATTCTGCTCGTGATGCAAACGCGCGCCGGTGAGAAAAATGGCGTTGATCGTCACCAGGCCGTCGCCGATGCCGTACGCGTCAGGGCCCGGCCGATCTACATGAGTACGCTCACCAGTATCTTCGGCATGTTGCCGCTGATGCTGGTACCGGGAGTCGGGTCGCAGATCTATCGCGGCCTTGCGACAGTCATTATCGGCGGCATGTTCGTGAGCGCATTGTTCACACTGATCCTGATGCCCAGCATCCTCAGACTGCCACCGCTATCACTCGCCGGGTTATCGGGAAAACGCCGGGCGGAAAACAAAGTAGCCGGAGCCATTGCCGATGCGTAGTAAAACTTGCCAAAATTTTTCGCCGCTCCTCGTTCTGACGTTCCTGGCTGGCGGTCAGGCCTTTGCACAACAGCAGGGTCCGGCCAGCGTCGTGCAGGTCGCGAGCGTATCGCGGACCGAACTGGCGCCAACCGTTGCGGTGCCAGGGACTGTTTTCAGCCGTAACGACCTGCAGGTTACCGCTGGTGTCGCAGGACAACTCGTCGCCGTCGCTGAGCCCGGCACCTACATTGAGAAAGGCCGGTCAATCGCCCGTGTGGACGATCGACCGCTGTTACTGCAGCGTGCTGAGCAGGAGGCATTGCTGGAACGTGCCGAAATCAATGTACGGCAACTTGAAAACCAGCTACGTCGGCAACGCGAGCTCGGCGGTTCGAATCTCGTCTCTGAGTTCGAGCTCGAACAAACCGAAGCAAACCGCGACCTGGCAATCAGCGACGCGAAAATAACGCGCGTTCGTATTCGACAAATCGACGATCAGGTTCGTCGCGCCAATATACGCGCGCCGTTTTCGGGTGTCGTTATCAACCGCTTGCGGCGCGCCGGCGAAGATGTCGCTCGCGGTGAAGTGCTGGCGCAAATGACGGACATCCGCAATATGGAGGTACGGGCATTTGTACCACTGAAACACCTGCCACGTACGACGGTCGGCGATAGCATCGAAATCTTCGCGACGGATGCGAACTATGTGGGACGCATTCGCTCGCTGGTGCCAACCGGTGACGTTCGATCGCAGACTTTTGAAGCACGTATTGACCTTCCTGCCAGCGCTGCCGGCGACTGGACGGTGGGTCAGCTCGTCAGTGTTGCTGTACCGATCAAGGCGCGTGAATCGACATTGACAGTACCGCGTGACGCGCTGATTTTGCGCAGCGAGGGTTCTTTTGTGTTCCGCATCAATAGCGAGAACAAGGCCGAGCGCATCAAGGTCGAGATTGGTGATTCATCGGGAACGATGGTCGCAGTCACCGGATCGCTGGCCGAAGGTGACCAGGTCGCGATTCGCGGCGCCGAAAACCTGCGCGAAGGCGCGGACGTCAAGATCATGGCAGCCAAGCCGGGTATCGCGGCGCCTGCTGCCGTGGCATCGGATGGTTAGCGAATTCGTGAGATACGTGTCTTCGATTTTTCGCCTTCTACCTGCATCTTATAGCCAAAAAAGTCCTTGCTGATCGTGACATTAAAGTCACACTCCTTATAGTTCAGGCGCTTGTCACTGACCTGCTTCCAGACCTGCCCGCCCTCAAGATAGAAATAATATTTGTCCCGCGGGCCCTTTTCACATCGAACGGCTCGCACCGTTAGCCGCTGCGCTGCTTCTTTTTCGTCGTTGTCGCCAGAGCTGGGGAGCTGTTCCGAACCAAGCTCGTCGGGCGGCGGCGCGAGGTTGCCGCTTTTTTCGGTAGCAACCGCATAGCGACGACTCATAGCGTCGTAGCACTGCAGCCGCGACGGTTCATCCGGCACTGCGGCGCAGCGAGCCAGGTCGGTCTCGATATCGTCACCTGCAAACGTGACCGCAGCCAGTACAACGCCCATCGTCGCAATGGTTAATTTCACTCGTTTCACGGCAACCTCCCTCCTCTGCACAGCTGGTTTTGACCGGTATTCCAGCTGCTTGTTCAAACCATGCAGTAGTCACTGGCGCCACTAGTACCTTAAGTTTGCAAGTGTTACTTTACGGGTCCGTTAACAGTCGGAGTCAGGGAGAAATCGATGGCGGATTCTGAAGCGTCCACCGAAAAGGCAGAGCTTGAGGCCTGGTACAAATCCTTGCTGGATCAGGTCGTCAAGGAAATGATCCGGCTTAAGGCGGTGACGGGCGTCGCACTCCAGGCAAGCCCGTCATGGATGGTGCCGAACGAGATATTGATCGCAAAAGTCTGGAGCATGGAGAATGAAGCTGATTTCGTCTGGACAATATCCGTCGACAAGTTGATCGCCGACTACATTGCGGGCTCACTGGCCGCAACACCGCGTGACGTCGCCCGCCATTTCTCACTGAAGTGGCAACTGGATGCGGATCGACTGCAGAATCTCGATCCGGTTCGGGCACCCGTTGTCGACGCCGCGGCAGGCAAGCAGGTTTACGCCAAAAAACTGATTCACTACGCCGAGATGCTTTACGATCTCGCTGAGCGCGACGACGCCTGGCAAGACTTGCCACCACTTGCCGATTGACGGATAAATCTTGGCGAACGACCCGATCTACGACCCGGCCTTCCTGGCTTACAAATTTAATTTCGAAACCGAGAACGTCGAATTTCTGCCGATTGACCGTCGCGCTATCCGCGAGGCGGCGAGTCTTAATCGTGACAGCCTCGGCGGTACACGGCAAACCATCGCCGTGCCACTGGCGGAGTTCGTCAGCTTGCTCGACAACGCTGACAACACGCTACGAAAAGAGTCACTGCGATTTATTTACCACACCGCCTTCTGCGCCTCGACATTTCTGTCTCGGGCCCTCGAAGTCGAGGGTGTTAGCGTAAGCCTTCGCGAACCGCAACTACTGCTGGACGCGGCGAACGCCAAACGTCTGCAGTGGCGATCGCGCACGACCAAGCTGGACTTTCGACACCTGCCAAAACTCGCGCTGCTGCTGCTGCAAAAACATGCTGACAGCAATGAGACACTGATCATCAAGCCCATGAACTGTGTCAACAACATCGTCACTGAGCTACAGCAGATAAGCGGTTCGGCCAGGTCGTTGCTGTTGTACAGCGATGCAAGAAACTTCATTTTGTCGACGTTGAAGAAAGGTGAGGGTGGCAAACAGACCGTACGCTCCATGTTTGATTTGTTGCGCTGCGATTTTCCCCACCTGGCCGGATTGCAATTGACACATGCATTGCAAATGACTGACCTGCGCGTGGCCATGACGCTCTGGCGCCTGCATATTGAGCAGGCAGAAGCTCTGTTGCAGCAATTTGCCCCGCACAATTCGATGGCATCGCTGTACGGTGAAAACCTTGTGGCGGATCCGGCGCCAGCACTCCGCGCATCGTTCCGGTTTCTTGATCTGGGCGCATCAGAAGAGCAGATCGATGCGGCTGCCCGGAGCGACGCGCGATCAATCGATGCCAAGAACCCGGAAAAATCGTTTAGCCTGCAAAAGCGCGCGCAAGCGTATCAAATGCTTGAGAAGTACTTCGGCGGTGACATTGACGACGGACTGCAATGGCTGGTCCGCAACAATCCGGGCACCGCGCTGATGCCGAAGCTTGGCGGGACACTGCCGCTTTAGGCGGCCATCAGGCTGCGTTTAGCTCGTCCAGCATGGGCTCCAGGAACTGCTTGTAGTTTTTCCACATACCCACCGAACTGGTGTACATGGGACGCCGCACCTGGGACGCGCTGGCAGTTGTCACGACCGCTTTTGTTTTTTGAAATTGCAGACATGAATCCTGGAAGTCGAGGTCGCAGGCCGCCAGCAATTCGCGTATCGCCGAAGTCGGGTCACTCACCAGCTGTTCGTAACTCACGTCGTAGATCTCGCCCGGCAACGCAGCGTGCCAGTGCCGCATCAGCCTCATGTACTGATTGTGAAATTGCGCGATGCTCTTCAGATCGTAGGCAAATCGATAGCTACCGGACGTGAAATTCTGTTTGAATATCGAAAAACAGGTGTCCCGGGCATCCCTGACGCAGTGAATGATCTTTGCGTTCGGCAGCACCAGCTTGATCAGCCCGATCATCATCATATTGAATGGCATTTTGTCCGTGACATGTCGGGCATTGCTGTCCAATGCTGCAACGCGGTCGAGGTAAGCCTCGCCAATCTCTGCAAACATGCCGAGCGGGAAGTCGCCCAGCGCAACGCGTCGTGGACCATTCATCTTGCTCAGCACATTTTGCGAGCCGAGCGCGAACATGTATTCCAGTTCGCCCGCGCCAAACACAGCGGAATGACTTGCGACGATCTTCTCGACCAGCGAGGTCCCGGAGCGCGGCATGCCAACTATAAATATCGGCCGATTTGATTCCGTTCCGCTGCCCCGGAACTGCTCGATTGCAGCGCCGGAAAATGTGTCGATAATCCCGTCAAAAAGCAGCCTGTCGCTCTCGATGTCGTAGCGAAACTCGCGGTGGCGGCGTTCGTTGCCATCCTGCAAATATTCAAAGGCCTGCGCATAGTCCGCTATGTCTTCAAAGGCTTTGCCGAGTGCAAAGGCGAGATGAATCCTGCCCTCCGGCTCGAGGTTCTCACGTCGATACAAACCGAGCATTGTGTCAATGTGCGGATCGGAGCGTTGCGTGTACCTGTGCACCCCGGCATAGGTGAAGTGTGCCTGGGTGTAATCCGGCTTTTGCACCATGATCTCCTGGTACAGCGCCTTTGCCTTGTCGATATCGCCTTGCGATTTCAGGATATTCGCCAGCAGGTACTTCGCGATATGAAAGTCTTTATGTTGTTTGATTACCTGTCGATAAGCCTTCTTCGCTCGTTCCAGCTTGCCCGCCATCTGCAAACTGCCAGCGAGACTCATCTGTGCGTCGATTGAAGCCGGGTCAATGGCCAGCGCCTTTCTCCACAAAACATCGGCCTCGCCGCGACGGCCGGATTGAGCACAAATATGCGCCAACCGGCAATACACCTCGGCGTTGCCGATATGTTCTGCTATCAAAGTTCGGTAGGCACTTTCAGCCACTGCCAGCTGGCCTGCTGAATGAGCCAATACCGCCTGTTGCAGGCGCGCGTTTTGCTCGCTGCTCAACGGCCGGCGCGCGGTGCCGCCCTTGCCAGCCCGGGTCGCAGATTTTCGTCGCCTGTTGCTCATTCGGGTGCTCTCAAGCTCCGCTGCGGCTCATTGCTGCTCAAGCGTTTCACGACTAGCGACAACACGCATTAGCGGTTCGAGGAACGCAGCAAAATTTTGCCAATGTTGCAAAGCGTCATTGTACAGCGGCTGTCTCACTTGCTCAGCACTGGGCGTTGCAACCGCGCGCTGATTGTTGTGAAAATCCAGGCAGGCGTCTTCAAAATCAAGCTGGCAGTAGTCAAGAATCGTCCTGACAGTCGTTGCAAAATCGCCGACAAGGTCTTCGTAGCGAATGGTCAAAATCTGGCCAGGCAATGTCGCGTGCCAATGATCCATCAGCTCACGATAGTCATTGTAATACTGGCCAATCGTTTCCAGACTGTAGGAGAACAGGTTGCTATCGCCGAAAAACTGCCGGTACAGGCTCCAGCCACCGGCCATCGGATCGCGCTGTATATCAATGATTTTCGCATTCGGAAACAGCGTCTTTATCAAGCCGATATGCTGGAAGTTTTGCGGCGCTTTGTCGACGAAATACGGCGCCTGCTGCCTGCGAGGCTTTGCGTAGTCAAGGTAGCGCTGCGCCAGAGACAGTGTTTGTTCGGCGCCGAGGTGCTGCAAAGAATACGGGTATTGATTCTGTTCCGGCTTGCCCGCTTCATTCAGCGACCGGGCAATCGAGACCATTTCATCGAGTTCCTGCGTCGCATCGATCCGGCTATGACTGGATAGTATCTGTTCGAGCAAGGTTGTCCCGCTCCGCGGTAGCCCGACGACAAAAATAGCTGCATCGCTGGCATGCCCCTGCGCACCACTGGCGGTAAAATATTCGCGTGTGAACTGCGATTCGAAACGATCATTGTGATTGGTGTACGTATAGGGTCGCAGCTTGAGATAGTTGCTGTTCGCCGCGTGGTAGTGTTTGAAACTTTCCGCAAACTGCTGCGCATCCTCAAGTGCCTTGCCCAGCGCAAATCCGATCATCACTTGGTCAATCGGTGCGCCATCGTTCACATCAAGCTGCGCCCGCATCGAATCAATTTCCGCCGATGAGAAACGATAGGTTTTCAGGTCCGCCAGCTCCCAGTACGCCTGTCCGGTTGCGGGCTCGAGTTCGATCACCTGCTGGTAGCAGCGTTCTGCGTTCTCGCGCTTGCCAAGCGTCTTCTGTATTTTCCCCATGTACAAAAGACTCGAAACACGCGCTTCGGGAAGCTTGGCGAGCTGCTGGTAAATAGCAACTGCTTGCTCATACCGGCCGAGGTTGTACAGCACTTCTGCCTCAAGCTTGTAAACCGCAATATTCTCCGGCGCCAGTTCGGCCACCCGCCTGCATTGTTCAAGAGCATCTGCGAATTGCCGGCTGCCTAGCAAGGAATACGCATACTCCAGCCGCAACGCGGCATCCGACGGTCTTGCCTCTACACAACGCGCCAGTGTCGCAGTACTGAACTCGAAATGATCGAACTGCCGGGCGATTCGACACAACAGTCGCAACGTTCGTACTTCACTGGGAACGAGTTGCAGCAGATGGCGGCACGCCTTGTCCGCCGCCATGAAATCCGCCTTTGCAAACGCCTGTTCCGCTGCCTGCAACCTGTCGTTAAACGACTTGATCATCTGAAACTGCTTGTTTGCTTCCTGGCTCTTCTCGGCCTGGCCGTCTTGTTGCAGGGACTCGCTCAGCCGCTGCCATACCTCAGCAACTTCCGGGGCACTGCCAGCGACTCGCTGCAACAGCTCAATTGACTGCTGCACGGCGCCTTCGCGATTGTAGATTTTCGCCAAATCGATATTCGCAACAACATTCCCGGGGTCGGATTGCAGCAGCGTCTCGAATACCCGTTTTGCTTCAGCCGACTGGCCGACAAGCTCATGGCACTGCGCCAGTAACAGTTGCGCGCGCCCCTGGAGTGGTCCGTCTATGTCTGCGTTCTCAAGCTCGTCGATGACTGCCGCGGCGTCCGCCGGCAGGCGCGCGACAAAATCTTCGAGGCGTTGATTCTGTTTGTAGGCGTCGAGTATGTTTGCTGGCATTTAAGGCTGTTGCGCGCCCGCTGGCTGCGTTCCTGGCTGTATATAGTCGATCCATCCGGTGAAAATCATCTTCTCGTGTGTCTCCGACACAACACCTTTGTGCATATGCGTCATATCTGTCGGCCAGATAATCAGGTCGCCTTTCACGCACTCGGTGATCACTTCCTGGTGCGGAAACTCCGTTCCACCGTTTGGCGTATCGGTCAGATACAGCATCCAGACGAGTGCGCGATGGGCGTACTCGAGGCTGTCTCTTTCGCAATGTATCGCCGGGTAACCGCCGCCTGCCGGGTATTTCTGGATGTTGGAGAATTTTGAAAACCCCACCGGGCCCATACCGGACGCCCCCATATCAAAGTAGTACTTGTCCAGGTAGGTGCTGACATGCGCTTCGAGCTGCTCAAAAAAGGGTTCAAAACTCCCGTACAGGCGCACCGGGATACTCATATCCATCGAGTCTTTCTGTCGCTTGTCGACTCTCGGGTTATTGCCCAGCCGGCCCGGCTTGGCGAGATGCTTGTTTATATCGTACAAGCCAATAATTTTGTCGCAGAGTTCATGGTCGACCTTGTATGTTTCAATAAACGTCTTTTGGGTCATAGGCCACCTTGCCGGCGCCTCACATGAGGTGAAATTCGCCTGGTCGGGATCTTGAAATTGGGAGCAAAAAGTATACACCAATGCCTGTTTCCGCATGGCCCCTCATACATGGCCTGCCGCCATTTCACAGCACCGAAAAACTCAGCCAAATCTGTCCAGGCTGGCCGCTACCAACGGCGATTCGCTGGCCAGTTCATCCATCCAGGACAGGGTGTCAGCAATGTCTCGCGCAAATTTTTGGCGCGAATTCGCCAGGATCGTTGCGCGGGTCTGTGCGTTGTATTCGTGCTCCGGTGCTTTCGAATAGGTTTGTAATACATCACTGCGTACGGCAGTTTCGACCGCTTCGGCCGCTGCCGGAATGTCCAGAAAGCGCAGCAATTGCGTCAGCCTGTCGGCAGGGTTCTTTAGAAACTCGTCGAACTCCAGTGACTCGATTTGTGCGGCGTGTTGATCGCTTGAGCTCACAATACTGGTCGTTTCACTGAGCCAGCCAAGCGCCGCCAATTGTGCAGGATTCAGTTCGTGTAATTGCAATTTCAGGCTGGTTATTTGCTGCAGCCGCTGCAGCCGAAGTTTTGCAAAACCACGCAGATCGATAATGGCATTTTCGCCTGCGAGCAGCGTTGCAATGTGTGTCTCCGGCCGGTTGTAAACGAAGACGGAACGGCAATCGGGCTGCACGGTATGAATATGCGGCAATAAACCTGAACAAATGCTGGTCGCCTTGACGACTGTGTAAGGCTCACCCCGCCCCCATAGCCTGGACAGTACCTGCAGATGCTCGCGTCGTGCCGCATCGGTCAGAAACGAGCGGCCATCTGCGGCATCGGCGAAGTCCTGCGCCAGCGTTCGCAGCGGCAGTGGCTCGCGCAGGCTTTGTACGCCGTCGAGCAGTTGCAATAGCCGGGACAACAGGGTCGAGCCACAATGCCCGACATGGAAAATATAATGCACAGGATTCTGTGTTTCCGCGCCATTCATCGCGTGAGCCACGGATGTCCAGGCAACCCAGGTGCCTCTCGTGGTCGGTGTAAGCACTCTCTGGTCCAGGAAACTGGCAGCACCAAGCTCCGCAACCGGCAACTCGACCAGCAATACGTTATTCGCTTGCACGTCCAGTTGGTGAGGGAATATTTCCGGTCGCCGCGACAGGGTTGGCAACCATTCGGCGGCCGGATTTGCAGTATTCATTTTGGCCATGTCTCGGGTCGTTCGGATAACCGTATTCGGGCAATCATGGTATTGTACGTTTCCCAAAAAAATATCAAATAACGCTGACATGATACTTGAGATTGAGGACTTCCTGCTTCCGGAAGAGGTGCAGCGCCTGCAGCAGATCGGTGCGGAGTCTACTTTTCTGGATGGCCGCCTGAGCAATCCCCACAACAAGACCAAGAAGAACGAGCAAATAGATGCCGCGGCACCCGGTTACCAGGAGTCCAGCAAGATGCTCATGAATGCATTGTTGCGGCACGAGGGATTTCGCGACTTCGCGATGCCGAACAAGATTGCGCCACCGTTGATGTGCAAATACGAAAAAGGCATGGCTTACGGCGCGCACTCGGATGTCGCGCTGTTGCCGCTGCAGAAGTTGAAGATGATTTTGCGTTCTGACCTGTCGCTGACGGTGTTTCTGAACGACCCGGATAGCTATGACGGCGGCGAGCTGGTATTACACCTCGAAAGTCGTAAAGTACCGATCAAGTTACCGGCCGGGGGGCTTGTCGTCTATCCGTCAACAATGCTGCACGAGGTCAGCGAGGTCACGCGCGGCCAGCGCCTGGTTGCGATCACGTTTGTCGAAAGCCAGATCATCGACGAGCGACAACGGCATATCATTTACAGCCTGGGCGAAGTATCGGCCCTGGAAGGCCTGACGATGAAGCCTGAGAACCGCATGCGCCTCGACCTGATTCGTCACAACCTGATACGCATGTGGTCCTGAGCTGACGAAATCAATCGGCCGCAAAAAAGGTCACCAGTACATCGTCCAGCAACGGTCCCCAGTTTTTCCAGTTGTGGCCTTCCCGGACAGTCCGGTAGGTCAGGTCGTAGCCCTTGCGTTTTAACACCCGGCGAAATTGCTTCACTGCGGCCTGATTGTCATTCATCGTACCGACACTGAGAAACATCTTTAGTGGCAGCGCCTCGCGTTCCTCGTAAAGATCCCTGACAACATCGACATGCTTTGCACTTGCCGGCGACTGCATTGCAATACCCGAAAATAAATCTGGCAGCATGAGTCCGAAGCATGCACTGTTCAGTCCGCCAAATGACAATCCAAGGATGGCCCTGTCATCCCTCGATTCGCTGACCGGCTGTTCCGTGCTCACACTCGGAATCAATTCATTGGCGAAAAAAGCCGCATAATCGGTATTGCACATGAACTGCTTGTTGCGACGGTCCACCTCCAGGCGATCAGGGTTGCGACTATCCACAAACACGACCACCAGCGGCTCGATCAAACCGTCGGCAATGGTCTTGTCCAGTACCGATACCATATTACCGTGCTGCAGGTACTTGTGAGCATCGGTTACATAGAGACTCGGCAAGCGATCATCATCACGGCTCCCGGCAGGACGATACACCCGGTATTGCAGGTCGTAACCCAGTATCTCGCTAGTGATGCGTTGATTGTCGCTGAGCTCACCTGCAGCCCCCAGGGCCATGCCTGGCAACAAAAACACCAGCAGCGGAATGTGCCGTAACCACGATCGAAAAGTGCTAGCCGGCATTTCTAGCGAACCCGTTTGACGCGCGTCGACTTGCCGCTTTCCGCAACCAGGAAATAAGAGCCCAGCGCACCGGATTTGACGCGCGCCTGAAATGGCACCGGCAAGTTCCAGTTGCCTTTGCCGCTTTGTTTCCAGACGTTGCCATCGGCGGTATGAAAATAGTGCGCCCCGCTGGACGATTTCTGCACGTTCACAATTGTCACACTGACTTGATCAACGGTCGGTACAGACTCTTTTTCGTTTTTGCCGAAATTTTCTTTCTGCACTTTTTCCAGTTGCTTGCGGCCGTAGACCTGACCGTCCACGACCGTGTCGTAACAGAGCAGTCTCTCCATTTTTGCAGCAATACTGCGGCAATCCCCCACGTTCGAGATTTCACCGGATTCGCCAGCATACGACGGTTGCTGTACCGCCAGTAGAACCAGTGATGCTGCAATCAGCCAGCGCACCGCTGGCGAGGAAAATTTGCATCGGAAAGGCGCTTTTTTCATGAAACTTTTCCCTGAGGCTGTGTCCAAGCAATCTGTATAACAGTTGCATTTTTGCCGGTTTTGAACGGGCCGGAAGATTGCAGCATAAAGTAGCAGAAAGCAACCGATCGAGCAGCACACCAATGCCGAATCAAGCGCGGCGCATATAATTCAATTGGTTGATTTCTAATAGTTTTTCGGAATAAATGCACGAAGTGTGCGGACGGGATTTGAGGGTATTTTGGGGCCCGTACGCCGATGCTGTTTGTTAAACTATCAGTGGCAATTATTCATCATTGAAGGGGGAGTTCATGATCAGGTCCTTTTGCTCAGTTGCAGCCGCGTGCTGTATTTTTCTGCTGGCGCCCGCGGCGGCAATCGCCGCTGAATCGGATGTCCCGGAACCCTTTCGCGGATTTGATGCCAACGCCAAACACACCATAAATTACGACGATATGACCGCCCTGCTCAAGGCTGTCGTAGTCGATGTTGGCCGCTCTACTCGTGAAGTCGCACAACCGACGCAACCCAAGACCGGCACCCGAATGCGCGCCAAGGTAAAGCGGCAGACCGCCAACGAAGGCAACCGTTTCTACTTCGAAACATTCAAGGACAATGAGCAGGGCAAGCAAATGTTACGCGGTGTCCTGCAAAGCCTGGAGCAGATTCCGTCCGAAGCGCCGCTGGAGCTGTTCTCGCGCGATGAGCAACTGGCCTATTGGCTCAACTTGTACAACATCGCGCTTTTGAACGAAATTGTCGAGATCTACCCCAAGCGGGACCTGAAGAAAGTCCTGGTCGGCAAAAAATCCATTTTGGATAAGAAAATACTGACTGTCGCCGGCATCCCGCTCAGCCTCAACGACATACAATTCACGATCCTGAAAGAAAACTACGATAACAACCCGCTTGTCATGTATGGGCTCTACCAGGGCATTATCGGCGGGCCGGACATTCGTAAAACAGCCTATCGCGGCGCCACCGTATACCGCGACCTCGAAAGCAATGCGCGCGATTTTGTTAACTCGAACCGCGGCACATACAGCCGCGACGAGCGCACGTTTCGGGTATCCAGCCTGTATGAGCGCAACGAGGCTTACTTCCCCAATTTCGAGTCAGACCTGTCGCAGCACCTCTTGAATTACCTGGAGGGCTCGGAACGTAACGAGCTGCAAGCGGCTGGCCGAATCAAAGCGAATATCGACGACTGGACGGTGACGGACCTCGGCGGCAGCCAGCAGGAAATTGGCGGCAGCCTGGCTGACAGCCGGGCTGCGCTGATGGGCTCAGTCAAAAGCACCACGCCAGCCGATGGCGGCGGCGTGCTTGGCGCTGCGGTCGGTGCTGGCTCATCCAGCATGGCCGCAAAGGGCCGCAAGATCAGCCGCTTCGACCAGGCATTGCTGGAAAAACTGCAGGTACTCAATGAAGCACGAATGCAGGAAAATGAGCGCAATGCTTCGGTCACGATCGAAGAACTTGAGGACGATGCCGAGGCGGCACCGGATTCCACCGACGCAAGCAGCGACGATAAATAACAAGGCAGGACCAAACCAATGCGAAACATTATAAGAACCAATGCAAACTGGCTGGTAATTATCCTTGGCAGCCTGCTGGCGACAGCCAATGTGGCGAGCGCCGCGGAATCGGACGTTCCCGAACCCTTCCGCGGTTTTGATAATTCCGCTCACTATGCGATCAGCTATGACGATCTCACTGCCCTTTTAAAAGCCGTGGTCGTTGACGTAGGACGTTCGACCCGCGAGGTGGCCGAACCGACTCAGGCAAAGACCGGCACTCGAATGCGGGCAAAGGTAAAACGACTGACTGCGAATGAGGGCAATCGTTTTTATTACGAGACTTTTGACGACAGCGACGCGAGCAAGGAATATTTGCGCAATATTCAGAAGAGCCTTGCCGAAGTGCCGTCCCAGGCGCCGCTGGAATATTTCTCTCGCGACGAGCAGTTAGCCTACTGGCTGAATCTGTACAACGTGACCTTGTTGAATGAAATTGTCGCGGTCTACCCCAAGAGAAATCTCAAGAAGATTCTGCTCGGCAAGAAATCGATTCTGGATAAAAAACTGTTAACCGTTGCTGGTGTTCCACTCAGCCTGAACGATATTCACTTCACCATCCTGAAAGAGAATTACGACAGCAATCCGCTGGTCATTTACGGTCTGTACCAGGGCATCGTCGGCGGCCCCGATATTCGCAAGACGGCGTATACCGGCAATAATGTCTGGAATGCGCTGGAGAACAACGCGCGGGATTTCATTAATTCAAACCGCGGCACATTCAGTCGCGACGAGAGAACGTTTCGGGTTTCTCGATTCTACGAGCGCAATGCAGCATTCTTTCCAAATTTCGAGGCCGATCTGTCAGCTCACCTGATGAATTACCTCGAGGGCTACGAACGCAACGAACTGCAGGCGGCCGGCAAAATAAAAGCGGATATTGACGACTGGACCGTTACCGACCTGGGAGGAACACAACAAAAGATCGGCGGCAGCCTGGCTGACAGCCGCGCCGCGCTAATGGACTCGATGCAGAGTACCGTTGCCGATCCGAACAATCCCGGCAAGATTCTGGGCGCAACGGTTGGAGCAGGATCCAGCTCGACAGCGGCGAAGGGTCGTAAGTTAAGCCGTTTCGATCCGGAGCTTCTCATTAAACTGCAAACTATTAACGAAAACCGTATGCGAGAAAACGAACGCAATGCTTCAGTGACAATTGAAGAACTGGAAGACGCGTCGGGTGATGATGAGGACGAATAGAAAACTGATCATCGTAATTAGTACATGATTTCAAGCAGTCGTGTGTTTTCTGCGACGGTTGAAAAGGTATTTGCCTTAATATTCAGCTGTTTGAAATCGCATTGAACTCTGCGTGCCGGACTGCATCTAATTTCTCGGTGAATGTTTCGCTTACCTGGATGTGCAACCAGTTCGGTAAGTGGTATCGCAGGGGGACTAGAATGAAGAAGCACATCGCGTCACTTGCAGCACTGTTTGCATGCGTCCTGTTGACGGCAGAGACACTGGCAGATTCGGTCGACGCAGTTGTACCTGAGCCGTTCGTGGGCTTCGACAACGACTCCAAATTTGCTATTAACTACGACGACCTGACCGACCTGCTGACCATCGTTGTTGCGGACGTCGGGCTGTCGAAAAGAGAAATCGCCAAAATACCCGAGGCACGCACCGGCACCCGGATGACCCCAAAAATTCAACGGCTGACCACCTATGAGGCCAACCGGGTTGCGTACGAAGCCTTCAAGGACAATGAAGAGGCAAAGAGCCTGCTTCGTGAAATCCAGACGAGCCTGCAGAAAATTCCGGATGAGATGCCCCTCGATCAGTTTTCCCGCGATGAGCAACTGGCTTATTGGTTGAACCTCTACAACGTGACTGTCCTGAACGAGATTGTTGCGATCTACCCGAAGCGCAACCTGAAGCGCTTACTGCACGGCAAGAAGTCAATCCTCGATAAGAAACTGTTAAACGTTTCCGGCATATCGCTCAGTCTCAATGATATTCAGCACAACATCCTGCGAAAGAATTACAACAACGACCCGCGTATTATGTACGGCCTCTACCAGGGCATCGTCGGTGGTCCAAACATTCGCAAATCGGCATACACGGGCGACGACGTGTATTACGCGCTGGAAGACAATGCGTATGAATTCATCAACTCAAATCGCGGCACCTTCAGCCGCAGCGACGATGATTTCATGCGGGTTTCGAGTTTCTACGATAGAAACAAGGCATTTTTTCCGCAGTTTGATAATCAATTGTCGCAACACTTGCTCGAATACCTGCGTGACGGGGCGCAGCGCACCAGGCTGCAGATAGTCGACAGGATCGAACCGAATATCAATGACTGGACTGTCACTGACATGGGTGGCACGCGACACGAAATCAGTGGCAGTTTCGCGGACAATCATGCTGCCCTGCTGGACTCCTACCAGGGACCGAGGCGCATTGACGGCGGCCGCATGGTCGCGTCGATCGAAGTAAAGCGGCCGAAAAAGGAAAAGGAAAAAGACGAGGATGAAGAAGACGCCGTTGCGCTCGAAAACCTCGGCGTAATCCCGATCGGCGAGGGCGCAGCACCCGAAGACATCACAACCGGCGATGTCGATTAATAGCTTGGTGAGCCGTCCTGCCGCAACAACTCAAGTTTTAATTGATTCTCCAAATGCATCAACGAATGGCTGCTCATAGTTGCGCCAGCGTCCAATGGACTTGCTGTGCAGCGGCTCGCGCACTTGCCAGACACTCGCTGTCCTGACACTATTTTTTAATTCGTGAAAGGACAGGCAACTATCCTCCCAGGATTCGCCGAGCCATTGCAGCAAGCCACTGACGGTATCCTGAGGCTGCTGCACCAGGTCCTCATAGCGGATAATTCTCAGGTCGGGGCCCAGTAATTCGGCCCAAAACTGCACAAGGTCCGCCTGCAACTCGATGTAGTGCCGGATGTCATCCAGGCGGGTTGCGTAGGGTTGGCTGTGACCGAGTCGCACCGAGTAAATTGACGTCGCGATATCGCGCCAGTCGCGGTCCGTAAATACAAATCTCGCGGACGGGACAAGCGCCTTGATGAGACCCGCATACAGAAAGTTGTCCGGGCGCTTGTCGGTTAGCCGTTGCGCAGGCCCGACAATCTTCCGCGTGTGCGCTTCGTACGATTTCCGCCAGGTGTGCAGCTTGCTGGCTGGAATACTGTCGAGACCCTGTGGATACGCGGGAAATGCTTTCGCAACCAGGCGCGGGAAAAACTCGCTTTCACCGCCGGCAACAAAACGTGAATGAGATGCGAGGACCTGTTCAAGCAAGGTTGAGCCACTGCGAAACATACCTGCGATAAATACCGGCGCGTTGACCGAGTCATCCCGCTGCAACATTGCCTCATCACTGTACTGTTTTTTCAGCTCTGCAAACATCGATTCGGTTTTTTCTCGTGAGTAAGCAGGATTGCACTTTCTATCCTGTGCATTGGCAACATTGAAATGCTGCCAGGCGAGGTCAAACCGGCCTACCTGTTCATAAGCCTTCCCCAGCGCCATGTGCAGGTCACTGCTACGACTGTCTTGTGCCCGCGACGCAAGCTGCGTCAAGAGCGGATCGTCCTGGTCTGAGAACACTTTTGTATCGGCGAGTCGAGCCAGAGCCGAGTCGTTGCCCGGATCCAGCTGTAAGGCTTTTTCGAAATTCTCGCTTGCACCCGGACGGTCGCCCAGTTGTTCCGACAGATTGCCCAGGTTGTAATAGGCGCTTGCGTAAGCGGGATTTAACTTTATTGCCTGCTGCAGGTGCGCCTGTGCCTGCTCGCTGGCGTGCAGGTGATCCATGTAGATATTCGCGATATTAAGATGCACCTCCTCCGGCGCGTCGATACCGCATTTCAATGCACGTTTGTAGGCTTCGATTGACTTCTCGAACTGCCCATCGCGGGCGAGATTGAAAGCGTAGTTGAAAGCAGCGTTCGCTGAGCCCGGCTTGGTCTCGATGTATTTGCTGTAGGCGGTCAGCACATGTTTGAGTGGATAGCCACGCTGCCGGACATATGCCGCGACCTGGTCGATCGCCGGCAGATTCTTTTTCATATGCAGCAACAACTGCCGCAGCTGATCTTCCGCGCCCTGCGGATTCGCAGCGCTTTCTAGAGTTTTGACCAGCAGCCAACGGGCATCAATATTGCCCGGTTGCCGATTAAGCAAGCCTTCGAGCAGCACAATGGCGTCGGCAAAATGCTGCTGCCGGATCGCACTGAGTGCCTGTTGAAGAATCGGGTCGGGAGTCATTACCGCAGTGATCTTGCCAAACCTCGCCCGGGCAGGAAACATTTTTTTACGCGCAAAAAGAAAGCGGGCCAGAGGCCCGCTTTCGATTCCAACGTTACGTCTAAGTAATGCTTAGAAACGTACGGTTGCCTTGGCGTAGATGAAACGACCCAATGTGTCGTAGAAGCCCGCAATCGTGTTGGCGTTCGTTGTCAGAGTACCACCAACCATCGGCGGCTCTTCGTCCAGAACGTTATTGATGCCGAACGTAATGTCGTGGTTGTCCATGAACTGGAACACACCGTTCAAGTCGAAGTAGCTTTGTGACTTGGACATTTCGCCCTGTGCGATCGTGTCAGACGTACCCAGAGAGTTGCCTTCGAAGTAGTCAACACCCTGGAAGTAACGCCAGCGACCTTCAACGCTCCATGTCTCGCCGGAGTCGTAGTTAACCGACAGCGTGTGACGCCATTCCGGAGACGGGTAGCAGCGTGTACTGATGATGCCAACACAGTCGTATGCTGAAGTTGGGTCAGCAGGAATAGGCGTGGTTTCCTTGGTCAGCATGTAGGTACCGATCAAGTCGGTCGTCCACGTGCCACCCCAACCTTCGATCGCCCAGCTGGCAGCAACGTCAACACCTTCCCAGACATTTTCGCCAAGATTTCGCGTCAAATCGACAACATACCCTTGCGTTCCTTGCCACAGGCTTCCGTTGGCGTTGCGGTTCACCAGGTTACACAGGTTTCCGTTCAAGCCGCATTGGGTGAGAATTGTCGACGCGCCGATATTGTTAATGGTATCGCTGATCTCGATGTTCCAGTAGTCGACCGAGACTGTCAGATTGTCCATCGGATCGATGACGAAACCGATGGTTGTCGTGTCGGCTTCCTCCGGTTCCAGCGTCGGTTCACCACCGAATATGCCGTTGTACTGTCCAGCAGGACTCGCAAGGATCGTTCCGTACTGAGCTGCCGATACACCGAGGTTGGCGCATTGCGCAACAGTGTAAGACGGTGTTGCGCCGGCACATGGATCACTACCGGACCACAGTCCGAGTGCCTGTGTTGAGAACAGCTCAGAGACGTTTGGTGCACGTACCGCAGCGTTGAATCCGGCGCGGAAGCGAATCATCTCGACCGCTTGCCAGTCGAAGCCGACACGGTAGGTGCTGGCACCGCCACTGGTGTTGTAGTCCGAATAACGATACGCAATGTCCATCGTCAGGTTTTCAAAGCCTGGCTTGCCGGACACCAGCGGGATATTCGCCTCTGTGAACACCTCCGCTACAGTGTAGCCACCGTCAACGCCCGGCGTCGGTCCACCCTGGCCCAGCAGTGAGCCTTGCGAGAAGACAGAGTCCGAAACGCGCTGGTAGTTCTCGTCGCGGTGTTCAAAACCGGCAACCACCAGAATCGAATCATCGGCACCCGGGAAACTCCAGCCGGTATCGCCAGTTACGTAGGCGTTAATGACTTCGGTAGAGGTCTTGCCGGTCGCAACAGCGGTACCCAGCAGCGGTGCTGCCATTGCCGGCGTCACGCCTTCGTAGGTAAAGACTTCGTACGGGATACAACCCGCGGTTGCTGCACAAAGATCACCGTCGACAGCTACGCGAATCTGCGGCGCGAAGAAGTCATTGACGTACGCAAGGCTGGATGCGGTTGAACCGTACAGGAACGATGCATCGTAGTCCCAGTTGTCATTGATCGCGCCCTTGATACCCGCGACGACACGGTAGCCGTCATGCTCGAAGTTACTGGCACGCGGGCCGCCTTCGACATTTCGCTTACCGATGTAGATGCCGTATTCATTAGCACCCGGGAACAAGGTATCGAGTGAATCCTGGAATGCTTGCGGCCATACAGAGTTGCCTGCCGGCAGGAAGTACTCTTCCGCGAAGAAGGTTCCTGATTCTGCGATCTGACCTTCGGTGCGGTCAGTTGCAAAAGTGGCTTCTGCATAAACGATCGCATTTTCGTTCATCTCGTAGTCAAGGAAGGTACCGAAAGACCAACGCTCGTCAGGACGCATGAAGTGGTTGATCGGCGCGTAGTTGTATACGTTGCTGCCGTCATACGGTGCCAGCGAACCATCCGGCTGCAGTGTCAGGAACTGCGACTGGCTGTAGTCAGATACACCGTTTACTGAAGGCGAAATGAAGAAGTTGGGAACAATCGCGTTCGCCGAACCACCACAAGACGTCGAACTGTTGCTCAGGGCACAGCTTGAATAGTCACGTGAAGCCTGCAGCAACTCTTCGTTATCGCGCCAGGTCAGGTACGCAGTTGCGTTACCACGGCCGTCGGCGAAGTCACTACCGATGACGAGATCGACATTGTAGGTCTGGCCGTCAAAGCCGGAGCTGCCTGTCGGATACGAGAAGTTTCGGGAATCCATCAACGGCGTCAGGTAGTCGTTGTCATTGTCATGCTGGTAACCACTGACACCGACACTGAGTTCGACACCGTCCATGCGGCGCATGATGAAGTTAACAACGCCGGATACCGCGTCAGCACCGTAGGTAGCCGATGCGCCACCGGTCAGTACTTCGATGCGATCGATCATTGCCGAAGGAATCTGGTTCACGTCAACAGAGTTGGTAGAAACACCACCCGGCTGCATGCGACGACCATTCATCAGCACCAGTGTGCGGTTGGCACCCAGACCACGCAGGTCGATAGTTGCCGTACCGGTGATGCCGTTGGCATCGAAAGAGTGCTGTGCCGTCTCGACAGAAGGCAGGCTGTTCAGCAGATCCTCAACTCGGGTAAGTCCGAGCTGACCGATATCTTCTGCTCCCATCACGGTTACCGGACTGGTGCGGCCAAAGCCATCTTCAGTCACGATACGGGAACCCGTTGTTACGATTTCTTCAATTGGCGCGCTGGCATCCTCGTCCATATCTTGTGCAAATGCCACACTACCAGGTGCCCCGAAGGACGATGCACCCAGCGCGGTTGCCACCGCTAAAGCCACTGGCTTACGTTTAAGCATGTCTATCCCCTAATAATAATTGGAATCTGGAAGGTCCAGAAAACTGACCCTCGGTTCCTTGCAACGCATTTACGCCACGTAGCAAAAAAGCCGCGGATCAGGATGCCGGTGATGCTATCTCACTACGGTCAAAAGCTCAACTGAATGTGCGCAAATTGACACAAACTCTTTCTTATAAGTAACTTTTCTTTTATAAACATAGGCTTAAGGTGTTGCTTTTTTGCCTAAACACGAAAATACGGCGCACGTTTCGTGCACTTCCGAGGCCGGCCAGGCGTGTCGCTGGCTGAGTCGACGAAAACACCCGCTAAAACCGCCACACAGGGCGGCAACAAAGGCCTCCGCGGTATTTTCGTGTAGATTCACGGCATGAGCCTGTCCACCCGCACGGTACGCCTGCTGATTCGCATCGCTATCAGCGTCATTGTCGCGATCGTTTTCGTGCTTCACATTACCGACCGGCCGGGTTTCGAGATCATCGAACGGGTCGAAAACTACCTCTACGATGCGCGTGTCCGGGCAACCCTGCCCGGCGGCGTCGATGAGCGGATTGTCATCATCGATATCGATGAGGCGAGCCAGGTGCAGCTGGGGCAATGGCCGTGGGAGCGGCAGACGCTGGCCAGCATCGTCGACGTGCTGTTCGATACCTACCAGATCCGCGCGCTGGGATTCGACGTCCTGTTTGCCGAGGCCGGGCGTAGCGGCGGCAACGACGCGTTCGCCGAGGCCTTTATTGCCCGCGACGTCATCACCGGATTCGTTTTCAAGGATTCGCTGGCCGCGAATGAACCGGAATTTACCGGCACCTTGCCACCGCCAATCATTCCGGCGCAGGACGTCGCGGGATTCTCCGTGCCGTTCGTCCGCGCCGAAGGCTTTACCGGAACGCTTGCTGCGTTACAGGAGAACGCTGCCGGGGGCGGCTTTTTCGATTCGCCGCTGATCGACTCGGACGGCGTATTCCGACGCACGCCGCTGGTGCAACAGTATCGCGGCGACCTCTACCCGACACTGGCGCTGGCCGTCGTGCATGCGGCCGGCGGTGCGCCGCCGCTCGGCTTTGAGTTTGCCAGCGATTCACGTCGCGGCATCGATCTGGAAGCATTTCGTATCGGCGATGCGCGCATACCGGTGGATGCGCGCGCCGCCGTTTTCATTCCGTTTCGCGGCCCGCAGGAAAGTTTTCGCTTCATCCCGGCGCGCGACATCGTCAACCAGACGGTACCGCTTGAGTTGTTGCAGGGAAAAATCGCGCTGGTCGGCGCCAGCGCCGCGGGTTTACTCGATCTTCGCTCGACGCCGGTCGGGCAGCGTTATATCGGTGTTGAGGTGCACGCAAACCTGGTCGCGGGTTTGCTTGACGGCACGATACGGCAGCAACCGGCCTGGTCCGACGGGCTGGAAATCAGTGTGTTGCTGTTGATCGGCGCAATGCTGGCACTGCTGCTGCCGCGATTATCGCCGCAAGCGGCACTGCTGTTGGTCGCTGGCATCCTTGCGACGGCAATGGCCGGTAATCTCTGGCTCTGGAATTCGCACAGCCTGGTCATTCCGCTTGCGTCCGTGTTTGGCTACACACTGGCCTGCGGATTACTGCACATTACTTACGGTTTCTTTGTCGAACAAAAAAACAAGCGTCACTTAAGTCAGGTGTTTGGCCAGTATATTCCGCCGCGCGTCGTCGAGGAACTCGATGCCAGTGGCGCGGAAGTATCGCTGCAAGGTGAGACGCGGCGCATGTCAGTGATGTTCTCCGATGTACGCGGCTTCACGACGATTTCCGAAGGGCTCGAAGCCCGCGAGCTGACGCAAATGATGAATGAATTCCTGACACCGTTCACGCGCGTCATCCAGCAGCATCGCGGTACGATCGACAAGTACATGGGTGATTGCGTCATGGCGTTCTGGGGCGCACCACTCGCCGATGAACAGCATGCCCGGAATTCGCTGCTGGCGGCGTTCGGCATGATCGACGCTGTCAGGTTGCTTGATGCGCCGTTTGCGGCCAAAGGCTGGCCCGCGGTTCGGGTAGGCGTCGGCATCGCGACCGGTGATATGAACGTCGGCAATATGGGCTCCGAGTTTCGCATTGCCTACACGGTGATGGGCGATACCGTCAATCTCGGCAGTCGACTTGAGGGCCTGACCAAACAGTACGGGGTCGACATACTGGTGTGCGAAAACACGGCACGTGACGTGCCTGACTTTCATTTTCGCGAGCTCGACCTGGTGCGCGTCAAGGGCAAGCAGAAACCGGTTGCCATTTTCGAGCCGCTCGGCATCGCGTCGGAACTTGACGAAAGCACACTGCGATCACTGGCAGATTATGAAAAAGCGCTGTCACTGTATCGCCGCCAGGAATGGCAGCAGGCAGGCCAGCTGTTCGAAAATTTGGCAGAACAGCAGGACGCGCTCCTATATAATGTCTATCTTGATCGGATCAAGCGATTCAGACATGAGCCACCGGGTGCAGATTGGGACGGCGTCTTTGACCATTTAAGCAAGTAGCATCGCTAGACACGCTCAAATCTGGCTCAGGGGAAAACACCAAAAACAATGATGCCTTCAGCTAAATTCAAGGTGGCCGCTTCATTGGGGCTGATCTTGTCTCTTGTCTTCACGATACCGTCAGTCCAGGCGCAGAACACTTTGCAAGTGGCTGCAAACGAAAGCGAGCAACGCTTTCTGGCCCGCGCCGAAGATCTGTTGACGGCCGGCGATAGCGCGACCGCTTATACGTTGCTGCGGGAAAAAGAATCGACACTCGCCGGGAATCCGTTCTTTGACTACCTGCTTGGCATCGCCGCACTGGATACCGGGCATACGGACGCCGCGATTTTCAGCCTGCGGCGCGCCCTCGCGGTTGCGCCCGAATTCTCCGGCGCAAGAATGGAGCTCGCCCGCGCCTACTTCGAGTCCGGCAACCTGTCGCAGTCCCGGCCACTGTTCGTGCGCTTGCTCGATGAACAACCACCCAATTCGGTGCGAGGGGTTATCGAAGACTACATCAGCGCTATTGATTCGTCGCCGACCGCGCCCAGAGGCACATTTCGTGCACACTACGATATGACTGTCGGCTACGACAGTAACGCCAACGGCTCGACTGACAACCAGCAGTTTCTCGGCTTTACCCTCAGCCCGGGTAACGTCGAAACCGATTCGTCGTATGCCGAAATTGGCGCTGGTTTTGCCTGGTCGAAACCGGTCAGCACACGATTCGGCTGGTATAGCGGCGGGCGCGCCAGCATTCGCCATAACCCGGACGCCGATTTTGTCGATGCGACGGTCATCAGCGGCAACGGCGGCATGAACTGGCAACGCGGCGCATTCTTCGGTCGCGCCGGACTCGACGCCTATTGGGCAACTCGCGACGGTGACCCTAACCAGGATTACGCCGGTCTGGATGCGGTGTTCGGCAAACGCCTGTCAGAACGCTGGGATTTGAGTCTCGGTATCCGCGGCGGTGCGCTGCGTTTTGACGATGCAATCGATGTAATGGATGTCAATCGCACCCTGCTTACCGCGCGACTGGGCTTTAATTTTCCGACCAGCGGCGGATTCTCGTTTGAGTTGGTCGGTGGCAGTGACTCGGAACGCCGCTCAAGCTCCCCGTACGGCAACTCGAAACTCGGTGGCCGCATGACGCTGTACGCGCCTTTGGGCGACGACCGCCTGTTTTTTGCTTCCAGCGGCAGCCTGACCAGTGATTATGACGGAATGTTCTTTGGTGCAGCGCGCGAAGACACACAGATCTCCACGCTGCTGCAAATCGAATTCCGCAACGTCTGGACAGACGGTCTGTCACTTACGCCGCGAATTCGGCATACGGACAATGACTCGAATGTCGCGCTTTACGATTACGACCGTGTAGAAGTTGGTCTCATTATCCGGTGGACGCCGCAATGATTAATGTCGAATCCTTTCTTGCCCGAACACTTATTGTCCTGCTTGGCGCAGGTTTGCCGGGAATCGCCGCGGCAGCTGACGCCGGAACGGTGCTTTTTGCCAGCGGCTCTGTTACGGCGGAGCGCGAGCCGGCCATTGCTCTCGGTAAAGGCGACGTTGTGCTGGACAACGATACGATCGTCACCGGCGATGCATCACGCGCACAATTATTGATGATCGATGCAGCCAAGATTGCGATTCGCCCGAACAGTGTATTGCGAATCGATGAGTACACCTACCAGGAAGCAGCGCCGACAGTGGTTAGCGAGACCGCGGACAAGAGCGTCATGTCGCTGGTCAAGGGCGGCTTTCGAACCATTACCGGTGCGGTTGGCAAGGAAGACAATGCCGCTTACGAGGTTCGCACACCGGTTGGCGTACTGGGCATTCGTGGCACCAATTTTGCGGTGCTGCTTTGCAGCGGTGATTGTGGCGAGGCACCCAATGTCGCTGCCGGTGCGCCAATTGAGGACGGCGTCTATATTGCCGTTACCGAGGGTACGGTCGTTTTTCGTACGCGCGGCGACGAGATTGTCATCACCGCTGGCGAGTACGCGTTTATCCCGCTAGCAACACAACAACCACGCTTGATCGATGTGCCGCCGCCAATGCTGATCGATGACGAAATGCGCCTTGATGAAAATGACAACGCCAATCTGTCCGGTTTCGACAGCAAACTCGGCACGCGGCGCAGTCCCGACGCCGGCAAACCCGGGACACCAAGCACTGAACCGGGGGATGGCGATTCGAGTGAGGCCCCGCAGCAACCGGTCATCGGCATCGACGCCGACGGCACACAGATCGACATTACACCTGGCGATGTGCAGCAACAGCGCGTCGGCCGACTGATCAGTTTCGCCTCCGGCCCCCTGGGTTTCGCTGCTGTACACAGCGCCGCGCTGTTTAATGAGCCGGACTCACTGCAGCTCGACCCACAGAATAACGTGCTCGGATTTACAGCCCCGTTCCCCGGCGGATTTACGCCGTCGCCGATCAGTATCGGTACCGCGAGCAATGTAGACACCGGTTTTGACTCACTCACGGTATTGCGCTGGGGACGATGGTCAGGCGGAACGGCAGCTGCACTGGTGACGGACGACGCCGGCAACACCAGTAACGTCAGCGTCGAACTCGGCAACCAGAGCCTGCACTGGATCAGCGGTCCCGACCAGGCGCCGCCCACAATGCCAATAACCGGGGTCGCAAGTTACTCGCTAATCGGTAACACGTCGCCAACGGACAACCTCGGCAATGTCGGGGTGCTTGGCAGCGCGACATTCGACGCTGATTTCACCAGCCTTACGGTTGCCTCGACGCTGACCATCGATATCGCCGGCCTGACCTGGATGGCGAGCGGCAATGGCGATCTCGGTGCAGCGGCTGGACTGCCAGCGCACCTGTTTTTTGGCAACTACAGCGCCGTCGTCATCGGTGGACAGACAACCGGCAGCGGACAATTTTCCGGCTTTTTCAGCGAGCCCGGTACAAGCTCTGACCCGGCTATTCCAGGCGGAGTCGGGCTGACTTACAGCCTGCAGGACGGTCAGGGAACCACCAGCGTCTCCGGCACCGCGGCCTTCGGCAATCCGTGAAGCTTGAGCTCATCATCGTCGGTGCCGGACCGGCGGGATTGAGCGCCGCCGCCCACGCCGAGAGTCTGGGCTTGCGCTATCAGTTACTCGAAAGCAGCCCCGCCCCGGCGAACACCATCCAGCGCTACCAAAAGGGCAAGCACGTCATGGCCGAGCCGGCCGTGGTGCCATTGAGAAGTGACTTGGGATTCGCGGCAGGCACGCGCGAAGCAATCCTTGAGAAATGGCAAAACGGTCTCGACGAACTCGGCGTCAATATTCGCTACAAGACAGAAGTGGTCGCGATCAGCGGCGCGCGACCCGAACTCGTAGTACAGACCGCCAGCGGCGAGACGCTGCATGCCGAGAATGTCGTGTTGTCGATCGGGCTGCAGGGCAACCCGCGGAAGATCGGCGTCGCCGGCGAAGACGAAACGAGTGTGCAGTACACGCTGGACGACCCCGGCGAATACAAGGGCGAAACCATCGCTGTCGTCGGTGCAGGTGACGCGGCAATCGAAAACGCAGTCGCGCTTGCTCGCAACAACCAGGTCATCATCATCAACCGGCGCGATGAATTTGCGCGCGCCAAAGACGGTAATCTCACGCTCATAACGCGCGCCATCGAAGACGGCTCGATCAGCTGCTTCTACAACACCAGCGTCGCGTCGATTGAACCCGGCGCCGCCATCAATCTGAATACCGAAACCGGCGAAACCCGGGTGCCGTGCAATCGTATTATCGCCCGAATCGGCGCCATTCCGCCGCGGCGTTTCGTCGAGTCGACCGGCATTGAGTTTCCCGGCGAAGACCTGACCACGCTGCCGGAACTGACCGGCCAGTATGAGTCCAATGTTCCCGGCCTGTATGTCATTGGTGCCCTGGGTGGTTACCCGCTGATCAAACAGGCCATGAACCAGGGCTACGAGGTCGTCGAGTTTATCAAGGGCAATGACATACTCCCGGCCGATCACGGCATCCTCGAAGACAAGTTCCGGCACCTGCCCTACGGCAAGGGTGTTGACGAAACGATTGCACTGATTCGTGAGCGAATTTCGCTGCTTGAGAACGTAAACGGCCTGGTCCTGCGCGAATTGTTGCTGGCAAGCGACTTGCTCACACCGGCACACGGCGATGTTATTTTTCACAAGAATGACTACACCAACACATTCATTTCGATTGTCGACGGCGACGTCGACGTCGAAATGGAAGACGGCAATGTCATTGCGCTCGGCCAGGGACAATTTTTCGGCGAGATGAGTCTGCTGTCGGGGCGGCGCCGTTCCGCGACGGTTCGCGCCGGGTCGAACTGTGTGCTGCTGGAAACGCCACGGCGCGAAATTATCAAGCTGATGAACAGCTACGAACACGTACGCAGCGTCATTGACCGGCATTTCATCGTACGCACGCTGCGCGCCGGGCTGGTTCCCGATGCACCGCAGGGCGAACTGGAAGCCGTAGCAGCAACCGCTCAATTGCTATCGTTCCGGGCCGACGAAATTCTGTTCCGCGAGGGTGACGAAGCCGATGGCCTGCACCTGATTCGCAATGGCTCCGTGTCGGTGTCACGCAACATTGGCGGCCGCGATATCGTCACGACCTATGTTGCTGCCGGCAACTACGTAGGAGAAATGGGCCTCGTCGGCGAAACGCGGCGTTCGGCAACCGTAACCGCAACCGTCGCGACAGAATCCATCTTTCTGCGCGCCGATGTTTTTCAGGCGATGTTGCAGCGCAATGCCGGTCTGCGTGAACGCATCCAGGCAACGGTCAAGGAGCGCATCAGTGAAAACCTGCGCATGGAAGCGGCACCCGATGCGGGGGACCTGATTTCCTTTCTGATGCAGCAAGGGCTTGGCGAGGCAACCGATGTCTTGCTGATCGACGAAGCCCTGTGCGTTGGCTGCGACAATTGCGAAACAGCTTGTGCCGAAACGCACGATGGCACGTCGCGCCTGGACCGGGCTGCCGGGCCGTCCTATGCGCAGGTACATGTACCGACATCCTGCCGTCACTGCGAAGACCCGCATTGCATGAAAGACTGCCCGCCGGATGCGATTCGTCGTGCACCCAATGGCGAGGTCTACATCGAAGACAGCTGTATCGGCTGCGGCAATTGCGAGCAAAACTGCCCGTACGGCGTCATCCAGATGGCGGGACCGCGCGAGGCGGCACCGAATCTCCTGAGCTGGTTGCTGACCGGCGCGGGCGCGGCACCGGGGCAACGTGCAGTTGCCGACCCGGATAACGCCATCAAAAAAGCCGTCAAATGCGACATGTGCAAGGATCTTCGCGGCGGCCCGGCCTGTGTACGGGCGTGTCCGACCGGGGCCGCCATCCGTATGAGCCCGTCTGAATTCGTCAACCTGACCAAGCGGGCGAATTGATATGCAGGCATCGATACTGGCATTCAAACAACGCCGTTATCTCTGGGCTGCGCTGCTGCTGGTTATCGTGTGCCTGCTTGCGTACTGGTTTGATGATCCGCAAGAACCGGCCAATGGCGGCACCGTGCTCGGTTATACACTGGGCACGCTCGGTGCATTGATGATCGCGTGGCTGACCTGGTATGGCGTACGCAAGCGCCGTTATTCGTCGACCAGCGGCAGCGTACAGGGCTGGCTGTCTGCACACGTGTATTTTGGCCTGGCACTGCTCGTCATCGTGCTGCTGCATACCGGCTTTCAGTTCGGCTGGAACATTCATACGCTCGCCTTCGTCATCATGGTACTGGTCATTGTCAGCGGTCTGTACGGCGTCTACATCTATAGGCAATACCCGCATCGGCTGAGCGAAAACCGCGGCGGCGCGAGCCGTTCGGACCTGCTCGATGAACTCGATGACATCGATCGCCGCAGCCGGCGCGTTGCGGCGCGGCTGACACCGGAATACCAGGCGTTCGTCACCAGCGGCATTCAGCGCACTGAACTCGGCAGCACGCTGTGGCAGCGCTTGCAAAATGCAGACCGCTCTCGCATTCAGTTGCCGGGCAGCGCCACGGCCGTCGACAACAAGGGCCAGGAAGCGGCCATGGACTGGCTCGCAGAGCAACAATCACGCGCGGACGCCGATACCGCGGCGACAATTGCCGAGTTGTCAGCATTGCTGCGCAATAAACGCAAACTGCTGCGCCAGGTCGGTGAAGACTTGCGTCTGCAAGCCGGCCTTGAGATCTGGCTGTACGCTCATGTACCACTGACTGCCGCATTGCTGATGGCATTGCTCGCTCATATCGTTTCCGTTTTCCTGTACTGGTGACCGCGTGGCGTACCTGATTCGATTCATAAGCCGGAATGCAGCAGGTGGCAGCGAACACCACGATCGGCGTATTGAAACCTCGCGCATCACGATCGGTCGTTCGACTGACCAGGTATTGCACCTGAAGGATCGCCGCGCACGACTCGAACACGCGGTGATCGAACCGGGCGACAACGGTGCACGGATCACCAGCAGCGCGATCGCCGGCGTCACGGTCAATGGCAAATCGCAGCGTGACGCAAACCTGACAGTTGGCGATGTCATTGAAGTCGGCGCCAATATCATTCGCGTTATCGAGCCACCGACAGGCTACGAGTTCGCGATCAGTTTCGAACTCAGCGAAGAAGCCGCCGAAGAACAACTGATGTCGTCCTGGAGTACGCCCACAACGGGGCTCGGGGGCTTCGGCAAACGCAAACTTTCCTGGGCGCTGGCGGCGATTGTTATCGTTTTCGGTTTTGCGATACCGAAACTCATCGGCGAGACATTCCTGCAAGCCGGGCCATTGCACAGCGTGCACCAGGGCACTTCCGGGGACTGCAAGTCCTGTCATGTCACCGCGTTTGAACGCGTACCCGATGCCGCCTGCATTGATTGCCACACGGTCAATCGCCACACCGCGCCACCGCAATCCGCTGTGCTCGGCGAAACACGCTGCGCAAGTTGTCACCTTGAGCACAACGAACCGGCACAACTTATCAACCAGCACCAGGGGCTGTGTGCGGACTGCCATGCCGACGTGCCCGCCAGCGCTGCGTTACCGAATGCTGCTGACTTTCTCGACGACCACCCGGGCTTTCAGGTCGCATTGCAACGCCCGACCGGCAACGACCCGGTCGACTGGCACATCGAGCGCTTCGAGCTTGCCGCACCCGGCCTCGAAGACCTGTCGAATCTGAAGTTTGACCACCGCGTGCACCTGGACCCGGACGGCATCGTTACCCCGGACGGCAACCGGGTGCTTGCCTGTGCCGAATGCCATACCCCGGATCCAGGCGGTGCACGCATGCAGCCCATTGCAATGGACCAACACTGCAGTGGCTGCCACACGCTGGCCTTCGATGCTGACGACCCGAGCCGCACTGTGCCGCACGGTGACGCAAATGCTGTCGTGCAAACATTAGTCGAGTATTACAGCGCACGACTGCTCGGCGCCGACCCGGACGAAGTCGGCCAGCGACTGCGCCGTCCAGGACAGGCATTGACGCGTGCCGACCGGGATCGCGCCGCAGCGGAAGCACGGACGAAGGCACTGGAGATTGCCGAAGATCTGTTTGAGCGACGCGCCTGCGTAACCTGCCACACCGTCACGCAAACCGATGGCGAGGTGCCCTGGCATGTGCAACCGGTGCGACTGACGCAGGTTTTCTTTCCGCATGCGAATTTCTCGCACGCGGCACACGCGACCGAAGTGTCCAGTTGCGACGGGTGTCACAATGCATCGCAATCTGACGCTGCGACGGATGTCCTGATTCCTGACATTGATTCCTGTCGCAGCTGCCACGGCAGCGGTGACGCAAGGCGCAATGCCAGCACCCAGGTACCGAGTACCTGTGTGATGTGTCACAGCTTTCATGCTGAGGCGAGGGAACCGTATCCGTGATCCGGACGGCGCTGTTGCTGAGCGTAACGATGCTGCTGGCCACGGCGTGCAGCGGCGGATCGCGAGCGCCGTCGCCGGGTATCGATCCCAATACACCGGCCAGCGGCTGCGATGGATCCTGCGCTGATACTGCGACATCACTAAGCGTTGCCGACGTTGAAGGCGTTATCGCGCGTGCTGTCGCCGAGGCCCAGGCTCGAAATACCAACGCCACCATCGCTGTTGTCGATCGTGTCGGTAACGTCCTGGCTGTGTTTCGCATGAACGCGGCGGCTACCACTGTCACGATCGCGTCGCCCGGGCCTGTTGTCGATGGCGGACTGGAAGGCATCAACCTGATCCCCGATACGATGGCAGCGATAAGCAAGGCAGTAACTGCGGCGTACCTGTCGACAGAGGGCAATGCATTTACAACCCGCACGGCGAGCCAGATCGTCCAGGAGCATTTCAACCCCAACGACAACCTGCAGCCAGCCGGCCCACTGTTCGGCGTGCAATTCAGTCAGCTGCCCTGTTCGGACCTGGTGACGCGGTTTGCAGGCGGCGCGGCGGACGCCGGCCCGCACCGCGCGCCGCTGGGACTCGCAGCCGACAGTGGCGGCCTGCCCCTTTACAAATCCGGCACACCGGTCGGTGGCGTCGGCATTATCAGCGATGCGTTGTATTCATTCGATGACGATATTTCCGATACTGATATCGATGACGACGAACTGATTGCGCTGGCGGCCAGCACCGGCCTGGCCGCACCGGATGATCGCCGTGCCAGCGTTATCAGCGTCGATGGACGTGTGCTGCGTTTTTCCGATGGCCAGTCAACTGACCTTGCCAGTGACCCGGCCAATGCGCCGGCGTTCGCCTCGATCAACAATATTGCCGGCACGTTGCAAGTCGTGAACGGTTATAGCAACGCAAGCATTATTGCAGGCACGGCGTTCGGCCAGCCCGCGTCCGGTATTCGGCCTGACGCGCTGGACTATCCCGGGCTCGACGCCTTTGTTTTGGTCGACAATGGCAATGCGGAACGCTACCGGCCGATCGCGGGGACCGACGGCGCAATGGCGCTCACTGCAGCGGAAGTCACAGCAATTCTGCGCCAGGCAATGACGGTCGCGAATCGTTCGCGGGCGCAAATTCGGCAACCGCTGGGCTCACAGGCCAGCGTGTCGATATCGGTGGTCGACTCCAACGGCGTCATCCTCGGCATCGTGCGTACGCGTGATGCACCGGTGTTCGGCACCGATGTGTCATTGCAAAAAGCCCGCACCGCTGCATTCTTTTCCTCATCCGCAGCGGGCGGCGCGTTGAATGGCGTGCCCGCGGCAACCTATCTCGACGGTGGCCTGCAGGTTCTGCGTGACGAAAGCCTGGCGCAATACGTCAGCGCGGCACAGTCGTTTCTCGGTTTGCCGAATGCGCTGAATGACGGTGCAGTGGCCTTTTCCGACCGTGCCGGCGGCAATCTCTCGCGGCCCTTCTACCCGGACGGCGTGGCCGGCAATCCACACGGTCCTTTTAGCAAGCCGGCCGGTGAATGGAGTCCGTTTTCGACCGGGCTGCAGCTCGACCTCGTGTACAACGCGCTGGTGCAGCACGTTGCCTTTGTCGCCGGGCTCGGCGCGGATGTACCGATGAACTGCACCGGGATTGACGGCTTCGACGATGCATTCGCTGCCATGAACGTTATCCCGCAACTGGCTAATGGCACACAAATTTTCCCTGGCAGCGTGCCGATATATCGCGGTTCTCAATTGATCGGTGGCATCGGCGTTTCCGGCGATGGCGTCGACCAGGACGACATGATTGCGTTCCTCGGCGTGCACGAAGCCGCGCAAGCGGGCGGCAGTTTTTCCAATGCACCGGTTTCGATGCGGGCCGATACGCTGACGCCGCAGGGAACGCGGCTGCGCTTCGTGAACTGCCCGGTTACTCCTTACCTGAACAGCGATGAGCAGAATGTCTGTAGCGGCAAATAAATCGGTGCTGGCCGCCGTGGCGCTGGCGATGTTGGCACCCCTGCCTGCGTATGCCGAAACGGAGGGTCTGCGCCCGGATTGCATCGAATACGCCGAGCGCCTGCGACGCCGCCCCGGCGACCCGCCGCGTGAGGCGCCGGATTGCGATGCATCCGGTGTATGGCCAGCGACCTGGAGCGAGTTGCCGGACTTCGCTGCCGTTCCTGACCGCTGGCGTATCGTCAACGCCGTAGGTTATCGCGAGCGCCTGTTCGATCCCTACAACGGCAACAACGTGCTGAAAGGCGATCGACCCGCGTTCGGTGATGACTGGTTTTTCTCGCTCAACTTCATTTCGGATTCCACGGCCGAAGATCGCCGTATCCCGACACCGGTCGGTATCGCGACCACACCGGACCCCGGCTCTCTGGGCATCTTCGGCGACCCTGACCAACTGGTGCTGGCACAGACATTTATTCTCGAAGCTGTGTTGTACAAGGGCGAGACAATATTCAAGCCGCCGGACTACGAGTTTCGCTTTCTTCCGGCGTTCAGCCTGACCCATGTGGAAGTCGACCAGCCCGGAATTCTGCGCGCCGACAGCACCGCAAGCACGATTCGAAAAGACAATTTTTTTGGCGTGCAGGGTTTGTTTATCGACAAACACCTGCGCAATGTCTCGGAGCGTTATGACTTTGACAGTGTTCGCATCGGCGTGCAGCCGATCACGGCGGATTTCCGCGGCTTCCTGTTTCAGGACAGTCCGGTCGGTATCCGACTGTTTGGTACACGCGATAACAATCGCTGGCAATACAATATCGGCCTGTTTCGGCGCATTGAGAAAAACACCAATAGCGGCCTGAATGACCTCTCCGCGGACTTGCGTGACGATGATGTATTCCTGTTCAACGTTTATCGGCAGGATTTTCCGGTGCTGGGTTTTACGTCGCAACTGGCGCTCGTTCACAATCGCAATGCCGAGTCAGAAGCCGCATTCGTTGACGACAACGGCTTTATCGATCGGCCTGCCGCCATCGGTGTACAAAAAAATCGCGAATACGACGTCACCTACTTTGGTTACAACGGTGACGGTCATATCGGTCGCTGGAACCTGACCGCGTCTGCCTGGTATGCCTTCGGTAAGGAGACGCCATCGACGTTCACCGAGAACGAAAGCGACATCAGCGCTGCATTCGCCGCGTTCGAATTGTCGCGCGATTTCGACTGGTTGCGGCTACGCGCTTCACTAATCTATGGCAGCGGCGACGACGACCCCTACGACGATCAGTCCAACGGCTTCGATGCGATACTCGAAAATCCGTTGATTGCAGGTGCCGATACGAGCTTCTGGATTCGACAGTCGGTACCGCTGATCGGCGGCGGACGTGTGGCATTGTCGTCACAAAATGGCGTCCTGAATTCAATGCGCCCCAACAAGTTCAATGGCCAGTCGAACTTCAATAACCCGGGCCTGTTACTACTGGGTGCCGGCATTGACATGGAGCTAACGCCAAAACTGCGCGCCTCATTCAATATTAACCAGCTCATGTTCGATGACACGGCTGTTGTCGAAGCCGTTCGCAACCAGGGTGGCATCGACAGGAATATCGGCCAGGACGTATCGCTATCCCTGACCTACCGTCCGTTGACGTCACAGAACATCATCGTGCGACTTGCCGGATCGGCGCTGCTGCCCGGCGAGGGCTACAAGCAATTATTTGGCGATGATATCGCCTACTCGGCACTTCTGAATGTCATTCTGGCGTACTGATTATCCATGACTATTTTACGCAACACTTTTCCTGTCCTGCTGCTGCTACCCGCACTGGTGTTCGCTGCGGAGGGAGAGAAGCCACGCAAGGTGGCCTACCCCGAATATCCGCCGGCACCCGCAACACAAACCGCGCAGACAGCGGAATTGAAAAGTTTCGGCTGCGTAAGCTGTCACAGTGAGACAGACGCCAGCAGCATGCACAACAGTCCGTCAGTTGTGCTCGGTTGCACCGATTGCCACGGCGGTGACCCGACGATTCGCAGCGATGCGCCGGATGCTTTGCATAAGGCACATGTCGCACCGCGCTACCCGGAGACCTGGCACTACCCGTCCAGCGCCAACCCGGAGCGCAGCTACACGCTGCTCAATCGGGAGAGCCCGGAGTTCATTCGTTTCGTCAATCCGTCCGACTACCGGGTCGCCGAACAAGCCTGCGGTGCCTGTCACCAGAAAATTATCGACGCCAACATACGCAGCATGATGGCAACCGGTGTCATGCTGTGGGGCGGCGCGTCGTATAACAATGGCATCCTGCCCTTTAAAAACTACTTGCTCGGTGAGGGCTATACTGCCGACGGTGAGGCGGCCAAAGTGACCGGACTGCCGATCGATCCGGAACTCGCGAAAAAGCACGGCATCATTCCCGAGTTATATCCGCTGCCAACCTGGGAAAGCGTTGCACCCGGTGACGTATTCCGTGTTTTCGAAGATGGCGGCCGCAATCTGAGCAACCTGTTTCCAGAGACTGGCATCCCGAACTCGCTGGGCCTGATCCAGCGGCTTGAGGAACCGGGCAAACCGGACAATCGACAATCGAATCGCGGTCCCGGCACCGGCGGTCGCATATCCGTGCCGCTAATCAATATTCACAAGACTCGCCTGAACGATCCGTTCACCTGGTTCATGGGCACCAACGACCAGCCCGGCGACTACCGCTCGTCCGGTTGTGCCAGTTGTCACGTTGTCTATGCCAATGATCGCGATCCACGACACTCGGCATCGTACGCCGCGTTCGGGCACGACGGTGAATCGGCGAGCGCCGATCCGGAAATTCCGAAAGGCGAGCCGGGACACCCACTACAGCATCAATTTACACGCGCGATTCCGACCAGCCAGTGCATGGTGTGTCACATGCACCAGCCCAACATGTTCATGAATTCCTACCTCGGCTACACGATGTGGGACTACGAATCCGACGCGCCTTTTATGTGGCCCGCACAACAACAGAACCTGAGCATTGCGGAGCAGCGCGAGGTGCTGGATCGCAACCCGGAAGGTGCCGTCGTGCGTGGTAAATGGGCCGATCTCGACTTCCTGCGCAAAGTCAGCGAGCTGAATCCGTCATTGAATGACACGCAGTTCGCCGACTACCACGGCCACGGCTGGAATTTCCGTGCGGTGCAAAAACGCGACCTGCAGGGCAACCTGCTCGACGCGGACGGCAACATCGTTGCCAATGACGATCCGGAGAAATTCCAGAAGGCAGTGCACCTGTCCTCGATTCACGTCGACAAGGGTATGCACTGCGTGGACTGCCACTTTACCCAGGACAATCACGGCAACGGTCATATCTATGGCGAAGTCGCCAGCGCGATTGAAGTTGAATGCAAGGACTGTCACGGCACCGCGCAGTCCTATCCCGACCTGCGCACCTCCGGTCCGGCGGCACCGCCCGGCGGCACCGATATGCGCCTGTATCGAAACCCGGACGGTAAACGCCGCTTCGAGTGGCAGGGCAATTCGCTGATCCAGCGCTCGGTCCTGAATCCGGACCTTGAGTGGACGCTAAGTCTCGTCAAGGACAGTGTCGATCCGGGGCATGCCGAGTACAACGAAAAAGCAGCGCGCGCCAAGTTGATGAGCAACGATGTGCGCAAGCAGGACTGGGGCAGCGACATCGCGGCGGAAAATCTGGCGCATAAAGATGAGGAGATCGAGTGCTACACCTGCCACACCGCGTGGATTACGAGCTGCGCCGGTTGCCATCTGCCGATCGAAGCCAACTGGAAGTCAAAGTCACACCATTACGAAGGTGGCGAGACGCGCAATTACGCGACCTATAACCCGCAGGTCGCGCGCGACCAGATGTTCATGCTCGGTCGCCGCGGTCCGTTGAACGACAGCAAGATCGCACCGGTGCGTTCGTCGTCGGCACTGGTACTGTCGTCGACCAATGCCAACCGCGAGCGCATTTATGTGCAACAACCGCCGGTTGCCGCCAGTGGTTTTAGTTCGCAGGCGATGAACCCGCACTTTCCGCATACCACCCGTAAAACCGAAACCAAGACCTGCAGCAATTGCCATTTGAGCGCCGACGGCAACAACAATGCCTGGATGTCGCAGTTGCTGCTGTTCGGCACCAACTTCGTAAATTTCGTTGGCTTCAATGCCTGGGCAGGACTCGACGACGGCGTACTCGGCGCGCAGGTAACCGAGTGGGATGAGCCGCAGGCTGTCATCGGCAGCTACCTGCATCGCTACGCCTACCCGGACAACTACCAGGCCCATCGGGACAACGCCGCCGTGCTGCAAACCGGGTTTACGCACAAGGGCGGCAGCGCAAGCTGTGTGCAACTGCGCGGCGAATACCTGTATGCGGCCGAGGGCAAACACGGACTCAAGGTCTATGACGTTGCCAATATCGCCAATAAGGGCTTCAGCCAACGCATCGTCGAATTGCCATTCAGTCGCCTGGGCCATGACTCAGACGTGAAGTCCGCAGCGGCCAGCTGTGTAGCGTTGCCGACCAACCAGCCGATCCATCCGCCGCGCAACGAAGGCGACTTGATGCGTATCGAAAATCAGGAGCAGCCGTTTCATCCCTTGTACAACTACGCGTTTGTCACCGACAGTATTGAAGGCCTGATCCTGGTTGACGTGACGACCTTTTCTGACGGCGAGGTCGGCAATAATTTCCTCGAGCGCGCGCTGACCTGGAACCCGGACAACATCCTCGCCGGTGCCCGGCACATTACGGTCGCCGGTCACTACCTGTACATTGCGGCGAACAGCGGTGTTGTCATCGTCAATATCGACCAGCCTCTGCAGCCGGTTGTGTCGGCGGTCGTACCACTACCCGGCGCCCGGGCGACGGCGCTGCAGTTTCGCTACCTGTTCGTCAGCGATGATTCCGGCTTGAATGTTGTCGATGTCACATCGCCCGAAACGCCGCAGATCGTGGATGCTGCCAGGATCGCCATTGCGAATGCCGGCCGCATCTATCTTGCCCGCACTTACGCGTACGTTGCTGCGCACGAGGATGGCGTCGCCATCGTCGATATCTGGAACCCGGAGCAGCCGCGGCTGAAAGAATTCTTTAATGCGAACGGCCAGCTGCGAGACACGCGCGACGTTATTGTCGGGTCGACGAACGCCTCCTTGTTTGCCTACGTCGCGGACGGCGTCGCCGGCTTAAAAGTTTTGCAACTGACATCGCCCGACTCGCAACCTAACTTTTACGGGTTCAGCCCGGAGCCCGTGCCACAGCTGATCGCGAGTTATCCGACATCGAGCCCGGTGCTGTCGCTGTCGAAGGGCCTTGATCGCGATCGAGGCGTTGATGAAACGGGTGGCCAGATTGCCGTGTTCGGCCGCAAGGGCTCACGGCCTTTAAATCATGAAGAGATGCGCCGGCTGTATCTCGATGCTGATGGGAATCCCTGGTATGTCGAAGATGAATAATTCCTGTTTCGCAGCACTGTTGCTGCTGTTCCCCGTCGTAGCCAATGCGGAGCTGCCGGCGAACGACGGCAACGTGCACATGGGCGTCGCGACCTGCGCGACATCACAATGCCATGGCTCGGCGGTGCCGCGCGATGGCTCAAATGTGCTGCAAACCGAATACGTAAGCTGGACGCAGGACGACCCGCATTCGCGCGCGTACGAAGTGTTGAGCAACGATCAGTCGCGAGCGATTGCGTCGCGACTCGGACTGGGTGCAGCGACCGAAGCGAAAATCTGCCTCGATTGCCACACTGACAATGTACCGGTATCGCGTCGTGGCGAACGCTTTCACTTGTCCGACGGCATCGGTTGCGAATCGTGCCATGGCGGTGCCGAAAACTGGCTGGCAAGCCATTACAACACAGCAACCGCGACGCTCGAATCAAACCGCGCCGCCGGCATGTACCCGACCCATGACGTCGCCGCACGGGGCGAATTGTGCCTGTCCTGTCATCTCGGCACGGGCGATAAATTTGCAACACACCGCATTATGGCGGCGGGACACCCGCGGCTGGCATTTGAACTCGACACGTTTACCGAACTGTGGCGCACCGCGGGCCGGCAGCCTCACTACCGCGTCGATGCCGACTATCGCGATCGCAAAGGTAATGTTTCACATGCTTACACCTGGGCCGCAGGTGTCGTCGCCGAGAGTCGGAAGCGCATGCAACTGGTCGCCGCCTCCGGATTCGACAAAGGTGAACTTTTTCCCGAATTGGGACTGTATGACTGCCACGCCTGCCACCGTTCAATGAAGACTGTGCAATGGCGTGCGTTGCCGAGGCACGGCGGTGTCGGTCCCGGTCAGCCTTTCCTGCATGACGGTACGCTGGTCATGGCGATGGCGCTCGCCAACGTTGTCGCGCCGCCGCTGGCGGATGACATACAGTCGGGACTGGTGGCCCTGCACCAGGCGGGTGGCAGCAGTATCACGGATATTCAGGCGGCCGCACGGGCACTCGACAATACTCTGGCCAGGCTGCGACGCGAGTTGTCTCCGTCGCGGCTTCGAAATCGCGAGTTGCCGTTGCTGCGTGAACTGCTGGCCACGGCCGCTGCCGGCAACTTCCTCGACTACATCACAGCCGAACAGGCATTCATGGCCGTGCAAATGCTGATCATTGCGATCGGCGATCCCGCCCTGGAATCCCGCCTCGACGCCATCGCCGATACATTGAACGATGACGAGCGCTACCGCCCCGCCCGGTTTGCGGCTATGCTCGCCTCCCTTGCCGAAACCGAAGACCGCGATGAGCCAGTCCAGTAGAAAATACGCCTTCGCACTGCACGGCGGTGCGGGCCCGGTCGCGGGTCGCAATTACGATAGCGTTGAGGAACACCTCAAAGAACTGGCGCTCGCCTGCGAAGCCATGCTGGCCGACGCTTGTCCGGCACTCGATCTGGTCGAATACGCGGTCGCAGAACTCGAAGCCAGCGGCATGTATGTCGCCGGGCGCGGTTCCGCACCGAACAGCGCCGGCTATGTCGAACTCGACGCATCGATTATGCACGGCCCGACACGCTCGGCCGGTGGCGTTGCGGTCATCAGGGATTTCGTGAGCCCGATAAAAGTCGCTCGCGGCGTCATGGACAGGACGTCGCATGTGCTCCTCGCCGGTAATGGCGCTGCCGAATTCGGGCGCAAGCACGGCTTTGCCGAGGTCACCGATCCGGAAAACTACTACGTGGTACCGGTCGGTGTCACCGCCGATGAAATGCTGCACAGCGATGCACACGGTACAGTCGGTGCGGTCGCTCTTGATCAGTCGGGTGAACTGGCGGCCGCGACCTCAACCGCGGGCACCTTCGGCAAACTCGAAGGCCGTGTCGGCGATACACCGCTAATCGGGCCGGGCACCTGGGCGGACGATCACGTTGCGATTTCCTGTACCGGAATTGGCGAACACATTATTCGCGCCGGTGGCGCCGTGTCCATTGCCAATGCCTGCAAACACGGTATCCCGCTGCAAAAAGCGGTACAGGACATGCTCGATGAAGTCGCCCGCCTTGGCGGCGACGCCGGTGTTATCGCAGTCAGTCGCGATGGTGAAATCGCAGAACGCTACAACTCGGACGGCATGAAACGCGCATCGCTGGTCGCCGGACATCCGCTCCACGTCACAACCTTCAACTAATACGGTGACAGTGACCCTATTTCTAATCAAAATACAGTGACAGTGACCCTATTTTTTGCGCGGCCTCCCCGGCTTCCGACGGCTAATCCTTCGGCCTGTTTTTGACTCCAATAAAGCGATAAAACTGGAATCACCTGCCGGGCGGCCCGTTCCGGTGCTGGCTCGCAGCGACTCTACTAAGCCCCGATCCTCTTCTCCTCCGAGAAAACGCGACCAATTGCCTACGGAATCGGTCAGCGAACACTTATCGACCAATACGTCGGTCTTTAGCTCCAAATGCGCATGTACACTCGACCAAGGCCACGATTCGGGTGCATGACACAAGCCGGCACGGACTGGGTTGAGTTCGACATACCTTATCGCTGCCAGAGCGTGTGACTCATCCATAACCACTGAAAAAAACCGTTCCTGCCATAGATGCCCCTTCCAGCCATACTTAGCATTAACTCGCTTAGAGTAGCGGTGATGTGCAACACCGAAGAGCTTTGCGAGCCCCTGATTTTCCGACGGAACGGCGACGACATGGACATGATTCGGCATCAGACAGTACGCCCATATGCGAACTCCTGATTCCGATTTGCGTTTCTCAACAAGGTTTAAATACGCGCGGTAGTCCGAGTCATCAAAAAACGTGCGCTGTTTTCGAACCCCTCGCTGCGTAACATGATGGGGGTACCCAGGGACAACCAGTCGAGCAAATTTTGGCACGCAGAATTCTTCGTATTTGAGTCGAGTGTTCCATGTACGATGCCAACTGCGAACTGGTAAGGCAGCTCACGTATATCGTGAAATAACGTAAATATGGTCACTGTCACCGTATTTTT
>CAXBJV010000006.1:0-125651 GCA_963976215.1 uncultured Woeseiaceae bacterium | reverse complement strand
CCTGCTCAACGCCGTCGATTTCTGCAATGTGCGATTCAATGTCGCCCAGCTCTATTCGATACCCGCGCAGCTTGACCTGGTTGTCCTTGCGTCCAACATAATGATAGTTCCCGTCCGCCCGCAGCCGGACATGATCCCCGGTTGCGTACATGGTCGTAAACCGATCCGAGTACGGATCGTCAACGAATTGCGCCTGCGTCAGTGAATCGCGATTCAGGTAGCCCAGCGCTACACCCGCCCCGGATATGAACAACTCGCCCGGTACGCCCACCGGGTTCACCTGCCTGTGCTCGTCGAGCACGTACATTCGGGTATTGGCAATTGGCGTGCCGATCGACAGCTCAGCGGACGAGTCAATCTTTGTGCAACTTGACCAGATAGTTGTTTCGGTTGGCCCGTACATGTTCCAGAGCTCTTTAACGACCGGCCGCAGACTATCGACCAGGTCCGGTGGCATTGCTTCACCACCACACAGGCACCGCAAACTGCGGCTACCCTGCCATCCCGCGGCCAGCAACAGCCGCCACGTCGCAGGAGTCGCCTGCATGACCGAAATATCGTACTTGTTAATCAGTCGTATCAGCGCGGCGCCGTCCTGAACGTCCTCGTGGCTTGCGATGACCGTACACCCGCCGCTGACCAGCGGCAGGAATACCTCCAGACCGGAAATATCAAAAGCGAGCGTCGTGACTGCCAACAAGGAATCCTGCGCGCCGAATCCGGGGCGCTGCTGCATCGCCTGCAGAAAATTGCTCAAAGCCCGGTGCGGTACCTGCACGCCCTTGGGCTGCCCCGTAGACCCTGAAGTGTAAATCACATATGCAACGTCTTCGGGTGCAGGAGGCACGCTAGCGATATCGGTACCGAACGACTGAATCTCGTCCCACGCATCATCGAGCGCAACGACTCGCACATCGTCGTCTATATCGAAATCGTCACTTTGCTGCGAGACAAAAATGAGTTTTGCGCGTGCATCGCGAATGACGAATTGCAGTCGTTCCGCGGGGTGTGTCGGATCGAGTGGCACGTAAGTTGCGCCGGCGCGCATAATCGCCAGCAATACCGCAGGCATTTGTTCGGACCGTTGCAGGCAAACGGCAACCTTGTCTTTTCGACCGATCGATTGAGCAGCGAGGTATGACGCTATCCGGATCGATGCTTCGGACAGCTCGCGGTAGCTCAGTAACTCATCTTGCGATCGCACGGCGATCGCCTCCGGTGAACCTTCGACACGGCGATCAAACAATTCGACAGTCGTCTGTCCGAGATCGAAGTCCGCCGCCGTATCGTTGCATTGCTCGACATGAAACCTCGCATCTGCGGGAGTCCAGAGTGTGATTTTAGAAATACGCTTCGCACTATCCGCAACGACTGCAGCAAGCACATGCTCAAAGCTCGTGAGGAACCCCTCAACAACCCGCACATCGAACAAGTCGGTTGCATATTCCAGTGCCACAACAAGCTCTTGACCGGAGTCCCACGCCCACGCGCTGATATCGGTTCTCGCGACGTTGCTATCCATCGCAACCGGAGTCCAGGTAACTTCACCGGATACCCGCTGCAGGTCATCGTCGGTCTTTTGCATGGTGAACATGGTCTGGAAAACCGGCGTTCGACTCATATCCCGTTCCGGGTTCAACGCTTCAACGAGCTTTTCGAACGGCAGATCTTCATTTTCAAAAGCCGCAGCGCAAATGTTCCTGACCGATTCGATAAACTCGTTTACAGCGGGGTCGCCGTCGAGGTTAAATCGCAGCGCCAGGGTATTGGCGAACATTCCGATCAGACGCTCAAGTTGCGGGTGATTGCGGCCATGGACCGGCGTACCAATGACCAGGTCGGTTTGTGCCGTGTATCGCGACAACGTTATTGCATAGACCGACAGCAGCAACATATACAGCGTGCAACCGTTCTCTCTGCAATATTCGACCGCCGCCTTATAGGTATCCGGCCTGATATGGCTTTTTACCAACGCACCGCGGTAGCTTTGTGCGGAGCGGGGCTTGTCACTCGGAAAATCCAGCAGCGGCAGGTCTCCGGACAAGTGCTCACACCAGTAGCGAAGTTGTTGTTCGTACTCCGGTGAGTCCAGTTTTGCTTTCTGCCAGCGGGCAAAATCCGAAAACTGCAACGCGGGTCGTGCCGGCAATTCGCCGCTGGAATTACAGATGAGTTCGTAAGCACCGGCCAGTTCTTCAAACAAGAGCTGGGTACTGATGCCATCGGCAACAATATGGTGCGTCACTATGACGAAATGAGACAAACCCTTATTCTCGAACAGCCGGGCACGGACCAGCGGCGCGCTTGCAAGATCAAATTCAGCCGACGTGAATGCCGCAATCTTTGCATCCAGGCTTTCGTCAACTGCTACCCGATGCGCCTCTATGGGTACTTCGCAGTCGACAATGCGCTGGTAAACTTGCGAGTCATGTTCGTAAAAGCAGGACCTCAGGGCGTCGTGCCTGGCGACTATGTGATTGAGACTTTGCTGCAGCGCATCGACATCCACCGTGCCTGAGAGTTGGATCAACAATGGCAGGTTGTAGACACTTGAACCGCCTTCCATCTCATACAGGTACCACATCCTTGCCTGCGCCGAGGTAGCGGGTATCGGGCCGGATTCGTTCGAAATACAAATCTCGGCGTGGGCCTTGTCTGCGACGGCTGTGGACGATAAAGAAAGATTGCGAACGAAATCCTGCAACACGGGATACGACAGCAGGTCGCGTATAGAGCAGGCCACCCCGAGCTCGGCATTGATCCTCGCGACTGCACGAGCTGCCAGCAAGGAGTGACCACCGATTTCGAAGAAGCTGTCAGCCCGTCGCACCTCGCTAACCCCGACAACATCGCACCAGATACTGGCAACCTGCTGTTCGATATCGGACCAGTCTTCCGCCAGTTCCACAGCGCCGGCGTGAGCCACCTGAGGAACCGGGAGCCGGCGCCGGTCGACTTTGCCATTCGCGGTGAGTGGAATGCGCGCAATCAATTCGCAGTGTTGCGGCACCATGTAGTCAGGGAGCCGCTCCGCGATGAAAGCGCGCAACTCTGCCAGGTCCAGCTCTTTGTCACCAACGATGTAAGCGACCAGCCGACTGTCGTCAGCCGACCGTTGCCAGACGTTTACCGCATTTCCCGTAACCCCCGGATACTCGGCGATGCGCGCCTCTATTTCGCCAAGCTCAATCCGGAAACCGCGAATCTTGACCTGGCTGTCTCGCCGCCCGAGGTGTTCAAGCTGTCCGGAACTGTTTATACGCGCGATATCGCCTGTGTCGTAAAGCCGCTGGCCGGCGGCGAAAGGACTGTCGATAAAGGACGCGGCAGTCAGTTCATCATCGTGCAGGTAGCCTTTGCTGACACCGGCACCGCCGATCCACAAGTTGCCCGGTACGCCCATTGGCTGCGGTCGCATCGCCGCATTCAATACATAAAGCTGGGTCTGGTCGATAGGCGCACCGATATGTATTCGCTCGCCGGCATTCAAGCGTGCACAGGATGACCACACGGTGGTTTCCGTCGGGCCATACATGTTCCAAACGTCCGCAACCCGAGGCAGCAATCGCTCGGCCAGATCAGGTGGAAATGCCTCCCCGCCGCACAGCACTCGCATGTCTCTTTTGCCAGCCCAGCCCGAGTCCAGCAGCATGCGCCACAGACTTGGAGTGGCCTGCATGATCGAAACACCGCTTGCCTGAATACGTTCAATGAGACCAGTTGTGTCTGCTATGTCCTCTTTGCTGGCGACATCCACGGTGGCGCCAGCGACCAGCGGCGCGAACAATTCCAGCATCGAGATATCGAATGACAAGGTGGTAACGGCCAACAGCCTGTCATCGGGGTTGATCCCTGGCTCGCGAACCATACTGCGGAGAAAATTGACCACATTGCCATGACTGACGTCGACACCCTTTGGCAGGCCAGTCGAACCCGAGGTGTAAATAACGTAGGCGCTGTCTGCGGCATCACCGGTCGGTAATTGCATACTTTCGTCTTCGCAGTTGGACGCAAGCAACGACTTTGTCTCAACAATACTCGCGTCCACCGACGCGAAAATTGAAGCAAACGCCTCGTCACAAACGATGCGCCTGGCTCGGCTGTGCTCGACCATGTAGCACAAACGCTGTTCCGGAAACGCAGGGTCCAGCGGAATATAAGCGGCGCCAGCCTTCAGTATCCCCAGCAACCAGACCAGCAGATGCTCGTCTCTGGCGGCACAAAGGCCGACAAAGTCACCTGCAGCGACACCGAGCTGAACAAGCTTTCTCGCCACCGTGTCCGAGCGCTCACCGAGTTCGGCGTAAGTCAATGTCCCGCCGGCACCTGTCACTGCCGGCCGGACGGCATGCCGTTCAATACTTGCCGTAATCAAATCACTCAGTGTGCCTGCTACAGCAGGCTCGCTGGCGCCCGACGGCAGCGACGCAAATCGATCGACAAGACTACTGCCGTCTCCCAGGTCGAATGCGGCCAGCTTTCGGTCCGGGTCCCGGCACACTTCGCGCGCCAGGTGTTCGAAGGCATCGCACCAGGCTTTTATTTGCGGCTCGTCAAACAAGCTGGAATCGTATCGCCAGCAACAACGAACGCCGCGCTTGTCGGGCCAGACATCCAGAGACAATTCGAACTGCCCTTCCTGTTGTTCAAACCGATAGGGTCCGAGCTCCAATCCCCTGTAAGTCGCGCGGCTGCCGTCGTCAGCCAGCAGTATCGACTGCAACGGTGTCTGGCGCGTAAAGTCCTGTAAAGCAAACGTCGTCTGAAAAGGCGGCTGGCCCTGCACGCCGGCGCCACTCGCGTTCCGGACCATCAGCGGCAGAGGATAGTCCTGCCGATTCATAGCCTCGAGAACTTTGCTTTTAACGCCTTGCAACAACGACGAGAAACTTAAACTTGAGACATCGCGCAATCGAATCGGCAGGAGATTGAACAAGTCACCGACAGTCGCGGCAAACTTCGCAGAAGTCCGCCCGGACACCGGGGTCCCGACAACGACGTCATCCGCCGCGGACAACCTGTACAAAACAGCAAACCACAGGGACAGGTAAACGACAAAGTTGGTGGTTCCTGATTGCCTGCCCATCGCCTGTAACTGGTCCGTCAAATCACTGTCCATGCGGTGCCATAGCGATTTCCCAACCAGTGCCGGAACATCTGTTCGCGCCTGATCGGATGGCAAGTCGAGTGGCGGCGGAAAGGGCCGCAACTCTTCGCTCCAGTAGTGCTCGTCGTCGGAACTGGACAGTGCTTCCGCCTGCCAGGTCACGAAATCACCAAACGAAGCCGCCTCAACCGGCGCCGGTATGCGCTGCCCGGCGACCAATGCTTCGTAGATTGCCAGTAATTCTTCTACCAGGACAAAGAGCCCGGTGCCATCGACCAACAGGTGATGTGCTGTCAGGAGCAGAACGCTGCGCTCCTCGCCGCGGTCAAACAACTCCAGCCGCAGCAATGGCCAACGTGAAAGGTCGAAGGGGCGACGATATCGTTCGATAATAAAGCGACGGGCTGCCGCATCCGATTTACCGGAGATATCGTGTGTTTCGACTGCGACCGGAATCCGACCTGCGACCTTGCGGACGGGCTCACCATTGACAGCCGGGTAGATTGATCGCAGACTTTCGTGCCGATCGACTACCGTCTGGAACGCTTCGTTCAGACTATCGATACAAACAGCGCTCAGAATTTCAATCGAAAACTGAACATTGTAGGCCGAGTTTTCCGGCGCCAGCTGCTGCAAGAACCAAAGGCCCAGCTGATTTGCAGCGGGTGTCGCGTCTTCAAGCTCTTGTGCAGCCTCATCCTGCAACAACGCGATCAGGTTATCGCGTGCTGCCGACATCCGTGATTTCAATTGCGCGGAAATCGCACCGGGGGGCGCACGAAAACGAAGACGACTGCCTTCAACCCACAGCCGCACTCCGGCCTGGCGAGCCTCATCGAGAAGCTTGAGTGTGTCTGCCGACGGCGCGCTCATCTAGATCTCGCCTTCTTCCCAGTCATCCGCCGTGCTGCCGCCCGAATCACCGGATGCCACGGACAGGAACAAGGTATCCAGTTCGCGAACCAGCGCGGCGAGATCGGCGCTGCCCAGCAAGGTACTCACTGGAATGGCGACGCCGTATCCCTTCTCCAGGCGATTGCGGATTTCCATTGCCATCAGCGAATCGAAGCCGAGGTCACCCAGCTTGGTATCCGGCGCCAACTGGCTTGGCCGGGCACCGACCACGGCTTCAAGCAGCGAGGCTAAAAACTCGGTGACTTTTTCGAGGCGCTCATCGTCACCCAACTGCGCAAAATCCTCGAGGTCCAGGTGCACGCCCGTGCCGCCGGCATCCTGGCCTGCGACAGAAGCATCCTGCATCAAACGCGACAGGAACGGTGCCACCTCGCCACTGCGGGCGCGAATCTTCGACCACTCGAACCTGGCGACGAGCACTCTTGGATTAACCTCGTCATGCAACAATCGGGACGTGACTTCCAGGGCATCCTGCGTGGACAAAAAGTCCATGCCCCTCTGCTTCAGCAACGATCGTTCAGTGTCACTGAGTGATTGCGCCATTCCTCCGTCGCCCCAGGCGCCCCATTCGATTGCAATTGCCGGGAGTCCGCTGCGCCGGCGGCGTTCCGCCAATGCACTGATCGCGGCATTCGCGGCGGCATAGCTCGATTGCCCAGCGCCGCCGATTTGTGCGGCGACCGACGAATACAGAACAAAATGTTCCAGGTCATGCGATTGACTTAACTGGTGCAATAGCCAGGCACCGCGTAGTTTCGGCGCAAGTACGTTTCGCAGATCGGCGTCGGCAACATCGGTCAGCATTGCATCCTGCAATACACCGGCCGTATGAAAAATTCCGCGCAATGGTGCGCTACTGAACCTGTCATCCGCGAGCAGGCCTTCGACAAAGCCCTGCTCGGAAATATCGCCAGCTACCCAGTCGACAATAATGCCGCGGTCGACCAGGTCCTGAACCCAGCTGTGTTTTTCCGGTGCATACTCCGAACGTGCGGTCAGCAGCAAGCGGCTCGCACCCTTCTCGGCTAGCCAGGTCGCAAGTTCGCTCGCTATGTAACCGCTCGCGCCAGTCACCAGGTAGGTACCGTCACGCAGCGTTCCTTCGTCGGACACCCGCATGGCACTCGTGACAACTACTTTGCCAATATGCCGCGCCTGTGCCATGTACCGGAACGCCGCTACGACCTGATCAGCCAAAAATGTACGCACGCGAAGCGGACGCAGTATGCCCGCGCCGAATCGCTGCAGAACTGACTCGAACAGATCGCGAAAAACTTTCGGTGTTTCGATCAGCACGCTGCCGAGATCGAACGCGAAATAGCTGACTCCCGGCCATTCTTCAGCCAGCACCGCATCGTCAAGGACCTCGGCCTTTCCAAGTTCCACAAACCGGCCATCGCCGTTCAACAACGCGAGGCTGCGTTGCAACATCTCGCCAGTCAGGGCATTCAAAACGATATCGACACCCTCGCCGTCGGTATCACGCAACACCTCGTCGGCGAAGGCTGCCTCGCGAGAACTGTAAATATTGCTTACGCCCTGGCTCTCCAGGAAGGCGCGTTTTTCATCACTACTCACGGTTGCGTACACGGTCGCGCCGGCAGCCAGCGCCAACTGGACAGCCGCCTGCCCTACACCCCCCGCAGCCGCATGAATGAGTACGCGATCACCTTTGCGCATTTTCGCCAGGTTTGCGAGGCCCCACTCTGCCGTCAGAAATGCGAGCGGAATTGTCGCCGCCTCTTCGTAGCTAAGGACGTCGGGAATTCGAGCGACCCCATCAGCGGGCGTCGTCGTGTAGGCGGCGAACGCAGAATTCGCCAGTCCGAAGACCCGGTCACCTACATCCACGTGCGATACGGCCGACCCTTTCCTGACCACCTCGCCGGCGATCTCGACGCCGGGCGGACCCGGATCGCCAGGATACATACCGAGCACATTCAGGACGTCGCGAAAATTAAGTCCCGTGGCACGGATACGAATTTCCACATCGCCTGCGCCGGGCTCCGGCCGATCGGCTGCACGATATTCAATTGCGTCGAGAGTGCCACGTTCAGCGATGGCAATTCGATAGTTCGCACCGGCAGGCGGCAGTCGACGATCCGGATCATGCGCCTGTCCGGACGGATGCTGTAATCTCGCAACGCAGGCCTGGCCCTCCCGAATCGCCACGCGATCCTCAGCCGCATCGCCAAGAATCAGTGCACTGAGTTGCATCGCGTCCGGACGAATCCCCGGATCCAGATCGATTGCACGACAGCGGCAGGCAGGCATTTCTGCCTGAATAACTGACAGTTGACTGGCGATCGCTGCACCGGAATGCCAGTGCGACGGTGACGCGAGGCCCGGCCCCAGTGCACCCTCTGTCAACAATGTGATGCTGGCAGTGTCTGCCAGAACACCCGCTTTCAGTACCGACAGCAAAGACAATTGAGAATTGACGATGTCATCGACAATCGCCGTTGCGGCGCTGTCCTCCGTTGCCGCCGCATTCAGTGCCCAGCCATATACGACGCCGTCGTAGCGAACATCGTCTGGCAAACTGTCGCTCAACGCCGCGCCACTGCTGCGTACGATGTCTACGCTGATGCCGGCGGCCTCCAGTTGCGGACCGAGGGCAGAAACCTTGTCATGCGAATCGGCAAGTACCAGGAAGCGTTGCCCGGCGTGCGCCTCGTCCTGCAATTCCGGAAGCGGAAACGGTTCCCAGTCGATGTCATAGACCAGGTCCGCAACATCGACTCCGATCGCGCGTGACAGCAGCGATTCATCAACCCTGGCTGAACGATACGCCCCGAACTCGACGCAACGTTCCCCCTGGTCGTTGTAGAAATTAATGTTGGCAACAGCCTCTGCACCGCTTTCGTCGACCGTGAAGCTGGCACGCAGCGTACACTCGGCAGGTAGCGGCGCACGGTATACCACTTCGTCGATTACCGACGGCAACCATGTCGAGGATGCATCGTCAGTCTCCTTTTCGAATCCGGCGAGTGCCTGGAAGCCAGCGTCAAGCTGTGCTGGATGCGCAATATAGTGCTCGCCATCAAGCGCGGACTCCGATTGCAGACTCGCAGTTGCCTCGATTCGGTCTCCGTCGATACGCCCATTCTTCAATGTTCGAAATTGTGGTCCGTAGTCGATCCGGCGCAATTCGAGCCCGGCGTACAAGGCCTCGATGTCGACCTTATTGGCAGCGGGTGGCAATTTCTCATCGAGATCGGACGATTGACTGGATTCAGTGTCGGGCAGGCACGTCACTGTACCGGACACATGCGTCAGCCATTCACTGCGCACGCCATCGTGGTCCGCGGCGGATACAATTTTCACACTGTATTCGTCGCTGCCATTTTCCTGCAGAATGACCTGGCAAACGCGACCCAGATCCTCGTCGATCAGCAATGGGCGCTCGAATCTCAAGGACTGCATACGGATTCGGTTCCAGTCGAGCCCCTCGCGAACGGCGGCGGCGATCATTTCGATATACATCGCTGCCGGCGCGACGATCTTGCCCAGGATTCGGTGATCGGCTAGGAACGCCGGGAAGTCCGCATCCAGATGCGTTGCAAACACGAAACCGTCAATGGCTGGCGATGTGAGTTCCGTATCCAGTAAGGGATGATCAATGGAGCTGAGCTGCTTGCGTGGTTGGCGAACTTTTGCACCGGCCTCGCCTTCCAACAGGTCGGTAAACCAGAAGCGATCGCGCTGAAATGGATAACTTGGCCCTCCCGCCCGCCGGCCAGCGGCTGCGGAATTCCACGCATCCCAGTCCGGGTCGTAGCCGTGACGGTACAGTTCGCCCAACGCGCTCGCCAGTTGGGTCCAGTCCTGCTTGCCGCGGACCAGGGACGCGACCCATTGCATATCGGATGTTCCCGGAACGTCCTGCCCCAGGCTGCAAAGGACCGGATGCGGACCGATTTCCAGGCATGCTGAAATGCCGTGATCCCGGATCGTCTCAATGGATTGTCGAAACATCACGCAGTCGCGAACATGCTTGCGCCAGCGACCCGCATCAACCGCGTCTTTATCGCTGAGGAACTGGCCATCAACATTGCTCACCAGCGGGATCTGCGGCGCGCTGAACGTCACCTTCTTCAGCGCCGCGTCAAAAGCCTCGAGCATCGGGTCCATCAGTGCCGAGTGAAACGCCTGGGATACCACCAGCTCACTACAGACCAGCTTCTTCTCTTCGGCCTGTTTCGTAAACCGGCCTATATCATCCGCATTGCCTGACACGACAAAATTCGAAACGCCGTTTTCGGCCGCAATCGACAGTTGCGGATAATCAGCGAGCATGGATTCGACAACATCCCTGTCCGCAAAAACAGCGATCATTCTGCCGTCCGACTCCAGCTCGTGCATCAGACGCCCGCGGGTTGCCACCAGGGGCAGTGCGTCTTCGAGCGACATGACTCCCGCAATCGTCGCGGCGACATACTCGCCAAGGCTATGCCCCATAACAACGCTGGGCTCGACCCCCCAGGATTGCCACAGGCAGTACAGGGCGTATTCGAAAGCAAAGAGTGCCGGTTGCGCATAGCGAGTTTCGGTTACTGGCAGCTTATCGTCACCATCGACGAGCAATTCGAGTAACGGTGTATCAAGATGTGCATCGACGATGTCGGCACAGCGTTGCAACGCATCCCGGAATACCGGTGCCGAATGCCAGAGCGTATGGGCCATGCCGACCGATTGCGAGCCTTGACCCGTAAACAACATCGCAATTTGCACGCTGTCCGCAGCGAGTGCGCGGTACGCGTCATCCTGTTGCAGAGTCTGCAACGACTGTCGCAATTCCGTCTCGCTTTCGCCGACCGCAACAAGCCGATAGTCCATATGGCTGCGGCCGGATGTCGACGCAACGGCAAGGTCGTCACCTGAATCCGACAACGCGTCGCTGTATTTTGTTGCCAGTTCGCGCGCTGCGTTGGCGCTCTTTGCGGAAACTGCAACGAGATTTACTGGCCTTGCCTCGACACCGTCCTGTACAGCTTGCGGTGCTTCTTCCAGAATGACGTGCGCATTGGTACCGCTGAATCCGAATGCACTGACACCGGCCGTTCTCGGGCCAAGCGCGGAATCCCAGTCGCTGAGTTCTGTATTGACGCGCAGCGGTAATCCCGCCCAGTCAAAGTGCGAGGTCGGCGTTTCGCAATGCAGGCTCGCCGGAATCTGCCGATGCTGCAGCGATTGAATGACCTTCAGTACACCGGTAATTCCCGCCGCGGCTTCGAGATGCCCCATATTGGTCTTGATGGCACCAAGCCGCAGTGGATTCGACGCTTCACGGCCCTGGCAAAGCACCGCCGACAGCGCCCGCAATTCGATGGGATCGCCGAGCTGCGTCGCCGTACCGTGTGCCTCGATATAGTCCACGACCAGCGGGTCAATACCCGCATCGGCGAGCGCGCGTGCAATGACTTTCCGCTGCGCGTTCGGATTGGGAACGGTCAGGCCACTGCTATGTCCATCATGATTGCAGGCCACACCGCGAATCACGGCGAGTACCCGGTCACCGTCCGCCGTTGCGTCTGACAAGCGCTTCAGCGCCAACATGCCGGCGCCCTCACCGCGGGAGTAACCGGAGGCGGACTCGTCAAACGTTCGGCAGCGGCCATCCGCATCCAGCGCGCGCATGCGGCAAAGAAATATTGTTGCCTCGGGTGACAACATCATGTTCGCCGCACCAACCAGTGCCAGGTTGCATTTTTTCTGGCGCAATTGTTCAACTGCGAGCACCAGTGCGACCAGGCCCGACGAGCATGCTGTATCGACCGGAAAATTCGGGCCCTGAAGCCCGAGGAAATGCGAAATGCGCCCCGCAGCGATGGATGCAATTGTGCCGGTACCCCGATAGCTGTGAATGTTGCTCAGCCCGGTACCTTGTTGAATGACGTCATAATCACTGACGCTCATGCCAACAAACACACCGGTCAGGCTTTCTTCGAGCCCAAATGGCGGAATGCCGGCGTCTTCCAGCGCCTCCCACGCGAGTTCCAGCAGCAGGCGATGCATCGGATCCATCGCGGATGCCTCCCGCGGCGATATGCCGAAAAAGCCCGGATCGAATTCGTCAACCGGCTCACGCAGGAAGCCACCGCGTTTGACATACGCACCGCCAACAGCCTCGGGATCCGGGTTGTAAATGGCGTCAGCGTCCCAGCGTTCCTTTGGCACCTCACAGGTCGCATCGGCGCCCTGCTGCAGCAGTTCCCAAAGCTTTTCAGGCGTATCCGCTCCACCCGGAAGACGGCACGACTGGCCGACGATCGCAACAGGCTCGGCCGCCTGGCTTTCCAGTTGCGTGACCTTTTCGCGAAGCTGGCGAATGGCCAGCAAGGCTCGCTTCAGGTCGTCAGCTCGATTGTCGTTTTTATTCGATGTCAAAATTAGCTTCCTGACTGTTCTGCTAGATCGATTTCTGACCGCAGCGCGGCTTCCAGTTCGGATTCGGACATGTCGTCGACAGCGGCATCCGTTAGTTCAATGTCCACTGCATCCCGGGGCGCAGTGTCATCTGGCACATCGCCTACAAGATCACCCACGGCGCTCGCCAATGCGTTTATCGTCGGATGGTCAAACGCGTACGTCGACGGCAAAGACTGTTCAATCAGGCGCCCGAGTCGACCTGCTACTTCAACCGCCATCAGAGAATCCATTCCCTGTTCGGTCAGCCCGGAGCGCGCATCAAGGTCGTTCGCAGCGATACCCATGACAGCGGACACTTCACCGCGAACCTGCTTGACAAGGAAACTGGATCGCCGCTTGCCGTCCAGCGCGGCGAGTTTGTCGAGAAATGCGTTAGCTGGCGAAGATTCAGCTTTTGCGCCGACACCAGCCGAACACACCTCACTAAATAGCGGTGCAATCTCGCCTTGTGGCAGCGCGCCCGCGAACTTCGCCCAGTCAATCGACAGCGGTGCGACTTGTGGGCGACCGCAGCCGATAGCCAACTCCAGCAAGCGATCACCTTCGTCGTCCGAAATCATCCGGATGCCACGACTCAACCACTCGTCTCGCGTACGTTCATCGAGCCCTGCCGCCATGCCGCCGGACGCCCAGGCACCCCAATTAACGCTGACGCAATGATCACCGTGCTGGTGACTCGCAGCGGCCGCGCCGTCCATAAAGGCATTGGCTGCCGCGTAAGCGGACTGACCTGGCGAACCCAGAATTGAAGAGCCGGATGAATACAACACACTGAAGTCAAGATCTGCCGGATCAAACGCTTCGGCAAGCGCTATAAGACCCCGGGCTTTCGGGCGCATTGCGGTTGCGATTGATTCATCGTCAACATCGGTCAGTATCGCATCGTTGACGACCCCCGCTGCGTGCAGGATTCCTCTTACCGGCGGGAGTTCACGCAGTGCTTCAGTCCAGTCGTGGTCCGCGGCAACATCCACCGGCAGCACTGTGACATCGACCTGCCGGCTTACAAGTGCATCGATTGCGGCTTGCGCATCGGGCGACGGCGCGCTGCGGCCAAGCAGTACCACGTGCTGTGCACCGTGGTCGGCGAGCCAGCGCGCTGCATGCAGGCCGAGTGCGCCGAGTCCGCCGGTAACAATATAAGTAGCATCGTCGCGAACAGCCGTTTTGCCAAAAGCGGGATGCAATAGAGACAGGCGACCGATATGGCTTGCATTCGCCATAAAGCGAAACGCCGATGACACGTCGCCAGCCGGAAAAACATGACAGGGCGGAGCCGGGATTAACCGGTTTTGCAGTTCTTCGACCAGTGTCGTGAACATGCTCTGCACCAACTCAGGCTGTTTCTGGCAATAGTCGCCGAGTAAGACCGCTTCATAAGTCACATCGTCGCGAATTGCCAGCAGCGCGCCGTCATCAAGAACCTCGCGTAAACCGATCTCGACAAAGATACCGCCGGCTCGCAACGATCGAACACCCTCCACAATCGCATCGCCGGTCAACGAGTTAAGTACGATATCGACGCCTGCGCCGTCGGTCGCTTTGAGCACGTCTTCGTGGCGCAGGGTTGTCCTGGAATCGAATACATGCTGAACACCGAGCTGCCGCAAGTAATCGCGCTTACGCTTGCTGCCAGCCGTCGCGACCACCACTGCCCCCCTGGCCAGCGCAAGATGGACTGCGGCGAGTCCTACGCCACCGGCAGCGGCATGCACGAGAACCGCCTGACCCTTGGCGAGTTTGCCGAGGTGTACCAGGCACAGGAAGGCGGTCAATTGCGAAATTGGAAAAGCAGCCGCCTGAGCAATGCCAAGCGTCGACGGCACCTTGAACGTCAGGTCTTTCTCGGCAATAACATGCGACGAATAAGTTGCATTGGCGATACAACAGACCAGGTCACCGACGGCAAGATCTGCAACGCCCTCTCCTACCGCGACAACACGACCGGCACATTCGTTGCCGAGCGCGCCTGCCGGCCCTGGATACATATCGAGGCAATTGAGCACATCGCGAAAATTGACTCCGCTCGCGAGCACTTCAATTTCAACCTGGCGGGGTCCCGGTGCAAGCCGTTCTGTTGCTGCGTAGGCAATTCCGTCCAACGTGCCTTTCGAGTGCAACTCAAGCGAATACGCACCCGCCGGCATCGTCGCTGCACCCGATGATGCTGGCGGAAGATCGCGAAGCCTGGCCACGTAAGCGTCAGCACCGCGCACTACTATGCGGCTTTCTGCGTTCGTATCGGTAATGAGCGCCGCTACCGCCGCTGCATCCGATTCACTGTGTATGTCGATCACCTGCAGTTTCTGCGCCGCAAGCTCGGTCGCCGCGGCACCGACCAGGCCGTGGACCGCCGTGTGTGCCGCATTCACTGCCGTTTCGTCCGCAAGATTGATTGCGTCGTGCGTGACCACTGTGACTTGCTCAGTCCCTTGCCTCGCGGCGAGCTGGAGCAAATTCAAGGTACTGAGCGTCGCGTTTTCAGGCCGTGATTGATCGGTTGCGCCATGATCGAGCAGGCGTAGATCGACCCAGTGCTTACCTGCACCCAGCGACTCACACTCAGACAGATCGCTTGCGAATTCGATACTGTGCCGTGCACTTTGCAAAGTTTCACAGACGGCAGCAACAAACCCTTTTTCACGCGCGGCGGAGCTCGCCAGGACGAGCAAGTCCTGCGGCTCTGCGGGCGCCCCGGCAGGTTGCAACTCAGTCCAGGCCAGCACGTTCATTTGCGATGGCTCAGAGCGCGCGATCAGACCCTTGAATTCTTCGCGTGCGACGCCACGGGCACGCAGTCCTGAAACCCTGATGGACGGCTGCCCCTCGGCGTTCCATACCGTTAGATTTACAACGATGGCATCGCGGCTCGATGAAACGATTTCAATCGCTGCCTGGGCCGCATCGTTGACAGGATTCGCGAATTCAATCTTGTCGAACGAAAACGGCAGATAAAATCGCTCGTCAGCTTTTGTCTCGCCGCTATCCACTGCCGCCGCGATCAAGTGCAGTGCGGCATCGAAAATTCCGGGATGCACAAAGGTCGAACCTACCAGGTTGTCACGCTTGCCCAGACATATATCGCCAAATGCAGTCCCTGCTCCAAAGCTGGCCGCTTGCAGGCCCAGGAACGACTCACCGTATTCAAGACCGACCGAGCGCATGCTCTCGCGCAGCGTTTCGATGTTGGACGATTGGTTGCAAAGTTCTTTTGCGGCTTCCGGCGTTCCCCAGTCGGCGATAATGCTACCCGCATCCGCCAGCTCGAACGCAGCATGGGTCTCCCAAACGTCCGCGACCGCAGCGTCAGTTGCCCGGCTACAAAACCGAACAGGTCGCGTGCCCCCGGACAAGGGTCCAACCAGTGCCTTGATATCGAGTTCCGGCCCGGTCAACAGTAACGGTTTCTGCATCGAGCCCGAGCGCAATTCAGGACACTGCATACTGAGCGCCGCCCCAATGGCGCGCGCCGTTTCCATGTAGCCGGTACCCGGAAACAGGACCGTTCCGGCAATACGGTGATCTTGTAATGGCAGGTGACGCGCAAGGTCAAGCTGAAACAGCACGTCGCCATTGGGACTATCGATTCGCGATGCCAGAAATGGATGCGCCAGTTCATGACCGGATACAGGTGCCTGACGGTCAGTTCGCTGAATTCCAGAAATGTCGATCCAGAAAGACTTGCGGTCAAACGCATAAGTCGGCAGACCCGTGAAGGTGCGTTGCTCCTGTCCCAATGCAGCCCAGTCAAGCTCTGCGCCGCCGGCGTACAATCCGGCTGCCGCCAGGCGCATGTCCAGGCTCGGATCAGAATCACGCTTCATCGACGCCTGCAGCGTCAGCGGTTGCCGGGCTTCCACCATCGCAGCAAGACTTAACAGGGTCGGCGCCGGCCCCAACTCGAGAAATACCGATGTGCCGAGTTCCAGCGCCGTTTGCATCGACTGCGAGAAGCGCACGGGCTGCCGAATGTGTCGAGTCCAGTAGTCTGCATTGATGTCCTGCGCGCCGCCGACCCGGCCGGTTTCGTTCAGGATTATCGGCGTCGCCGCACCTCGATAACTCAGCTGTTTAGCGAGCGCATTGAACTCATCGAGTATCGGCTCCATCAATGGCGAGTGGAACGCGTGGCTGACCTGCAGGCGGCGCGTCTGGATCGATTTCGCTGCCAGCTTGGCGCAAACATCCTCGATCGCTTTGGCGTCGCCTGAGATAACCGTCGCAGACGATGCGTTGTACGCAGCGACTGACAATTGGCCTTCGTATTCGGCAACCAGTGCGTCGACCTCCCCCGCCTCTGCGATAACGCTGGCCATTGCCCCGGCAGCGGTGATTTGACTCATCAAACTGGCGCGCTTCGCGACCAGTAACAGAGCATCCTCGAGTGATAGAACGCCCGCTACACAGGCGGCGACATACTCGCCCAAACTGTGGCCACACAGGTAGTCCGGGGTAACGCCCCAAGACGACCACAAACGGTACAAGGCGAATTCGACCGCAAAGATGGCAGGTTGCGTGTAACGTGTTTCAATGAGGTGCTTGCTGTTGCCGGATGCAGCATTCGAGTACCCGAGCACATCCTTGAGACCGACATCCAGTTGCTCGGCCAGGATTTCCGCACACTCATCAATCGCCTCGCGATACACCCGTTCCGTGCGATAAAGCACGTCGCCCATGCCGGGGTACTGCGACCCCTGGCCGGTAAACAGGAACGTAATGACAGGCGTACCGTTTGCCGCGCCGCTGCGCAACGATTCGTGCTCACGCCCGTCGCGGAGACTGGCGAAGGCCTCGGCCGCTTGCGCCGCGCTGCCCGCGACGACAGCCGCCCGAGCAGCGAAATGCGTGCGGCTATGAACAGCGCTGGCCGCAACGTCAGGCAACCCGGCGACATTCTGCGCAAGAAGAAAATCTGCATAACGCCCGCCGAGACTTGCCAGGCTGTTGCTACTGCGTGCCGAGATGGGAATGATCTGCGGTCGTTCGTCAGCCGTGTTCGGCGGCTCCGCGATCGGCGTATCGTAAGCCTCGATGACCGCATGCGCGTTGGTGCCGCTGAAGCCAAACGAGCTGACGGCAGCGATTCGACGGCTGTCACCTCCGGCCGGCCAGGACAAAGCCCTGGTAGGAATATTGACCGCGGCTTGACCGAGCGAAATATTGGGGCTTATTTTTTCGAAATGCAGGTGCGGCGGAATTTCCTGGTGACGCATTGCCAAGACGACCTTCATCAGTCCGGCAATTCCTGAAGCGGACTCTGCGTGACCAATATTGGTTTTTACCGAACCTACAGAGAGCGTGCTGCTGGCCGCCCGTCCTTTGCAATAAACCTGCGCTATTGCCTCCAGCTCAATCGGGTCACCGAGTTCTGTTCCGGTACCGTGTGCTTCAACGTAGTCGACGTCGCCTGCGTCGACCTGTGCATCCGCCAATGCCGATTTCAAGACGGCAACCTGCGCCGGTCCATTCGGAACGGTAAGTCCGCTGCTGGCGCCATCCTGGTTTACCGCGGTGCCGCGAATAACGCCCAGGATGCGATCCCCGTCCGCTTCCGCATCCTGCAGGCGCTTCAGAACCAGCAATCCGCAGCCTTCCGAGCGCACAAAACCGTCGGCCTTTTCATCAAACGCCTTGCAGCGCCCGTCGGGGGCCATCATGCCCCAGTCGACGAAACAGGCAAACGGTTCCGGCGACAGCAGGATATTGACGCCGCCCGCGAGCGCCAGGTTGCTTTCACGTTGCCGCAGGCTCTTCACTGCCATGTGCAATGCCACCAGGGACGATGAACAGGCGGTGTCAATAGAAGCCGCCGGCCCATTGAATCCATAGGTATACGAAAGCCGGCCGGCCGCGACGTTGAGCGCACCGCCCGTCGCCGCGTAAACGTCCATCGCGTCAGCACCCTGTGACATGACCAGTCGACCGTAGTCGTTCGCGGTCACACCGACAAAAACACCGGTTGCCGAATTCTTTAACGATGCCGGGACGATCCCGGCATCTTCCAGAGCCTCCCAGGAGACCTCCAGCAACACGCGTTGCTGCGGATCCATGCACTTGGCTTCGCGACCGGAGACGCCGAAATGTGCCGGTTCAAACAAGTCGATATCCGGCAGGAATCCGCCAACCACGCCGCTCAATTCGCCGGTATCACCGAGCATCTCGAGGCGTGATTGTGGATACGGCGCGATGACGTCCCGGCCGGCCTGCAACAAGTCCCAGTATTCCGCAATGGATGCGGCACCGGGGAATCGACAGGACATGCCGACGATGGCAACGGGCTCCCCGCTGCCACGCTGTGCCGTCTCCAGGCGAGCCTCGAGGTTTTCAATGGCATCCAGCGCCTGGATGAGCATATCTTTATTGTCGGTTTGCTTCGACATGCGAATCCTTTCGAAAAAGCGTACTGCCAATCAGAATGGTTGCCACCAACAACAGCAACAGGGAGCCCGATATCTGCGTAGCATCGGGAAGCGTCGCCGAGCGCAAAAATTCAATCAGCAGTTCCGATACCACAGCCCCGAACAATAATGGCGCAATCCAGGTTGCAGAGACGTGCTGCAGTGCGCGATCCAGACAATAAAGGGATGCCAGGCCGACAAGTCCGATTGCCACTATGCGCAGTACATCGCCCGGTTGAATTGCCTGCCAGTACAACAACGCAAACGGTAGCATCGCTAACATCGGAACGAGACCGGTATAAATTAGTCCGGTCACTAAAGCCTCATCCCGTAATGAACGCGACAGCACGACGTACGCGGCAAAACTCAGGCCACCCAGCACCGGCAAGAATGTTGATGGCGTGACTCGCATCGGGTCGACACCGAGCACCAGGCACATGGCAATAAACCCGACAATCAACAACGTCCAGACGAAAATCGACTGCCGCTCAGCCAGTGTGAGCCTGGCGAGCAGCGCAACAAATAATGGCATGGTCCAGAACATCGCCCACAAATTAGCGCCGGACTGTACAGTCACGACAACGATAAAACTCATCGGCATGAACCACATACAGATTCCGCGCGACCACTGTGCTGTTGGCCGTGCAGACTGCAGCGGCCTCCGCACGCGATACAGCAGGCAAATGAGCAGTAAGGCCAGCAAATGAACAACGTACCGCATGAAGACGATTTGCGAAAAATGATAAGTCTCTGCGATCCCCATGCCGAGGCGCTCAATAAGACCCCAGAAAGCAGTGAATATGGCGATCCAGAAAACGCCCAGTAATGACTGTTTGCGCCGGGTGATCACGTTCATGTCATCCCCAGGTTTTTGAGTTTGCGTGACAGGCGAGCCTCGATATCATCGTCGTCAGCCGTATCGTGCGGTGCTACCGCATCGTCATCGACACCATCAAATAATTCGCCGAGCATGAACTCCGACAAACTCTCGATTGTCGGGTAATTGAATGTTAGCGTCGTGGGCAAAGACATCCCGAATCGTTTTTCCAGTTTCGTCTTCAATTCCACAGCCATCAACGAGTCGAGGCCCATATCGAAAAAGCCCTTATCTGCAGCGATAACTCCGGTATTGCCCAGGACTGACGTGACAATCTTCACGACAATATCAGTAACCGCTCGCGCCCTATCATCAGCCGACAATGTTGCGAGTCGCGACACGCCGTCGTTCGATGGCTCCGTATTCGTCGAATCACGCACCGGCTCCTGCACTGTCGAACTACCGAGCATAGCCAGCAAAGGCCTTTCGCGTCGCGCCTCGTACACTGCCTTAAGCGTGTCCCAATCGATATTGGCAATCAAACACCGTCCGATACCCGCCGCCATCGCCCGGGACAGGCAGTCCAGACCGGTAGCAACCGGAATCGTATTCAACCCTGCGCCCTCGAACGACGCGCGGTCTGCATCGTCTGCGATGCGCATTTCCGACCACGTGCCCCAATTGATGCTCAGTCCGGGCAGACCAGAACTGCGGCGCATCTCGACCAGGGAATCCATGTACTGGTTTGCCGCGGCATAGTGGCCGAGGCCAGCAACGCCGAGCAGCGCGGTACTCGAGGAGAACATCACAAAATCCCGAACATCAACTTCGCCGCACAGCTCGTGCAGGACACGGGTTCCAGCGACTTTTGCGGACAACATCGAGTCAATCGTCTGCGAATCGAGTTCGACAATCGGGCACGCACTCATGTCCACAGCGCAATGAAATACCGACCTGACCGGGCGCTCGCGCCCGCGACACTCTGCGAACACTTGTGCCATGCGCTCGGCGTCGGCAACGTCAGCCGTAACAATTCTTAATGTACAGCCTGTATTCTCGATCTCCGTGAGGCGCGAGTGAAGATCCGCCAGGCCCGAGTCAGCCATGTTCCATTGCTCGCGCGGCGGCAACGTGCGTCGGGTAAGCAACGAGATGTCTTGCGCACCGTTGTCTGCCGCCCATTCAGCAACATGCAGTCCCAAGCCACCAAGCCCGCCGGTGATGAGGACGCTGTATTCGCCATCGAAATCAAACTCGTATGTACAATCCGGTGCAACTGAACGCGACAGGCGCGGCACGCGAAAAACGCCAGCCCGGTCTGCGATCTGCTCTTCTTCACCAGCCCTCGAAATGGCTTCAATCGCTCGCTTCGCAGCGGTGACGGCCGAACTGTCCGGGTCCGTATCAATCAGATAACAACCTTGCTCCGGCATTTCGAGGGATGCGACCCGGCCGAGCCCCCAGACTGCAGCCTGCGACGGATCTCCCGGTGCCGCATTTGTAAGCTGTAAGGCACCTTGTGTGACTATTGAAAATGGAATCGCGGGATTTTGCGTCGCTTTTTGCCGCAGTAGTTGTGCAACGTCGAGCAGGCGATCTGCAGTCGGATCACAGTCCGGTGCCGCACCATCGGGCGCGACGATATGCACGACTCTGTCCGCCTCTGCGGGAATGCTCGCGGTATCAGTACCCGCCTGCACAACCGTTACACCGCGCATTTTAAGGTCCGCCAGCAAAGACTTCTGCAGTGCGCCGCCAGCGCCACTAACGGCCCAGCATTCACCTTCAATTGCCGCGTCGGACGTAGTCGCCGCCTTCGCTGCAACGAAGACTTCCTGCGATGGTTTGCGCATGGAGGATGCAATAATTGCAACCGAATCAAGGCCCGATTCGGAGTACAAAGCGGCCCAGGCATCCTGTGACATCAGCGGGTGTCCGGAACGCCTGTCCGTATCCGTGAATCGCCACCAACCGTCGGTCAGACCAAAGGTCAGGTCGACCCACAATGTTGGACGCGTGCCCTCGATACTGACGATTGCTCCACCCGGTGCCAATAAGTCATTCAGTCCGGCAATCACTGCGCCGAGGTCTTGCGTTGCATGCAGTACATTTGCAGCCACGATCAGGTCGAAACCGGGCGACAGACCCTGCTCGGCGGCACTTTTTTCGACATCGAACACGGCATAGTCGACAAAGGGTAAATGCTGATAGCGCTCGCGTGCGCGGTCGAGGAATAGCGGCGACACGTCAGTAAACAGGTACTCGGTCGAATCCGGGTCACACACCGCAAGCACACCATCCGTCGTGCCACCGGTACCGGCGCCGACCTCAAGAATTCTGACCGCTCGTGCATCCTTTCGGTTTTCGGTACACCGCGCAACGCACTGGCGAACAACCTCATTGCAGACCTTTGCGTACGGCGCGTCTTTGTACAGCTTTTCGACCTTGTCGAATTTACCACCCGGGAACAACACATTTACAGCATCGGTCTTGCCGGTCAGAATCTCCGCTAGCGCCTGTCCACAAGACTCCAACAACGCCAGCTCTGGTTCGCAGGCTGGCAGCGAACGCTCCGTTAAGCGGTTTGCCGCGCAATCGAGTAACGCCTGCTGCGTCCAGGCGGGTGTGTAGACCGAGTTTTCCTTATGCAAAGCACCGACGGTGCACAGCACTGAGCAGATCCTTTCGACCAGGCGCCGGTGCCGCACTTCGATCCTGTATGTGCTGACAATGTCGTCAACGGTGCCGGAAAATTCGTCGAAGTTGATACCGAGTTGCAACAAGGCATTGCAGGCAAACGACAATGCGATATCTTCAAGTTGCTCAATCTGTTTTTCGTACTCTGCAATCTGGTACTCATCCAGCAATTTGCCTGTCGTTGCGGAAACATCTCCCGGCAGGTTCTCGACCACCAGATCCGTGCGCAGAACACTGTCAGTCGGCAGAACAAAATCCTGCCATTCGACGCCGTACCAGAGGTCTGAATTAGTGCGGCTTTCCGATTGCCGCAATTGCTCTGAACTCGCTCGTCGCAAATGGATACCATCAATAGCTGCACATTGACGACCTTCGTCGTCGTAGAGACTCATGTTCGCTGTCACTGTCTGAGACGCGGCATTAGCGTCAAGACGTGCGTGTACCCACAGCCGATCCGGCAAGCTCGCTAAAGCCCGCAGGCGATCAATTGCGATCAGTAAATAAGGTTGCGCATCGTCATCCGAAAATGAAAGGACGCCGAGCAGATGAAAACACGAATCAAGCAATGCCGGATGGATAAGATGGCGGTCTGCCGCACCCTCGATTGACACCGGCAGCGCGACTTCCGCGAACGCTTCGTTGCCACTGCGCCAACTCCGTCTCAGACACTGGAACTGGTCACCGAAATCAAGGCCGATCGCCGCCAGTTTTTGATACAGTTCCGCGCCGGGCGTTGCGCTGCCGAGTCGCTTCTTCGTGTCGGCAATAGCCAAATCGGTCGCGAATTCCGTATCGGTCAATGCGCTGATTTTTCCGCTGACCAGACCTGCCCAGCCTGCAGTATTCGGATCATTTCGCAGCACCCGAAATGGACTGGCCGCATGCCCTGCCGTGACATCAAGCGACACCACGAACTCCTCGAGGTCGGGTGTTTCGAAGCGCATCGCATCGTGAATCGCGAAATCGCTGATCTCTATACCCTGGTGCATCCCGCCATGGGTCAGTTGACGATACGAATCGACGATCATTTCGATATAAGCCGGTGACGGCAAAATTTGCTGCTCGAATACGATGTGATCCGCCAGGTAAGGTGGATTGTTCGGGCCCACCCTGTAGCGCAGCAATGTCCTGTCGCTCTCAGGTGCGACAAACAATTCACCGTTAAACCCGGTCGGTGATGCAGACTGTCTTGCCGCCAGGCGTTCCCCTGTCCTGCGTTCATCTGGCCAGCTACGCTCGCCCTGGAATGGATACAGCGGCAGCTTGTGCGCACGCTGATATGAATCCGGGTATACCTGTGTCCAGTCGACGCGCTGACCAGCACAATACAGTGCTTGCAGTGCCTTGATAATCGAACTGCGATCGTCTGCGTCCCGCCGCAATGTCGGAATCCAATGGCACTGGTCGGCACCACTCGCTTCAAGGGCCATCGGCAGCAGCACCGGGTGACTGCCGACCTCAAGGCAAATTGCAGGCCGCAATGCAATCAGGCTCTGTACACCGCGTGCGAATTGCACCGGCTTGCGCAGATGGTCGCGCCAATAGGCAGCGCTGGTAATTTCGTCGGCTTTCGCAATATCGCCGCTGACATTCGATATGACGGTCAGGGTTGGTCGCGAGCGCTTCGTCGCGGCAACAATCGCTTCGTATTCATCGAGGATGGGGTCGACAAAGCTGGAATGAAACGCGTTGGCAATGTTGAGCATCCGGGACGCAGTCCCGTTGCCCTCAAATTTCTCAAGCAAGGCTTCGAGAGCCGCTTTGTCCCCGGAAACCACAACATTGGCGGGGCTGTTTATCGCGGCAACCGACAGTGCAGCGCCCGCTTGATCGACCGCCGCAGACACTGTGCTGTAATCTGCAAAAACCGCGGCCATTGCGCCGCTATTTGTGAGGCCGGCCGACAAATCGGCACGAGCTGCGACCAGTTTGATCGCATCCTCAAGCGTAAAGACATTTGCGATACAGGCCGCGACGTACTCGCCAATACTATGCCCAATCACAATACCCGGCGACACGCCCCAGCTTAGCCACATGCGAGCCTGAGCGTACTCAACGCAGAAGATCGCCAATTGAGTTGACTTCGTTTCGTTGAGCCTTGCGGACTTGTCATGCAGCATAATATCGACGATATCGATATCGGCATATTCCCTGACCAGTGCTCCGCATCGATCAAGCGTCTCCCTGAACTGGGCATTCCAGGCGTAGAGCGATTGACACATTCCCGGGTATTGGCTTCCCTGGCCGGGAAACAGAAATGCCAGTTGACCACTCTGATTGCGGATTGTAGCCCCGGTTACCAGTCCATCCGCGTCGTCACCACTCGCGGCCAATTTCAGGTCGCCAAGCAACTGCTCCTTCGACGTTGCAAGAATTGCGATACGCTGGTTGAGATGGGTACGGAGTAACGCTGACTGGCGGCACGACTCCGCTACTCCCGCGTCGTCAATGCGCTCAAAATGATCCGCGTACACAAGGCAGAGATTACGCAATGCAGCGTCATCTTGTGCGGACAGGGTCAACAACTGTGGAAAGTCCGCACGATTCTCTGTCGCCTTCGCGGGCTGGCCGTACGACGAAACAACAATATGGGCGTTCGAGCCGCTAAAGCCGAAAGAACTGACGCCGCCGTGACGATCGCTCACCGGTGCCGTCCATTCTTGCGCATCTTTCGCAACCGACAAAGGCCGATCCTGCCACTCTATGTGCGCGTTCAGCTTATTAAAATGCAAACTGGCCGGAATAAACGCGTGCTTGACCGACAATACCAGTTTAATCAGCCCGGCAATCCCCGCTGCACTTTCTGCATGTCCAATGTTTGTTTTGACCGAACCGACTGCCAGCCCCGCGTTATCGGCGGCGCGATTACCAAACACATTGTCCAGCGCACGCGCCTCGATCGGATCACCCAGCGATGTTCCTGTGCCGTGCGCTTCAATCAGGCCTATCTGGTCAGGGTGCAGCCCGGCAGTCTTCAGCGCACGTTTGATAACATCTTCCTGCGCAGGACCATTTGGGGCCGTTAAGCCGTGACTGCGGCCATCCTGATTCGTGGCACTACCACTGATAAGCGCGAGGATATCGTCGCCGTCTTTTTCTGCATCCGACAGACGCTTGAGTGCGATCATGCCGCAACCTTCAGCTCGAACGAAGCCGTTTGCCGATTGGTCGAATGCCTTGCACCTGCCGTCGGGTGACAGCATGTTTGCCTGGCTCAATGACACGGTAATTTCGGGTAGCAGGATAAGGTTAACGCCACCGGCCAGCACCAGTTTGCTTTCGCCTGAACGCAGGCTCTGGCATGCGAGATGGACGGCAACCAGCGATGACGAGCAGGCCGTGTCCACTGATACGGCTGGACCTTGCAAACCCAGCGCATAAGCCAATCGTCCCGATGCAACACTATGGGCCGTTCCTGTCGACACGTACATATCCAAATCGGCGACATCGTTGGAAGACTGGCGAATAAAAAAATCACTGTTGCAAACACCAACAAATACGCCAGTATCCGAGTCACGCAAGCTACCCGGATCAATGCCCGCATTTTCCAGTGTGTGCCAGGTGACCTCCAGCAATATCCTTTGCTGAGGATCCATGCTGATAGCCTCGCGTTTGGATATGCCGAAAAATTCGTGATCGAAACGCTGCACATTGTCGAGGAATCCGCCGCAACGAGTCAGCATTTTGCCGCGTGCCTGCGGTTCGGCACTGTAATACTCGTCAATATCCCAGCGATCGTTGGGGACCTCGGCAATGGCGTCTGTTTCATCCAGCAGTAGCTGCCAGAATTCGTCAACGTTGTTGGCACCGGGGAATCGGCAGCCCATACCGACGACTGCTATGGGTTCTGCAGTCGCAGGTGCCGCCTTGTCCAGGCGTCCTTTGAGGTCCAGCGCCAACAGGGCCAGCTGCTCTCGCGAAAGGCGGGAGAGACGTTCTTCGAACGCACTGTCCTTGTTATTGCTATTCCCGGTGGTCATGTTCTTCAACTTTTTGTTTAAATGCGGCTGCCGCTTCCGAGTCGGACATTCCCTCGATCGCGCCAAACAGGTCGTCAAGATCGTCGCTGCTCGAATCCGCGTCGTCTGCAACTACGTTGCCGGTGTCAGGGAACAACTCTCCATGAATAAAGTCGGTTACTGCCTGAATCGTCGGATAGTCAAACATCAGGGTCGCCGGCAAACGCTCTTCGACAGCGCGCCCCAGCGCATTGCGCAGCTCAACCGCCAGCAAGGAGTCGAGACCCGCGTCTTTTAACGGCAAGTCGTCTGCCGGACAGGACCCCTTGTCGAGTCCGAGTACCTTGGCCAGCTCTTCCCGAACCAATACGCGGACGTTTTCTTTGCGCGTCTCATCCGGCAGGTTTTCGAGCTCCTGTCGTCGTGACGCCACTGCATCCCTAGACGCTATCGGTACCGCCCGCTTGTCAACGACATTGGCGAAGAATGAGTGTGCCGTCCGACCGGATGATTCGCCGTCCAGGTATCGGGACCAGTCAACCGCCTGCACCATCGTTTGTCCCCGCGCACTCGACATGACACGTAATAAGTGCGATATGCCCTCCGTTGTGGTTATTGGCGCGAGGCCACGCGCATCCGCAACCGTTGCGACATTGCGCTCAACGGCCGCGCCTATTTCGGACCAGACACCCCAATTGATACTTGTCGCAGGTAAGCCGCGCATACGCCGACCGAGTGCCAAGGTGTCCATAAATGTGTTAGCGGCGCAATGATTGGCTTGCCCTGCACTGCCCAACACCGAGGCTATTGATGAGTAACTGACGAAAAAATCGACCGGGCTCGAAAGTGTCTCCTGATGCAAGTACCAGCTGGCGCGAATTTTTGTCGCGAACACCTTCTCGAACTCTGACCATGACTGCTGCAACAAGGGTCCATCCGACAACGATCCGGCGCAATGCAAGATTCCTGCAATCGGCCGGCCGGCCTTTCTGCAGTCGGAAAAGACGTTGGCAACCTGCACGTCATCGGCCAGATCGAAGACATACTCATCGACAACAAATCCTTCAGACCTGAGGCGATCGATTTCCTTGCGAGCATCAGCATCCGCCTGACGTCGGCCAACGAGCACCAACGAACGAGCCCCATGCTCCGCAAGGCAAGTCGCCGATATCCGGCCGAGACTGCCAAATGCGCCAGTGACGAGATAAGACGCATCGGCCTTAATAAGGTCGTCGAGGCGAGCTGGCGCAGTAATCGCAACTTTGCCGATGTGCTGTGCCTGGGCCATGTAGCGAAATGCTGCGATCGTCTCGTCCCGCGAAAACGCGTGCACCGGCAAAGCCTGAATTTCCTCTTTCTCCAGGGCAGTCACAAGGCCGCTTAAAATACCTTGCATTTGATCGCCCGGAGACAGCATATCGGCCGACAGGTCGACTGCTGTGTAATGGACATCGTGCCGCCGCTCTGCCACCTTCGCATCGCTCCAGATCTCCGCGCGACCTATCTCGATAAAGCGGCCATTCGTCGCCAAAGCATCCAGACTTGCCGGAATAAAATCACCGGTCAGCGAGTTCACAACAACATCCACGCCTTGACCATCGGTTTCCTGCATCAGGGCGTCGACAAAATCAGCCGTTCTCGAGCTGAAGGTTGCATGCACTCCCATACTCAAAAGTAACGACCGTTTCTCCGCCGTTCCCGCAGTGGCGAAAACGCGCGCCCCAACGCGCTTTGCAAGCTGAATACATGCCATTCCCACACCACCAGCGCCCGCGTGAATCAGTATGGTTTCGCCTTCTTGCAGACGGGCATATTCAGCAATGCAGTACTCCGCGGTCAGGAACGCAATGGGGAAACACGCCGCCGCATCAAAACTCAAAGACGCCGGTTTGTGCACCACCAACGGACGTTTTGCGATGACCCTGTCTGCGAATGCATGTTCGGCGATTGCGAGCACCGGGTCGCCGACGGAAATACCGCTGACTTTCGCGCCAATCGCCTCCACCGTGCCCGCACATTCAGAACCAAATGGCACGTCGCCGCCTGCATAGTTACCGAGTGCATTCAACACATCTCGAAAGTTCAGGCCGCTGGAACGAACTTTTATCAGGACTTCATTTTCACCCGGCGTCGGCAACTGAGTTTGCGTGTAATGCAAATTGGTCAGTTCGCCGCGCTTTGAGCTGGTTAAGCGATACGTCTCTGTCGCTGACAGTTCCGGCGCTTCCTGGGGTGAAGCCGTATCGAGTCTCGGCACGAAAACGCTGCTCCCGCGAAGGGCCTGTTCGCCTTCCAGATCGACACGGCCGAGCAGACGCGCAAACCGGGCTGCGCTGCCAGCCGCGTCGGCGGGGTCAAGATCGATAGCACAATAGTTGAGTTCCGGGTGCTCCAGTGCGAGTGCCTTGCCGAATCCGAGCAGCGGCGACTGGAATAGCGCCAGGTCACTTGCCTGCGTACGGACCGCACAAGCCCCAACGGTTAGCAGATTCAGTCCCAATGGCAAACGGCAGTTGCCATTGGCCAGCGCCTGTACGACATCCAGCAACAGCTTGCACGCCGGCAATGTCGGTGCTTCATCCGACCAGCTGGACACCACGGACGCGTCGTCACCCAGGCCCGCCAGGAACAAAACACCGTCCAGGTTTTCAAACCGGACCGCATTATCAACTTGCCCTTCCCCGAAACTCGCGTCACTGGGCAACGACTCTATTTCAAATCGAGCCGACAGCTCCTGAGACACGCTGCTGGCAACGGCACAGTCGTCGCCGATCACCAGCAATCGCGGCCGCTCATCACTTGAAGCTGTCGATGCCGACGGCACGTTTCCGTTTCGGCTCAGCAAAATAGCGTTTGCTTCGCCACCATTGCCGGCGGGAGTGATTCGAGAAAAGTCTGAATACCCGTTTTCGGCCATTACGCGCTGCCATTCGGCGACAGACAACAACGGGTAATCAGCTCGCCGGTCGAAATCCTCGAAATGCCACCATCCCGGTGTAAAACCAAAACTGGTGTCAATCCAATTCAGTCGCCGCACTACCTCGGTCATCAGCAGGGAACCATTAGCGACCAGCAAGCTTCGAATGTTGGCAAGCGTCTGATCCAGATTTCGCGTCGCATGAATGACGTTCGCTGCAATGACCAGGTCGAAACTACCGGGCTCAAGCCCCTGTGAAGCAGGGTCATCCTCAACATTAAATGTGGCAAACCTGAAGGCTGGATCGGAACCGAATCGCTGTTCTGCCCGGTCGACGAACAGCGGCCCGATATCAGTAAACGTATATTCGACGCTACCTGAATCAACGCGATCGGCAACAAAGCGCGTGGTCCCGCCGGTGCCACCACCGATTTCGAGAATCTTGAGCCGCCTGCCCTCGGGCAAGCCTGCAACCATTGCCGCCACGGTCTCCGCCACCGTTGCATTAAATGTCCTGGCCAGCGGCGATTGCGTATAAATCGCTGCGCCCGCTTCTGTATCGCCATCCGGAAACAGCAGTTCGAGCGGATCAGCCTGGCCAGACAACATGGCGGCGATGTTGGGTCCGCAGCGTGACAGCAATTCGGACTCCGCCCGAACCTCCGGCCAGTCCTCAACGAAGGACTGCAGATCAATCGTCCTCTTGCTGGCTGCCAAGTCACGAGCGACGACATAGCCATCATCGGCCGCAGTCAAAAATTCACGTTCGGTCAGCATTTGCAAAAAGCGGTTCAGTAGTTTCGCGTGCGCGCTGTCAACGCCCAACTCCGACGATAGCGCATCGGCCTCGACCGTGTCGCCGACTTGCTTGTTCCAGCCTAACGCGGTGAACGCGTTGACAACGTAATCGATCGCGATGCTCTCGAGTTCATTGAGACCCTCGAAGTAGCGTTGCAACTCTTCGCCTTTTGCATGCTCCCGGAAAAACGACTGTACGTTTAGCAACGATTCCGAATCGAGCGACACGGGCTCCGCGGCTGCTGAATCCGCTGGCAGGGTCCGTTCCTGCCACTCAATCTTGTAAAACGGAGTGCTCGAACTCGCCGAAAGATCAGACGACAACGCTCGCTTCAATCCGATGGAGCGCAGTACGAGTAGTACCGTCATATTGTCGTCAAGGACTTCGACATTTCCGCGCAGGATTTCATCTGAACGATCATCGGCGTCGACCGTCGCGCGCACCTGCAATTCGCCGCGCAACGCATTGCCTGACTCGATTGACTCGAATGAAACGGGCATGAATATTTCAGCATCGAGGTCATTCACCGCAAAGCCGGGAACTGCTGCGGCCATCGTCTGCAGGCAGGCGTCGAGGACCGCAGGATGAGTGATAAGATCACCGCCCGATTTGCCCCGATCTTTATTCGACTCAACAACGGAACAGGCAAACCCATCCTGACGCTGCAGCTTCGTCACGCGCCGCAGCGACGCTCCGAAATGCAAGCCGCGCGCATACAACGCATCGTAAAATTCACTGGTGGGGATTGCTTCGAGTGTATTTGGTGTCGTGGCTGACAATGATTTCGGCGTCGCATTTTCTTTCGCCACAAGTTCAGCTTCACAATGCAAACTCCAGTCTTTGGGCCCGACTCGCGAATAAATGCGGAGACATTTTTCACCCGCATCGTTGTCCACAACCGTTTGCAACCTGATATGCCCGTCAGCCGGGACACGTATGGCATCCAGAAGTTGCAGCCGCTTGATAGTCGGCGCTTCCAGCCCGCAGCGAGCCGCAGCAGCCAGGCACATCTCGATAATGGCGGTTGCCGGCAGTACAACTGTCCCATGCACAACGTGATCATCGACGAAATCAAGATCACCCGTAGCAATGTCGTTCTCAAAAAGCGCGGTATGCAACGGCGTCGAAATACGGAAACCCAGCAATGGGTGTTCGCGTGCAAGCCGTTGCCGGCCGGAGTCGCGCGAATCTTCAAACCAGTATCGTGAGCGTTGAAACGGGTACGTCGGCAACGCGTGACTTATCGGTCGACTTTTGCCGTACAGGCGTGCCCAGTCCACGTCGCCGCCTGACGCATAGTAGCGGGCAACCGCTTGCGCCAGCGTATCCATCGGCGCGACACGATGCCTTTGTGTTGGCCGCCGCGACGACCCGATCCAGGCCAGATCCTCTTCGTCCGTGCAAGCCTGACCCATACCGATCAGAACCGGATGCGGGCCGACTTCGATAAAGACTTCGCATCCACGTTGACGCAATGCAGCGATTGAATCTTCAAAACGAACCGGATTGACGATGTGCTGCAGCCAATAATGCTTATCGGCCATTTGCCGGGTCGTCCCCGACTTACCAGTAAGATTTGAAACCAGCGACAGCCGCAAACTGCCGAATTCGGTCTTATCGAGTTCCTGCTCATATGCGGCCAGCATCGGCTCCATTAAGGCCGAGTGGAATGCATGCGAGACATTGAGGCGCGTGCAGTTCACGCCACGCGCTTCAAGCGCATGAGCAACGCGGTCTATGGACGATTCGGCGCCGGACAACACTGTATTCAATGGGCCATTCACCGCAGCAATTGAAATCTTGCCGCCCTCATCTTCGACCAGACCCCGAACTTCGCTTGCAGCAACGTTGGCCGCCAGCATCGCCCCGCCCACTGGCAATGCCTGCATCAGCCTGCCCCGGGCGGCAACCAGTCGACACGCATCATCGAGGGTAAAAAGTCCAGCAACGCAAGCCGCGACATACTCGCCGAGGCTATGACCCACGACGGCCGTTGGCACTACGCCAGCACGCAGCCAGAACCTGGCCATCGCGCATTCGAATGCGAACAGAGCGGGTTGCTGCCACGCGGTGTTTTCCAATAGCGCATCGAGGTCCTGACGCTCGCTTTTATACAGTACTGCTGCGAGTGGCTCGTCAAGATACCGTGCGAAACAGGCATCACATTCATCAAAGGCGTCACGGAACGCTGGCAAGTTCGTATAAAAATCCTTGCCCATTGTTGCAAATTGCGAACCCTGACCGGTGAAAAGCATCGCGACGCGAGGCGCGACAGAGCTTTGCCGGACATTGCTTATTGCGGCAGGAAAAGAATCGCCGCGCCCGAGCGCATCCAGTGCCGAACGGAACTGCGCGACGCTATCGCCATTGATGGCGAGCCGTGCAGAAAAATGCGCACGGCCTGCATTGCAACTGCGGACAAAATCCTCGACCGGGACATTCGGATGTTCGTCCAGGAAAGCCACCAGGTTGTCACATTTCTGCCGCAGGGCCGTGGACGAACGTGCCGACACAGCCAGCATACCGGGCAGTCCCGATTCCTGGTGCTGTTTCGTGCCGGCCTTGCCAATATAATCTGAAACAATCGCGTGTACGTTTGTGCCACTGAATCCGAAGCCGCTGATACCTGCATAGCGGGGCGTCTCATCGCTTAACCATTTCTGTGGCGCGGTCGGAATCTGCACCGGGATGTTTTCCCAGTCAATAAACTGGCTCGGTTCGCTGAAATTAATGTGCGGCGGTATGCAGCCGTGGCGCAGCGACAACAGAACTTTTATCAGGCTCGCCATGCCTGCCGCCGACTCCAGGTGTCCGATATTCGTCTTGACGGAACCTACTCGCAGCGGACTCCTGTCATCGTGTCCGTCGGATAATGCAGCAGCGATTGCGCGCATTTCGATGGGATCACCAAGTGACGTTCCGGTGCCATGTGCCTCGACATAGCCAATATCCGATGCGCTCAGACCGGATTCCTGCAAGGCTTTTCGGATTACGGCCTCCTGCGCTTCACCGTTCGGTGCCGTCAGGCCGCTGCTGGGTCCGTCCTGGTTCATGGCCGCCGCATGGATGACGCCGATGATATTATCGCCCGACTTCTCGGCGTCAGAAAGCCGTTTCAGAATAACAACACCGCACCCTTCACCCTGAACGAAGCCATTGGCTTTCTGATCGAAGGTGAGACACCTGCCGTCCGCAGACATCATTTCTGCCGTGGCGTAGGACAACGTATTCTCGGGGGACAGCATCAAACTCACGCCACCGACCAGCGCGGTATCGCAATCGTGCAATTGTAAACTCTGACAGGCTGAACCCAGCGCCACCAGCGATGACGAACATGCCGTATCAATCGTCAGGCTCGGTCCCTGCAAGCCCAAAAAATACGACAGGCGGCCTGATGCCATGCTGAAGGCACCACCAGCAAGCGGGTACATTCCGTAACCGCCGTCGTCACCCAGTTCACGCTGCATCGCACCGTAGTCGCTTTTGCAAAGACCGATGTAAACGCCGGTTGCAGAACCGTGCAGACTCTGCGGCGGTATCCCGGCGTCTTCAAGCGCTTCCCAGGCGACTTCCATTAGCAAGCGTTGCTGTGGGTCGACGCAGTTCGCTTCGCGCGGCGAAATACCAAAGAACTCCGCATCGAAAGTGTCAATGTCGTCCAGGAAACCACCACGAATTTCGTTGGCGGGATGTCCCTCTGGATAGCGTGATTCAGAAGCCCAGCGTGTTTCAGGGACCGTTGTAATGGCGTCCTTACCCGCCTGCAACATCTGCCAGTAGGCAGCAGGATTCACAGCGCCACCCGGAAACCGGCACCCCATACCGACAATTGCGATCGGCTCGCGACGATTCTGCTGTAGCGCCTCGATCGTGCTGTTCGCCTCTTCCAAAGCAATGAATGCTCTCTTCAGCGGCGACAATTCCTGTTTGTTATCCTGCTTGCTCACGTAATCAGTTGTCCTTGCCGGCTGCGTCGAGTCGCGCCAGCAACGCGGCTTCGACATCGGCTTCGCTCATGCGCTCTATGTCGTCTGCAAGAGCGCCTTCCACACGGTCGCGGACGTCGCCAACATCAGGCTCGTTGTCCTCAGGGCGAGAATCCGCTACCAGGGGCAGCAGAAATTGAGCGACAGCCGAAATATTCGGACAGTCGAAAATCAGCGTTGCGGGTAACGGCGCGTCCAGTCGCAATGCCGTTGCCAATTGCCTGCGAAAGTCGAGTGCCAGCAACGAGTCCATGCCCATATCGAACAACCCGGCATCAGCATCGGGCGTTGACGCCTCGGGCAGCCGTAAGATCCGGCACACCAGTCCGGTTACAAAATCGACCAGCAAATCATGTTGCTCTGTGGCCGGCAGTCCGTCGAGGTCGGCGAGCAGCTCGTCCTGTCGTTGCTCATCAGCCGGGATTCCCGACTCGGCTACCCGCGAATCGCGCCCGGCCGGAACACCGGACGTAGCTGTCGACTCCGGAGCCAGCCCGACGATAACGTTTTGCCCGACAGCAAACGCCGGGGAGTCCTCTCCCGGCACCGCGACTACATCAACAAAGCCGGCATCCCGAAGAGCGTCACCCCAAACCGAAGCACTAAGAATGGGCGAATCATCACGCAAGTCGTCTTCGAACGCCTGCCAGCCTTCAATCAGTCCAGTCGATATGTCGTACCAGTCCAGCTCACGAGTAACCTCACACAAGACCAGAATACCGCCGGAACGGAGCAGGCCGATGACATTGCGCAGTGTCTGCCGCAAGTCGGGCGTTGCATGCAGGACGTTGGTCGCGACAATAACATCCTGCGAATGCGGCAGGAATTTTTGCGGTTCAGGATCCTGACCAATATCGAGCAGCGCATAATCAACAAAGTCGTACCCTGCAAACCTGTCGGCGGCCTGCGTCAGGAAGTAATCAGAAATGTCGGTGAACACATAGCGACCGAAACCGGGCGGCAGCGACGGCAGGATTCGCGAGGTTGTTCCGCCAGTGCCCGCACCGATTTCCAGGATGCTGACAGGGCGATGTTGCGCCGCCACAAAGGACAGGATGCTGTCTGCGGCGATATTACTAATGTAACGTGACGGAGAAAATTCTGTGTACAACAGTTCCGCTGTGGTCGCATCGCCATCGGGGAAAAGCGTTTCCAGCGCAGCAACCTTGCCGCAAATGACATCAGCAAGCATCTCGCCGCACCGCTGCAGATAATCGATCAGGAATTGTTCCGATGCATAGCGTGAACGGAGTGTCGCCAATAGATTGTCGACTGCCATGGACTGCAAGCCGTTCTCACAGACAAACTCCTCGGCACCGGTCTTGTGTTGCAGGACACCCTCATCGACGAGGAGCGCAAACCAGCGCTTGACCAGGTGCTGGTAAGTGCTTTCGATCCGCGCGGATTGCATTGCCGATTCGATTGTTGCCGTCTGCCCGGCTTTTTCAAATAAATTCAGGCTCGCGAGCGCATTGACTATGTAGCACTTACTCAGCTCGCGTAGCATCGACCAGGACTCTTCGAGTTCGTGCGCCCGCAAGTTCATTGGCGCGCTTGCCGCCGCAAGTTGCGTCGCCTGGGTAACGAAGTTCCAGACACTTGCACCGGGAACATCGGCTCGGCCAGCTCGATTGTCCGGCACCCAATAGTGGGCGCTCGCAAACGGATAAGGCGGTAATATCACTGGCCTCGGCCGGCCGCCATCCAGGCGACTCCTGAAGTAGCTGTCAAACTCGACCGCGACTCCGCGCGTATGGAGAGCTGCAATTGCATTTGCAAGCGATTCGAGGCCATCGCTGTCATGCGACAGTGACGGAACCAGTGCACAATCGGCAGTCGTCATAGACGCCAGCATCGGTATCAATGTCGGATGTGCTCCGAGTTCAACAATAATCGTGCCGTCGTCGATGTCCAGTGCCGACGTCGCCGCCGCAAAATTAACGGTCTCCCGGAGTTGTGACACCCAGTACTCGAACGATCCCCCCTCCTCATCGCCGAGGAATTTGCCGCTGACGGTCGACAGATAATCGATGTCCGGTGCACGCAATTCGATCTCACGTAGTAACGCCTGAAACTCGGCAATTATCGGGTCCAGTTCGCGGGAATGAAACGCCTGCGGTATATCGAGTATGCGCACATCCCAGGCCTTTGCTGCGAAGGCTTTGAGGGCAGCCTCTACTTCGGGCACATGACCTGAAATAACGGTATTCTCGGGACTATTAATTGCAGCAACATCGACCGCCAGGCCGTTGCCGCGCAGCAATTCCTCGACGTCGGATGCTGCAGCGAACACCACCGCCATTTGCCCGGGGCGTTCAAGACCCTGTGTCAATCGCACCCGCGCGGCAACCAGCTTGACCGCATCAGCCAGGTCCATCATCCCTGCAGCGACAGCAGCGACATATTCCCCGAGACTATGCCCCAGCACTACTTCGGGACGGACACCCCAGGAGGACCACAAGTTGTATAGCGCATAGCCAAGCGAAAATGTCGCCGGCTGAACGTACTGGCCCGGCTCGCCTACTGTCGCTTCAGTCTCGGTGATGTATGCGAGCAGCGAGTCTAGCGGCATGGCTTGCGCAAACAATGCAACTGCTTCATCCAGGGCATCGCGAAACACCGGAAATGTTCGATAGAGGCTACCGCCCATTCCCTGGCATTGTGCTCCCTGCCCGGTGAAGGCAAACACGACGCGCGGATTGCCCGTTGCAACGCCACTCCAGATTTTCGACTGTGGATCACGGCCTGCCGCGATACTGTCGAGCGCCTCCGCAGCATCGGAGTGCGAATCACAGACCAGCGAACGCCGGAACCTGAAATGCGCACGACCCACATTGCTCGCGTACGCAATCTCCGCGAGTTTGTCCTGCGTATTCCTCAGGTAGTCGGCGAACGTTGCGGTCACCGTATCCAGCATTTCGGGCGTTTCAGCCGATACCGACAGGAGCTGGCTGCTATCGGGCAGCTCCACAGTATTCAGTAGTGGCGGTTTTTCCAATATGACGTGTGCATTGGTTCCGCCGAAACCGAACGAACTGACGCCGGCCCTGGCGGTTGAACCCTGCGGCCATTTCGATGCGCTGTCGGTAACCCGCAAATTCAATTGCCGTAGCGGAATTTCGGGATTGGCAGTGGAAAAGTTTCGTTGGCCGGGTATCTCGTCGAAATAGAGACTCAACGCCGTCTTTACGATTCCGGCAATACCGGCAGCTGCCTCGAGATGGCCTATATTCGTTTTTACCGAACCGACGTACAACGGCGTATTCGTATCCCGGTATTGGCCATAGGCTGCACCGAGAGCCCGCGCCTCAATTGGGTCGCCCAGGGGTGTCCCGGTTCCGTGTAACTCGACGTAGTCAATGTCCGTTGCTGCGAGGCCGGCGTCTTGCAAGGCTCGTCCGATGACCGCTTCCTGCGCAATGCCGTTCGGTGCAGTAATGCCCGCACTTTGTCCATCCTGGTTTACCGCCGATCCGCGCACGACCGCGTAAATGCGATCGCCGTCGGCAATCGCATCGCTCAACCGCTTCGCCACAACAACTGCACTGCCCTCGCCACGGCCATAGCCGTCTGCACTGGCATCGAACGTCTTGCACTGGCCATCCGGTGACAACATTTGCGCCTGGCAGAAGTTAATGTGCATTTCCGGTGTCAATATAAGATTAACACCGCCGACCAAAGCGGCATCGCATTCGTGTTTACGCAAGCTCTGGACTGCAAGATGCAATGCCACCAGCGACGACGAGCAGGCCGTGTCAACCACCATGCTTGGACCCTGCAAGCCGAGCGTATAAGAAATACGCCCCGCTGCCACGCTTGGTTCATTGCCGGTCGCCGCCGATACATCCGGCGATCTCGGGTCGCTGAAGACCAGCCGTGAATAATCGCTGTTGCAAAAGCCGATGAAGACACCGGTGTTGCTGTTCTTAAGCGATGTCGGAGAAATAAGAGCATCTTCAAGCGCACGCCAGCTCAGTTCCAACAGCAAACGGTGCTGCGGGTCCATGCTTTCGGCTTCGCGCGGCGAAATACCGAAAAACGCAGCATCAAATTCGGCAACATTCGCAATGAAGCCGGCGTGCTTTGTATACATGGTCCCAATGCTGTCGCGTGATTCGTTAAAGAATTCGCTCGCATCCCAACGGTCTTCAGGGATCTCGCAGATCCCGTTGCCACCGTCCTGCAAGAAACGCCAGAATTCATCAACACTGTTGACGTTGCCTGGAAAACGCAAACCACAACCAACCAATGCGATTGGCTGCGACAGCCGAGACTCTTTGTCAGTGAGCTCGCCACGCAAGCGGCGAATCTCAAGCAATGCCTGCTTGGCGCTCGACAATTTTTTGTCTGCTGACTCGTTCATTTCTCTTCTACGCTGTCATGACCCGACAACGATTCCAGTTCTTTCAGTAGTTCGTCTTCCGCATCGGCATCGCTAAGCGCCTCGATGCTGTCGCGCAATTCAACCACCGCATCGTCGCGCCCGGGACGTGGCCCGGATTGCTGGCGGCTGTCTGGCGAGATCGTATTCGCGGTTTCTTTCAACAACGACACCAGGTGTGCCGACAATTGCACGACGGTTGGATAGTCAAACATGATGGATGCCGGCAACGGCATATCAATTGCCTTCGACAAACGGTTGCGCATCTCAACTGCCAGCAGTGAGTCCAGTCCTTGTTCATTCAGGGACGTGTCATGGTCCAGCTCATGTGTATTGCCGATACCCAGCACCGTACGTGCCATAGCATCGATATGTTGGCTGACGGCCCTTAGCAATGCGGGGCCTTGCTTACCTGACACCGCGCTGCGCATATCGAGCCGCGGTCCCGCGTCAGCTTGCGCGGTTGCGCGCGACACGTCTGCCGCGTCGATGACGCTCGAATAAAAATGCGGGATGTCCTGATCGTTGAATCGCTGTCTGAACTGGCGCCAGTCTATTGATGCGAGAATTGCCTGAGCAGCGCCGGACTCTGTGCGGGCCATCATTGCATCGACCGCAGAGTGATTGTCCATCGCGCGAATACCGAAACGTGTAAATACATCGCCACTCGCCGCTTTTGTCGCGCCAATCATGCCCCCGGACTGCCACGCACCCCAGTTGATGCTTAACGCAGGCAGGCCGCGCGCGCGACGATAGTGCGCCAACGCATCCATATAGGCATTTGCCGCGGCGTAATTTGCCTGTCCCGGCCAGCCGAGAACCGACGCAACTGACGAAAAGAATATAACGAAGTCCATTTGCCTGTGACTGAATACATCGTGAATATTCCACGACCCCGCAACTTTTGCGCGCAATGTCGCCGCAAAGCTTTCCTTTGTGTGCCGCATAAATGCGGCGTCATTTAATTCCCCCGCACAATGAACAACGGCGCGAATGGTGCGTTCTTCTGTTTCAAAGGTATCGACGATGTCGCCTAACTCCGAGCGGTTGGCCACATCACCGTTGACAATGCTGACTTCAGCACCCGCAGCGCGCATTTTTTCTACTCTGTCCATGACCGGACCGCCCGGCATGCTGCGGCCCATCAACACAATCTGCTTCCAACCCGCCGCAACCATGGCTTCAGCGACATCCAGGCCCAGCGCGCCCAGTCCGCCGCTTATCAGGACGGCGCGTCCACTCACCTCTGCGCCATGTACATTGGCTAAAGTCGAGCCGGTTGTCAGTACAATCTTGCCGCTGTGCAGGCCTTGCGACATTAAGCGAAATGCAGACGGCAGTTTCCGTGCTGGAAAAATTGTGGTCGAAATCGGGCGGATTGTATTTGCTTCGACTCCTGTCGCGATGTCATCGAGGAGCTGATTGATAAGCTCCGGATTCTCGTCCGCCACTTCGCCGATATCGAAACGCACATAACGAACGCCACGCCGGTACTTGTTGACCGTATCCTGTGTCCAATTGTCGCGCTTGCCCAGTTCGAGGAATGTTCCCTGCTCGGCCATACAATCCAGGCTGGCATTTATCAGCTCACCGCTGAGGGAATTCAGTACGACATCCACCCCCTTGCCATCGCTCGCGCGTAGTATTTCATCGCGAAAACCGGCGCTGCGGCTATCAAACACATGTTCAATGCCCATGCGCCGCAACGCGCGACGTTTCTGTCGCGACCCCGCGGTTGCAAAAATCTGTGCACCCGCATTACTTGCTATCTGAATCGCTGCAAGACCGACGCCCCCTGCCGCTGAATGAATCAGGACACGAGAGTTGGCATCGATCGCAGCGAGGTGCCGCAACGCGTAAATTGCCGTGAGGAAGACGACCGGCAGACCCGCGGACTCCGGCAAACTGACATTGCATGGCGCACGAGTGACGCGTGACGCCGGAACATTTACTGTGCTCGCCATACCGCCGAGACAAAACGCCATCACGCGATCGCCAACAACGAAGTCGCTTACCCCTGCGCCTGTCGCCACGACTGTACCTGCCACTTCGGCACCGAGTTGACGGCCAGCCGGCCCTTCGACTTCACCCAGGCAATTGAGCAAATCGCGAAAATTGACGCCAAGTGCCGCAGTGCGAATACTGACTTCACCGGCACCCGGTGCACGTTCACTCAACGCCGCGAATTCAATCGAATCGAGCACGCCGTCGTCTGGTGCCCGAATTTGAAATTCATCACCATCCGCTGACTTGTCAATCGTTGCGGCCCGCTCATGGGTCACGATTTGTGGCAGATGATATTGCCCGTCACGATATGCCAGTCTGTCGACATTACTGTCTCGTCGCCGCAAGACGCTGGCAATTGCATTTGCGTCCGCACGGCCATCGATGCCGGCACCGAGATCAAGCAACGCGCAATGCAATTCAGGATGTTCGACTTGCGCCGCAATACCCAGGCCCCAGATCGCTGCCTGGGAGGCGTTCGTATCCATCCCTGCAGCCAGCGCATTTGCCGAGCCTGTCACGACTACAACGCGCCCGATTTCGATTTCGGGCTGTGCGAGCAGCGACTGCAACAGGTATAGCAAGGTCAGTAGCCCATCACCACTTAAGTCCGCCGCACTGCCGAGCTCTGTCTGCGCCTCATCGCGCCAATCGAATACAATATCTGTCGTCCTCGGCAGCGAAGCGTTCTGTCGCTGCAGGTTAATCTCGGTGAGGGCTTGTCGTACAGAGTCGCGCGAGGCTGGCTTGATAATTTTGCAATCGATGTCTTCAACATCATCTGTGCACATCCCGAACACGGCGGCGTGTGCGCCGGATTCCTTATGCGAATGCGCGATCGATTCCAGCAAGGTGTCGCTGTTAGTGCAGACAAAGAGGTTACTAGCTACGGTATCCCTTTCTTGCTCGAGAGACGGTAGCGACGTCCAGGCTAACTCGAAGTGTTCTATCTCGTCTGCGCGTCCGCCTTGCACAACGGCCAGTCGGACCATCGACTCGGCAGTTGCCTCCATGAACTGTGCGCCCTGGATAGCAAGCAGGCACTCACCACGTTTATCCAGCCCAAATACAGCGCTCTCGACCAACGCAGCGGATTCACCCAGGCTCTCGCGACGATCAATCCGGCTACTCGCAGTGTGGATGGTCAGGCCGCCTCGCTTGCAAACGACAGTGTCAATCGCCGTGGGCAACATCAATGCAGAAAATTCCGCACCGTCCCGCAATGCGAGATCCACAGTTTGCAAGCACGCATCCCAATGAACGGGATGCAGTAAAAATCGTGGGTCATTCTCAACTGCTACCTTTAAGCTGGCCGCTGCCGCAGCGCTACCCTGCCGCAACTCAGCGAGCGATTGAAATGCCGGACCAAACTCGATCCCGTTCGCAGTCCCGGATGCATAGAAATCGCGTTCATTGACAGCCCGGTCACACGCCGCGAGGGAACGATCAAAGCATTCCGTCAATTGCTGCATGCGGTCGGCTTCCACCGGGCGCCAGGTTGCAGTCGCTACTTCTGAGAAAACAGGTGCGCCGGCCGCCTGCGAGTAGAGAGTCAGCTGTAGTGACTCCCCGTTTTGCTCGACCAGCAGCTGCATTTCCACCGGCTGTTCTTCGGTCAGCACGACAGGTGCGGAAATCGAAAAATCAGAGAGCTCCGCCCATTCGCTGTCAACGCAGCCGACCTGCTCGGCTGCGGCCAGCATCATCTCGATCATGGCGGCCGCTGGAAAAATACAATAGCCGGCAATGCGATGATCGAAGAGGTAGCTATGCTGATCAGTGCCGACAAGACTTTCGAACATCGTCCTCGTTGATCCCAGCGACTTGCGAATGCCAAGCAGCGGATGAACATATTGCGATGCGTCGTGCTGCATCGGCCGCGCAGCTGGCGTCTCAAACCAGAGCCGTTCCTTCCGGAACTGGAATGGCGGCAGGCTGACCGGGGCCCCGTGCGGATAAAGCGCTTGCCAATCGATGTTGCAGCCAAGCGAATACAGTTTCGAGAGCGAGTCCGACCAGCAAAGACCTTCCGAATCTGCCTTGCGCATTGACGCTAGTGCAACGACACGAGTTTTTGCAGCGTCAGCAATTTCAGCGATATACGTCGCCAGAACGGGTTGCGGTCCGATTTCGACCAGCACATCGCAACCTTCGTCCAGTGCGCTTTTTATCGCTTCACGGAAACGCACTGGCTTGCGCATGTTGTCCCGCCAGTATGCGGCATTGAATGCATGTGAATCGGCTACTTGCTCGCCAGTGACAGTCGACACGAACGGGATGTCGCAGGCACTTGATGTTAGTCCCTCAAGAGCAGTGAACAATGACTGGGCATGCCCGTCCATCAGTGCACTGTGATAAGCAGAATCGACATTCAGCCGGCGACAAAAAACTCCGCGGCGCTGCAAATCAAGCAACAACTGATCAATCTCTTTCGCATCGCCGGTAATTGTGCAATTCTCCGGACCGTTATCCGCAGCGATTGCAAGATTCCGGTATTGCTGCAGCAGGACTTGCAATTCATCGAGCGGCATCCCGACGGCTGCCATAGCACCGCTACCCGCACTTTCCTGCATCAGGCGGCCTCGAAGCTCGACGATAGACAGCGCATCGCTGATCGATATTGCCCCGGCCACATGCGCGGCCGCGATCTCACCAACGCTATGCCCGCATACCAGTGACGGCACAACACCCGCGTGTTTCCAAAGCGCTGCCAGGCCGACCTGGATAGCAAACAATACCGGTTGGAAATAGCGTGTTTCATCAAGCCGTGCCGCGCCCTTCTCATCGCGTATCAGGTCAACAATTGACCAGTCAGCGATGCGTCGGAACTCAGCGTCGACAGCTTCTACCGAGGCGGAAAATTCTGCGGACTGTGCCAGTAGTGCACGGCCCATTCCGGCCCATTGACACCCTTGGCCCGCAAACACAAAGCCGATTCGCGGTGCCTGGCCAACGGGACCCGGGGAAACGGCACTTGCTTCATGCAAGCGCCGACTCAACGCCTCTCTTGAGTTTGCTGCAACAGCAAATCGATGCGGAAAATGCTGTCGGCGACGAGCTGCCGTATAGCAGATGTTTTCAAGTCGCTCCGGCTTGCCAGTCTCCAGCAAATAGCTCGCGACAGCCGAGGCTGTGGCGTCGAGGCCGTCTGCAAAGTGCGACGACACCGGCAATATGTACGGCATAGTCGATTGCGGACGCGCCGTGCCTGACTGTGGCAATTCCGGTGCCTGTTCAATCACCAGGTGTGCATTGGTACCACTGAATCCAAATGAGCTGACGCCGGCAACACGCAGTTCTTTATCAGCCGTCCAATCGACCAGTTCGGTCGGAACTCGCAGCCGGGAATCGTCCAGTGATATCAATGGATTGAGCTTATGGAAGTGCGGTTGTGGCGGTATTTTTCCATTCTTGATACACAACACCGCCTTGATCACTCCAGCGACACCGGCAGCCGCCTCAAGATGACCGAAATTCGCCTTGATAGCACCCATGTAGCAGGGATTCGTGTTGCGACTGACGGCTCCAACCGTGTCGCGAAGTGCCTCGACTTCTATCGGGTCACCGACCTTGGTACCGGTGCCGTGGGTTTCGACGAATCCGATATCCGCGGCCGATACGCCAGCCTGACCCATTGCGGCGGCAATGACATTGCGCTGCGCTTCGCCATTCGGCGCTGTGAGTACATTCGATCGGCCATCCTGGTTAATCGCAGAGCCGCGGATAACCGCGAGTACCCTGTCCTTGTGTCGCAATGCATCGGACAATCGCTTCATCACGATCAGGCCGCAGCCTTCCGAACGCACGAAACCGTTTGCTTTCTCGTCGAATGTCTTGCAACGCCCGTCCGGAGCCAGCATACCCCACTTGGCCAGCGATATTGTTTCTTCCGGCGTCAGGTTCAGGCTGATGCCGCCGGCAATTGCAAGACTCGAATCGCGGCAGCGGAGGCTCTGTACCGCGCTATGAATTGCCACAAGTGACGACGAGCAGGCAGTGTCGATAACCATGCTCGGTCCGCGCAGATCATAAAGATAAGACAGCCGTCCCGTGGAGATGCTGGGTGCGGTACCGGATAGTGTGTGTGCACTGATTAATTCCGGATGACTTAGCTGCAACCGACCGTAGTCACTGTTGCACAGTCCGAAAAACACACCGGTGCGGGTTCCCTGCAAGTCCTGCAGTGGATACCCGGCGTCAAGAAACGCATCCCATGCAACCTCAAGCAAAATTCGATGCTGAGGGTCAATGTATTTGGCTTCGCGAGGCGCGATGCCGAACAGGTGCGGATCGAACTTGTCGACTTGATCAAGAAAGCCGCCGAATCGGGTATTGATCTTTGCAGGAGTTGCAGCATCGGCATCATAATAGTGACTCGCATCCCAGCGCTCGGCTGGCACTTCACCGATTCCGTCAACACCCGCAGCCAATGCTTTCCACAATGCGTCGGTACTTTGAATGCCGCCCGGCAAGCGGCAAGCCATGCCGATAACTGCGACAGGTTCCGACAGGACTGTTTGCTGCCCGTTCTCGGTTTCCCAAAACGAACTCGACCTGAGCGAGGCCTTGATGGATGACAAGCGTTTTTTCGTTGACTCTGCCAAAACCACTACCGCCTAGGAGTCGCCGACGAGCTGCCGCAGCGCTTCTTCGTCGGAAAGACTGTCCACTTCAGTATCATTCGCAATTCTTGGCGAATCGCGTTGCGCAGGCTCATCCGAGTCACCGCTTGCCATATCGACGCCGACAACTTCGCCGATGTGATTAACCACGGCTCGGACAGTCGGGTAGTTCCAGACCAGCGTTGCGGATAGCACAATGCCGAAACTTGCCTGCATCAATTTCCGAAACTCGAGTCCGAGAAGCGAATCAACACCGAGATCACCCAGAGACTTATCGGCCTGTATTGATGCACGATCGATATCAAGCAATTTCGACAACGACGCAAATACAATGCTCTCCACTTCTGCAGCGGAATAGTCGCGCTTTGCGACAGACTGCAACTGAACGGCCGGGCCAGAGTCAGAACGCGATACACGTTTCTTCTGCTTGCGAGCAGCGCTCACCCTGAGCTCAGCAAGATCCGGATCAATTGCACTGGAATCGAACTGACCGTCCAGAATCAGTGGTATGGCGGCGACCTGCGCATGCTCCGACTCGAGTGCATGACCAACGAGTCGAACGGCGTCCGCGGTGGACAGGCTATCGATACCCAGTAAAGCCAGCTCCTCAATTGCGCGTTGTCCACCTTCCGTTCTGGCCAGACCCGTTCCACGCCAGCCACACCAGTTAATACTTTGAATATTCAATTCGCCCCGGAAGCGTGCCGCAACGGCATCCATGTAAGCATTTGCTGCCGCGTAGCTTGCTTGACCCGGCAAGCCAAGCACAGACCCAATCGACGAATACAACAGGATGTGCCTGGGAGGCGCATCCGAAACCGCGTCAATCAAATTGGTCGTTCCTGTAATCTTCGGGCTGAATACCCGGGCAATTTCTTCGCTGGTTGCCGCCGCAAGCAACTGGTCTGAAATAACCGCTGCTGCCTGAACAAGGACCTCAATCGGCGCGGTTTCGCGCAAGCGCGACACGAGCCCTGCTACCTGGGCGCGATCGGATATGTCGAGAGTTTCAAACTGGACAGTAGCGCCAGCCGCTTTCATTTCGCGCACGAGCCGGATTTTGTCACCAAAAACGGCATCCTCCCGTAGCGCATGCCACTGATCTTCATCAGGGAATACACTGCGACCCGCCAACACGACATGCCTGGCACCGCGCTCGACGAGAAAACGCGCCGTATGCATGCCGAGATCACCGATACCACCGACGATCAATTGAATACTGTCCGGCGAGCATTCGAACTTTTCGGCCGTTGGTATCGTCTGCGCCCACTGCTGGACGAATCGTTGACCGGATCGAAACGCAATGCGGTTTTTTTCGGTCGGGCTGGTCAATTCCTGGTAAAGACACTTGGCATTGAGCGTACTGTCGGCCAGCGGATCGACATCGACCTGCCTGATAGCGAGGTGCTGATATTCCGCCCACGCCACATTTCCCAGGCCAGTTAAAGCCGCCTGCAAAAGGTCGGCATTGGCATCGTCGAGCAACTTTCGGGCACCCATGGTCACAAATGACAAGGATTCAACGCCGGCCGATGTCGTGGCCCTGATGACCTCGATCCAGGATTGACTCGCACCGGCGACTCGATCTGGTGCCGCGGCGCTGCCCGGCTGTTCAGACCCATCAGGTAATGTTGTCAGGCAAATCGTGTGAACCGGGCAATCACGATTAGCTGAAACAAAGCTCGCAATGGCACTTTCGAGACACTGCAAACCGCCGGCCACGTCGAGTAGCTCGTAGCTTGCATTGGCATTTGCAAACTGATCTGCCAGCGTTCTGCCCAGTTCGTGCCCTCGAGTCAGGATCAACCAGGCGCCATCGTCTTGAAGCGATTGCGCATCAACCTGGCGCGGCGGGGATTCCACGTCGGCTTTCTGCCCGAGCACCAATGCCTGCGGGAAGACGTCTCCCGCGACAACTTGCTGCGCCCTGCCGCGTGTTTCCACCGCATCGACGTTCACCAGGCCTTGTGACGCCAGCAGTGACTGCCACTGCGTAGCAGACAACAGCGGGTAATCCGGCCGCAATTGAATATCGTCGAATCGCCACCAGCCCTCGGTCAATCCGAACACCAGGTCGACCCAGCGCGTTTTGCTTGTACCTTCGACAAACAACAAGCGGCCGCCCGGCGCGAGCAAGTCGCAGACGTTTCCGAGGCTCTCACCGAGGTCCCGCGTTGCGTGTATAACATTGGATGCAATAACCAGGTCAAACTGACCGTCCGCCAGTCCCTGCGGAGCGGCTGGTTGTTCGATGTCGAGGAGCTGATAACGAACGAAGGGATAATCGGCAAACGCCTCTGCTGCACGATTCAGGAATAGCTCGGACAAGTCCGAAAATACGTATTCGGTTCTGTCCGCCGGCAATAGCGGCAACAGCCCTTTCGTCGTGCCGCCTGTGCCAGCACCCAGTTCCAGAATACGCAGCGTTTGTCGTGCACTGAGCGACGCAACAATTTCCTGCACGGCTTGTTCAGCCACGGCGTTGCCAAGTCCTGCGAAGGCGGAATTTGTGTACACCTCGACAGCATCATCGAGGCTGCCATCAGGAAATATCAATTCAAGCGGATCAACCTTGCCAACTAGTACCTTGCCCAGTTGCTCACCGCACCTTTGCAACAGGGTCAACTCCGCATTGATACCGGCATGCAACAAGGCATCGGGTGGCGCACCCGGCGCAGCGACGGCTAGCGCCTTTTCGGACACCGTGAAACCGGCATCCGACGCAACCAACATGCCGTCTTCTTCCAAAATTTGCAGCAACCGATGCAGCAGGCGTCGATGGCGTGCATCAATGCCGAAGCTGGCCTCAAGGTCGCGCACCGATAGCGCGTCCCCTACCGAAAACTGAACACCGATATCTTGCAATGCTTTGTGTACCAGTGACGCGCAGTACTGGTTTAATAGTCGTAATGCTTCTTCAGCATCCGCTCCCGTGCGAACCGCCTCAAGTGCATCGCCAACGGCATCTGTATTTAACGCTTCGACGGTTGCATAGCGGCGCAACGAATTACAATGCAGGTGAGAATATGCCGTCCACTGCGGTGTAACGAGGCAATCGGAAAAACCGCTACCCGTTGCGCCTGCAAAGCGATCGTCGAACCAGAAACTCTTGCGTTGCCACGGATACTGCGGCGCTGGCAATCGCTGTTGCACATCGGGCTGGTGATACGCTTGCCAATCGACATCAACGCCGGCCTCATACGCCTGAACCAACATCTCTGCGATCGTCTTGTTGGCACTCTCGCCGCGATACAATGTATTCGCCCAGCGCACGGCACCCGCTTCTGTGCCACCAGTCGAATCTTCCGCTGTCGTCTGCCCCAGGTAGGTCAACACAGGGTGTGGCCCGACCTCAATGACCAGGTCGACGCCCTTTTCCAGCAACGTGTTAATGCTTTGCTCGAATCGAACCGGGCGCCTGATATGCTCGACCCAGTATTGCGTCTGCAGCATTTCGTTGCTGGCAAACTTTCCGGAAACATTGCTGATCAGTTCACAGGTCGGCGGCGCGAATTTAACCCAGCGCGCGACTTCGGAGAATGCCGGCAGGATGGCGTCCATTTGCGCGGAGTGGAATGCATGCGAGACCTGCAAACGAGTCCCGAGCAAACCAGCGGTTTCGAGTCGCGGCAGCAGCTCATCCAGGATGTCGACTGGACCGGCAACAACGGTATTCTGCGGCGAATTGTAAGCCGCAATTTCCAGGCCAGGGAATTCCGGCAGCAAAGCGAGCAGCGTGTCTCGATTACCAGCAATATTCATCATGCCGGCACCAGCCGGCAAACTCCCCATCAGACGACCGCGCGCCGCGATCAATCGCACAGCATCTTCAAGACTCATGACGCCCGCGACACAGGCAGCGACGTACTCGCCAACGCTATGACCGAGCACGACGTCCGGCTCAATACCCCAGCTCGCGAGTGTCCTCGCCAGTGCATACTCAATGGCGAACAAGGCGGGTTGCGTGTTGGCGGTGTTGTCGAGGCGTTTCGAAAGCGCCTCATCCGACAATTTTCCGGCCGGGTAGATCAGTTCAGTCAGCGGACACTCAAGATCCTCTGCCAAAACTTCCTGGCAGCGTCGCAGCGCGTCACGAAATACCGGGTTTGTCTCAGCCAACGCCCGTGCCATTCCCAGGTGCTGTGCACCCTGCCCCGTGAACAGAAATGCAATATTCGGTTTCGCTGCGGGTGCGCCAGCGTAGTCTTTTCTGTCTCGTCTCTCCGCGAGCTGCTGGCATAGTTCGTCAATGCTGCTCGCACTCACGGCACATCGTGCATCCAGCCGGGCACGTCCGGCGTTTACCGTCGCAGATATACCGGGCAGGTCGGCATCGGCGAAACCAGGTAACCAGTCGATATAGCGTGTGATCAATGCATCCAGCGCTGCCTCCGAGCTGGCCGAAATCGCCAGTAAACCCTGGTCAGATACTGTTGCAGTTTGCTTGCCCCGGTACGTCGGCGCCTGTTCCACGATGACATGCGCATTGGTGCCGCTAAAGCCGAACGAACTGACACCGGCGCGCAGCGGTCCGCCGTCTTCGCTGCTCCAGTCGGTCGTTTGCAAGGGAATCCGTGCCGGAATGCGATCAATCTCCAGCAAGGGATTTGGATTTTCAAGATGCAGGTGTTTCGGCAACGACCGATGTCGCATTGCCATAACGATTTTCAGCAAACCGGCAATACCGGCTGCCGCTTCACAATGCCCGATATTCGTTTTTACCGTTCCCAGCCACAGCGGTGCCTTGCGATGAACGTCGTTCGAGAAAACCCGATTGATAGCCGCGACCTCTACCGGGTCACCGAGATTAGTACCGGTACCGTGTGCCTCAATTGCGCTGATATCACTCGGCTTCAGGTTTGCATCATCCAGCGCGCCATGCAGCAATGCCTCTTGTGCATTCATGTTCGGCGCGGTCAACCCGTTGCTCGCACCATCCTGATTTATGCAACTGCCCTTCAGAACTGCAAGGATGTTGTCACCGTCGCGCTGCGCGTCGGCCAGCCGCTTGAGGACGACGGCCCCACACCCTTCACTGCGAACGTAACCGTTCGCTGAACCGTCAAAGGTCTTGCAACGCCCCTCTGGCGAGAGCATTCCTGCCTTGGAAAAAATGATGCTGAGACGTGGCGAAAGAATGAGGCTTGCACCCGATGCAATTGCAACGTCGGCCTGGCCACTGCGCAAACTCTGCATGGCTTCGTGCACGGCAACCAGCGATGAGGAACACGCGGTATCAATGGTCAGTGCCGGCCCACGAGTACCCAGAAAATACGCAAGACGCCCGGCGGCGATCGAAGCCGATACACCGGTTGCATAATAGGCGCCAAGGTCCGCCTCTGAACCAGCTTCAACCTGCAGAATCTCGTAATCGTGAGAATACAGGCCGACGTAAATACCGCACTGCGAATCGCGCAGGCTTGTCGGATCGATGCCGGCATCCTCAAGCGCATTCCAGTGAACTTCCATCAACAGTCGCTGCTGCGGGTCCATCAGTCGCGCTTCGCTGGGCGAGATACCGAAAAATGACGCGTCAAATTTGTCTATTTCTGCGAGGAAGCCGCCGTGCCTGCAGACCATTCGTCCGGGCGCATCAAAGTCTTCGCTGTAATAGTCGTCGATATTCCAGCGTGTAGGTGGCACCTCTGTAATGCCATCGCCGCCGCTTTCAAGCAGATCCCAGAACTCATTAAGATTATCGGCGCCGGGAAACCGGCCTGCAGCCCCGACGATCGCGATATCGCCGCCGTGCGACGCCGGCGCGTCAGCGATCGGACTGGCGGGCGTCGCAGCATCGCCAGGTCCCAGCGACAAGGCCGTGCTGTCGTCAGACGCTTCGACCGTGCCATCGTCCGACTCGAAAAATGTCAGGATTGCCTGCAAATTCGGGTGCGAGAAGAAAAACGTAGGTGATAGTACGCGGCCCGATTGCTGCTGAATCAGTGTACGAAGCTCCAACAAGCCGAGCGAGTCGACGCCGATATCCTTGAAAGAACGCGACCAGGAAAAATTTTGCCGTTTTGAATCGCCGAGAACGGTCAATAGCGCATGCTCGAGCGACTCCTTGAGCGACAGCTCGTTGCCACCATCGACAGTTGCTTGCCGCGCTCGCGATATGTCAGTGCCCGGCCCGCTGAAGTCGTAATACAGCAACACGCCTGCGCCGACGTTTTGCAAATCTTTGGGTCGGTAGTCGTGTACCGCACCGGCGAAGGTCGCACCATGCTCATGATGAAACTGCATGACCGGGTCTAACGGTCTGCCGTCATGCGCACGCTTTGCGATATAACGATCAAACTCGTCTTTATCCTGGCCCGTGAACTCAAGGCAGCGGGTAATTCCGGCGACTTTGCTGACGCCCCCCTGTAAAGCGCTGCGCATCAGTATCAGGTCGAGGAGCTGGTCGCCAAGCCCGAGGCTCTGCATTTCCGGCAACACATTCAATCCCAGCAGTTGCACGACCGGACCATTCCTGTCCTGCAGACCCGGCACATCGTCGAGCGCGACGTTACGCAACGACTCAATATCTGCAATACGCTGGCTGTACACCACACCGACAACCTTGTCGTCCATCTCGACAACCCATTGTCCGCTCGCGTTGGCATCGATGCGGCGCAATATCTCGTCAGCACTCGTTCGCAACCCATCCGGCCAACAGGCCCGTTCCAGTTCCTGCAATTGCTGCAAATCGCCTGGCCTCGCCATTCGCACCCGGTATGGCCGGCGCTCGAACAGGTTAAGCGTAATACGACAGTACGGTAATACCCCGGGGTATTTGCGGAAATAGTCCCGCCGCGGAAACAGGCCTGCTTCGGCCGCCGCCATCAACGCGACATCTGCCTCGATCAGCAGCTGGTGTGAGAAGCCCTCGATTGCATCGAAATACAGGCTTTCGCTTTGATCAATATACTGACGTACGACAAGCGGGTCCTGACAATGAACTTCGAGCAGAATAAAACCATGCTCGTTAACCAGCTCGGACCACCGGTCGAGATGCTCGACCAGGCTTTGCACCGCTTCATGCGGTTTGATTTCTTTGCCCGCGCGATCAACATAAGCGCCGAGATAATGCGCCGCGGCCCTGTGTGTCAGCGCGTCTTTGTCGTCAGGCGGTATGTACGGCCTGTCGTGGTCGAGAAACGATCGAATGTGCAGCACTTCCGAGGATTTGACACCCAGTTTTTGCAGCGAATCCTGCACGCCGGATGGCACACCGATGTCGCCGGTGACGGTAATGTGTTCGATAGCGCCGAGCGTTTTACTGGTTTCATCCAGCGACGCCTGGTTTAAGTCGATACCTATCATCGTCAACGGAAACTGGTCGAGTACCTTGCCGCGCTCTGTCTTGTCGCGAACAGTTTCGTAAATTCGTTTCAGGAAAGTGCCGTCACCACTGCCCATGTCGGCAACATATCGTGGCTGTTTATCAAATGGTTTGCGATCGAATATCGACACGACTATTTCTTCGACTTCCGCGAAAAAGCGATCGTGCATGAAGCCACTGGCGATAACGTTAAGATTGCGATCGACATGCAGTTCGTCGCCGTTGTCGTCCTGGCCGAAGATCCTGGTTGCATCGCCAAACAGTATTTCGTCCAGCGACAAGAGCATTGCGCGATACGACTCGGCGACACCGAGATTCATCGATCGTTCGATCATGAATTCACCGGGCCCGGTCAAATCAATGCCGTTCCCGGACGCAGTGGCCCAATCCAGTTGTTGCAGACAGGTTTGAATTTCCTGCAGAACAGGCTGCGAGAAAACAGTCGACTCAGCCAGCAGCAGCTCGTCGAGTTCATCGTACTTGGCGGGCAACGACAACATCGGCACGACCAGCAGCCCGTCAATGAAATCGGCCATCAGCGCATCATCAATATCCCAGCGCCGTTTTGATCGCAGCAAATAGTCGCCCAACTCCGCCTTCTGGCCGCTGTGCAGGTAAGCATCCATATCCCGGTCGAGCAAATCCCAAAGATCGTCGGGAATCAGGGCTTGCTGCGCCAGCGCGTCCGTGGCCGCGATTTTATCCTGGTCGCATTCGATCCAACCCAGCGATTCGAACATTCTGAGCACGACGCGCAGATGCCCCGAGTTCGCACCGAGGTCCGCGACAAGCTCGTCGAACGAAGTCGGCCCGGATTCGAGCCGCGCTATCAAGCCGCCCCTGCGGCTCGCGAGGACCACGGGTACGACGACGAAGCCGTGTGCATAGCGATTCAATATGTCAAGCATCAGGGATGACCAGGCAGCTTCGTGAACCGATCGATTCCGCCATCACCGGATCGGTGGCAGAATCGCATCGTTGGCTCACGGATTAGAGTTTTGAGCGCGCTTTTTATTGCCATTGTTATTGTAGGCTCAAGATGTCTGAAACTGTAAAGAAAACTGACAAAAATTCCGGTATTTTCAAGTATTTAATAATACATTGTGAAGAACCGCATAATCTGCCAAGCATGCCAAAGATTCACTTCGTATCACAGCCGATTGGTTCATATTTTTAGACATTTTCGGGCTTATTTTTATGACAAATGTTGTACAGGGCAGTCCCTGGCTGGTAGCACCGGCCGGAGCGCCGAAATCCGGCCGGATTCTGGTATGTTTTCCATCGGCGGGCAGCGGCGCGTCAATGTACCGCCAATGGCCGGATCGCCTGTCTGGCGTCGCTGATGTGCTGCGCATCCAGCCGCCCGGACGGGAAACCCGCTTCCGAGAGCCGCTGCTGACACACCTGGACCCCTATCTGGAGCAACTGGTCGACGTATTGGCCCCGTGCCTCGACCGCCCATTCCTGTTTTTCGGTCACAGCATGGGCTCAATCATTGCGTATCGCGTCGCGTTGCGGCTGCGTGAGCAACTCGGCGTGGAGCCCGAGCACCTGCTGGTATCGGCTTTCCGCAGCCCGCAGGCACCACCGATGAAACGGATTCACCACCTGGCCGATGCAGAGTTCGTACGTGAGTTGATCGATACCTACGATGGCGTGCCCGAGCAGCTACTCAATGAACCCGAGGTTCTGGAACTGATGCTGCCGATCGTCCGGGCGGACCTTGCGGTCGTGTCCGACCATCAATATGAAGCCAGCAATGCGTTCTCTTGCCCGATCAGCGCGTTCGGGGGTGTCGATGACCGATGGGTGGATGAAACCCAGCTTGGCCAATGGTGCGTTCATACCCGGAGCACCTTCAGTCTGCAGATGATTGCCGGAAATCACTACTACATTAATTCGAATTCAGACGATCTAATTGATAGGATCAAAACCCTTCTTCGGTAAACGAAAATGTGCAATTTAACAATTTACCTGTCGTCACTCCGCCGCTCATTCCATGGCCGTGGTCGCGCCATTCTTCCATTGCTGCTGACGTCGTTGCTGCTGGGCAATTCGGCAGTGGCACAGGACGTCGATCGTATTGTCATTTTTGGCGACAGCTGGACAGATGTCACGGTTAACAGTCCGCGCGGACCGTCATACGCTTTCGTTATGGCCAATGAGCTCGGTCTGCCTATTACAAACTACGCCGTGAGCGGTGCAACAACCTCCGAGATTAACGATCAGATAGTGCAGTACCTGAGCGACGGCGTTGACCCGAATGCCTTGCATGTTTACTGGGCGCTGGGCAACGATTTCACAGAACCCGGTGCACCCGCCGACCCCAGCGAGATCGTTGAGATTATGGGCGGCAATGCGGCAGTCGGCATTGAGTTATTGCAACAGGATGGCGCATTGTACTTCCTCGTCTTCAATGTGATTGACAATGGCCTGCGGCCACTTGCTATCAATGCCGGAATGACGGCCGAAGCCACCGCCTTGTCGATTGAGTACAACGACCTGATGCAGCAGGTCGCGAATGACAGGAACGTTCCCGATGTCATTTACGATGTCTTTTCGTATTTCAGCGTCATGGTAACCGACCCCCGCTTCACCAATACGACCGAAGGCTGCTACAACATCGCCTGCGGTACTCCCGACGAGTTTGTGTGGTGGGACGATATTCATCCAACACCCGTCGTACAGCAATTGATCGGTGAAGAAGTTGCCAGCTACATCGCCGGAAAAGCCCCGACAATCGTCACCACCGCACCCACCAGCGCAACGGTTGGCGTACAGTATGCATACACGCTTACCGCGCTGGATATAACGCCTGGCGACTCGCTTACCTATAGCCTGGTCAACTCCCCGGCCGGCATGGTGATCGATGCGGCGAGCGGCGGCGTGACCTGGACACCGACATCCACATCTCCGGCAACGGTGAATGTCAGCATAGAGGTACAGGACTCGACTGCGAATGCTGTGCAACAGAATTTCTCGATCTCGGTAACGCAAACACCGGCACCCCCTACACCCACGCCGACAGGTAGTGGCGGTGGCGGCGGCGCCATCACAATTTTGAGCCTGCTGAGCCTTGCCGCATTTGGCTTGCTCAATTACCCGGCAACGCTGCGACGCAAAATATAGGTCGACACGAACAGGCCGTTCGTATGACCAATGCAGCCCGATCCACTCGCGAGCAGGGTGTCGAGTTCGCTATTTTCCGGCGCGTGTCCTGTGAATCGACCGCCGGACTTGTCGCTGCGAATACACACCTCCCTGAAATCCACATATCGCTCCAGGGATGGAAAAATCGCTTTGTATATTGCTTCTTTCGCGCTGAATATCCGCAGCAATTCGCAAATTTGGTCCGCCTCCCTGACGCGGTTGAATGCTGGCAATTCCGACTTGTGGAGTATCAGAGACTTTACGTCCACTGATCGAAACCGGTCGGTTTCTATGTCCACGCCGATACCTGCAACCGTGCCTGCATTTGCCAGTGCGACGACACACCATTCCCTGGTGTGCGAAATGCTTCCGACCAATGGCGCTGGCCACAGCACTTCCCCGTGTGCGCCGCGCTCAAGCTCCTGAACCGGCAATCCGAGTGCCTTTGCTGCTTTGCGTGCCAGATACCTGCCAGTCGAAAACTCCCGCTTGCGCGACGCTACTGCGTTTTCGATCAGCGCGGCCTCCACCGGATACAGCTGGTCGACTTCGTCGCGTACGTCTGACGCTTCGACAGCTATGTCCGAATTCGACAATCCGTTTTCGACCAGCGATTTGAGTTTTTGCAGTTGCACATGCGACATCCGATAAATGCTACCAGATTGCTTGCATTGCAGAGTCAGTTCACATCCAATATGCGCTGGCAACATCTGACCCGCTTGATCTTTGTCAGCTAACAAGGCCGCTCATCGTGCAATCAATATCCTGGTACTACAATCGAATTCGGCGTATGTCGATCCCTGAAGTGTTGTGGCGCGTAACAAGCCTTGCACGCGACCAGGTCGACCGAATTGCGATTCCGGCCGGAATTTGGCCAGGCACTCCTGACTTCGCATCTGAAACGATTCACGACTTTAAACCAGGTTTTGCATGCTCGCGTGACTTTGCCAGCCTGGAGACTGAGGTTGGCCGTGATCAGGCACAAGCCTGGCGCAACGAGCTCATTCGCGTCGCCGATCTCATTCTGCAAAATCGGCTCAGTTACTTCGCCCACGATGCGCTCCATATGGGTGATCCACCCAACTGGCACTTCGACTTCAACCTGCAGCGCGAATCGTCGACGCAAGCCATCCAAGCGGTGGATTACCGCGACGTTGATCGAAATGGCGACTGCAAGGAAGTGTGGGAACCGAATCGGCATCATCAAATGGTTGTTCTCGCGAGAGCCTACGCAATGACGGGCGATACCCGGTATGCAAACAAGGTTGCCGAGCTGATGCAATCGTGGATCGACAGCAATGCATTTGCGACCGGCATGAATTGGCGCAGTCCGCTGGAGCTGGGCGTCCGCATGATCAACTGGGTCTGGGCTATCGAATTGATTCGTGATTCGGATGCGATTTCAGATGAACTATGGAAGGACATTCAACTTTGCATGTACCGGCATGCCTGGGACAACCAGCGCAAGTATTCGCAAGGTTCATCAGCAAACAACCATCTTGTCGGTGAGGCCGCCGGCGTCTTCGTTGCCGCGTGCTACTTTCAGCACTTCCCCAACGCGGACAAATGGGCTGATGAGGCGAGAGCAATCCTGGAACAGGAGATCATTGCGCAGAGCTACCCGGACGGTTGCACACGAGAACAGGCGCTCGGCTACCAGTTTTTTGTCATTCAGTTTTACCTCGCGTGCGGCATTACCGGCCGCATGGCGTCGCGGGCATTTTCCAACGCGTTCTGGGAACGCCTGGCATTGATGATCGAGTTCCCGCTACAGATTGGCCAGGCTGGCACCCTACCTCTGTTCGGCGACCAGGATGACGGCTACGTGCTCGACTTTGGCGATCACCCGCGCGATCTGAATGCGCTGGCGAGTTGTGCCAGTAATGTTCCGGAGCTGGGCCTGAACCCTGGTGCTGGCGGCAGCGCATGCGAATCGAGCTTCTGGTGGACGGGAAAAGCGGCACCGTCAACGGGACGAAGCGAAGCTGGTGAGAACTCGCCGCATTTTGTATCCGCAGCGTTTCGCGACTCCGGGTATTACCTGCTGCGCAGTGACGCATTCAGATCACGAACCAGCATTCTGTTCGATTGCGCGGAACTGGGGTACGGCGAGATCGCAGCACACGGTCACGCCGACGCATTGAGTTTCAGCCTGAGTGCCTACGGGCACTACCTGATGGTGGATACCGGCACGTATGACTATTTCACCGACGACAGCTGGAGAAATTATTTTCGCTCCACTGCTGCACACAATACTGTGGAGGTGGACGGTGAGAATCAGTCGCACATGAGCGGGCCATTCATGTGGAGCACCCGTGCAAACGCAAAATGTACGGACTGGACTGTCAACCAGGAGCGGACTGAGCTAATCGGTCAACACGATGGCTACAGACGACTTGCCGACCCGGTAACCCACGAGCGCAGTATTTCGCTGCATCACAACGAGCTGCAAATCGATATTTGCGACCAGCTGACCGCCGCTGCCGAACATCATGTACGCGTATTTTTTCATCTCGGCCCGGACTGCGAGGTCAGCGATGTGCATGCCGGTCTTGTCACTGTGCGATTTGCAGGATCGTCGGAATTTTCACTGCAACTGGACGAATCGCTGTCAATCGAGTGCGTTTCGGGCGACGACTCCGGTATTGGCTGGTACAGCCCGGGTTACCACCAGAAGCAGAAAACTACGACCATCGTCGCCAGTCGGACGATTTCGGGGCTGACCCGGTTGCAGCATAAAATCACATTGCCGCACAGCATCGATTGACTATCAGTTTGACGCCCAGGACATGGGCGAGATCAGCTGTGCATAGACCTGTGCTGTTTTCCGCGCTACAACCGATCCTCTGAATCTGCGTTGCGCGGTTTCAATCGCGCCTTGCGACAATCGCGCCCGGTTCTCAGGATTGCCGACGACAGCAGCCAGACAGCCGGCGATTTCGTCCGTATCATTCGGGTCGACGAGGTAACCACTGACTCCGTGATCGACCATGTACGGCATCCCGCAGCGGCTGCTCGTAACGACCGGCACGCCGACCGCCATCGCCTCCTCGATGCCCATCGGGGAATTTTCCTCAAAAGAAACCAGCGCAAAGACACCTGCCTGCTGCAACTCTTCCTTTATTTCTGAGGAAGTGATCTGTCCCAGAAAGCTTACGTGGCGCTGCAAATTGTGCTGCTCAATATAGCGTTGGACGCCATGCATATAATCTTCTTCGGTCACGGGACCGGCCCAGCGCAATTCGACTTCAATGTTCCGGTCGACCATTGCCTTGATTGCTTTGACCAGCCCCATAGTGTTCTTGCGATTGCAAATCGCTGCCGCACAAAAGATCGTGTGAGGCTGCGGCTTAGCCTGCAACTCGAAGAACGATTCATCGACAGGATTGTCGATATCAAATATCTTTGCCTTTGTGTATTGCTGCAGGCGTTCACGAACATAAGGACTGATCGACACGATCGCTTGCTGATCCGCCCATGAATCGGTCTCGATTTTCTTCCAGAGTTTGGCGCGCAGCCACCGGAACCGTGATTTGGAAACAATAATATCGCCGTGGATAAAACCATGCACGGTAAACAGCACCGGGCATTTTTGCTCTCTGACCATGATCCCGTAGGTATCGTGCGCATGGATGACATCGGGCACCAGCGCGGCGACGTATTCTGAAATCTCACGTCGTGCAGATCCGATACTGCTCAGGAACATGCTGCCGGATGGCGGCGACAAGCGGTGAATGCGCGCACCACACCAGTCGAAGACTTCCCGCTCCTCTTTTCCGCCACAATACGTAACAACTTCGACTTCGAGGTCCGGCAGCGCGGCCAATGCTCGCGTCAGATTTACGCTGACGGACTCAACGCCGCCGTGCGGACTTTCGGGATCTGCGGGAAATTCCGTAACCAAAACCAGCTTCATACATCCATGCCTCTCGATTTGTTCCGCGTACGACAATCCGTCATGCGCTGTTGGACAGCGATAGTCTACGGATTATCGCCGAACAGGTCAGCAACCATACGCACAAGTTTTCAAGAGGTGGTTATTCGGCTGTCAAATCTTCGGGAGGATTTGGTGTCGGACCGGATAGCGCGGTTTCGATGCCACCGACGTCCGGCGCACTACCGGCGAAATTCGTATGCACCCCGTCTCCGGCTGACCAGGTCAGGGAAGCATTCAAGGTCAATGTATTCGTACTGTAGTTGATCGACATTATCCTGGCGGTGTCAGCCCGTCCTTCAATACGTATGACATCACCGACTTCGCCATTGATACCGTATCCATCATAAAACCAGCTCGCATCGTCGACGACGAGCGTTGTACCGGATCCGGCGGAGGCCGCGCTGGCGACAAATACACCCGCATCAATCTGGTTGCTGCTGCTGACAAGGCTGAAATCACCGCCAGCAGCATTCGCAAATCCCGGGTCACTGTTCGCCTGGGTATTGTTAGTCAGTATGACCGCGCTCGAATTCGCGATATTGACCTGCCCTGAGCCACCACTGCAATTGGCGTTCGCGAACAGCAGGTTATTAACGACCTGGTTGTCGTAGAATCGGCTGGCCGTGCCGCTCTGGCCAATAATGCCGTAGCAACGGTTCTCATAGAATGTGTTGTTGTACAGCCGATTTTCATAGACGTACAGCGACTCATCGCCGTAGTACACGTAGTTGACGCCACCACCCAGATTATTTGCAAATATATTGTGGCGCACGATGGTTTGCTGCCCGCCGTGCTGAATCGCGTTGTAACGGTAGTCCTGCCCCGATGGCGCGGTGCCAAGAAACCGATTGCCCTCCAGAAGATTTCGCTTCGCATCATCGAGGCGAACTGGCGCATCGCTGGTGCCTTCGCAATCGTACAACTCAATCGCTTTTTGCTGCGGGTTATTGAATTCGTTGTTACGAATGACATTGTTACTGGAACAACGGATACTGATAAGACTGTGTGACGCTGAGCCAAATATATTGCCGAGCAAAACATTGTTGTTCGAATCATCCTGAAACAACAGTAGATCGCTGCCATCTGAAAACTGGCTGTTAATCACCTTACTGAATGTACTGCGAACGAACTTCAACGAGCCCGTCGTGCCACTTGAACTCGCATTGCTGAAATCAATACCTTCCAGAATAATTCGCGTGGAATCCTGAATACGTCCAAACCCTTGCACGGAAGTGACGTCGAGGCCTTGAATTGTGACGTCCGACTGCCCCGTTATAGAAATCCCGACAGAACCGCCGGTGCTAATCGTGACAACTTCATTGCCGTAGTTGCGAATTGTTATCGGGTTCTGTTCCGTTCCCGACCGCTGTACACTCAGCTGCCCGAACGACCCCGAACGAATCAATAATTCATCACCGGCCGATAGCGCGGACACGCCGGACGACAGCGAGTTATATGCCTCGCTGTTTCCGGATCCGCACGAACGAGACGCATCACTGTAGGTCTGACAACTCGAAGACAAATTCGAGTCTACAAAAATCTGGGCAGCAAATGATTGCGATACTGTTAACACCGCTAGCGCGGTTGTAACCATCTTGATTGTGTTGTTCATCACTGGCTACCTCAATTAGTCATTCAGCAGCACTGGGGGGTTCGGCCGTACTCCGCCTGTACCATCGGCCTCAAATGCACCAATATCCCACTGCCTGATCGGTCGTGACTTCTGGTCGAAGTCGTATGCAATGCTGATTCCGTAAGTGGCCTCGAAAATAGCGTATGGATCGCGCGCCGCAACTGGCGCGGTGCCGGTGTCGATCACTTCATCACCATCAAACGCATTGTAATTTTCGTATGCAACATCGCCCTGGTCAGCCGCGAATATTTCCTGTGCATTCCCAAGTTGCATATTCTTGATTGAATTATTGTAGATATAGGCGTCGCCGGTGTTGCCGTTCAGGTTTATCCCGGCCGTATTGCCAGTCACGGTGTTATTGACGATAGTAATATCCGCACCGTTCCAACTGGCTATCGCGCTGGTAGACCAGGCATTGCCGGTGTCATACCCGGAATTAATATTGTCGTGAATGTAATTGCCGACTACATGAAAGTTATTGCCACCACCATTGTTCGACGACTTGAAACCGATGCCACCACGATTGTCCCTGATTTCGTTAAACAGGAACCACAGATACCGTGCGTCATACTGGCCGCCCATACCTTCGCCGTCACTTGAATTACTGGAATCGTGATCGTAGGAAAGGTTTTGCGAAATGATCACATGTTCAGCTTCCTTGACCCAGAAACCGGTCTGCTTGTTGCCATGTGCCGTGTTGCCACCAATGTAAATGTGGTGTGTTGAGGATCGTGTACCGATGTCACCTACTTGCACACCGTCACCGGAATTCCGTGCAAACTCATTGCCAATTAACCATATGTTATTGCCGCTGACTTTTACTCCATGACGGTCCTGGTCACCGGATGCATTAACATCGCCGTTATCCCGAATCTCATTCTGGAACAAAACAATATTGCTGCCGCCTGTCACGGTACCGCCCTGGTCCGGTGTTCCGCTGATAACGCCATTTCGAAACGCACCGTAGGAGCCACGCACACCAGCCGAAAATGCATACTGCCCCGGCGCAACGGCAACTTGCAGATTGTCAACGATGTAGTAGCTACCACCAAAATCTGACGACCCGGTTATTTGTGGTCGATTGGCGGGATCGCCAAGCATGAAACAGGGACTCTGTGCAGTGCAGTTAAAGTTCACATCAATACCGGACGAAAAACTTCCTGCCATAACGATCACGTCACCGGAAGACGGGTTGGACGGAACTGAGTTTCTCGGTTGTTGCGGCGTGCCATATGAACGATTCGACGAACCCGAACAACTCGGGCAGACGTAATAGAAGCCACTGACTTCCTGGTCCCATGGCGACGGTAATGTCGGGTTATCTTCCGCAACACCAAAACTTGGTTCAGGAATACCCAGTATCGGGGTCCATGTGTCGGCCGTTGCGTGTGTTGTCATTACAAGACCTGCGATTACCAGGCCCAGTTTAAAAAATTTCATTCGAATATCCTCGAGCGGATTTTACTCTTCATATCTCACCTGCGAACGAAACCGCGAAGCGGGTTGTTCGAAGCACTTTAATTCGCAAGCTATGCCCATAGCGGAAATAAGTATTGCAGAAGTTCCTACAATATCAAGTGACGAGTCGCGCAATTGCAGAACGCATTGCCGTCTCCATTTTGCGACAATTTAAGTGTCACCGGACCAAGATGACATAAGGCGCTAATTCATCTGCATAAAGCCCGCGGCGCTACAAGGTCCTGGTAAAAATTCAGACGCTAATGCGTTGAACCTGTTCGCGCCTATTTCAGTTGCAGTTGCAGAAATTCCGCAAATCGACCGAGCGCAACACGCCGTTCATGATGCTGTTTGAAGTATTGAAGCGCATTTTTGCGCAAGCCCTGGTACCTTGAATCGTCATCCAATACTGACTCAATATCGGCCGCAAGATCTGTTACCGAGTTGGCTACGGTGCCAAGTTCGTTGTCCCGGATTACATTGTCAGGATCATAAGTCGTAATGACCGGCACGCCGGAGCCCCACGCTTCAATGAACGTATTCGGGAACCCTTCGAGCCGGGATGTACAGATCAACAGCGAGTTCTGTGCATACAGTTCGACCATCGCCTTGCGATCGAGAACCCCGAGATATGAAACATTCGCAATTGATTCTGCGCGGCTGATCATCTGATTCGCATAATCGGCATCGTCATCAGCCCCCCCCGCAATATAAAAGTCGACACTGGGCAGGCGTTCGGCGATATCGAGATACATTTCAAGTCGCTTCAACTCAATGATTCGGCCTACCCAGAGCACCGACCTGTTGGCGCGAGGTTTTGCGACAGCCTGAACGTCAAAGCTGCATGGCATCGGTAACGTCGTAGCCGGCCTGTCAAAATTTTCCAGTAGCGCCCGCTCCTGTGCACCGGTCTGGCAAATGACAGCGTCGGCGTTACGCAAACCCCAGCGATACAACCATCGCTCGTATGCCTTGCCAAGAAACTCAAGTTGTACAGAACAATCGTCATCACTTGCCGTCGAAAACACGAACGGCTTATTGTTTGCGCGACAGTAAATCGCAATTAACCCGGTGAAATACTCGGCGCCGTTGTGATAGTAAACATCTGCATCAACTTCACGAAGACAGCGCGACAGGCTTGTCCAGCGTGGCCAAAAGAATTTGAGAATCGGAATGCCCGCATTTCTGCGACAGATCGGAACCAGGTTTACGTCGGCGACGACCTGCGTTGCGCCGTTGGTCTCGTCCCACACCAGAATGGAAGTTTCGTGACCCTGCGCTGCGAGATAACGAGCCAGTTCCGCTGTCTGCATTTCCACGCCACCCACGTGACCGCCACCAGCCATCGCGCCATATGCGTTATGCGAAACAATGCAAACTTTCATACCGTAGATGCCTTGTCGAAATCCGATTCAATCGAATCGTTTGCGCAAGTTTGCGATCGCGTCCGACAGACCGCTCGCCACGTACTCGATCTGCGCTTCGTCATCTGTATCTGGTAAATGTATCCGGCGCAGCAACAACGGGTTCTCACCTGGCTTGTTAGTGCCGGTTTCGACTGTCACCGCTGTCTTATATCCTGCGTTCGCAACCAGTGACGCGGTTCGTTCGTTAAAGCTGCCATTTGGATAGCAAAAGTGCTCGCATTCCTGCCCGGTCCTGGATTCAATCTGCGCTTTCGATTGGGTGAGCTCATTGCTGGCGCGAGTGTCTTCAACCTCTCCCAGCCGGACATGATCAACTGTGTGGCTTCCTACCGTTATGAGTTCGTCGCATGCCGCATTTTTTACGTCTTCCCAGGACATCACGCCGGCCCAATCATCTGTTTCGAATATATCGTCAAGCGCGGCACCGCTTTCCGCTTCAAAACGAGATGTAATCGCCTCGATCTCCGCTCGCATTTCCTCGTCGCTACGTTCACCCGCCTTTGCAATATCTCGCAGTTGTTTGAACGTAGCAATAAGTTCTTCCCGACTGCCCGCCCGAAGCGTGACCGTTTGTCCATTAACGACAACGTCAGTATTCGATTTGACTGCCGCCTGGATTGCGTAGTCAAGGCGGTCAACCCAGAACGGCTCCCGTTTCTCAACATTGCCTGTCGCGACATAAAAAACAGTCGGAATGCCGAACTCCTGCAAGATCGGGGCAGCATGCTTCCAGTTATTCAGGTAGCCATCATCGAAGGTCAAGACCATGCAACGCTCGATAGGCGCGATTTCGCCGGCCAATATTTGTCTTGCGGTATCGAGTGACACGAACTTGTAGGATTTGGAAAGCGTACGCAATGCCTGTCGTAATTGCTGCCGCGAGTACTGGCGACGCAATGGCGACCAGCTACTGGCAACCTCATCGTCCATAACACCGTGCAGATACAGGATGACAACGCGCTTGCGCATGGCAAACTGCCACAAGCGCAGCAGTCCGAAAGCCGTGATCAGCTTGAAAAGCAACCTGCTCATGCGGTGCCAGTCAGTTGCAAGTCAACGGGAACCCCTCGAATATCATCAAGAGAATAATCTTGCAGGTCCGTAATATTGTCTTCGATGTACATCCGGTACCAGGTTTCCAGTGCAATTACGCTCCATAGCTGGAGTGCGTAATTCCGCCGCCCGGACTGGTGGTCGTTCAGCATTTGCCGAACAGCGGCGGGATTCAGCAAGCCACTACGCAACACCTGTTCTTCCGACAGGAAGGATTCGGAGAATTCTTTTAATTCGCCTTTCAGCCACTGCCCGATCGGCGAATCGAAGCCAACTTTCTTGCGTTCCACAATTTCATGCGGCAAATAGCGCTTCGCGACTTCCTTGAATATATGTTTACTCCGGGTTCCGCGCAGGCGCATGTCGACAGGCAGTGAGGTCGCGAAATCGACCAACGCGTAGTCGCACAGGGGTGCGCGAACCTCCAGGCTGTTCGCCATGCTCATCCTGTCCATGTATGTAAGCTGGTATTCCGGCAAATACCCACCCACATCCAGCTCGCAAATCCGATCCATCAGTTCGCTGCGTTCCGGTGACAACAGCACCTGTTTCAGAAACTCGTCGCCAGCCGGGTCATCGGCGAAACTTTTGACGTCTTCGGCAACCAGCTGATCCTGCAGATCCGGGTTCAGCAATTTCACCCAGGTCAGGTAAGCTTCTTCGGGTGGTTTGGCAGCGCCTGAAACGAAACGTTTAACGCGTTTCGAAAAATTCCCGCCACGGGTGGACTCGGGCAGACTGTCGGCTATGCGCTCAATGATCTGCGTACGAACAAATTTAGGAAGCAATCGGTAGCGCCGCAGATAATGCAACCCACCGTGCCGCGGATATCCGTAGAATATTTCGTCGCCGCCGGTACCGCTGAGCGCAACCTTGACGCTTTTTTGCACATACTGGCAAAGCAGGTAGACGAGCATTGAAGTAGGTTCGCCGTGCGGCTCGTCGTAGTGATAAATAATTTCCGGGAGCAATCGTATATTCGAACTCGCATCCAGAATCAGTTCATGATGTTCGGTACCCACATGCTCCGCTACAGTTTTCGCATGTTTGAGCTCGTTGAAACCCAGCGCCTCGCTGCCATAGCCAACAGAGAACGTCTTGACCTCAGCCGACAGCTTTTTCATCTGCGCGACGATCAAAGAAGAATCAACGCCACCACTCAGGAACGCCCCGACTTCGACGTCACTTTTGAGACACAGACGCATGGTGTCAAGCAGACGTTGGTCCAACTCATCCACAGCCTCTGAGAATGTTCCGGTGAAGCGACTTGCCGGGTCGTGTTTCCAGTAGTCTCGAACGCTGAGCGTGGAATCCTGGTAGACCGCCATCTGGCCCGGACCCAGCTTGCGCACATTCTTGTAGAACGTTTTCGGCTCGGTCACGTATCCGGAGCCAAAAAAATCACAGACAGCCTGGTGATCAACCGGGCGTTGCTCTGTCGCTTTGAAGATCGCCTTGATTTCCGATGCAAAATACAGGCGACCACCATCCTCGCTATAGAACAGGGGTTTTTCGCCGATTCGATCCCGTACCAGGATCAGCCGCTTCAAGCGATCGTCCCACAACGCGATACCGTACATGCCTTGCAAATGGTCAACGAAGTCGAGACCGTACTCTTCGTATGCATGTACGATAGTCTCGGTATCGGAATTCGTCCTGAACTGGTGCCCTGCGTCTCGCAGGGTTTGCATCAAGACTTCATAGTTATAAATTTCGCCGTTGAATACGACCCAGATATCCCGGGTTTCATTGAATATGGGTTGTTGCCCGGTAGCCAGGTCGATAATTGCCAGACGCCGCATCGACAGCGAAACGTCTGCGGTTATGTGTTCGCCACCCTCATCCGGCCCTCGGTGAAAAAGGCTGTTGCACATTTCCGCCAACAGCGCCGGTTTAGGTGACCCGGTGAATCCAGCAATTCCGCACACAGCTTCGCTATCTCCGCAAACTTAAATTGACGTCGAGCACATCGCGCCACTGCGCGGCGCAATTCTCGACCGAATGTACCCGTGCATCGGCCATGGCCTGCCGCCGCATTTCTGCAAGCTGCGCATCATCACTGAGCAGTAAATCAATCGCATTGACATATGCTTTCACTGTCCGCTCTTCGACGACGACACCATTGACACCGGTCCGCACAAGATTGTCCAGGTCACCGACGTCCGGGACGATAGCGGTCAAGCCGCTCGCCATCGCTTCCATGAGCGCCAGTGACAGGCCCTCGGATTCAGACGTTAGTACAAAAATACCGGCTCTTGCCAACCACTGGTCCACGTTTTCTGAAAATCCGGCGAGTTCGACATTATTTTCCAGATTGAGATCGACAACCTTCTGCTCAAGTGCAGTTCGCATGGGCCCATCACCAACGATCACCAGCCGCAGATCCGGCCTCGATTGGCTAGCCCCCGCAACCGATTCGAGCAACAGATCCAGTCCTTTTATCGGCACCAGCCGACCGACAAATATCAGGTCGTACTCACATTCCATAATCGGCTGTGGCGGAAGGCCGGCAAGATCAATGCCGCCTGAAATAACCTCGATATTTGTGCTCACCGATTGTTGCAGAAAGAAATCTTTAGCACCTGAGCCCATGGTTACGATTTGATCGCAGCGGTTGACCGCACGCAGCAGTAGTGACTCAATTTTTGGATCCGGTGCACCGATTTTTTCAAACAGCCGATTCTCGCTTAGCAGCCCGCCATCCAGTACTTCTGCCGGGCCTCCTACACAAAAGTACAGCGACCTGGCTCCGCAGAGCGATGCCGTCAGACTGGATGCGAGGCCGTTGAACAACAAATGAAACCCGCCGACAAACGTCGGTTTGTTTTTAAAAGCCAGCACGAGGTGCGTCAGCAACCGCGCTATCACACCGCCGAATACGCGAATCTGCCATTCGGGTGGCCTGGCGATTTCAACGTTCTCAAACGCCGTAAGCTCGTGCGTAGTCACGATTACCACTCGCTCGCAATTTTCCGCGCGTGCCAGTGGCCTGATATGTGCGAGCACCCAGTTATCTGAATAGAAAGTCCCGGTCAGTTGCACGGAAACGGTGTCGCCTTGAGGCACCCGCTTTCGTACCAGGCGACTGAAAACCCGAACCAGCGTCAGGTGGACACGAAGATAAATGCGCAGTATCAGCCTGATCAAGAACCCGCGCATTACTTAACCCCTGGATAGTCAAGGCGATGCCAATCAACGATCAGCATTTTGCGTGATGAATTCGGTGCGCCTGTAACAGATCTGACCGGAATTTCCCGGCCATCCCTGGTTACCCGCACGTCGTCTGTTGCGGGTACTTCCAGCGATAGCCCGTCGAGACTCGCGTCATCCCGAACGCCATTGACTGTGATCTCGGTCGTGCCATCGATCACGCGAATATCAAGAGTGAGTTCGGCCAGTGTACTTGCGTAATTCAACAGCCGATAGGTTGTAGTGACCAGGATTTTCTGCTCGTGTTGCCGGGCCGCAAGGTCTTCGAATGCCTCTCGCGACGCACCGGCAAACCCGGTAAGCGGATCGATTAGTTTACCAAGATGCGTGTAGACGATAGATCTTGCACCCCGCGCCTCGAGCCTGTTCAGGAACGCTGGCCGCAGCGCTGTTCCAATCCCTTTTGAGTTGTCACCAACCGAAATACCGCCAGGATGCGGGTTGGAACGAAAAAACTCCTTGCTTACCTGGCCATCACGTAATGTGGTTGTACGTAACAAGCGGTTCGCCGAATGCATCCGGTAGCGGGTATTACCGGTCATTCCAAGAACGACTTTAGCGGCCTCTTTCAGGGCTGTTTTATATTGGTAGTGTCCATCCGGGCTGTCACCGATACCTGCCAGTGATACAGGTGCATCCTGTCCGTGCATGCTGGTCACGCGACCGGTCCAGATATACTGAACCCCGTAGTCGAGTGTGAGGTCGGCGTGATAAGCGTCATGCCCGGGAACATCGCCATGCCCCTGCATTATGTCAGCGCCGAAGTTGGTCGGCGCTATGGCGTGATCGATCCAGACTTTCATTTTGCAGCCGTGACGATCAAGGTGTTCCAGGGTCTCGGCTGCCTGGCTGCGTGACGTCGCGAGATCGCCGAATGAATGAATACTGTCGATATGACCGGACTGAATCAATGATCGCACAGCCTGGCGGTCTTTCTCGCTCGCATCCCAATACGAAAATTCTGTATCAGGCATATAGAAAAAAATCGTGTTCCCGGTTTCCAGCCCCAGGCCCTTGCCGAAGGGCGTGTTCTCAGTGGTATTCAGGTAGCGACTCGTATTCAGATAAACGTCGGCGGATACCGTCTCATCAAGGTCACTGCAAATCGCCAGCATCGCCTTGTACGGATACGGGTTCCGGCGCACCTTAACTTCGCCCGAAGAACATGCATAAGCGGCGGCATATTCGCTTGTCATGAGCGAATCTTTCTGTACAACTGTCCGACTTCCCTGAAATGCAGCAACAACGGCAGTACACACGATAGCGTCATGCCAACGGCAACCAGGCCAATAGACCCAAGGCCGGAGTAGAGCCGCACTCCGGTCAATACAGCTCCGATTACCAGCAACAGGACGAAGCCGTCACGTACGACCTTTGCCAGGTACTCCATGAAGCCAATTTCAAGAAATCGAAACCCGTAAAACAATACTGAACCACCGACCCCGATGGTTATCGGTGCTGCGACAAGCATGGCGGCTGCCGGCAGGCTCCAGCTTGTTAGATGCACAATTAATATGCCCGCCACAAGGCTGGTTACGGTGCAAACTGCGGACAGCAACGCTATCCTGCCATGCGCATCCATACCGACAAAAATACTGAGCAAGGCACCCTGCGAAATTGGCAGCAGATGACCAGCCGCAAGAATCGCCGACACAGACCAGATTGCATAGTCTTCGCCCATCCAGATTCCAACCAGATGGTCGCCAAGCACAAACATGAATGTCAGTGGTGGTACCGCCAACAGAAGACCGTAGCGCGAAATCTTCAACGCAAATACCCGCAGCTCGTCCAGCTTTTCCTGGCTTTGCATGGAACCCGCCGTTGGCGTGAGCACGTTTGCGAACTTCGAAATCAGGGCCGCAACCTGGCGCACCAGTGCCAGCGGCCGGGCCAGAATCGCCAGGGCGGCGGGTCCAAGAGCAGCTACCAGCAGGATATTGACCGATTGAATGGTGATCATTACCGGCATGCCGATAAACACGGTTTTTAAACCGAAGCGAATGATCTGACTCGCGTCCACTCTATTGATTCGTTGCCGCGATACCTGCAGCTCACTGCAAACGGCGCGCGCAACCTTGTACCGAATCAGCTCGGTCAACACTGTAATGACAAAATAGATCGCGGAGATTTCGGCGAGCCCGTATCCCGCCCAAAGCGCCAACAGCATCAACAGTGAGATCACAAGGTAGCCGATCGCGTTCAACGCATTGTAGTAGTCCCAACGATGGCAACCCGTTAACACGCCGCGCCACGCGTCAAATGCCATTTGTACCGCGAGTGAGGCACCGAGAAAAAATATTACCCACTTAACGCTCGGCGCAAATTCACCGAGCCGCTCGGCGAAAGCCACCGGCACCCACAGCGCCAACACACATACGATGGCAAATACTGTAACGCCAATCCCAACCTGTATCGCAACAACAGTCGACACGACATTGTTCAAAGCTTCTGTATCTTCTCGTGCACGATAACGAGCGACGAAACGATTGACGGATGAACCGATGCCGATCATCGAGACGGTCAGGTAGTTCACGAATGACCAGCAAAAATCCCATATACCCAGGCCGAACTGCCCGATACTCGAATCAATCGCCCGCGGCAGAATGAAGCCGAAGATAATGAATACGAAATGTCCCAGGTAGCTCGCAAAGACATTTTTTACGAGCCGCGAACGACCGGTCAGATCTGTATCAGCCACGCTGAACTCTCCGCAAATCGATACGCTGTGCGGTGACGCTACTCATAGCCGTAGCTTCGGTTTAAATGTCCGGCGATCTCATCAAAAGTTTCAAGATCACGCTGACCAAGTACTTCGCGCCACCGTTCATCCAGAATAATCTGGCTGTCGCCATCCAGTCTCATGCCGTTGCCGACAACATGGTGCGAAAACTCTCGAAATTTTTGGATGCCATCACGTTCCGGCGCCAGACCAAGGAATTCGTGCACACCGGCCATCACCCCACCCGGATCGCGACACAGGTCCTCATAGCGAATCTGTGTGACGCTGTCTGCCGGCACGGTCTTCAGAATTTCTTCTGCTTCCTCGTTGCTGCGCAGCCATTGATTCGCCGCGTCCGCCATGGATTCGTCTGCGTCCACGCGAATCCCGGATCCGCCACCCCGAAGACTCTCATCTTTTGCGTCGGCGAAACCGGATGGGTCCATGTACGTCAGCGCGACAGCCCGGCCGTCCCGAACTACCCGGACAATCTTGATCGGTAAATTTGTTGTCCGGCAGAGGTATTTCAGGCGAATTCCGATTTTCGACGAGTCAACCACAAAGCTTGATCCCGATACGTTGGCAATTGATTCCACCAGCGCCCTGTTCCGTTGCTGCCACGCCGGCAGAAATTTGCGCCATTCACGTGACAATCCCAGCAATCCGTCCCGGACGCCTTCCAGCAACCGATCCCGGTGCAACGGACGCAGCAAGCGGCTTACATATCGATTTGATGTTATTTCGAGCGCTGTTTTCGCATTGGTGATGTCATAGTCGAACCCGTGTCTGCGCATCTCTGCCGATACATCGTTCCAGAATTCGCATTCGCGGATAAGCGTATGACACGAACACATGTAACGTGACGGGTCACCAAGATGACTCGCCTTGAGCTCACCAGCGGTACAAATATCCGCGTGCGCGTTCAACAACATCGCGGTCAGAGTCGAGCCCGAATGGCTGGCTGCCAGTAGGTAGACCAGCGTTGGAGTACGCTTATTGTTTTCAGTCATCTGTCGTGTCACTTCAGGTTACAGGCGACAGATGTCGACCATGAGACTGTAGCGGTTGTCTCGATTCCAGCCACGAGGTTCGCAGCACATAGCACCGCAACGTCAGCCCCAATGCACACCACATCGGCATGGAGCCTTCTCGCGGATAGAACGTCTGACTGCCCATCGCCGCAATCAGCAATGAACCGGTCAGGGCAAGTGCAACACCACCGACGGCACGGCATGTCGCGTCATCCTTGTTCATAAACAGACGCATCGCCATCCACATTGCCAAAATATAAAACGTCATGACCGGTATAAAACCCAGAATGCCATTGTCGTGCAACCACTGCAGATAGGCATTATGCGGATGCGGGAAGGACTCACCATACTGCCGCCAAATACGCACTCCGAGCCCAGTGCGAAGCATGGCCTCACGGCCGTAGCCAATCAGCGGCTTCTGTGCAATTTCCTCTATGACGAACGGCCAGGCGAACGCACGGCCGGATGTCACGGTATAGAGATCCGGACCATCGCCGTCCTGGTAGCCCATTTCTGTCAGCCGAAGGTTCGTGTCAACGGTATCGGGTGTAAAGCCAGCGACGAAACGTTCCTGCACGGCCGGAACCATCAGTATGAACATCGCAACTACCGCCGGCCCGAGCAAGAGTAAGCGCCGCCAACGCAAAACAGAAAACATAAACCCGAGCACGGCCCAGGTGACATAGCCCATTCGGCCGCCCGTTAGCGCCATGCCAAAGAAAGTGATACAGCAACCCAACAACAGCATGTGCCTGAATATCGGCCTCTGAATCATGTCTCTGGCACAGAACAGTGCCCAACTGGCCCCAGCCAGCATCATCGAGATGTTAACGCGATGAAATCCAACCTCGTTAGCAATGATCTTCAATGCACGTGCCTGCAGTTCGTCACCACTCCTCAGGTAGCCAAGCGGAACCCAGCGAATAACCTGAATTGCCAACAATACGTACACAGTCACAATCGTATACAGCGCTAGCTTTGTGCGCTTTTCGTCGCGACAGCCGTCATACAGCAAGATGCCCGGCACCACCCACTTGAAACAATTGATGATGTATTCGCTGCCCTTGTTGAAAATACTCGGCATTTCCTTTTGCACAAGTTCCAGGTACTCGAAATACATGTCCGGAAAAAACACGAAGCGAACGAATGCTATGAAGATAATTGAAAAATAGATACCCAGCAGCCAGACGACTGCTTTTGGCATATCGAATTTCAGGCCCTCTTTTCGTCGCGCATCTGCCCACGCGATCACAATCATAAACAGCAACAGGTTCCACGGATTAAGGCCCTGAATTCCCATAATGGTTTTTGGGAAATCCGGGTGTTCTACGACTGCGAGCAGAAGAATCAGACCGCATAGTGACCGGAACCAATCCTTGAACGCGTAGGCTGCAAGACCCGCAACAAATAACCACAATAAAGTTAGGCGAATCACCGCGCGATGCCCCTAGCGATTACGTGCCAGTTTGACGCGCAGGAACTCGCCGATCACGGCAAACGCGAACAATGTGTTCGTAACCAGGTATCGTTTCCAGAGTCTGCCGGGTTCCTGTTTGACCCGGTACAGCCATTCCAGACCCAGTTTTTGCCAGGACTCCGGTGCCCGTTCAACGACGCCAGCAACGACATCGAATGAACCGCCGACTCCGTGCACAACGGGGACAGCCATTTCGTCCGCCCAGCGCGCCATGAACTGTTCCTTTTTCGGCGACGTAATCGCGACGAATAACACATCGGCTTTCGACTCGGCGATATCCCTCGCTACTGCGGCTTCGTCCTGTTCCCCGAAATACCCGTGATGGCTACCAACCACCTGTGCATGCGGGTAGTCCTTGCCAAACTGGCGGATAACCTCATCGAGTACAGCCTGTTTCGCGCCGAGACAATAGACCTTGTATCCCTCAGGACATGCGAGAATTTCGTGCATCAGGTCAATGCCCGCAATTCGTTCCGGCAACGCACGTCCGATAATGCGGCTCGCCCATACCACCGAAATGCCATCGGCGTAAATCTCATCGGACTGCAAAACCGCCTCGGCAAGCTCACTATTGCGCCGCATGTTGACGATCTTCGCGGCATTGACCACGCCAATATGCAGCGGCTTTCTCGTCCGCACGGAATTCTGTACAGACGACAGCACGTCTTGCATAGTCGCCGCTTTTACAGGTATTCCGAACAGTTCAACCGCCGGAACCACATGATCTTTCGCCTCGGGTGTTTCGAGCACCTGTTCCGGAATAGCACTCATCAAGCCGCACCACTACCGCGCAGTACCGTTGGTACCGTCATAAAGAGGATCTTCAAGTCGAGCCAGAACGACCACTTTTCTATGTACTCGAGATCCAGTCGAAGCCAGTCATCAAAACTGATGTCGCTGCGCCCGGAAATCTGCCAGATACAGGTGATGCCTGGTAACACACTGAAGCGCTTGCGCTGAATCCCACGATCGAACAGGTCGACGTCCCGACGGGACATCGGACGCGGACCGACCAGGCTCATATCGCCTTTCAGAACATTGATCAGCTGCGGCAGTTCATCGATGCTGGTTTTCCGAAGAAATCGTCCAACCCGCGTGATTCTCGGGTCTTCCTTGATCTTGAAGTTCGGACCGTCGGCCTCGTTCAGGTGTTCAATCTCTGCCATTCGAGCTTCCGCATCTTCGACCATACTGCGGAACTTGAACATTTTGAACTTCTTCTTGTGCAGCCCGACCCTGTCCTGCGTGAACACGATCGGTCCCTTCGAATCCAGGCGAATTGCGACTGCCGCTGCTATGAATATTGGCAGCAAAATTGGCAGCGCGGCCAACACAACCACGAGATCGAAAATGCGCTTGGCCAGCAGCGCGCTTTCTGCGCGTGCGACCGGCTCGAATGACAGCAGCGGAACATTGCCGACCATTGTCAGGCCGATGCGCGCAGACCGAAAATCGTAGAAATCGGCCATGTAACGCAGTCTTACGCCCTCTTCCTGGCACGCGTCGATAATCGCACTGACATCGCCAAGCATCGACCGCGGCACCGCGATAATGACCTCTTCCACGACATGGTTTCGCAAGACGGTGCTGATCTCGTCTGTGTGACCAAGTATCGAGTCTGTCGCACGTCGCCCGGCGCTCTTGCCTTGCGGATCCAGAAACCCAACGATATTGACGCCGAAGTCATGCTCCTTCCGTAATTGATCCGCGAAAGATCGCGCGCGCACACCCGACCCGATGATAAGCACGTCGACATTAAGGTCAGCGCGCGCACCATCGCGGCGGAAATACCACCAGATTAGAAACATGCGCAGAATTAACAGCAGCACGAATCCCGTCGCAGCAAAGCCGATCAACACCAGGCGACTGACATAGTCGAGCTTCATTATGAAAATGAGGCCGAAAACAATACTCAGTGCAAGCAGGAATTCTTTACTGATCTGGAGAAATGCGTTGACAAAACTTGCCCGCATGAACTCATTGTTGTTGGACCAGAGGGTTCGTGCCAGCAGGAAGGTCAACAGGAAAATTGCGAAAACACCATAGTGCGCCGAGGTATCGAAGTCGCCCGGTTCACGGATGGTTTGATAGATCGTCAGGACGACAATGAACGTTAAGGTAAGCCACGCAAGGTCGACAACCGTCCACAAACGTCGAAGGTAATCCGATTTAGCGTGAAAAGACGTCATAAAAGCCCAAAAACCTTACAGGATATCAATGCGACTTATCGCGACCATTCAGGAATGTAACTGAGCTGCAGAACCGTACGATTCTCAACGGACTCAGAAAACAAATCGGTACTCTCCCGCCGCAAGTGCGAATATTGCAACGAGACGTAAAACGCCGGATTGAATCGATAACCCAGTCGAATGCTGCCCTGAGAGTCTTCGTCTTTGCGATCGTTCAAATCATAGTTGACGACGCGATAGACGCCGGCGATACGTATAAATATCTTTCGGGTCACCTCTCGGCCAATTTCCAGCTCGATACTGGAAAAATCACGGTTGGGTGCAAAACTGTCGTCGATCAGCTCGTAGTCTTCCTGGCTGGTGAAAGCAGTCAATCCAACGGAGGTCCGATCGGCATCAAACTGCAAACCGGCAGACGCAAAATTGTTTCGGAACGGCTGGCCAAGCGGCGAGAAGTTTCCGGTCGTGCCAACGGACTGGGTTGAGCTTTGAAAAATCTGAAAGATATCGCCCTGATCGGAGTATCTCGATCCGGCATTGAACTGCAGCACTGTGCGTGCCGTAATTTGCCGCATCCAGTCAAACGAAAACAGTACGCCGTCACCTTCTAGTCCAGCTGCTTCCACGCTGGTGTGGCCGAGATTTGCACTGATCGTATTTCGCCCGTCATCAAAATCATAACGGACGAACATTTCCTGGAAGTCGTACGGGGGGAAAGCACTATTGTCGAATTCCACCCGTTGAGTGGACAGGTTCATACTCAGAAAGGTGTTATTCGCAACTTCCCTGCCGAACCGCACAGCGCCGAGCCCGCGCTCAAAGTCAAACGGCTGAAATTCATAGTCCAGCGTCGAATAACTTGCTTCAACGCTAATGAAATTACGATCGCCGATTGGCTGCACAAAAGTCGGCCCGGTTGTCAGCAGCGAAATGTTTTCACGATTGTCCGGGCGTGCCGGCTGGAAGTTATCCTGCAATTGCTGGCCCCAGTTGTATTGCAGATCCCAGAAAAAGCGGTCCTCGAAAAACTGGTATTGCGCGTTGCCGGCAAAACCACCAATTAATTCTGAGTCGAACGTGTCATCGAAATATTCGAGATATGAAAAACGCGATCGAATATCCGCTTCCAGCTTGCGCGACTCATAATCCAGGTCAAGGTCGAGACCGACCATACCGATGGTTTCATCTATCTCGTTGACGGCAGTACGGGCGACATTGTCCGTTTCGCCAAGACCCACGCTTACTTCAACGTCAATATCGGTGGTCTGACCCAGTGCCGCCTGCGCGACTAACAGGGAAGCGACAAATACTGCAGTAACGCGGCTCATTTTTATTGTTTTTGTTGGATGCATGATCTTATCCCCACATCGTTTTTTGCGTCTCCGGAGTCGCCATCGTGGCGGCACGACCCCCGGTCCCCACCTCACTGCGGCCAACGCCATAAGAATAATGTTGCTCGGATTGTCCACTGCGCGCCTGGTTCAGCACCAGGTTGATCGGTTTGCTTTGGTCAAGCGCGGTCACTGCTGAAACGGTCGCTTCCTGCGGCGTAAATTCAGCTTTTACGACCACGACTACCTGACCCACCAGCGACGCGAGCACCTTCGCTTCACTGGTTTGCAGTAATGGCGGCGAATCGAGCAAAATTATTCGGTCGGTCGCCGCATCGTTCAATGCGCGCAGCAGCTCTTCCATTCGTGAGCTCGCGAGTAGTTCTGTCGCGCCGACTCGCGGCGTTCCGGCCGGCAGAATCTGCAGTCCCGGAAAATTCGTGTCCAGGACGGCAACAGCGGGGTCCAGGGACGGGTCTTCAAGCAGATCCAGAATGCCGATTTCATTCTCGGCGCCAAATATCTCTGACGTATGCGGCTTGGCGACGTCTGCATCGACCAACAATACTGAATGGTCCTTTTCCTGTGCCATGCTCAACGCAAGGTTAATACTGTTAAAAGTCTTTCCTTCACCCGCGATTGCGCTGGTGACCATGATGATGTTGCCATCTTCGACCTGTGTTGCCCGCCGCCCGAACGCATGGGCAATCAGCGGTCTTTTAATCTCCTGGTATTGCCTGACAATCACTTTTTCGTCTGTCTCGGGTGCAACCAGGCCAGCCGTGCGTAACGCATCCGTATCGACAATAACTGACTTGCCGCTGGACGTTGGCTGAGTTGGTCCCCGAACGCCGTCGGAATCCAGGACAACTTTCGCGACAATCACTGAGTCTTCAGTTGATGCCGCTTTATTCGATTCACGCTTCGCGGTTTTCGCTCGTTCTGCCTGAACTTTTTCCAGCGCTTTGTGTATTTTTCCCATGCTTATTGATTCCCGAAGCGTCAGCCAGCTGATGCGAGCAGTGTGTTATGGATCAGATCGACCCCCATGTCCTGCAGCGCCACCGCTGCAACAAACACGATAATCAGGCCAATGCCGCAAACGACCAGCGACAGTTTTTCCAGCAACCTGGCCACCTTGAAACGCTCCAGCCAGGTCAGACTTACCTGTCCCAGCACTGGCAGGCCGGTCACCTTGTACAAAGTTGTCGCATCCATGAAGACCGGGTTTATCTTGTGCATGATAAATGCCGTACCAGCACCGGCACCCAGCCCAATAATCAGGAAAGCCACCAGGAGCAATGTTCGTTTCGGTGCAACCGGTTCTTTCTCGGACATCGGCGGTTCGATGATATTGAACTCGACCACATCGCGTTCAGCGCCAACTGACCCAAGTCTCGCGCGCTCTTTTTGCACCAGCAGTTCTCGGTAAAGCCCGCGGTATTGATCGTAGTCGCGCGTGAGCTGCGCGTATTCCGCTTCGACGACCGGAATCGTGTTTACTTGCCCCTGGAACCTGGAAATTGTCGCTGACGACTGCTGAATCTGGCTGCGCAGTTCGGCGATTCTCACACCGGATTCGTTCAGTGCAATTTGGACGCTCTGGTAGACAGGATTTGATGCATTGGATACACCCTCAATGCCGTTTGCTGTGCCCGCGAGGGCCAACCGGTCTGTTTCCCGTTTCTCGTACAGGCTCGCAAGTTGTTCGTCGATCGCGACAACATCCGGATGCCGCTCAGTAAATGAAAGCAGCAAATCTGCCCGCCGTTCTTCCAGGCCCTCGATCACGCCCTGCACGGAACTGCCCGGCAAGGACACGCCCACCGAGCTGCCACCCTGCTCCGGCAAATTGGGGGCCTCGGAACTGAGTTGTCGTCGCAGTTCGTCGCGCCGGTCAATTTCAATTTGCAGCTGGGATTCGAGATCCTCCCGCGCGCTCATCGCGTCCTGTAAACGCTCGAACACACCGCCATTCTCGCCCGGGAGTAAGCCGACGTATTCTTTCTTGAACTCGGCCAGGCGTACCTCGGAATCCGACAACAGGCTTGAGTAATGCGCGAGCTGTTCATCGAGATAACCGGAAACGACTTCGCCGCCTTCTTCTTTATGCTCCAGCACGTCCTGGATAAAAATATTCAGCAGCGTGTCCACAACCTTAACGGCAGTGTCCTGGTCCTGGTGGAGAAACGAAATCGTGTACAAATTCCTGGATTCGGAAGATCGCCCGGTACTGACACCAATCTGGTCCCGCAAGCGAACCAGCAGCAGCTCCATGTCCTCTTCCGTTTCTATATTGTCGGCTAGACCGCTTTCGGCAATCACCAGCTCCAGCTGCTGTCGCGCAAGCAGCGCCTGCCGCACCATGAAAACGCTGGACTCCGAGCCGGACGACACGCCGACGCGAGCGATCAAAGAGGCCAGGCGAGATTGTCCATCGACGTATACACGAGTATGCGCCTCGTAGACATTCGGCATCAGGTAAACCAGCGACCAACCGACCAGGCACACAACCCAGGCAATCGAAATAGCCGTCCACCGGTAACGCCAGGACCCCCGGATTTCGTTGCGTACAAATCGAATTAAATCGTTCATCAGAATCGGGTCTGCGGTACGACCAGAACATCTCCGGGATAAACCGGAATATTCTGCGACATGTCACCTGAAACCAGCGCTTTGAGCTTGACGCGGCATTCGATCTGCCGTTCGTCGATCATGCGCACAATATTGGCGCGATTTCCGGCAGCGAACTCAGTCAGGCCGCCCACTGCAACGACGAGATCGAGAACTCGCAAGCCTTCCCGGAACGACAACGCCTGTGGCACGGCGACTTCGCCGACCACCTGAATTTGATTTGCGGCACCCTGCCCGGTCACAATAACGCTGACTTCGGGACTGCGCAGGTATTCGGCCAGGACTGTTTCCATGTCAGCCGCAAGTTCCGACGGTGTGCGTCCGGATGCGATGACATCGTCAACCAGCGGCGTCGAGATTCGACCATCCGGCCGAACCGGAACCGTCGCTGACAACTCTGAATTTCTCCAGACCACGACGTCCAGAATATCGCCAGGACCGATTTTGTAATTGTCGAGGGAGGTATTCGGTTTCAGGCAGGTGGCCGCAGGCATTGTATTGCCGCCTGACGCGCAACCGACGACGAGAAGGCAAATGAGCGTTGTAAGTCCGCTCCCCAAAAGATTCGTGATTCTTAGCGTCACCTGATGATTACTCCTCGCAGACTGTATGCTTGTTTTTTCTGCCCAGCGACGCCTGCAACGGCTAAATCAATTTTAGTCGCTGGCCAGGCGTTTTGCCAAAAACTCTACTATCCCCAGAATGTTACATCAGCTAAAGGGCACTGTCGCACGGTTTTCGGACGCTTCCAATAATCTGTGATGAACATCACATATCGAAGCCGAACGAGGGTCCCAAAACGATTCTGGCGGCCCCCGGGCAGGTTGGCCGGCGCGCAGATTTTAAGGATTTGCAGGAGCTTGGGAGTAGATCCGGCGCGCGCACTTCTCGACGGTGTGGCTCTCGGAAATGCCCGCCCGGTCAATAAATTCAGTCAACAATTTTATTGATTGACTGGACAATAGTTTCGGGTGACCCATTATGTGAAAGACATTCCGCGACTGCCCGCGCCGCGCACGCTCCAGGTGCAGCACCTTTGGCAAGTCCGCCGACATTTCAGCAACCCGGCGAAGCCCGAGCAGGCGTCGTATGGCTTCCGCACGATTGAAGGTTTTCGAAGAGCCGTCACCGAACTGGCCGGTCGGTATGTTTCCGCTTAGACGCTGTAATAATCGTCCCCAATAGTAAAAAACGGGCAATTTAACCGGCGACACGGGCACTTCGATGAACCGCCCACCGGACGTGGCGACCACCGGATCCGATTCAAAACGCCAGCTCGAGCGATCGGGACAACCGGAAAAGTCAAAGCCCTTGCTGGCATCATGTAAACGCGCACCCGGAACGATGCTGCTGTCGATATCGACACCTAGCTCCTGCAGCGTGTCGGCAATCAGGGGAAAGGAGTCCGTACAAAAGCCGCCGGCGCGGTAAGATACCGGGGAAAAGTCGCATTTTTCTGCAAGAATCGCGTGATACTCGCGTGTTATCGAACACGCTTCAGCAGCGGAAAACTGGCTCAACTTGTAACGAGTTGCAGAAAAATCCCATGCGTCGTCCGCGTAACGGGTCTCATGCCAGTGCGGATGGACGTGCAAGCCAATTTCATGTCCTGAGCGTACAATTTCCTGCAACTGGAATAGAATCTTATCCAATGTTTGCGACAGGCGCGGCGCACTTTTGGCGTGTTCGCGCATTGCCACCAGCATGCCCGCGTCGACGTAAAAAGTGATTTCGACCTTTCGTTGCCGGGCAAAAGTTAACAATGCATCGGTCGGTTCCAGCAAACAGCGCTCCGCCGAACCACTGTTCCCGAAAAACAACTCATAGTCCTGGCTCAGAATCAGTACTGTGTCCGACGATCTCATCTGGCGAAGAATACCAATCCTCGTAAGTTTATTCCTGCTTGTCATCGAAGTTGGCTATTGCAGGCGGTGATGACATAGAATTCGCGGCAGTTCATCAGGAGTCCTAATGCGCGATCAGAATATTCACATCATTGCCGCGGCACGCCCGAACTTCATGAAAGTTGCACCCTTGTTGCATGCCTTGCGAGCGACAACCTGGGCCAAGCCGAAATTGATTCACACCGGGCAACACTATGACCGCAACATGTCCGATGCGATTCTGGAGGATTTGCGCGTCCCCAAACCCGACTTCCACCTTGGCATCGGCAGCGGCTCACATGCTGAACAGACCGGCAATGTCATGATCGAGTATGAAAAAATATGTCTTGCCGACAAGCCCGATTGGATCGTAGTAGTTGGCGACGTCAATCCGACCGCCGCCTGTGCGATGGTCGGTGCCAAATTGTGGATTCCGGTCATTCACCTCGAAGCCGGCTTGCGAAGTAACGATCGCCAAATGCCGGAAGAGATAAACCGGCTGGTCACTGATGCGATCGCCGACGTATTGTGGACACCGTCGGCCGATGCCGATGAGAATCTTGCCCACGAAGGTGTCAGCGCTGAGCGCATAGACCTCATTGGCAATATTATGATCGACTCCTTCGAAATGCTGCGTGAGAAAATCGAAGCGTCGGACGAACGCGCAGAACTGGGTCTCGAGACCGGGACCTACGGGCTGGTAACACTGCACCGGCCGTCGAACGTCGATTCCCTCGATACGCTGGGCCCGATCGTGGACGAACTGGTGAGCGTCAGCGAACAGCTACCTGTCGTTTTTGTTGCACACCCGAGAACGATCAAGGGGCTCGAGACGTTCGGGCTCGATGAGAAACTGAAAGCTGCTAAAGGCATTAAGTTGCTGGATCCAGTGCCGTATATTCGCTTCATGAACCTGGTGACAGGTGCCAGGCTTGTTATCACGGACTCCGGCGGATTGCAGGAAGAAACCACTTATCTGCGCATTCCCTGCCTGACCATGCGAGAAAACACGGAACGTCCGGTCACTGTGACACAGGGGACCAACAAACTCGTCAATTCCGGCAACCTCGCCGGCAATCTCGCCAGCATTCTTGCCGGCGACTGGGCAGAAGGCGAAGTGCCTCCTTTATGGGATGGGAAAACTGCCGAACGCGCGGTCGATGCGCTAAGGCGCCGGTGCGAATAGCCGCCTTTTCGGCGCCGGCCACCCGGGTGGTCGCGGGGTGCATTGCCCTGCTGATTGTCATAGCCATACACAGATCCGCCATGGATCACCCGTCTGCATTGATCGAGTCACTTGGCCACGCACTGCACGGCCCGGGATTTGCCGGGCTGGCACTTGTGTTTTTCATGCTTACGGGAGCTACCCGAAATCCCCGGTCACGCTACTACATGGCCGCGGCGTTGAGCTTTGCCGCCGCGCTCATTGCAGAGGCCGCACAAATTCCGGGCCCTCGCGACGCACAAGTCGTGGACTTGCTGATCGATTTCGCCGGCATTGTTGGCATGCTCGCTTTGCTTGCAGCCGTATCGAAACAATCCGGCACTCGCTGGCCCCGGTCGCTTTTTCTGGCGCTTGGCGTGGGCCTGTTGGTTTTCGTTTCAGCACAAGCAATCGCGCTATCGCACGCGATCGTGCGGCAATACCTGTCGCAGCCACAGATAATCTCTTTTGACGCGAGCTGGGAGCGACGCTTGATCGCGGCCCAGGACCAACCGCTTGCGACGCTTCTCGATGCACCCGACAACTGGCCTGACCCGAGCGGCAAAATCTACAGGGCTGAAGAACAGGCGCGCTGGGGAATTTTCCTGAAACTCGACCCGTTCCCGGACTGGAGTGATTATGCCGCGCTGTCTTTTATCGCTGCGACGGCAGACGGCGAGCCAATGGAGCTTGCAATTAACATTTGGGACCGGGCCGATGCGAGCCAATTGGGGCGTGAGAACGCCAGTGTGACGGTGTCGCCGAACGCGCGTCGCTACCGTGTTGCATTCGAATCGTTGCAATCTGTAGACGGCTACACGCCACTTGATCGCAGCCGCATCGAATCGCTGGTTTTCAGCGCTGCATCGCCGGGCGGCAAGCGGACCCTGTTACTCGATGACATTCGGCTCGAGCGTTAGGCTTCCAGGATTTTCAGTACTTCTGCCGTCTTGTCGCGCATCAATTGCGCGTCGCCACGCGACTCGACATTGAGACGCACAACCGGTTCGGTATTCGACATGCGGATGTTAAATCGCCAATCGTCGAACTCGAAACTGTAGCCGTCGGAGTCGTCGACATGATTTGCAGGCCCGGCATAGGTGTCATGCAAGGTTTGCAGCGTCGCCGCCGCATCGTCGACTTGTCGATTGATCTCACCGCTCGCCGGATACATTTTCATGCGCTCACCGACGAGCTGCGACAAGGACTTCCCGGACACTGATATCAATTCCGCAGCGAGTAGCCACGGGATCATGCCGCTGTCCGCGTACGAGAAGTCGCGGAAGTAGTGATGTGCGCTCATTTCACCGCCGTAAGCGGCATCAACATTGCGCATCGTTTCCTTTATAAATGAGTGGCCGGATTTACTTGAAACGGCGACGCCACCGGCCTTTTCAACAATATCGAGCGTATTCCATGTCATGCGCGGGTCGTGGACGATCTTCGCACCCGGGTTTTTCGCAATAATACTCTCGGCAAGCAAACCGACAATGTAGTACCCCTCGATAAACGTGCCATTTTCGTCGAACAGGAAACATCGATCAAAATCGCCATCCCAGGCGATGCCCATATCGGCGCTGTGCTCAACGACGGCCTGCGCCGTAACCGCCTGGTTCTCTTCCAGCATCGGATTGGGGATACCGTTCGGGAACGTACCGTCCGGCTCGTTATGCAGCTTGATAAGCTCGAACGGCAGATGTGACTCAAGCGCATCGGAAGCGATGCCGGCACAGCCGTTGCCCGGGTTCATGACCAGCTTGAGCGGCTTGAGATTGGATGTATCGACGTAGGTCAGCATGTGCTCTATATATTGATCGAGCAAATCAACGGCCTTTCGTTCGCCGCCATCCGCAAGGGTTCGCTCGTCCGACTCCGCCATCGCCCGGATATCGACGAGACCGGTATCGGCACTGATTGGCTTTGCTTCTTCGCGAACCAGCTTCAATCCATTGTAGTCGGCCGGGTTGTGGCTGGCGGTCACCATGATGCCGCCGTCGGCATTTAAATGACTGGTGCCGAAATAAACCATCTCGGTGCCGCATAAACCGATATCGAACACTTCGATTCCGGCATCGGTAAGCCCCTTGATTACCGCATCCGCAAATTCAGCACTGGTAAGACGCATGTCGCGACCGACCACCATTGTTTTTGCGTTCAGGAACGTGCCGGTTGCATTGCCAATTCGATAGCAGATATCGGCATTGATCTGAGTCGGGATTTGCCCACGAATGTCATAGGCTTTAAAGCTGCTAATCCGAATTGTCATGATTTGGTACCTTCCCTACCGTAATTATCCTCGAGACGAACGATATCGTCTTCGCCCAGATAATCGCCACATTGAACTTCGATTATATGTGCGGGCTCATCAAAAGGATTCGCAATACGGTGAATATCACCAATTGAAATGTAAGTCGATTCGTTGGTATTTAAATCAAATACTTCATCATTCCTTGTAACTCGGGCTTTACCCTTTACCACTACCCAATGCTCGGATCGGTGAGCATGCTTTTGAAGTGATAATTCCGCACCTGGCTTAACCACGAGCCGCTTTACTTGAAAATTTTCAGCGTTCTCCAGGCTATCGAAACTGCCCCATGGTCGGAATACTTGTCGATGCAGGCTCGTTTCCTCTCTCTGAGATTCCTTCAAGCGATCCACCAGTATTTTCACCTCTTGAGACTGTTTCTTGTCAGCTACGAGAACAGCATCTTTAGTTTCAACAACGACCATGTTTTCGAGTCCAATAGCTGTAACAAGTCGACTCTCAGCCTGAATGAGAGTGTTTGTACAATTGTGAACCCAAGCATCACCATTTAGAAAGTTTCCGTCACCGTCGCGCTCGCAAACGTCGTGGAGCGCAGACCACGACCCTACATCGGACCAACCGGCATCCAACGGAACCATTGAGCAAATCGTCGATTTCTCCATCACCGCACAGTCGAGAGAGTCGGCTGGACAACTATTAAAGATTTGGTGACTTGGCCTAACGAAATCCCCGTCGAGCGTCTTGTTTTGCATGCTGTCACGACAAGCTTTGAGGATATCCGGAGCGTGGCGCCCGAGTTCCTCAAGAATCACATCCGCGCGAAACAGAAACATCCCACTATTCCAAAAATAACTTCCTGCATCGAGATATGCTCTTGCGGTTGCCAAATCCGGTTTCTCAACAAACGCCTCGACCGGCACATAGGACTTACCATTGGGAGTGGCTTTTACGTAGCCGTACCCGGTTTCCGGGTGGGTCGGCACGACGCCGAAAGTCACAAGCTGTCCTATTTCCGCAGCAGCAAGACCGCTCATTACAGCGTTTTCAAATGCAGAAAGATTTTTGATCACATGGTCCGCAGCCATTACAAGCAGAATTGAATCCTCGTCAACTTCTAAAGACTGCAATGCTGCCAAAGCCACCGCCGGCGCCGTATTACGACCCTCCGGTTCGAGAACTATTTTGGCCGACATATCCAGCGCATTCATTTGTTCTGCTACTGAAAAGCGATGATTTTCATTGCTAACTATCAGGCACTCGTCGGCCACGGCTGGCAAACCTCGTGCACGCATCGCCGTGGCTTGCAGCATAGTTACGGCGCCAACTAGGGGCAACAATTGCTTGGGAAACATAGATCGAGAAGCTGGCCAAAGTCTCGTTCCCGACCCGCCGGACAAGATGACAGGTACTAGTGCCATTAGGTTCGCCCCCGGCCAATCGCATAGTACTGCAGGCCTATTTCCTCAACAGCCTGCGGCTCGTACAGATTCCGACCATCGAAAACCGCTTTGTCAGTCAGATGTCTCTGCAGCAAATTGAAGTCCGGACTGCGAAATTCCTGCCACTCCGTCATGATAACAAGGGCATCGGCCCCGTCGACCGCGTCATACGCGGTGTCGCAAAGCTGCAGTCCAGCCTGGTCCGGGTAAATTCGTGCTGCTTCTTTCATCGCCTCCGGATCGTAGGCGCGGACGTTCGCGCCAGCATCCCACAGCGCTTCCATCACTACACGACTGGGCGCCGCACGCATATCATCCGTGCTCGGTTTGAAAGAGAGACCCCACAACGCGATGGTTTTGCCCTTTAATGCACCATCGTAGTGCGTTGAAATTTTCTCGAATATGCGCTGTTTTTGCCGCGTATTGACCTCTTCCACTGCCTTCAGGAGCGTGGCGTCATAACCATCGTCGGCCGCCGATTTCGCCAGTGCCTGCACGTCCTTGGGAAAGCACGAGCCGCCGTAGCCCGCACCCGGGTAAATGAAGTGATAGCCAATTCGCGGGTCCGAACCAATACCCAAGCGAACATTCTCGATGTCTGCACCAAAGCGCTCGGCCAGGTTCGCAAGTTCGTTCATAAAGCTGATTTTTGTTGCCAGCATCGCATTTGCGGCATACTTGGTCAGTTCCGCTGAACGAATATCCATGCTCAACAGACGATCATGATTGCGATTGAATGGTTCGTAAAGCGTTCGTAACAATTCCGTGGTTCTTGGATTATCGGTACCGACAATGATCCGGTCCGGCTTCATAAAGTCACTGATCGCCGCACCCTCTTTCAGAAACTCCGGATTGGAAACGACGTCAAATTCAAGCGATTCGCCGCGGCCATCCAACGTACCTTGAACTTCCGCCTTCACCTTGTCTGCCGTGCCAACAGGCACGGTCGACTTATCGACAATTATTCGATATTCATCCATGTGCTCGCCTATAGTTCGAGCAACGGCCAATACATGCTTAAGGTCGGCCGAACCGTCTTCATCCGGAGGCGTACCGACAGCAATAAATTGAAATAGGCCATGAGAGACCGCCTTTTCCGCATCGGTAGTAAATTCAAGTCGCTTTGCCTCTACATTTCGTTCAATGTATGCGTCGAGGCCCGGTTCGTAGATTGGAATATCACCGGCATTCAGTTGAGCAATCTTGTCGGCGTCAATGTCGCAACAAATGACATGATTGCCCATCTCCGCCATACAGGCACCTGTAACAAGTCCTACATAGCCGGAGCCGAAAATTGTTAGCCGCATATTTGTCTCAGTTGTATTTAAATTTCAAATGATTATACCGAACGAATTGAACGCTATTCAGCCACTGGAGTAGTGTTTTGCAACCCAGTCCCGATAACTACCGTCCATTACAGCCCGCCACCACGTTTCGTTTTTCAGCATCCAATCGATGGTGCTCGTAAGCCCACCCTTGAAATCGTGCTGTGGGCGAAAACCCAACTCATTCTGCGCGCGGCTCGGATCTATCGCGTAGCGCCAGTCGTGACCCGGACGATCCTTAACCGATGTAATCAACGAGGCACTTTGGTCACCTTTTGCCGCCGGCGCATTGGGAAATCGCGCGGCCATTTCGTCATTTTCTGCAAATGCTGTATCGATTGCTGCACAAATTGTGTTCACAATGTCGATATTGGCCCGTTCTTCGTTGCCACCGATGTTGTATGTTTCGCCAATTCGGCCTTTCTTGAGCACCAGGTCTATTGCCAGAACATGGTCTTCAACGTATAGCCAATCACGTATATTCGATCCGTCCCCGTAAACCGGCAACGGCTTTCCGTCCAGTGCATTGACGATCATCAATGGAATCAATTTCTCGGGGAATTGGTACGGACCGTAATTGTTGGAGCAATTGCTGGTCGTCACCTGCAACCCGTACGTGTGGTGATAGGCTCGAACCAGGTGATCGGACGCTGCTTTACTTGCGGAGTATGGCGAGTTTGGTGCGTAAGGCGTCGATTCCGAAAATGCTGGATCGGAAGGACCGAGCGAGCCGTATACTTCGTCGGTCGAAACATGGTGAAAGCGGTGACTGGCCGGCGCATCGTCACTGTCCAACCAGACGCCGCGAGCGGCCTGCAATAGGTTGTGCGTGCCAACAATGTTTGTATCAATGAATTCTGCCGGCCCACTAATCGACCGGTCGACATGAGATTCCGCAGCAAAATGTACGATCGTATCGATCTTTTCTTCGCGCAATAGCGCCGCGATGGCATCTTTTTCAACAATACTTTCTCTAACAAATCTAAACTGCTCACGCTCGGTTAAACCATCCAGACTGGCCATGTTGCCTGCATAGGTCAGCGCGTCGAGCACCACGATACGATCATCGGGATAGTGGTCCGCCCAGTAATGCACAAAATTTGCGCCGATGAACCCGGCACCGCCCGTTACCATTAGTCTTGCCATCTAGTTAACCAGTCCTTCGAGCATAAGTTTCAGATTGATCCGCCAATGTCGAGGATTCAGATCGGCGGTGCTATAAGTCGACGAACAATCCAGTACGCTGTAGCGCGGCCGAGCCGCGGCAGTAGGATATTCATCGGTTGTAATTGGCTTAATTTCTATCGACCTATCCAACAGGCCCAACTCAAGCGCTTCATCGCGAATCGCAGTTGCGAATTCATGCCAGCTTGCCTGCCCAGTGTCGGTCCAGTGATAAACGCCGCTGAGACCGGGCTTTCCGACGAGACGCCAGATACCTTCCGCGAGTGAGTTCGCCCATGTCGGGGTCCCAATTTGGTCTGCTACAACTGAAAGAGTCGGGCGCTCACGCATCAGCCGGAGCATTGTATTGACGAAGTTGTTGCCTGTGGCGCTGTAAAGCCAGGCTGTTCGCACAACAGCTGCGGATTCTGGCATCAACTCGAGAACAGCCAACTCACCATCACGCTTGGTCCGACCATAAACGCTTTGGGGATTGGTTTCAGCGTCAGGCTTGTATGGTGAAGTCGCATCACCATCGAAAACGAAGTCAGTTGAGATGTGAATTAGCCGCGCTTCACAGTCTCGTGCTGCTAGCGCGACATTACGCGGCCCTTCACAATTTACCGCCGCAGCAAGCTCAGACTCCGCTTCCGCTTTATCAACTGCCGTATACGCCGCGGCGTTGACGATGAAGTCCGGCCTGATCTCACGAACTGTATTTAGCACATTGTCGGCATCTGCAATATTCACGGCAGATCGATCAAGACTGACAACTCCTGATTTGCCAAGACCCGCGTCAGCCAGCGCTTTCCCCAGCTGTCCATTTGCGCCGAGAATGAGCGTCTTCATGCGAAAGTTTCGGCGTCCTTCAAGAACGGCGCAGATGCATCTTTACCCGACAGAACAGGTTGTTGCCCTTCCGCCAGTGGCCAGTCGATAGCGATTTCCGGGTCGTCCCAGCGAATTGACCGCTCATGCTCGGGTGCGTAGTAGTCTGAACACTTGTACTCGAATATCGCGGTATCGCTCAAAACCAAGAATCCATGTGCAAATCCCGGCGGCACCCACAGCAGATTGTGATTCTCAGCAGACAGAATTTCTCCGACCCACCGGCCGAAAGTCGGCGACGACCGCCGCACGTCAACCGCCACATCCAAAACCTTTCCGGATGCGACTCTGACTAATTTTCCCTGTGCTTGCTCAACCTGATAATGCAAACCGCGAAGCGTACCTTTGGTCGACTGACTAACATTGTCCTGTACAAACTCCGCATCAATTCCAGCATCGTGAAATTTTTTCGCTTGCCAGGTTTCCATGAAAAAACCACGGTCGTCACCATGTACTGCGGGTACAATACGCATCACTCCCGGCAGATCCGTCTCAGCAAACTCCATCAAAAAACCTTTTCGTTCAGCATCTTAAGAAGGTATTTCCCATACTCGTTTTGCTTGAGCCCATGTGCAATTTTCTCAACCTGTCCTGCATCGATATAACCTAGCTTAAACGCAATCTCCTCTGGGCACGAGACCTTCAAACCTTGCCTTCGCTGTATAATTTCAATGAAATTCGCCGCTTCCATCAACGATTCGTGAGTTCCGGTATCCAGCCACGCCACACCCCGCCCCATAAGCTCAACCTGCAAATCTCCCTGCTCCAGGTAGATGCGATTAAGATCCGTTATCTCAAGCTCGCCGCGAGAGGATGGCTGCAGGGCCTTTGCGAGTTCAGTTACCTGGCTGTCATAAAAATAAAGTCCGGTTACGGCATAATTAGATTTCGGCTGACTAGGCTTCTCTTCTATGTTGATCGCTTTTCGATTTGCATCGAACTGGACCACACCGTAGCGCTCAGGATCGTCGACGTGATAAGCGAACACCGTCGCACCAGACTTCTGGGCCGCTGCTGAAGAAAGTTGTTCCGGTAATCCGTGCCCATAGAAAATATTGTCGCCAAGAACCAGCGCAACCGGATCACCCGCAACAAAGTCTTCGCCAATTATAAACGCCTGAGCGAGTCCCCCAGGATCCGGCTGAACGGCATATTCAATATCCAAACCCCACTGGCTCCCATCGCCAAGCAGGCGAAGAAATGCTTCTTGATCTTCGGGAGTCGTTATGACTAAAACTTGCCTGATGCCCGCTAACATCAGGATCGACAATGGGTAGTAGATCATCGGCTTGTCGTAAACCGGCATGAGCTGTTTACTGACGGAAAGCGTCAGTGGATGCAATCGAGAGCCTGCACCGCCCGCCAGGATAATCCCTTTCTTAACAGATTTTGACACCTTCAATCTCAGCTATGACTTTGTCAGCGCGAGATTATACAGATGTTCTCGACTATTACGTTATCTAGTCACGGTGGGGAAACTCTATGACTCGGTCTTGTTCCGCTCCGTCTCCGGACACCCGGCTTCGCAACCAAATCAGATCCTCAATTCCATTGCCGGGCTCGTACTCCTTGACTGCCGTCAAGAGAATTTTTCGAGCTTTCTCGAAATCAAAGTCTTGTGATGCCTGCTTAAGTTGATCGAGCAACTCCGAGAGCACTTCCTTCGGCAGGCAATCTTCGTCGGCTCGCATAATTCGAGAATGGTCGGTGCCCGACACGTTCGAACCAATCAAGAGCTCCTCGTAGAGCTTCTCAGCTGGGCGTAGACCGACGAATTCGATCTCGATATCGCCTTCCGGGTTCTCCGCATCCCTGACCGTCATCCCCATCAAATTGATCATGCGGTTTGCGAGGTCCAAAATTTTCACCGGATCGCCCATGTCGAGCACAAACACATCACCACCTCTAGCCATAGACCCGGCTTGAATCACAAGCTGTGCGGCTTCTGGTATCGTCATAAAATAGCGGATGATGTCCCGGTGCGTAACTGTTACGGGGCCACCACTCTTGATTTGTTCCTTGAATAACGGCACGACAGATCCGGACGACTCTAAGACATTACCAAAGCGAACCATGCTGAACTTCGTGGACGTTGCCCCCGAGTGCAAGGCCTGCAGGATCATTTCCGCGAAGCGTTTAGTCGCGCCCATAACGTTTGCGGGATTTACAGCCTTGTCCGTCGAAATCAGAACAAAGGACTCCGCGCCTGCATCGATAGCAGCGCGAGCTGTGTGCAAAGTTCCAAATACATTGTTATGGATGCCTTCGAAAACATTGTGTTCGACAAGTGGCACATGCTTGTACGCTGCAGCATGATAGACGGTCTTGACGCCGAACACTCTCATCACTTCGAAAACGCGGTGTTCATGATGCACAGAACCAAGGAGCGCTACAATGTCACATTCGATCTCTTTTTTTCTAGCAATCGATTTCAGTTTTCTTTCAACAGTATAAAGTGCGGCCTCTGACCGTTCGAATAATACAAGTCTCGTCGGCGACAACATCAGTATTTGACGACAGAGCTCAGACCCAATTGACCCCCCTGCGCCCGTCACCATAACGACTTTGTCAGTTATGCACGCGCCCATTAACTTGGGATTAGGCGGTACCGGGTTGCGGCCTAGCAGATCTTCAACATCGACTTCCTTGATATCGTCAACTCGGGCTTTACCTGACACGATGTCGCGAATATCGGGCATCGTACGCACATGCACTGGAAACTCAGACAAGCGTTCCAACACTTGTCTGCGGCGGCGCCGAGACGCACCCGGCATGGCCAATAACACTCCCGTCGCACTTTTGTCGCTAACGAGGGCTTCAAGTCGATCAGGTGGATACACATTCAGACCATGAATTCGTTTGCCGTGTAACTCGGGATCGTCATCTACCATCGCGACAGGCAGAAAGTCATCGCCACCAGCAAGTGAAATGACCAGTTCAGCACCACCGCGGCCCGCACCGTAAATAATGACCGCCTCCCGATGTACGTTTCGGCGAGACAAAAACATTCTGGCTACAAGTCGTCCACCGACTACCAATATGAGTGAGAAAGCCCAGAATACGATTCCGACACGAATAGGAGCACTCAGAAGCCCAGCCGCTGCGGCAATTGCCATTACGATGGCCGTTACAACGAAGGTAGCCCTTAAGCCAACAATAACTAAAGAAAGGCCCATGTAACGAACAATCGACGCATACAGTCCGAAGGCCCAATGTACGGGCAACGCCGCAAAGACTGCAGCGCTCGCAATTGCTACCACAGGCATGCTGACCTCTGTTGTGCCATACACGATCCAGAAAGCGATGACCGCGCTCGCCAAATACGAAGTCACGTCGGCAGCAAGCATCAAGACCTGCTTTTTGGCTCTGGACAGAGTAAGCATACGAAGTCGAAATGGGTGCAGAAACTTCGCTGAAAATTGCTGTCGACTGGCAGACCGGGTTATTTTTTTCATTAGATCCGAGCCTTGTGCCGATCCAAGATCGGTCCGAAAGTGGGCTTACATTACCAAATGGATGCCGAGAGGACCAGCAAACTCAAAGTTGTGATGCGCGACTATACCGTTCTAACGACTTTCATCTCGTCCGGTTGACCTGACGGAGGAGACTACGTGCTCAGCGAGCCCGCATCAGGTCGCCCGGCTTTCAACAGCATTGATAGTATCGCAAGCGGTATCCAGGCTACCAAAGTTAGCCACCATCCAGACTCTGGCCGATCAGATGCAAACCAGGCGATAGGCAGCAACCAACACAGGTTAATCATCAGAACGATGAGTGTCACTGGTCGATGACTGCTCAAGAGCCGCGACGCCTTCTGATAGGCATGACTTTTGTGTGCCGAGTACCATTGCTCACCTTGGATAAATCTCGTAACTAGAGTGATCGTCGCATCCACAACGAATACACCCGCCAGAATCAGCCAGCACCAGATTGACAAGCCCCCTTGATTGCTAGAGATGATGGCGAGCACCGCGATGATAAAACCGAAAAACCCACTTCCGACATCGCCCATGAATATTTTAGCGGGTGGCCAATTCCAAACGAGAAATCCCAACGCGGAACCTGCAATAATTGCGAGCAAGCTAGACGTAATCTCGTTGGAATCGGTAGTAGAAACAATAAGCGCGGAAATTGCGATAGACAACGCTTCGGCCGATGCGAGCCCATCAATGCCGTCCATAAAATTGTAGAGATTAATAAACCAGACCAAGAAAATAATCGCTAGCATGTCGCCAAAGATGCCCAAATCGAAAAGTCGGGTTCCAATTTGTATCTCAGCCCCCCCTCCTAATACAACAACTGCAAAAGTAGCCGCAATCAATTGCACAGAAAAGCGTGTTCGCGCGCTTAAATCGCGGTGATCGTCAATAAACCCGACGCCGGCTATAAGCAGGCCGCCTACCCAAAAAGCCGAAAGCATTGCCGCCGGTAGCTTTCCAAGAGCATACAACGAGGCTACAGCACCCAAAAACACGATTACTACAGCTAGTCCGCCACCACGCGGCGTCGCGATTTGATGTGAGCTGCGTCGATTAGGTACATCCAGAAGATTTGCTCGCCTCGCATAAATTCTCATTAACCCGGTAAAAAACGCGCTAAGCGAAAATGCCGATGCTAATAGGAAAATTTCTATACTAAGCACTGGCGCCCCTTTTTAGATACCAAGCGACGGTTGCACTAATCTCGTCGGCCAACGCAACTGGCGGTTGCCAACCGAGAATTTTCATAGTGTCATCAATGTTTACCTGCAGCGACCCGGTGAGACGTGAAAGTTCAGCCGATTTTCCAATAACTTTCGATCCTAATGACAGCAAAATCGCGGGAAATGTAACCAACCGAACAGGCCGGGACATTGATTTCCCCAGCTCGCGAATCAAATCAGATGTCGCTATATCCTGATTATCGGAAACCAGGAACTTTTGTCCCGCAGCAGACGGATTCAGCAGACATTCACAAATTAAGCTGCAAAGATTCCTGACACCAACCAGACTACGCCTGTTATTAATGTTGCCCAGTGGTAGTGGATACCCCTTGTCAATCATTTGCATTAGCTTTCGAAAATTTCCGTCTACACCAGGCCCGTATACCAATGGAGGTCGAACAACGACTGTCTCAATTCCAATCTCTTCTCCGACTTTTGCGACAATCTGCTCCGCTTCCAGTTTAGACTTCCCGTAGGGATCTGAGGGAGTCAAATCATCATTGACTGAAAAAGGTGACTCACCTGTTTCATCTCCATGAACTTTGACGGAACTGATATAGACGAATCGCTTAATATTTCGCATGTGTGCGTGGCGAAGCAATTGCTCTGTACCATCGACATTGACTCGTCGATAGGCAGCCATTGGGTCTTGCTCTTTGTCTTGCATGACATGCACGCGAGCCGCCAAATGCACTACATAGTCGGTATCCTTGAGAATCGGTCCCCAATCGGGATTGTCACTAATGTCGGGAATCACCCGCAAGTCGCAGTTTGAAGCTAATGCCGTGCCGACACTCGAGCGCGTCGTTCCAATTACCGAAAAACCTCTGTTCGTAAGCAGCTTACACAGATGGCGCCCGACAAAGCCCGTCGCACCTGTCACGAGAACCTTCCTCATCTTCCAATCAACTCATATACATTCAAGGTATCGGCCGCTACTTTTTCGATAGAAAATTCGCGCTTTACCCGCTCCCTACCTGCTAAGCCCATTCTTTCGCGCAACGCTGACGACTCCAGCAACCCACGAATGGCATCGACCAGTGCATCCATATTCTTAGCTGGAACTAATAATCCGTTTTCACCATCGACCACAATTTCCCGGCAACCTGGCGCATCGGTAGCGACAATTGGGCGACCGCAAGACGCGGCTTCTATTAAAACTTTCGGAACGCCTTCACCATATGTGGTTGGAAGGCAAACGATGTGCACCTGGTTGAATATTTTTGGCATCTCATTGCACTTGCCCCACCATTCGATATCTCCGTCACGGTCCCATTCTCTAAGTTGCTCTGAAGAAATCGAACCAGGATTCTCTTGATCACTCTCGCCGGCGAGAACGAATCTTGCTGTCACCCCTTCCTTTTTCAAGATACCCGCCGCTTCCACGAATTCGCCAACACCTTTGTCCCACAACATGCGAGAGGCCAATAGAACAACAGGTGTCCCATCGAGTTGTGGCTTGTACGCATAAATCGAAGTATCAACTCCTGATCCGCGGATCAGACGCACCCGTTTCGGATCTACAACTTCATTTTCGCACAAAACTCTAGCGTCATCGGGGTTCTGTAAGATCGTGATCGTCCGAGGTCCACTAAGAACTATCTTTAGTAATTTCGCGATTACTGGCCGTAGCATTCGAGCTAACGGGCTTGCTGAGGTAAACATGAATCCCAACCCAGCCATCGCGTTAACAATCGCTGTGTTGCCACATAGACGGGCAGCAAAAGAACCATATAGAACTGGTTTCAGCGCGACATTGTGTATGATATCGGGCCGCACTCTCCGAAGGATCCTGATCAGCCTCAATACGGTCATTAATTCGACAAACGGATTTTTACTCCTTCGCGACAGTTTTATGGGGAAGAGAGTTAACCCCGCTGCCTCAATTTCGGAACCATGCGATTCAACTCTTGTAACAACAAAAACCGAATGCCCTTCGTTTTTTGCTCGTACAGCCAGTTGAAGCCTATGAGAACAGAAATACCAATCTTCAGTAACAAAGTACAATATTACCCGGGCATCACTTGTCACAGACAATAGCCTCCACTAGATTTTTTGAACATTCAAATTCTTGGATTACGCAAAGGCTGCCGCCGAAACTCAAGCGAGGTCCCTGCCTATCTCGCCAGCGAAACGGTCAACATGGCTCGCCTGCGAATCAAAAACGCTGAATCGGCTCATTGTTGGGCCTTTCGCGAACACGACGAACATCAGCTTCGACCATCGTAACGACCAATTCATCAAACGAAACTTTTGGTTCCCAGCCAAGACTTTCCTTTGCGTTCTTTGGATCACCCAATAGAACATCAACTTCCGCAGGCCGATAAAACTCCGTGCTAATTCGAACAATTTCCTTGCCGCTAACCGAATCGACACCGCGTTCGTCTACGCCAGTTCCATGCCACTCAATTTTCATACCTAAAACTTCTGCAGCAACTTCAACAAACTGCCTTACTGTGTGTGTTTCACCGCTGGCCAGTATATAGTCGGCACCCGCCTCTTCTTGCAGCATCATCCACATTCCCTCTACATAATCACCAGCAAATCCCCAATCTCGACTTGCGTCAATATTGCCAAGGGTGAGAATAATATCTTCTCCATTCGAAATCCGCGCCAACGTAGACGTAATTTTCCGCGTGACGAATTCGAGTCCACGCAGCGGTGACTCATGATTGAAAAGAATCCCACAACTAGTATGCATGTCGTAACTTTCGCGATAATTTATTGTCATCCAATGCGCGTAAAGTTTGGCAACGCCGTATGGGCTTCTTGGGTAAAATGGAGTCGATTCAGTCTGCGGCATTTCCTGAACTTTTCCAAACATTTCCGAAGTCGACGCCTGATAAAATCGTGCACCGGGCGTGGCAACACGAATCGCTTCAAGGAGTCGAACCACACCTAGCGCATTGGCATTGCTTGTATAGATGGGCTGCTCGAATGAAACCCCGACAAAACTCTGGGCTGCCAAATTGTAGACCTCATCCGCACCAACTTTTTCAACGACGCGGAGTATATTACTGAACTCAAGCAGATCTAGCGGAATAAACTCAACATCGTCCTCAACCCCTAGCTCCTCAAGTCGCCATGTATTCAGGTCACTGGTCCGGCGATAAGCACCGTAAACTTTGTAATCTTTTTCCAATAGCAGTTTGCTAAGGTATGCGCCATCTTGCCCCGATACACCGGTCAGAAGTGCTGTTTTCATTTCGAATTTTGCCTCTTAAGTAATAAAGAATTTAAAGATATATGCACCTGCCAAAATAAAGCTGTGAAATCAGTATCAAGCTGGCATCGATCAGCACCCAATTTCGGGAATTCCGACTTGATTCGATTATTGCCTAATTTCTTTGGCTAGCTATTGATTGTGCAATGCGCACGCAAATGACCTCAACTACCCCCGACTCCATGTCTTGCAGAATGCCAAGTACCCGCGCATTGACTCACGAAGAAACGCGAAATTCAAATTTTTTAACGCCACAGCGAAAATCGATAATGGCTTTAACAAAAGGCAGAAAATCAACGTCCCAGGGAAATACTGGCGAAAGAACCAAAGGCTATTTCTAGTATTATAAAAACCCGCAATCGGATAGCGTGTGGACGTACTCCCGCGACGGTGCCAAATCTTACTCTCACTCGCCACCGCAATATCCATGCCGAGACTTTTGCAACGATAGCTCCACTCCGTATCCTCCCAATAGAGGAAATAGGCCTCGTCAAGAAGCCCGGTCCGGTCGATCTGACTTGCCTTTAGTAACAAACTGCACCCCGAAATGTAGTCGGGAACACGACAGGGGGTACCAACAGGTAAGGATTTCAGAGTCGTACCAGCCAAAAACGATTTGGTTGTTCCGAAGTACGGATTGACCAGTCCGCCACCAAACGATTGGATTACATTCCTCTCGTCAAAATCCATAATAACCGAGCCACAAAATGCGAGCGGCTTTTCCGCCGACTCCCGCTCTCGAAAAGTCCGATAAAGTTCATCCAAGGAATATCGATCGACGATCGTGTCATTATTTAGAAGCCAGCAGTAATGCGCATTGCACTCAGACAATGCAAAACGTATTCCAATATTGTTGCCACCTGAAAAACCCCGGTTGCAATCACTTTCTATGATTGCTAATGGCCAAACGTACCCATGCTCACCCACAGTACTACTGGACTCTTGCCAGTCAATTGTTGAAACATTGACGGTGACTCCGTCCTCTAGCCTAAATTCATTTCGTTTGACTTGAGAGACACTACTGAACTCTTCGACCTTTGACAATTGTGCGTGCAATTGGAGAAGTGAATCATCTCCAGAACAATTATCCACTACAATCACCTGAACATTTCGGTAGTTCAAGTTCCGAAGGCTCTCCAGACATTCGAGAGTATCGCGCCAGCCATTGAAATTGACCAAGATCACACAAATTTTAGGCATAATATTTATGGACCTCGCCCGAGCTTTGGTCCTTAACGTACAACATCTTTTCACTGGTCCAATTTTCCGGCGCGCTTAAGACTGTAAGTATCATAAAAAATACAAAGTCATATACTCCCGTAACAAAAAGAATCTCTACTTGTGCTGCGATAATTATAAACAACAGCATAGGTATTCGAAGAACTAAAAGGACCGCTAAAAATAGTACAATACACGCAATCGGTACTCCGAATACCAGTGCAACTGACAAGATGACATTGTGCGGTCGCAAGTTACTCGGGTACGACAAATTCCCAAATAGCATGCTCCGGTCAGTATTTACAAAGTAAGAAAATGTGTCTCGCCACTCATCAAATCGTCTCCCAATATTTACTGTGCTACTACTGGTGACGCTAAACCTATCAATAGTCTGACCACCCAGATCAATAAAAAACTCAGAGAATGATGCGAGACCACCTATCACCAACAGCCATACAACAAAGTGCAGCGAAAGTCGTTTGTCGGTCTTGCGTTTCAAATAGAAACCACCCTGCGCGCGAAGAATTCGGATTGCCGAAAATGTCAACAGCATGATTATCGAAGTTATAACAAAACTCCGAGACTGAGAAACTACTGCAATAATTACAATCGTTGCCAGATAGAACAATGAGTGTTTGAACTGACGGCTGCGATCTGCTACGAGGTTGTGGATGGCCAGAAGTACTAACAAGACATGCGCAATATAATTGCTATTTGACATCCCGGGATAGCGAAACAGCGACTTAAAATGAGTTCCTGCATCCAATTGCCAGGTAAACGTCGAAAGCGGATACAGATATCCGATACATCCAGCGAATATGTACGCCAAGATTCCCAATTCGATAGCATGCAATATGTATTTTGAGTCGCGCGGATCGAATACTTTTGCGAACAGATAGCCCGCGAATGCGGCTGTACTAAGGAAATACAAGACCTTAATCTGCTCACGCATGTCCTTTAGTTCTGTCCAGGACTCGATAGCAATTCCTATCAACAAATAGGCACCTAACGCGGCAAAGAGCATTAGCAAATATCGAACGTAATTTGAAATAGTCTGTCGTCGGATTTTGCGGACTAGTATCGTTACCGATAGCAGACATATCACCAGAGACAAATCGAATGGTATTACTCCGGTTGACAAGTAGAAAATAGAGGAGGCCGGCAAGTATGCCATTATACTTATGTATATATTTCGACGGTCTCGTATGCAGGCCAAACAGTAAAAAGGAAGCAGTACTAAATCTAGAACTGCCGCAAAGAGTTGTTGGCCTGAAAAATACAGATATCCCCGTATTACCACGAAGAGCAGAGTAATAAGTAGAAGAGCCCGTTGCATTAGGTCAACACGACGCCGGAAGTCTGTGGTGTCATTTTAGCGACGACCCAAAATAGACCGATCCCGAATATATCGTCTATCGTCTTGGTCCAGTAGCACCAACCAGGAAAAAATCGCAAATGTTGTCAGCACCGCGGCTAGATACGCCAACCGATAAGGCAAAGTAGGAACATTAGATCCTACAATTAAAATCGCGAGGCACACAAAAATTGACACTAGAATCTGAACTACCGCCCGAAACGTCAATGCACTTCGATTTAAAATCCGATCTGCAACATAAAACATGATAACTGCATCGACGCTTACGCGTATAGTCCAGGCAAGCGCTGTTCCATTAATTCCGAATTGTTTGGTCATCCACCACAACGCCAACAGATAAAACGGCAATTCGAAAAGATGAATCTTGGCGGTCAGGTCCGCTCGCCCCGCACCTTGTATGAGACCAAATGCCAACTGGGCTAAGCTATTCACAAGCACGCCGACGGCGAGGTACTGCAAGACCCGGGTGCTTTGGTTGGCAAATTCCGATCCAAGCCATACCGTCAAAAAGTCTCCAGCTAGTAAAACTACGATTAGGGAAAAGGGAAACATAATCGCAAAAATATAATTTCGCCAACGGTGAAATATCACAAGCGTCCGCTTAGGATCGTGAGCTATTGAGGCAGCAAATTCTGGAAAAAGCACGCCCATTATAGCTCTTGGAAGCAGTAGAGCCTTAGTTACAACTTCATAGGGGGTTGTATAGTAGGTCACCGCGGACATCGAAATCGCTGCTCCCACAAGGAATCGGTCCAGATAAACTAGCATTGGTGAAATTAAGTTGCTCACAGTCATCCAACCACCGAGTCGCAGGAGGGATGGGATGACTGTTGGCACGATGGAAATACGCGACCCGAGGCCTGGTACAACTTTGAGGGTCATGCCTACAAAGGCAATTGCCGCAAATGCTCGTACAGATACTAGCGCAATAACAAAGTGCACAAGGCTGTTCGAGTACGGAAGAATCAATAGTGGTATTAAGAATGTAGCGACACCGAGTGGCAATCGAATTGCGTTTGTCAGACCAAAGCGCTGATGAGCTTCTAAGACTCCGGCCAACGCGCTACTTATCACTACAATAGGTATCGAAATCGCTAGGATTTGAAATGCAGCCTTTGATTCCGTTATTAAGTCGGCCGGTACAGACAGAATCTCAGATACCAACAACGGCGCGACCAGTAAAAACCCGGCTGCGCCAACTAGACCCAACCCGGCCAACAGAAGCAGAGATGTCTGAATTATCCCTGGTAACTCATCGTATGCCTTTAGCCCGCGTTTTTCTGCGACCAATTTCGTAATTGCACGACCAAGGCCAAGATCGAATACGCTAAAATAGCCGACAACCATCCAAGCAAGGAGCAAAACGCCAAACCGCGAAGTACCCATTCCCTTAATTAGCACGGGAAATGCGACAATCGCTACTATAAGCGGAATACCGAGACCCAATGTGTTTAAGGAAATATTGCGTATTATTCGCTTCTTGCCGCCCATAATTTTTTCACTTAACTTGTCGACACTGCTCGCCGGAACTTACTTTTAGAAATTGTTCTGACCGCCGATGCACTCGGCGAAACTACACTGCAAGGAAGTATTGCCAGAAAATGTTGTACTTTGTATCTCTATACTACAAAAAGAGCGTCTATACCGGCGCGAATAAGCGCTTTGACGAACTGGGTAAAGCGTATGTTCGCCTTCTTGGCGACAATTTCAAAATTATCGTATGCGAAGGAGAAAAACCGAGATGGGCGCCACCAGATTCCTGCATCTTTGTGCCATCTTACTCAAACGCAGTCCAACGAATTCACTCACACTATCAATTAACCAAAATACTACGTTCGCTAAAGGCCGGATGCGTAATCAGTGATTTCATGCCTATCCCTTTTCATGGACTCAAGATGCATCGACACTTCCAGCTCATTTACGATCTTCGAAATTTCACCCAATTTAGGCGCGGCGGCCTATCTATTTTGACCTCCCAGTTCCAGAGGCGGCAACTCAGTCGATCCGAAAACATAATAACAATAAGTGAGTACTCTCGAAATGACCTGGTTTCGAAATGCGCCATTCCTAAATCAAAAATCTTGGTTTCCTATTGCGGGATAAGCCCGGAATATATTTCAAAGCCAAGTAACACAACGAAGACTATCGACATTCTCTATGTAGCGTCTTTTGAACCCAGAAAAAACCATATCGGCCTGCTCAAGGCTCTTGCCATGTCGCCAAACGGACTTCGAGTAAGGTTTATTGGTCGAGACCTTGGGACGCAAAATCAAGTACGTGAACTCGCAAGTGATTTGAACAGAAAGAAGGGGTTTGCCATTGAAATTATCGAATCTCTTAGCGAAGTTGAATTGCGAAAATCATACGACTCTTCGAAACTTTATGTGTTTCCATCCGCTCTGGAAGGGTTTGGCATGCCGCTTATTGAAGCGATGGCCAGAAATTGCCGTATAGCGTGTTCCGATTTAGAAGTGTTCCGCGAGCTGTGTGCCGATAGAGCCAAGTATTTCGATCCCAATTCGCCAGCCGGCATGTGGTGCACGATAGAATCTGAGTTACACGACAAGACTCCCGTCAACAATTCGGACTTCGTGCAAACTTTTCTTTGGCAACGCATTGCAAACGACTTATTGAGACACCTAACCACTAACAAAAAACAGTGACAATACGCATCGTTCAAAATTCCTGCGAGTCAAGAATTAGTTCGTATTATCCACCACCTCGACCACGATAGTAAGAAATCGCTTCTCTCGGAGTAACAGCGCTTTCCGATCTTCTACCTAAGAAAAATACTGCACTTGCGGCATCCACAGCATATGCATCCGGAATGATCAGATCGAAGTACTTCACCCAAAAAAACAGAAGCTTCGCAATTTTTCCAGCACCGCTCGACCTCAAGAGAGATCTAAAAAAGTAATCGATTGCGCGCAAAAGCTGGTCCGCCGCCCCATATAACGGTCCAGACCTCAATAATGTAAACCTTCGAAACAGGAATCTATGGCCGCTGTCGGTGAACCTCGTGAAATCGAATGCCGCTTCATGTACTTGCTGCATAAATGGCGTTTCGGCGTAGACAATCCCATTCTTGCCAAGGACTCGATAGATTTCTTCGGCGACTCGATTTGGTTCCAATACATGTTCCAAAACCGCCTGTGCTATTACGCCATCGACAGAACCATTCGCAAGCGGAATATTGTGGCCATCCGCAACAAACTGGACTAGCGGCGATGCGTAAATGTCGAATGCGATTAATCTTATATCTGGATCGCTGTAGAGTTCAGCCATTCCGACTCCGGCCGTTCCACCTCCTATCACCAGCACTCGCGGCCGCTGACGTATTTTTTTTAACTCTTTAATCATAAACGATACATTTTGTACCGTCTTTTTGGGACTTGGCGAAACTGCTCTTTTCGCTATGCGACCAACAATATTCTTCTTGCCCCTACCTATGATGCTCGCACCAGAAGACGAAAATACTGTTTCCGCATCCAATACCGAGCGTTCGAAATCAACTAGAACTGGGTAAGCGCCCGCATATCGGTAGGTAATTAATCCGTCCTCGGATTGGACTCGGCTGCTATCAAGCACAACCAACTTTTTCCCTGACTTTGGGCAAACCATTAGTGGTAGAGTTTGTTCTAGCGGTTCCAACATAGCTATCTACATCTATAGTCTATTGTGCTCGTCGCCCGAGACCGCGAGTCCCCGCTTTTGCGATCGGCTCGCGGAAAGTACTAGGGCAACTCCAATGCCGGCTAGAAAACCAACGGCAACACCGAATATCACAATTACTAGTCGCAACGGCCAGACATAATCGTCGATGTCTGCGGGAACTGCCGGATCCAAAACCTTAAATGCAAATTCGCGTCGCGTATTTGCGATCATTACGATTTCAATCTGTTGCTCAATAAGGTTGTAAATAGCTTGCCTTAGCCCGATGCCGCTACTGCGCTCCAGTTCGGCATTTAAATAATCAATATTTGTAGTCGCATCTTCGATTGCTGCCTGCCTAAGATTTTCATTCAAACGATTGACGAGAATATTCGCCCACTCCGCAGCAACTTCCCTATCTACCCAATCAATTGACAGTGTAACTAGACCTGTAATCGAGTCTTCTCTGATTGACCTGACATCTTGATCGAATTTTTTGTACGCGTCGGATAAGGTCGGAAAATCGTCGGCAGAGTCAAGGCTCCATCGCCCATTCACTTCATCCCAATCCTCAGAAAAAAGCAGAGGAACGATATCGTAATCTTGAAAGAATTGTTCAGTAAATGCTCGTGACTTCAAAACTGCGATAGCTTGATCTTTTTGGGCACCTCCGCCGAAATTCAAACCAACTAATGACGCAACGCCACCAAACTGACTCGCAAGGGCCTCAAGCCCTCCTTGCTGATCCGCCGCCTGTATCGGCGCCACAACGATTTCCGATCGGTATTTTGGTTCCGCCATAACAGCATACAAAATAGATGGAATTGCGGCCAGCAATGTAAAAGTTGCGATAAGACGTCGAAAACCCCAAATGAATCGCCAGAAACGATATAGGTCATCCTGCGAATCCGCTGGATCAGGCGGCATTTGGACAAGATAAACCGGTACTGCATTCGGTTGCTCCGCTGCTCGCACCGATGGCTGGTTTCGATTCGCGTCATCACTGTCATTACTTGACTTGTTCAAATAACTTTCCTTCGCTTCTACAGGCCACATGCACCCCTACCAGTTAATATTCTAGATCCCAAAGTCATTTCTGCGTTTTATAGAATACTAATTGTTAAACGTTCTTACGGCTGCAACTGCGATCGCTCCTTGGTAGAGAATTTGTGTTACGTTGCCCCAAAACGTAAGTGGACGCATACGCTCTGTATCCAGAGGCACAACGATAGTATCGCCCGGTCGCATCTCTACACCTCCGCGTCGACCAAACCATTTGGAACGATTCGCAGAGACCACGGCACCGTTAGCGCGTACAACGTAAATGAGCTTCTTGTCCGCGCGCCGTGTTAGCCCCCCACTCAGATCAATATACTGATCACGCGAAAGATTTGGACGATACAAGTGCGATGTATTTTGTTGTGTCTCACCGAGGACTGAAACAACTTGTGGCCTTGTTGGCACTAATAGTCTGTCACCATCTCGCATCTCAACTGTTGCAGCATCTGTATTTCTAAGATTGCCGTGATTGTCTATGTCAATCACGAGTCGCCCCACCGCCTCAGTACCACGAAGTTGTTCGAGCAGGGCTTGACCCGTTGCAAGAGTGTCCGACCCACCGCCTGCCGCAGATTGTAACGACAAAGAACCCAGATCGGCCTCCAGTCGACGCGCAAGATTCTCTATTTGCTGTTGCTCTCTTTCCTTTAGCGCTTCGCGGAGAAAAATCGCACCTTCCGCGTACGCATCACTTGTAAATCCGCCCGCTCGTTCGACTACGTCGGCAAGTGTCTCACCGCGTCGAACTCGATAGTCACCCGGGAATTTCACTTCGCCTTCAAGCGTTACGGTCCAGATTGAATTCCAATCCGGCACCTGTTTCACAATCAGGTAATCGTGCTCTCGAAGTGCCAAATCTGCGAGTGCGTCTCCTCGCCTCACGGCGCCAAGATCTACCTTGACAATTTCGACAACCCGCCTCGCTCGTTCATCAACAGCGTATCGGGTCAACTCGGCCTCAAGCGCGTACGCCGCCTCGTTTAATTTTCCGCCGGCGCGAATTAGATCACTTATCCGCATGCCATCTTCCAGCGGATACGCTCCTGGCGCACGAACATTCCCACTGATTTCTACTTTGCGTACCGGCGAATCAACATTCGACCGCAGCGCGAGTTCTTCGAGCAACGGCGCGACCACACGTTGCCGACCTAACGCGAGACTAAATACATGCACTGTATCCAACGCCTGCAGTGCGACGTTGTCCGGGCCGGCGGGGGACTTAAATGCAGCGCCCAGATTAGCTGACAATATCTGAATCGGTTCGCCTCGGCTGGTTTCACGTCGAATTAATACGTATTCAGTATCGACGCTCGGCTTTAGCTCGTTGCTGGAGCGAATCAAGTCAGTAAGCCGCATGCCGCTCTGCCAGGGATACTGCCCGGGTCGATAGACATGGCCGGCCAGCGTCACCGCGTTCTCTACCTCGGGCAAGACTTCGGGCACGAGCAAAGTATCGCCAGCATGAACTCTGATCAAATTCGCCGATGCGTCCCCCAAGTTTACCGGCAACACAATGCGCTCACCGCCCTCATCTATGCGTTCGATGCTGGCGCCGTCGGCAAATGCCTCCGGTTTTAGACCACCGACCAGATCCACCAGGTCGGCCGCTGTGGTGCGGCTTCTCACCTCATATATTGCTGGCCTGTTGACCGCACCGCCAACTGTAACTGTCTTGCCAATTGGTGGTACGAAAATAACGTCACCCGGTTGCAATCGACGATCGCCCGAACTGTCGCCGCGAATTAGCAAATCATAGACATCAAGAGTCGAAACAATTCGCCCACTTCGCTTCAGTTGAATGTTGCGCAGAGAGCCAATTCTACTCACGCCGCCGCTTCGATATAACGCACTACTTATCGTGGACAAGCCACCGATGACGTACGACCCCGGCTCATTAACATCTCCCAATACAAAGACGCGAATCGTACGCAACTGACCCATCGTTACGCTCACTTGCGTCCCAATCAGCATTTGATTCACGCGCCCATTTATATCGTTTCGTAATTCAGAAAACGACAATCCCGCCACGGTAACTGGCCCAATCTCCGGCAAATTCAGAACTCCATCGCGCGACACCTCATGCTCATAGGTGCCGTTGACATTTCCGAACAGCTGAACTCGAACGGAGTCACCGGGACCAAGGACGTAGTCCGGCGGTACCGGGCCACTCGAAGGCGCATCGAAGGTCGCGTCTCGAGCCTCAAACAAGTCGTACCCAAAGGCTTTCAGCGCCTCCACGCCAATAGGTTTCTGGCCAAGGATACGGGCGTCAATATCAAAGACGGACAAGCTCGGTTCGGCAGAAAGGCGACGGTTGATATCCGTCTCGGACAATCCGAGCAAGGGAATCGTCTCAAGGCCCGGCAGAAATAATACACCCGAGTCATCAAGTGCAAACACATGACTACCAACTAGTTTCTGCAGTACTGCGTCAGTTGATACTTCGCGGTTTGCCGCAACGCCTAGCGAATCCCGGACAGAGAAGTTGATGACGACTCGACTCCGGGCTTGCGCCGTCTTTTCCACATTTGCGAATAATTGATCGACGGAACCTGAATCAACCGATGGTGCCGCGGGAATCGCGACCTCATTGATTGATTGCGACGTCCCTGATGCTTGCTGCGATTCGAGCTGCTGAATCGCGTCCAGTGCCTGCTGACGCTGCGCCGCAGGCAGTGAGTTCAGCATTTGCTGCTGTGCCGGTGACAATTGAATTGTCTGCGCCTGGCTTACAGATGCCAGCAGTAAAAAAATCGCTGCGAAAACAGGGCTCGCGAGTCGCCGCCAATGCACCCGGACTGGCATAAAGTCGATCGTTCGATCGAGCGGCGTCATTGTGAACTCCATTGTACGTAGGCAGCAAAGTCTGACGACACATGCTCGGCCACGGTTCCGTCAATGTCGCTAAGACTCAGTCCAATTTGAAATTGCCCAATAGGCGTGCTGCGCTGGTGACTGAGCTGCAGATCGACAATCTGTACCGGGACTGGAGATAGCGTGTGGCGCCCGTCGGGGACGCCATTTCTATTTATTTCCATGTAACGCAACGAAATATTCCACGAATGACCGGCGGATTGTACCAGTGTTGACCCGAATGAGTAGGATAAGCCATCGCCGTCCAGCGAATGGCCGATCGATCGTCCGTCATAGCGGTAGCCGGTATTATAAATGGAATGTCCATACGCACAGTTTGGCTTTAAGTCGCTGAACCCGAAGCCACCTTCCCGGCAGGTCGTATCCGACCACTCAACGTGCGTCCTGTGGCTGATGCCGCCCACAGTGCCCCAGAACTCAGCACCGAATTGCCGTAGCCAGGCGCCAATCGCACCGCCACCACCGCGTCCATCCTCACCGATCCACTGCATATATAGCGCTGCTGGCATTTGTTTCGGCAACCGCCAGCGTATGTCGAACCCGCCAAGCTGGTTTCCAGGCTCGTCTGCAGGATCAACATTGACGCCGCGATTGTCGTTACCAACAAGCAGATCGCCAAAGGTACCCAGATTGCACGGCCGGCCATCGCCGCACCACTGTGCGGTTCGCGAAATGCCAATCTCCAGGCCCGTGTTCGGCGGCCGAAAGCTACCGCGGATCCCAAACAGCCTCGCTTCGTTAATAGTCCGTGTGTCATCCAGTTCCGTCATGAAGCTGGTGAGCGTCCACGGACCGATCCAACTCAACCACTTCGACTTGAACGCCGTGCTCGAATTTCGCTGGATGGAAATACCCGGTGATGGGCGGGCATTGGTCGACAAAATCAAGCTGCCATCGCGACCCGGTCCCCACCAGCGTTCCTGCCAGCCGGCCGAAATAATCCAGTTCCCAAGTGCCATACCGACATAAGTACCGTCCGGTCGAACCTTGTCATTGTCGAATGGGTTTGCAACTGCGGTTGCCGAGAGCTTGATTGCAAACCGGGAACCCTGCCACGAAGCCGTTGCTGACAGCTCACCCTCGTCTCTGGGTGTATTCTCAAACGTCCGGATGAAGCGTGGATCAATGGAGGCGGACAATCCTGCGTTCAATCGGACAGCATCGGATTGGGTGTCGATACGAAGCCGGTCGCGGATACGTTGGTAGGCAGCGAGGTTGGCCGGCGACAATGATCGCGCATCAATCGTAGCGATCGCATTGTGAATGTCACCTGTGGACACTGGCCATGCGGAAAGCGTGATGTTGATTTCGCCACTGTCATTGAGGCGCTGCAGGTCGCTGCGCAACAGCAAATCTCCTGGCACTGCAAATGGCTCGCCCGTGGCGGCAGCCGGCAGTGCAAGGAGCAGGGCTAGTAAGAACTTCGCCATTGCAAATAAAACCGCTCCTCGGTGGAAGTGGTTCCGCTAGCCTGATCATCCGTGTGTTCGAAACCAACGCCGAGGTCGACAACACCAAATGGGAATATCCGGCTGTGCGTTATATCGATACTGGTAAGTTCCTGTGGCGTCGGAGTTATAGTGTGCGCGGCATCGGGCGGACCACCGCGATTCAAGTCACCGAATCGCAGCAGCGCTCGCCATTGTGAATCCTGCTCATCAACCATGAGCCAGCCGACAGATACCAGGCGCGCATCATTATCTGCGCCGTGACCAATTATGCGGCCTCTGAAGGTATACCCGCTTCGATAAATAGACTGATGGTATCCACAATTGAAAATATCGTCGTGCACGAAATCACAACTGGTGCCGGCCAACTCGGCATACCATCGATAGGACCATTTATCCTGCAGATAGCCCGACCCCTCGACGCCAATCTGTGCGAGGTAGCGACTGGGAAAACCGCCCGCCTCGTCTTCACCGATGAATTGCCCGTAGGCCGAGATCGGCAAGCCGAAAAATGACGGCGACCAGCGAAAATCGACGCCGGCCATCTGGTTGCCCGGCTCATTTTCCGCGCCAATTCCCTCGTCGCCGATATTGTCTCGACCGAGGAATAAGTCGGCAAAGGTTCCGGCATCGCAGGGCCGGCCATCCCCGCACCACTGCGCAGATCGTGACAATCCCACTTCGAGCGACGGAATGGGGCGGAAATTTAACCTCATTCCAAAAAATTGTGCGTCGGGTACGACACGTTCGCTTTCCAACTGCCCGAACATCACGCTGAAGTCCCAGGGCCCTAACCAGCTAAGCCACCGGGTCTTGAACGCGTCCGTGAAAACGCGGTCAATCGTCAGCGACGGAATCGGCCGGGCGTTGTTGGAGAGAATCAGGCTGCCGTCCCAGCCCGGTCCCCACCAGCGCTGCTGTGTACTGGCAGCGACTGACCAGTTACCGACGACGACGCCGATCAAGCTATCGTCGACACGGACTTCATCGGCGTCCTGATCCGAATCAACGCCCTGGACGTTCAATTCAAGGCTGAACCAATCGTCGATCCAGCCAACGCCCGCCCCGACTTCAACCCGGCCTCTCGGGGTATTTTGAAATGAGCGTATTCGCGTCGCGTTATCAGCAATCCCGGCTCTGGCATTGAATGTCAGTTCGCGCGTTCGCGTCTCCCAGTTGGCGCGACTGCGGACCCGAATGAATGCATCGGCAACGGCAGGCTTTAAAGACAGCGAATCCGCGTCACTGATGTTTTCGAGGATTGGCCCCCACGCCAAAGGCCAGGTTGTCGTCGGCCCGCGGATTACACCCGCGTCGGCAAGCAATTGAATGTCATGCCGCAGCATTACATCGCCCGCCGGAATGTAGGGTCCCGCCCATGCAGTGGCAAAAGGAAAGATTGCCAGCGCAAGCGCCAGCCGTATTTGGGCATGGAAAATCATCAGCGGATTGTGGCGTGGTATGCGATTGCTTACAAGGTGATTGTCGGGCGCACTGCGCCCTCCGACAGGGCGAGTGGTCGGGCGCATGGCGCCCTCCTACAAGTCGAGCTTTGCGTTGGCCAGCTTCTTGCCGAGTTCAACGCCCCATTGATCAAACGAATCGATGCCCCAGATTACGCCCTCAACAAATACCTTGTGTTCATATAATGCGATCAACTGGCCAAGAACTTCCGGCGTCATTTGGTCGTAATGAATCGTGTTGCTGGGTCGGTTTCCCTCGTGAACGCGGTAGGGTTCCACATCCGCATTACCCGTACCGTCCATCAATGCCTCGGCCTGCGCCAGGCAATTCGCGGTCGAGAGCCCCGACGTGCCGGGCAACAGGAAATCAACCGGTACCAGCCGGGTGCCCTGGTGCAATAGCTGATAAAACGAGTGTTGTGCGTTGTTGCCGGCCTCGCCCCAGATAATCATGCCGGTGTCGCAGCGAACGGGCTTGCCGTCCATACGCACACTCTTGCCACTTGATTCCATCTGTAGCTGCTGCAGGTAAGCCGGAAAACGGTCCAGGCGATTGTCGTAGGGCAGGATCGCCTGGCTTTGAGCGCCGAAAAAATTGTTATACCAGATGCCGATCAGCGCCAGCAGGACCGGCATGTTTTCATCGAGCGGCGACTGTCGAAAATGCAGGTCCATGCGCCTGCCGCCCGACAGAATCGCCCGGAAGGCATCCATACCAACAACCAGCGCCAAAGACAGGCCAACCGCTGACCACAAAGAGTAACGACCACCGACCCAGTCCCAGAAGCCGAAGCGAAAATCACTGCGGATACCGAAGTCATCCATGGCAGCGTGATTCGTCGATGCCGCAACAAAGTGATACTGGACGGCCAGCTCATCAAATTGGTCCACGATCCATGCCCTCGCCGCGTTGGCATTGGTCATAGTCTCCAACGTGGTGAAGGTTTTTGAGCAGACAACGAAAAGCGTCGTTTCCGGATTCAGTTCGCGCTGTAAATCGTCGAGCTGACTGCCATCGATATTCGAGACACTGTGAAAACGCATGCCGTCCTTCCAGTAGCTGCGAAGCGCGCGACTTGCCATGACCGGACCCAGATCGGACCCACCGATGCCAATATTGACGATATCGGTCAGCTTTTTCCCCGTACTGCCTTTGATCTTGCCACCGTGAACCTGTTCCACGAATGACTCCATCTGCGTCAATACTTCCCAGACTTCTGCAACGCCTGGAGTCTCGAGCGCGACGGTATCGGCTATTTTCGAACGCAGGGCAACATGCAGAACGGATCGATTTTCCGTCTTGTTAATCTTGTCGCCATTGAACATGGCTTCGATAGCCGCCGGCACATCGGCCTGCCTCGCGAGCTGTAGCAGCAATTTCCGGGTTGTGGCGGCCAGATGATTCTTCGAATAATCGAGAATCAGGTCGCCCGACTGCAGCGAAAACTTCTCTTCTCGCTTCTTGTCGCGTGCAAAGAGCGCCCGCAAAGTTTTGTCGCGCATATCGTCACGATAATGCGCTGCCAGCTTCTTCCAGGCAGGCAGGTCAGTCGGGTAACGTACGGAAAGTTTTCGGTCGGTATAGGTGGTGGCCACTGGCTATGCGCTTTTTTAGGGTTTGTCCTTGTAATACGCAAGATACCACTCAACAAATTGCTTTACACCGACTTCGATCGACGTATTCGGTGCGTAACCGACAGCGTCGGCAAGATCACTCGCGTCCGCCCAGGTATCCGGTACGTCGCCCGCCTGTATCGGTAACATGTTCATTTGTGCTTTTTTGCCGACGTTTTCTTCTATCAGTTCGATAAATCGCATCAGCTCCACCGGCTTCTGATTGCCGATATTGTAAATCCTGTACGGTGCCTTGCTGCTGGCTGGATCGGGCGACGCTGCATCCCATTGCTCATTGGCAGCGGCCGTGTTGTCAAGCGACCGAACAACACCTTCGACGATGTCGTCAATATAAGTGAAGTCGCGACTGTGCTTGCCAAAGTTATAGACATCGATCGGACGACCTTCGACGATGTTCCGGGTAAATTTAATCGGCGCCATGTCCGGCCGACCGTAGGGCCCGTAGACGGTGAAGAATCGGAGTCCGGTTACCGGCAGGTCATACAGATTGGCGTAGCTATGCGCCATAAGCTCATTCGACTTTTTGGTCGCCCCGTACAGCGCCAGTGGGTGATCAACATTGTGGTGGATCGAATACGGCATCGAGGTATTGGCGCCGTACACCGAACTCGACGAGGCGAATACAAGATGCTCAATGCCGTGGTGGCGGCAACCCTCCAGAATATGCAGTGTGCCGACGATATTGCTGTCAATGTACGCATGCGGGTTGTCGATCGAATAGCGAACACCCGCCTGAGCACCGAGGTGCACGACCTTTTGAAAAGACTCATTGGCGAAAAGTTTTTCCATGGCACTACGATCGGCAAGATCGATTCGGCGCATCGAAAAATTGTCGTAGGAGTCAAGCCGTTTTGCCCTGGCTTCTTTCAGCGAGACATCGTAGTAGTCGTTGAAGTTATCCAGTCCAACGACCGTGTCACCGCGCTCGAGGAGTTTTACGGCGGTGAAGTAGCCGATAAATCCGGCTGCGCCAGTTACAAGTATTTTCATTTGATTATGTCGCGACCAATGGTCGCTCCTACACGTGACAATTCATTTCGCGGCCGATGGTCGCTCCTACACGTGACAATTCATTTCGCGGCCGATGGTCGCTTTACAGGCGGTCGTCCACTGCGTCCGATGGCAATACGTACTTGATATCGTACAGCACAGAATTTTCCTTGCCGAACGCGCGAATACCTTCGGCACCCAGCTCGCGAAAATCGTCATGTGCCACAGCAATCACAACGACATCATACGCGCCTTTGGCCGGATCACTCACGATGTCAACCTCGTATTGCGCGCGCACATCGGCCGCGTCAACCCAAGGATCGCTCACATCGACATCGCAGCCATAAGACGCCAACTCGGAGACGATATCCAGTACTTTCGAGTTTCGCACGTCCGGGCAATTTTCCTTAAATGCTACGCCGAGGACCAGGACTTTCGAACCTTTGGGTTGAATCCCTTTCTCCAGCATCTGCTTGATGATCTGTCCCGATACGTACAGCGGCATATTGTCATTAATGCGGCGGCAAGCCAGGATCATCTGCGGGTGATAGCCGAGGCGCTGGGCTTTGAACGTCAGGTAATAGGGATCAACACCGATACAATGACCGCCGACCAGCCCAGGACGGAAATTTAGAAAATTCCACTTGGTCCCCGCCGCTTCCAGCACTTCTTCGGTATCGATTCCAACGCGTTCGAAGATCATCGCAAGTTCATTAACGAGTGCAATATTTACGTCACGTTGTGTGTTCTCAATCACCTTCGATGCTTCGGCGACTTTGATGCTCGACGCTTTGTGGGTGCCGGCGGTGATAATGGAGCGATACACAGAATCGACATACTCGGCCGCCTCGTCCGTGGAACCCGACGTCACTTTTGGAATGTCCGGCAAACGCCGGTCCTTGTCCCCGGGATTGATCCGTTCCGGGCTGTAGCCGACAAAAAAGCCCTCGTTCATTTTCAGCCTGGACTCTTCTTCGATAAAAGGTACGCAATACTCTTCGGTCGCCCCCGGGTAGACGGTGGATTCAAAGACGACGACATCGCCCTTGCTGATCACCCGGCCCAGCAATTTGCTGGCATTCTTCAGGGGGGTGAGGACCGGCCGGGTGCTCTCTCCGATCGGCGTTGGGACGGTCACAATGTAAAAATTGCACCCTTCAATTTCCGCCGCATTGGATGTAAACGAAAGATGTTCCGCGCTTGCGAGCTCCTCCGACGAACACTCAAGTGTCGCGTCCTCCCCTTTTTGCAGTTCGGATACGCGTTCGTGGTTGATGTCGTAGCCGACCGTCGGGTACTTCTTGCCAAATTCCACGGAAAGCGGCAAGCCGACATATCCGAGACCGATAATTCCTATGCGGAGATCTTTAATATTGAATGACATGACAGGTCCAGTGAAAACTCAGCGCTTAAATAACACAGTTTTGGCCGAATTTCGCGGACACTTGTCGCAGGCGCCAGCGAGACCCGCATCAAAGTGCTTTATAGATGGACCGATAGGCATTTGCCATACCCTCAATATTGAAGGATTTTGCCGTTTCGACATTATTTTCCCGTAGCAGCCGAAGCCGTTGCTTATCCCCCAGCAGCGCCTCGATTGCCGCAAACAGTGCATCGGGATCCTCAGGTGCCACCAGCTCCCCGTTCACCCCCTTTTCGACGACATCCGGAATTCCGCCGACGTCCGAAGCCACGATCGGCAGGCCGAAATACATCGCATCCAGCAACGTTGAGCCCAGCGCCTCGTGCAAAGACGGATACAGGAACAAGTCGAAACTGGCGAGGTAATCGCCAACGTTCTCGATCCAGCCGACCAGCTCGATGTTCCGCAGGTCGCCTATTTCATCGCGAAAGCGCTGCTCGTCCACACCATCGCCACAAAGCAAAAAATGCCAGTCCGGGTGCGTCCCGGCAACACGGCGAGCCACATCGATAATAGTTGATTGCCCCTTGTGCGCATGCACCATGGCGGCAATGTTGCCGATGAGTATTTTCCCCGGATAGCGAGCGCGAATGGTCGCGACGGCGTCCGGGTCCGAGACGAACGCCGAATGCGCGTCGGGTATTACCGAGACCTTTTGCGAGTCCAGTGACTGATTCAGCGACTCGACCGCGGCATGCGACACGCCGATGACATGCGCCGCACGCCGATAGGCGAGTCCGCGCATGCTCCGGTTTTTTTGCGCCGATACCACCCGGCGCGTAATCACATAGGGCGTGCCAAAAAGTAAATTGGCGATCCACCCGGCGTAAATGCTCCGCCCCTCATGCGCATGCGCAAGCGCCGCACCCCTGGCAGCCAGTCCCGCCGCCAGTGGATTGGATGCCACTTCCCGAACGTCGAGAGCGGGTATGTCCGCACAACGTTCTTTCAGGCTACTGCCACGCTTGACGACCAGGCGCTGCACATAGCCATGTTCCGCGAGTGCACGAATCAGGATCTCAGTTTGCCGCTCCCCACCACGATAGTTCTTCGCCAGGTTCAGGTGGCAAACATCGACATCCGACACTGCGCTAACGCATCAGATGAACGACGGCATGTACCAGAGTGCCAACAGGCCAGCGATACTCATCGTAATCGTGTACGGCAGTGCCATCACCACCATGCGGCCGTAGGACAAGCGAATCAACGGCGCCAGCGCGGACGTCAGCAGGAACAGGAACGCTGCCTGTCCGTTTGGCGTTGCGACAGACGGGATATTCGTGCCGGTGTTGATCGCGACTGCCAGCGAGTTGAAATGCTCGCGTGTAATCGCACCGGACTGGAACATTTCGTCCACTTCACCGATGTATACCGTCGCGACAAACACATTATCACTAATCATTGACAAAACACCGTTCGCCATAAAGAACAGCGCCTCCTGCAGTTTTCCGTCGTAGGTCATTACCCATTGAATGACTGGCGTAAACAGTTTCTGGTGATCGATCACGGCGACAATGGCGAAGAATACGACCAGCAGCGCGGTAAACGGCAATGCTTCTTCGAACGCGTGGCCGATACGATGCTCTTCGGTAATACCGTTGAATGCAGTAGCAAGCACAATGACCATCAGGCCGACAATACCCGGTGCCGCAAGTCCAGCGCCGAGTGCAATCATCAGCAGCACAGCAACGACCGCTTGCACGATAATAACCATCGTATCTTTTTTGGTGCGCTCGGATGCCATCTGGCTGTCATAGGATTCCAGGACTTCACGAACCTTGGGCGACAATTGAGTTCCGTATCCGAACGACTTGGTGACCTCAAGCATTACGCAGGTAAGCAGGCCAACCACCAGCACCGGCATGGATATGTGCGCCATGCGAATAAAGAATTCAACGAAGCTCCAGTCCATGATCTCGGCAATCAGCAGGTTTTGCGGTTCACCGACCATGGTTGTCACGCCACCGAGTGCAGTACCGACCGCGCCGTGCATCATCAGGCTGCGCAGGAATGCCCGAAACTGTTCGAGGTCTGCTCGATGCAGCTCAACAACCTCCTCATCAGTTCCATGGTCATGGTTGTGATGGAATTGTTTACCCGATGCAACCTTGTGGTAAACACCGAAAAAACCGACCGCGACGGTAATAATCACCGCGGTGACCGTCAGCGCATCGAGAAATGCGGACAGGAAAGCCGCCGCGAACGAGAACATCACCGACAACAGGACTTTTGAGCGTACGCCCAGCAAGATCTTGGTGAACGTGTACAACAGCATATCGCGGAGGAAATAGATACCGGCAACCATGAACATCAGCAGCATGATGACTTCGAAGTTGTGCTCCGCTTCGTGCAGCACGTGCTCCGGTGAGGCGAGGCCGATGACGATGGCCTGAATGGCCAGCAGACCCCCCGGTTGCAGCGGATAGCATTTCAATGCCATCGCCAGCGTGAAAATGAACTCGATGACCAGCACCCAGCCCGCCAGGTGCGGATTGATCATAGCGAGAATCGGGTTAATGATCAGAAACCCGACAATCGTCAATTTATACCAACTTGGAGAATTTCCGAGGAAATTCTCTCGCAATGCCGCTGCCATAGTATGGGCCATACTGTTTTATCCTTGTTTGTGGTGCTTCCCCCGAAGCGAACCGATGATTCTAGTCAAAATCCCAGACGCACGCACCGGATTCGCGAATTTTGTCCAACAGCGCGTTGTGTGCGGCGGTTTCCTCGGCGTTTGCTTTGATAACCAACAGATCGAGCGTCGGTGCGCCCCCTGGCCGCGATTCATCCAATTCGCGGCCATGCGCCGCGCCTGCGTGGTCTTCCCCGGACTCTTCCGTCTCTTCGTCGAGCAGCAGCGCAGTCTGACCCCCGGTCATTGCGAGGTAAACGTTCGCGAGCAGCTCGGAATCGATCAGTGCGCCGTGCACGTCACGCTTGGTTGCGTCGACTTCATAGCGCTTGCAAAGTGCATCCAGGCTGTTGCGCTGTCCCGGGTGCATTTCCCGTGCCATCGACAGCGTATCGAGCACAGTGGCATACGATTCGATCGACGGTTGCGCGTGTTTCATTAATTTCAGTTCGTGGTCGAGAAAGCCGACGTCGAAGCTGGCGTTATGAATAATCAGCTCGGCGTCTTTAATAAACGCCAGGAATTCGTCCACTATTTCCGGAAAGCGCGGTGCCGTTTCGAGGTCGGCACGGCTGATGCCATGCACGCGCTCCGCGCCTTCATCGATATCGCGATCCGGATTCAGGAAACGGTGAAATTCGCGCCCGGTCAGCCTGCGATTGACCAGTTCGAGGCAACCGATTTCGATAATGCGGTGGCCGCTCTTGGTCGAAAGGCCGGTGGTTTCTGTGTCGAGTACGATTTGACGCATAATTTCGCGGCCTGTGGCCGCTCCTGTGGTTCGGGTCGCGGCTTGTCGCCGCTCCTACAATTCGGTTCGTGGCCCGTAGCCGCTCCTACAATTCGGGTCGCGGCTTGTCGCCGCTCCTACAATTCGGTTCGTGGCCTGTAGCCGCTCCTACAATTCGTCGATGCCGAGATTAGCCAGTTCGTCCGCCATCTCGTTGCCTGGATTGCCGTCATGGCCACGCACCCAGCGCCAATCGATCTCGTGACGCTCAACCGCCTCATCCAGTGCCTGCCACAGGTCCTTGTTCTTTACCGGTTTTCTGGCGGCCGTTTTCCAGCCGCGTTTTTTCCAGTTGGGCATCCAATCGTTGATGCCGTCCATGACATATTTTGAGTCGGTATACAGAATGACCTCACTGCGGGATTTCAAGGCATTCAATGCCTTAATCGCCGCGGTCAACTCCATACGGTTGTTGGTTGTATCGTGCTCGCCGCCGTGCATGGTTTTCTGGCGTTTTCCAGCAATGAGCAACGCGCCCCATCCGCCGGGTCCGGGATTGCCCCTGCAGGCACCGTCAGTATAAATCTCAATGGTTTTCGTCAAAACGGATTCGCGCAACTCGGGTTGTGGGTTCGGCGAGTCCCGCGACGACTTTTGGCTTGCGTCGCCACACCGGCCGTACCGGTGTCAGTGTGCTGACTCGTTTCTGCGCCGAAATCATATAGCATGCTGACAACTCCGGCCACCAGGCCTGCCCACGACGCTCCCACTTGTTCGAGCCGCGCGCTTTATTTCCGGGTAACGGCCAACGAAAGAAATAGCGCGAGGTACTCGCGATGCGCATATCCAGCAATTGCAGCCAGTCGCGCAAGCGACGTTCGGAAATCAGGTTGTCGGCGCCAGGCGGCAGCCCCGCGCCCGGTATCAAGCGGCGTAAGCCCCACAATCCGCCCGGCTTGAAGCCGAGAATGATGATTCGCCCGTCTTTCCGCAGCACACGGTCGACTTCGCGCAAAATGGCGTGCGGCCGGTCACTGTAGTCGAGCGTGTGCGGTAGCAACACCGCATCAATGGAATCGCTGGCAATTGGCAATTGGTGCAGCAATCCAACAGCATTCGGTTGCCCAGCGGTCGATTCCGCCAGTAGCGCGCAGCGCTGCGTCCGCGTAAAGCGGAGAAAAGCACGATTTTCGCCCCACCGCCCCAGCTGCAGGCATTGCTCGCCAAAAACACCGTCCAGTGCCTCTTCGATGACGCGCGCTTCTTGCTGCAACAGCGCCGCGCCCAGCGGTGTCTGCAGCCATTTTTCTGCCAATTGTGAACAATCCGCTTGCACTCGCTTTCCGCCTCAGTAGGATGGTCCGATGCATAACTCAAGGTTAGCGTCCGTGGCGCAATTATCGCAAAGAATCCGGGTTTCGGGAGCCATCGGCGTCACCTTTTTGATGTTTCTCGGCCAATCGGTCCAGGCCATGCCCGCCGAGATCCGCAGTATCGCTGCAGACTCGTCCGATTTGTCACTGGCCCTGTCGTCACCGGTCGAAGGCATCGACCTCAGTTCCTCACCCGCCGCGACAGGTGATGTGCTCGACAAACTGCGGCGCAATTTCCGTCTCAGCTACGAGGATAATCATCGCACTGCTGCCGAAAAGAACTGGTTCGTCAAGCACCCGGAGTATCTGACCCGGGTATTCAACCGCGCACAGCGCTACCTGCCGCATATTGTTGCGGAACTTGAGCGGCGCGGCCTGCCACTCGAACTTGCGCTGTTGCCAATCGTCGAGAGCGCCTACGACCCGTTCGCCTATTCGCATGGGCGGGCTGCCGGCCTTTGGCAGATGATCCCGGGAACAGCGAAGCGTTTCGGTATCAAACAAAACTGGTGGTACGACGGTCGCCGCGATGTTGTCGATTCCACGCGTGCCGCGCTCGACTACCTTGAGTACCTGCAGAAATTCAATAACGGCGACTGGCTGAATGCCATCGCTTCCTACAATTCCGGAGAAGGCAATGTGCGCCGCGCGGTACGCCGCAACACCAAAGCCAACAAGCCGATCGATTTCTGGAATTTACGATTACCCAAAGAAACCAGCATGTATGTGCCGAAGCTGCTGGCACTGGTCGAAATCGTTGCAGACCCGGCACAGTACAACCTGACGCTGCCGCGTATTGTCGATGAGCCGCAATTTGCGGTTACCGACATTGGTGGTCAGCTTGACCTGGCCCTCGCTGCTGAACTTGCAGGTGTCGATGTCGATACCATCTATCAGTACAACCCGGGCTACAACCGCTGGTCCACGGACCCGTCCGGGCCACACAGCCTGGTGATGCCGATAGAGGTTGCCGAGCAATTCACGCAAGCCTTAAACGAAGTCCCGGCATCGGAACGCGTTCGCTGGCAACGTCATAAAGTTAAAAACGGTGAAGCGATTTCGCAAATTGCGGAAAAATACAACACGACGGTCGCGACCATTCGCTCCGCCAATAATCTGCGTGGCAACACGATACGCGCCGGCCATCACCTGATGATTCCGGTGGCAACGAAACCACTAAGCGCCTACAGCAAAAGCGCCGATGCGCGCCTGGCGAAGACCCAGAACAGGACGCGCTCCGGTAACAAGGTCGAACATATCGTTGCCAGCGGTGAATCGTTCTGGACTATCTCGCAGCGATACAAGGTCACAACACGACAATTGGCCGCCTGGAATGGTATGGCGCCACGAGACACATTGTCAGTCGGCAAGAAACTGGTTGTCTGGACACACGCCAACGTCGAGTCACCGCGGACTTCACCAACCCAGGCGCTCGGCAACACGACCCGCAAGCTCCGCTACACGGTACGCAGTGGCGACTCGCTATACCTGATCGCGCGGCGCTTCCGTGTGGGCATCGACCAGATCGCCCGCTGGAACAACATCGACAAGAACAAGCTCCTGCGCCCCGGTCAGCGGCTCACTATGTACGTGGATGTAACCGCACAGTCTAGCTAGCATCCTGCGCGTTGCGTGGCGGGCGCCGATCGACCGGTTCAATGTGTCACGATGCTATGCGCGCCGGGCGAGATCTTTGTTACCGAGAAATAAAGCGCAGCTCGGTCCCGCTTGCGGGAGCGGCCCGAGCCATTCCGGTAACAAAGGATGTCGGCCGGCGTACACAGCCTGCTAAATCGCGAATATTCAATGTAGAATAGCCGCGTCAGCAATTACAGGAATCAAATATGGGCTTCATGTCGGGAAAGAAAGCACTCATTGTTGGAGTCGCCAGCGACCGATCCATTGCAGCAGGCATCGCAGAAGCCTTCGCGCGCGAAGGCTGTGAGATCGCGTTCACCTACCAGAATGACAAGCTTAAAAGTCGTGTGGAAAAACTCTCGGCACGCCTCAACCAGAATACCGATTTGCTGTTTCCCTGCGATGTCACATCCGATGAAGAGATTGCGGCGGTATTTACAAGTCTGGGCAAGCATTGGGACGGTGTCGATATCATCGTACATTCGGTCGGCTTTGCACCGCGCGAGCAATTGGCCGGCGGCTTCGTGGAATCAATCACGCGCGACGGCTACGCAATTTCGCACGACATCTCGGCGTACAGCCTCGCAGCACTGGCTAAGGCCGGCCTGCCAATGATGGAGGGCCGCAATGCCGCGATGCTGACTCTGACCTACGACGCAGCCACCAAGGTAGTGCCGAACTACAACGTGATGGGCCTTGCCAAAGCAAGCCTGGAGGCCTGCGTGCGTTTCCTCGCGGCAGATCTCGGCCCCAAGGGCATTCGTGTTAATGCTATATCGGCAGGCGCTGTGAAAACACTGGCGGCCGCCGGTATTGGCGGTTTCCGCAAGATGCTGGGATATGCCGAGAAAGCCTCGCCACTGCGGCGTACAGTAACCATCGAAGAAGTCGGCAATACTGCTGCTTTCCTCTGCTCGGACCTCGCATCCGGTATCACCGGCGAAACGACTTTTGTCGACGCCGGCGTCAACATCATGGGCATGGTGTTCGACGAAGACTAAATAAATACGGTGACAGTGACCCTATTTCGATCTGAAATAGGGTCACTGTCACCGTATTTTAGATCGCGACTTTGGTTTCCTCGCCCTCCAGTCGCGCAACGATCGTTGCACAACAGCAGTCGCCCCAGACATTGATACTGGTCCGGCACATGTCGAGGATCCGGTCGAAGACCATCAACACGCCGATCGCCTCCAGCGGAATTCCAATGGCGCCAAGTATGATCGCTATTGCGACCAACGACGCGGATGGAACCCCGGCCACACCGATCGATGTCATCAAAGCGATCGCAACAATCGTAAACTGCACCCCAAAGGTCAGTTCGAGGCCGTAAGCCTGGGCAAGAAACAAGGCGGCCGCACACTCATACAGTGCCGTGCCGTTCATATTTACTGTAGCGCCCAGCGGCAGCACGAAGCTGGAGACCTTGTTTGAAACCCCGATATTGTCTTCGACACTTTCCATCGTAACCGGCAAGGTCGCGGACGATGACGCTGTCGAAAATGCCGTTAACATCGCTTGCGACGCCCCGACCAGGGTCTTGAAAGGTTTCGCGCGGCCGACAAAACGTAGCAGCAACAGCAAGGTGCCAAACGCATGAATGCCCAACGCCAACAGTACGGCCACAGCGAACAGCGCCAAAGGTCCGGTCGCTTTTAGCCCGGACTCAGCGATCACCGCGCCGACCAGTCCAAATACTCCGATCGGTGCAAACATCATGATGAACTCGGTCATTTTCATCATGACCTGAAAAACACTGTTCCAGAATTTGAACAAGGGTTCCGCGAAATCGTGCGACAGGTGCGTCATGAAGTAGCCGAACAGGATGGCGAAGAAAATTAGGCCGAGCATTTGCCCGTCTGCGGCCGCCTTTACGATATTCGGCGGCACCATCCGAATGAAGATTTCCGCCACATCGCTGGCATCCTTATCACCGACTTTCGCCTGAACCTCTTCAACGGATGCCGATAGCGACAGCGCATCTTTCGCCGGTTGGCCGTCGATAAAGCCCGGACCAATCGCATTGATGACAAACAAACCAACCAGAATGGCAGCCAGCGTTGTGGTTGCGTAGAAAAGCAGCGTCTTGCCGCCAAGCGAGCCGAGATTTCCACTACTGCCAATGCCGGCAACGCCAACAATAATTGACGAAGTGATCAGCGGCACGATAATCATCTTCAGGGCATTGAGAAACAACTTGCCGATGAAATTGAGCATCGCGAGAATTTCAACGCCGAAGAACGCCGGCTGACTGCCGGTAGACTCCTGCACCCCAAACATCCAGAGCCCGACAAAGAACGCCAGGACAATCGCGATAAGAATCTGCCAGTGCAGTGCAAGCTTGCGCATGAATCCCCCGTAGCGGCTCTCCGAGCCGTGCTGGTGTTGTTCTTATGCGCTTAAGCTTACTGGAACAGGTCTTGTGCAGCCAGCGCGTCGTCGTTAATGATTACGTCGGCATTAGCGCGCAAGGCGTGCACAAAGGCAACGAAGTCACCGACGCCGTATTGCTCTTCGAGTTGTTCCTTACCGGTATCGCGCTGCTCCTGCGGAATCGCCTCCGGGCGGCCGGGAATTACGGCGTCCAGGGAATAGACCGTGTAGCCGCCAGTACCATTCCGCGTCGTACCCAGCGTCGGTTCATCCTGCTCCGGTTTGACGGCCGTGAACACCGCAACGGCCAGGAACTGGTCTGCTGTCTCAGCATTGCGAGTCATGACGGTGGGCTCCGATACTGTCGCACCAATGGCTTGTGCAGCGGCTGCGAATTCTGTACCGCTACGTACGGCTTCGAGCATCTGTTCCGCGCGGGCGGCCATCAGGTCCTCCGACTGCTGGTTTGTCAGCATCGTCACGATTTCATCGCGCACCGCCTCCAGCGTCTCACGCGTCGCCGCGTTGTGTTGTGTCACCGAGAAAACAGCGGTTCGGTTTGCATCGACTTCAATGACTTCAGAAAACTGTGCGCCGCTCAGAACGACAGGATCGAAAATTGCATCAACTGCGCTGGTATTGCCATCGAACGGTTCGAGGCTATCGCGTGCAAAGCCTTCGTAAGTTTGCACTTCGCGGCCAACGGCTTCCGCAATCGCATTGATATCGCTGGCATCGAACAGAGCTGCGGATAATTTGCGTTCCAGTTCAAGGAACAGTCCTTCTGCCTCCTGCTCCTGCAATTCGGTTAGCAGGGAAGCCCGAACCTGTTCATACGGCAACGGCCCGGATTCCAGGATCTCGTCCAGCTGTACGACATGGAATCCAAAATCGCCTTTTACCGGGCCGCGGATTTCACCTTCGTTCATCGAGAATATTGCATTACCCAGTGCATCCGGCAGTTGCTCTTCCGTCAAAGCACCGAGATTGCCACCGTCAGCCGAGGTGCCACCATCTTTAGAGTATTGCTGCGCAAGCTCCGCAAAGGACTCACCGGCGCGTACCCGCGTCAACACTTCGTTTGCAACTTGCTCGGCACCGGCTTCATCGTCGTCGAACAGAATCAGGATATGTCGCGCCTGGCGTTGTTCATCGCGCAGGTAGCGGTCTTTGTTGTACTCGTAGTACTCGAGCAAATCGTCTTCGCTGACTCGCACATCGGATGCCACCGAATCGCGACGAATCTCGACGTACTGGATATCGGCAGTTTCCGGCAAATTGAATAAATCCGGATTCTCGTCGTAGTACGCCGCGACCATTTCGTCGCTCACGTTAACTTCATCGGCAACGGCTTCCGCGGAAATGCTTGCCGTCGTCACCAGGCGATTTTCAAACGCCAGGTTGAGGTAGCGCCGGTAGCTGGATGGCGGCACGACTGCGGTTCCCAGGATCGCGCGCTGCAGTTGATTGCGGCGCATCGAGAGTTTTTGTGAGGATTCAAACTGTGCCGGAGTCATACCCACTGTCGCGATCAACTGATCGTAGGTTTCGCGATCGAATTTTCCGTCAACCTGAAACTCGGGAACACCGCGCAAGGCCTCGGTGAGTTGGCGGTCGCTGACTTCGAAGCCGGCATCGTCGAGGTAATTATCAATAACGCGCTGCTGGATGAGTTCCTCCAGCACGTTGCTGCGCAGTTGCTGCCGATATTCCGACGGCAGATTCGCAAGCTGCGGATTCTGTTGGACGCGATCGCGATACGCCGCTTCGAATTGCGCGACCCCGATTTCGGCATCGTCGACCTTGGCCGCGTAGTTTGAGCCAATGGTCGTGAAACTCGCACCACCGACAAATACGAAGGACAGGGCAATGACGACCAGAACTATCAGGGCCAGCCTGCCGGTCAGGTTTTCGCGAATATTTTGCAGCATATCTATGGCGTCTTTAAATGAAAGGCGTGGAATTTTAAAAAAAATCCCGGGCCCCCGCTACAGGGACCCGGGATCTTATCAGTGGCGGAGCGGACGGGACTCGAACCCGCGACCCCCGGCGTGACAGGCCGGTA
>CAXBJV010000005.1:0-127450 GCA_963976215.1 uncultured Woeseiaceae bacterium | reverse complement strand
TCGCTTGCAAGCTCGCGGCGTTCACTCTTGGCGAAGCGTGCTTCGCCTTGCCGCTTCGCGGCAACCATCGTTCACCCAGCTGAGCTACGGGCGCGTAGTTGGCCGGCGATTATATGGAGTCCTGCCGCATTTGGCTATGCCAAATGCGAACAAAGTGGTGCCGGCTCGCATTGCAGCCCCGATTTAGAATGATTATAATTTCAGGAATTCCTGAAATACCGAGAATTCCATGAATGTATCGCCTTTCCAGCAACGCTTCATCCTGCATTTCGGGGAAATGGGCAGTCGTTGGGGCATCAACCGCACGGTCGGCCAGATATACGCATTGCTGTTCGTATCGGCGCGGCCTAAAAATGCGGACGATATCGTGCAGGCGCTCGGCCTGTCGCGCTCGAACGTCAGCATGGGGCTTAAGGAACTGCAGTCGTGGCGGCTGGTGCGATCGCAGCATCTACCGGATGATCGCCGCGAATACTTCAGTGCCCCGGACGATACCTGGGAAATATTCCGCGTGTTGATCGAAGAGCGCCGCAAGCGCGAAATCGATCCGACGCTGTCCATGCTGCGCGAGGCATTGATGGAATCCAATCTCGATGAGGACGACACCTACGCCGCGCAACGCATGGGTGAAATGCACGAACTCATTGAACTGACGACTGGCTGGCTCGACGACATCAAGGGTCTTGCCCCCAAGACGCTGACCCAACTGATGAAACTTGGCAGCAACGTCAGCAAGTTTCTCAAACCCCGTGCCGCCAGCGGTAAAAGCGCTTAGGCTGCAAAGGATTCCCTGAACATGGCAACGGTCGACGCCCTCCTGCTGGCGCGCATCCAATTCGCGGCGAACATCAGCTTTCACATCCTGTTCCCGATGATCTCCATTTCGTTGACGTGGATGCTGCTGTTTTTCAAATGGCGCTATAACCGCAGTGGCGAAATACACTGGATGAACGCGTACCGCCTGTTTGTCAAAGTATTCGCCCTCACATTCGCGCTCGGTGTCGTCAGTGGCATCACGATGAGCTTTCAGTTCGGCACCAATTGGCCGGGCTTCATGGAGACCGTTGGCAATATTGCCGGTCCGCTGCTGGCCTACGAAGTCCTGACCGCGTTTTTCCTGGAAGCATCATTTCTTGGCATCATGCTGTTTGGCTTCAACCGCGTGAGCAACCGCGTACACACCCTCGCGACGTTGCTCGTCGCCATCGGCACAACTGCATCGGCATTCTGGATTATCGCGTTGAATTCCTGGATGCACACGCCCGCCGGGTTCGAAATGATCGATGGTCAGGCACACGCACTTGACTGGTACCGCGTCGTCTTTAATCCTTCGTTCCCGTATCGGCTCGTGCACGTGGTGCTGGCATCAGGCCTGACGGCCGCGTTCCTGGTCAGCGGCTTGTCCGCGTACCGCTATCTCAAAGGCGACCGCTCCGGGTCCGTCGCCGTTGCCTTGCGCAGCGGACTCTGGCTCGCGGCCGTACTGATACCGATACAAATATTTGCCGGTGACCTGCACGGGCTCAACACCCTGGAGCACCAGCCGGCAAAGGTCGCGGCAATGGAGGGTCTTTGGGAAACTCGCGAAGGTGCACCGCTGGTTCTGTTCGCGCTTCCCGATGAAGACACGCAGAGCAATCGCTTTGCCGTCGAGATTCCGCGCCTGGCATCGCTTATCCTGACGCATGACCTGAATGGGGAAGTACACGGTATCGATGCATTCCCGGATGCGCATCCGCCGGTCGCTGCCGTGTTCTGGTCGTTTCGTGTCATGGTCGGCTGCGGCTTCCTGATGCTGCTGGTTTCCTGGCTTGGCGTCTGGTTCACACGTCGCGATCAACCGCCGCGGCGCTGGCTCGCGCAAGTGTTGGTTGGCATGACATTTTCCGGGTGGGTCGCAGTGTTAAGCGGCTGGTACACCACCGAAATCGGCCGGCAGCCGTTTCTCGTCAGCGGCGTGCTACGCACCAGCGAGGCAGTCGGCCCTGCGAGTGCCGGTACCGTCATGACCACACTGGTGGCGTGGCTGGTGCTGTACGCAAGCTTGTTGTCCGCCTACGTGGCTGTGCTCTTTTACCTGGCACGAACAGCAGGTGAAAAAGAGAATCTCGCAACCGGCATCAACGCACATGGTCCTCGCGTTGGAGCGCTGATCGATCCGCAGGTGGCGCAATGACCGAGTTAATTCCAAACCTGACGGAGCCCGCGGGCTGGCTGCCAATGGCGTTTATGGTCGTTATGGGACTCTCGATGCTCGCCTACGTCATCCTTGACGGCTTCGACCTCGGTATCGGTATCCTGTTGCCGCTCGCGTCGGATGACGAAAAGGATCTGATGATTGCATCGATAGGTCCGTTCTGGGACGCCAACGAGACCTGGCTTGTTATGGGAGTCGGCGTATTGCTGGTCGCGTTCCCGATGGCACATGGCGTCATCCTGTCCGCATTGTATTTGCCCGTCACGCTCATGTTACTGGGGCTGACTGTACGTGGTGTCGCTTTCGACTTCCGCGTCAAAGCACGTGCCGATCACAAGACGTGGTGGAATCGCGCGTTCTTCGGCGGTTCCTGTGTCGCGGCATTTGCGCAGGGATTCATGCTGGGCGAACTGGTACTCGGCTTCGAAGTAACATTTTTTGCAACGGCATTTTCGACTTTTATCGGCCTCTGCCTGGCGTCGGGATACACATTGCTGGGTGCATGCTGGCTGACGGCAAAGACCTCCGGCGCGCTGCAACGCCAAGCCATTCGCTGGGCACGCCGCAGTGTCGCACTCACCGCAATCGGTGTCGCCAGTGTCTCATTGATGACGCCGATGTTAAGCAATTCGATTTACGACAAATGGTTCAACGTCAGCAACCTGATTGTCGTCTGGCCCATACCGATGATGACGGTCGTCTTATTTGCCGTGTTGTGGCGCAGCTTGCGGCGCTTGCCGGTTCACCTCGACTTGCAAAACGAATACGGCGTCTGGGTGCCGTTCGTGAGCAGCGTCGGGCTGTTCATGCTGGCATTTCATGGCATCGCCTACAGCCTGTTTCCATGGCTCGTTATCGACAATCTAACGATCTGGAACGCGGCAGCGGCGCCGGAATCCTTGCTGGTAATTTTCATCGGCGCCGCGCTCGTATTGCCGATTGTTATCGCATACTCGATTTACGTTTACCGCGTCTTCGGTGGCAAAGCGGTGCCGCTGGAATACTATTAGTCACTCTCCAGCCGGCAAACGGGCAGCAGACCACCATACCCGCCCTAAGGATTTCACTCGCGCGGCCGCTACAGCAGGTAGAAGTTTCTTATTCTGTGCCAGGGCTATGAGTTCCAATATAGGACGTTACGAGATCATCAAACGCTTGGGGCGCGGCGCCCAGGGTTCCGTGTACCTCGGTCGCGACCCGACCCTGGATCGCCACGTGGCAGTTAAGGTCTTAACCGAATCGAATGCCGAGCTGAATTTGGTCGATGACGATGGCACGCCTCTCGAGGCGCGCATATCGAGCAAGCTGAAGCATCCGAATATTGTTCCCATCTACGACGCGGGCGAATGCGCGGCTGGTCCCTACCTGATTTTTGAGTATGTCGAGGGCCTGCCCTTCTCCGACGTGCTCAAGAGCAGGGGTTGCATGTCGATCGAGAGCGCTGCGCCGTTGATCGCTGCCATTCTGAACGCAATGAGCACCGCTCATACGGCGCAAATCCTGCATCTCGATCTAAGCCCTCGCAACATACTGATCGACGCGGATAACGTACCGCGCGTGATGGACTTCGGCCTCGCCCAATACGTAAGCATTGCACGCGAACCCAAGGAGTTCGCGACCGGGACACTGCGCTACATGGCGCCGGAACATTTCTCGCGTCAACCGCTCGGCACCTGGACCGATGTGTTTGCATTGGGTAGCACGTTCTATGAAGTCGTGTCCGGTGAGGTTGCGATGCAGGGTGATAATCTCCAGGACATTCAGCGCCGCATCATGGAAGGCACGGTCGACTTCGAACCTGTAAAGAAATTGCCGCACGGTCGGGAATTTGCCCGATTCCTCGCCGGTGCGATGGAGACAAGTCGCGAAGGTCGTTACACGGACTGCTCGGTAATGAGCGAAGCATTCGACCTGTTTCTCGAAGAAACGGGACTTGCCGATACTGTGAGCCTCAACGGCTCAAGTCACAGCACCATCGATTTCCTGTTGCGTCGCATGCAGCGCACCGGCGATTTCCCGTCGATATCGCGCACGCTTTCGGACATCAACCGCCTGACCGGGGATGACCAACAGGCTAATGCGGATACGCTGGCAAATGTCATTCTTCGCGACTTCGCACTTACCGGGAAACTTCTGAAGCTCGTCAATTCCGCGTTCTACGGTACGCGTGCGACAGAAGTTACCAGCGTATCGCAAGCGGTTGTTTTCCTGGGTGTCGAGCAGGTCAGGATGACCGCAAACAGCCTCGCCTTCTTCGGGCATATGAAAAACGATTCCGCGATTCTGAAGGACTCAATGACCAAGTCATTCATGGCCGGCCTGATCGCCCGATACCTCGCGCAACGCGCCAAACTGCGCGGAGCAGAAGAAGCTTTTATCAGTGGCATGTGTCAAAACCTCGGTGAGAATCTTGTTATCTTCTATTTCTCGGACGAGTTCGAGGACATTGTCGAGCTGCAGCGTCGTGAAGGCCTCGATAAAGCGGCGGCCGCACGTGGTGTATTGGGCGTTGGCTACGCGGAAGTCGGTGCGGCTGTTGCAAAATCCTGGAACCTGCCTGCATCCATTATTGATGCCATCCGCGGTGTACCGCCCGGCGCACTTGCCGCTCCGTCGTCGGACGACGAGAAAATCAGGGATATGGCCGTATTCGCTAATGAACTGTGCGACCTATTCCAGAATCACGAGCTCGACGAGATAGACGACGCGCTTCGTACGCTATTGGCACGCTTCAACAAGAGCGTGCAGTTGGAAGCGGTGTTTTGCCACAAGCTAATCGGCGCCGTCATCGAAAAAATGAAACGCTTCGCACCGATTTTTGAAATCAACATCGCAACCAACAACTATTGCCGCGCTGTAAACGGCTGGCTTGACGCGCAAGCGGCTGCCAATGACCCGGACGCAGCGGCCGCCAAGCAGTCCTCGCAATAAAGCCTTACGAGAATTAGTTCTCGTCGTCGATGCCCAGCCTTTCGTGCATCACCGGGCTGGTGGTGGTGTACTGGACGTGCACTTTCTTATCCGGCTCGATGCGTTGCTTGATTGCAAACGCTGCCAGCGCAGCTTCATGAAAGCCGCATAGAATCAGTTTTTTCTTGCCCGGATAGTGATTGATATCGCCTACCGCGTAGATACCCGGCGTCGATGTTTCGAAACGCTCGGTATCCACATTAATAGTCTTGCGATTGATGTCGAGGCCCCACTCGGCAATCGGCCCAAGCTTCGGTGCCAGGCCGTAGAACACCAGCGCATGGTCCGCCTCTACCTCATAAGTCAGCAGACCTTTCTTGTCATTGATAACGAGCTTCTGCAGTGCGCCGTCCTGATGCTGCAGCTCAGCAACCTTCGCATTCTCAATAACCGTCACTTTGCCGGCCTTCTCAAGATCTCGCATCGCGGTAACAGACGCATCCACGGCGCGGTATTCATCGCGTCGATGCACCAGCGTAATGTGCTCCGCTATCGGTGCCAAAGCAATGACCCAGTCGAGTGCCGAATCGCCGCCGCCGAGGATGGCGAGCTTCTTGCCCGCGTATTGCTGCGGGTCGCGCACCCGGTATTGAACGGAAGCGTCGCTGAGTTCCTCGATGCCCTTCGCGCGCAATGCACGCGGCTGGAACGAACCGACACCTGCAGCGATCACGACAGCCTTGCAGTTGAATTGTTTGCCTGCATCGGTCTCTACGTAAAATTCGTCACCGTCCGCGCGCACAACCGACACTTCTTCGCCGAGGTGCATGCCCGCGCCGAAGGGTTCGATTTGCTTAAGCAGGCTTTCGGTCAGTTCGTCACCGGTGCACACCGGGATACCGGGAATGTCGTAGATGGGTTTGTCAGGATAGAGCTCCGAACACTGGCCGCCCGGCTGCCGAATAGAGTCAATGACCTCGGCCTTGAGGCCCAGCAGTCCGAGCTCGAAAACCTGAAACAGGCCGCAAGGCCCGGCGCCGACGATGACAACGTCCGTTTTGATCAATGGATTGGACCTAAAAAAAAGTGGCGGAGAGAGAGGGATTCGAACCCTCGAAGGGCTTTTAACCCTTACTCCCTTAGCAGGGGAGCGCTTTCGACCACTCAGCCATCTCTCCGATCTGCAGGACAGTCCGATGACGGCCCCAAAGCGCCGCACATAGTACTGTCCGTATAGGACAAGGTAAAGCAGAAATGGGCTTTAGTCGGACTCGCCCTTGTCCGCCACAGCGGCACTGCCGCCCGCCTGTTCGCTCTGGATCCGCTCGTAGATTTCTTCCCGGTGAACGGCGACATCCTTGGGGGCATTGATCCCTATGCGGACCTGGTTCCCTTTGACGCCGAGGACGGTGATCGTTACATCGCTCCCGATCATGACCGTCTCGCCCGCTCGTCGCGTCAGAATCAGCATGACTTCCTACTCCTGCCTGGCGAGGCTGCAAGCCCCGTTCTTATGCGCGTGTCGTTCCTTAAACTGTTGTAATACTAGCTGATTTTGGCACCGCGTGTCCGAATCGCGCGCGAAATCGCCGAATTTTTGCCGCTCGCGGATTTGGACCAATAGCTCAGCCCAGATGTTCCGCTACCCAGGGACCCACGGATTCGAGCGCCGCGTCCAGCGCAGCAGCATTGCTGCCGCCGGCCTGGGCAAAGTCCGGGCGACCGCCGCCCTTGCCACCAACCTGCTCGGCAACCGGCTTGATCAGGTCGCCTGCCTTGATTTTGCCCGTGTTGTCCTTGGTCACGCCGGCCGCGAGGTGCACCTTGTCACCGTTCACAGAACCCAGAACCACCACTGCGCTATGCAACTTATCCTTGAACTTGTCGACGGCATCGCGCAGCGTTTTTGCGTCCGCGCCATCCATTCGCGCCGCCATTACCTTGACGCCGGCGATCTCCTGGACGCTGCTGCTGTGGTCAGAACCCGCGCCGGAGATCAGCGCCTGCTTCGCAGCCGTAAGCTCTTTTTCCAGCTCCTTGTTCCGTTTCAGGAGCTGCTCCACTTTGCTCGCCGCCTGATCCGGCTGGCTGCGCAGCAGTCCGGAAAGATCGGCCAAACGTTGCTGATTGGCCGCGATCCATTCCATGGCGCCTTTACCGGTGACCGCTTCGATGCGGCGCACACCCGAAGCAACACCACCTTCCGACGTAATCTTGAAGACACCGATGTCGCCAGTACGATCAACGTGTGTACCGCCGCAGAGCTCGACTGAGAAGTCACCGAGCTGCAGGACGCGCACCTTGTCACCGTACTTTTCGCCGAACAATGCCATCGCACCGGACTCGATTGCCTCGTCGTAGCTCATCAACTTCGTGTCGGCCGCTATGTTTTTCCGGATCTCGTCGTTAACCAGATCTTCGATGTCCTGTATTTGTTCCGCGGTCACACCTTCATAGTGCGAGAAATCAAATCGCAGCCGATCTGGCGCGACCAGCGAGCCTTTCTGCGTCACATGATCGCCAAGCACTTGTCGCAGCGCGGCATGCATCAGATGTGTTGCCGTGTGATTGAGCCGGATCGCCTGGCGACGATCCGCGTCAACGATTGCGTCGACGCCATCACCAAGCTTGAATTCACCCTGCTCGACGCTGCCGAAATGTACGTTGGCATCACCGCTTTTTTGCGTGTCTGTCACATGAAACAGCTTGCTATCGTCGACAAGAATTCCCTTATCGCCGATCTGCCCACCGCTTTCGGCGTAAAAAGGCGTCGACGCGAGCACAACTGCGCCCTCGTCTCCGGCTGATAGCGTCGCCACTTCGCCGCCATCTTTAAACAGCGAAACAATTTTGCACTGCGCTTCCGTTCCGTCGTAGCCGAGAAATTCACTCACCGCATCCGTCTTCAGGCCGTCGCCTCCGGCGACACTGAATTTACTCGCAGCGCGCGCCCGATCCCGCTGCGCTTCCATCGCAGTTTCGAAGCCCTCTTCATCAACGACTAACTCGCGCTCGCGCGCAATGTCTGCGGTCAGATCGACCGGAAACCCGTAGGTATCATAGAGTTTGAATACGACATCGCCGGGGATTTTCTTTCCCTCCAGGTTGGCAATCGCCGACTCAAGAATATCCATTCCCTGATCAAGCGTTTCGGCGAAACGATCTTCTTCTTTCTTCAGGACTTTTTCGACATGCGCTTGTGCTTTCGTGAGCTCCGGATACGCGTCGCCCATTTCGGCGACCAGCGGCGCTACCAACCTGTAGAAAAATGCATCGTCAGTTCCGAGCTTTTTACCGTGCCGAATCGCGCGTCGAATGATGCGTCGCAATACGTAGCCCCTGCCCTCGTTACCCGGCAATACGCCGTCGACAATCAGGAACGAACAAGCGCGAATATGATCCGCAATAACGTTTAGCGAACTCGATCCGTCATTCCTGACGCCCAGCGTATCCGCCGTCGCCCGAATCAGGTTGGCGAATAAGTCGATCTCGTAGTTGCTGTGTTTGCCCTGCATGACTGCCGCGATGCGCTCGAGTCCCATCCCGGTGTCGACGGATGGCTTGGGCAGCGGCGTCAGCTCACCTGCTGCGGAACGATCAAATTGCATGAAGACGAGATTCCAGATTTCAACGTAGCGATCGCCGTCCTCATCGGGCGAGCCGGGCGGCCCACCCGGTACATCCGCGCCATGGTCGTAAAAAATTTCGCTGCAGGGACCGCAAGGCCCGGTATCGCCCATCGCCCAGAAGTTGTCTTTCTCCCCGAGGCGCGAAAATCGCTTTGGATCGACTTTCATTTCATTGAGCCAGATGTCGGCGGCTTCATCGTCGTCTTCGAAAACCGTGACCCACAATTTCTCCGCGGGCAATCCCAGCGTCTTCGTCAGGAATTCCCAACCGTACTGGATCGCTTCGCGCTTAAAGTAGTCGCCGAAGCTGAAATTGCCGAGCATTTCGAAAAATGTGTGGTGGCGAGCGGTGTAACCCACGTTCTCGAGGTCGTTGTGCTTGCCACCCGCACGTACGCAACGCTGTGACGTCGTGGCTCGCTTGTAGCTGCGCTTCTCGTCGCCGAGAAACACGTCTTTAAACTGCACCATGCCGGCGTTGGTAAACAGCAGCGTCGGGTCATTGCCGGGCACCAGCGGAGAACTCGCAACGATTTCGTGGTCATTGTCGTGGAAGTACTCCAGGAAGGCCTGGCGCAGCTCATTGCTCGTCATTGAAGTCATCTGTTATCGGTCAGGGCGTAGCGGTCATTTTCAAGGCCGCTAGTGTACGGGGTTTGCCGCGCGGTATTAAGCGTTAATCGCGATCGCAGGCCGCTTGTACGTGGTCTTGTTCGAAGCCGCGATACTGCAGAAATCGCATCTGCCGGGCCTTTTCCTTGAAGTCCTTCGGTACCTCGGCGCCGAACTTGCGTTGGCGCACTGCGCTGGCGAGCCCGTGCCAGTCAGCGGCGGACGCCTCGATCGCCATTTCGATGATGGCATCCGGGATGCCGCGCTGACCGAGGTCGACGCGAATGCGAACCGGCCCCTTGCCCTGGTTAATGTGCGATTGCACAAACGCTTCGGCGAAGCGATCGTCACTCTGCAGGCCCTCGTCGGTCAATTGCTGCACCGCCAGTTCGACGAGATTGCGGACATAGCCTTTATCCGCGAGCTTGCGGATTAGCTCGGCCTGTCCGTATTCCCGGCGCGCGAGGAAGTCCATGGCCTTTTTGCGTATCTCAAGCGGACAGGAAAACCGATCATCCTTCTCATCAGAGAGAAGATCGCTGATTTCTTCATGAACGGGTTTCATCGGTCAATTTGTATCCGAGAAGTGGCGTATTGACCGGTCCGATAGATCAATACGGCAATGGCTCGCTTCGCTGCGCTTTATTTGCCTGCTTGATCTCTCCGACCGTTCACCTGAATTTCGCTGCAGCAATCCCAAATTGACGAGATTTAGATAACAACCCGACGGGAATCGGATGTTCGGTCGACCGGCGTGTCGAGCGCCGCGAAGCAGGACGCCCGAGCAAGCGAGACCCGCAGCGAGCGAGGCAGGGCGCCGAGTGAGCGTAAGGTCGAAGAACATCCGGATTCCGTTGGCTTTGGCTTCAATCTATCGGACCATTAATCGCATCGCATTGCATCTGTCGCGGCTATTAGCCGCTCCTACAAACCATTCGCGGCCATGGCACCCGCAGGGCATAAAGCCGCTCCTACAAACCATTCGCGGCCAAGGCACCCGCAGGGCATAAAGCCGCTCCTACAAACCATTCGCGGCCAAGGCACCCGCAGGGCATAAAGCCGCTCCTACGACGCTTCCTTGGCAGCGTCTTTGTCATCGGAGTCCGTATCCGGAACCGCTGCAACTGTTGGCGGCATCAGGATCGCGCGAATTTTCTTCTCGATGTCATCGGCCATTTCCGGGTTCGCTTTGAGAAACTCGCGGGCATTGTCCTTGCCCTGCCCGATGCGGTCATCACCGTAGCTGTACCAGGAGCCGGCTTTACCGACAATGTCATGCTGCACGCCGAGATCGATCAGTTCGCCGAGGCGTGAGATGCCCTGCCCATAGAGAATTTCAAATTCGGCCTGCTTGAATGGCGGCGATACCTTGTTCTTGACCACCTTGACGCGCGTCTGGTTACCGACCACCTCGTCGCCTTTCTTGATCGCGCCGATACGGCGAATGTCGAGACGAACAGACGAGTAGAATTTCAGTGCGTTACCACCGGTGGTGGTCTCGGGGCTGCCGAACATGACGCCGATCTTCATGCGAATCTGGTTAATGAAAATGACCATGACATTGGAGCGCTTGATGTTGCCGGTCAGTTTTCGCAAAGCCTGCGACATCAGGCGAGCCTGCAGGCCCATATGCGAGTCACCCATCTCCCCTTCAATTTCCGCTTTCGGTGTCAGCGCAGCAACCGAGTCGACGACAACGACATCGACGGCACCGGAACGCACCAGCATGTCGGTAATTTCGAGGGCCTGCTCACCGGTGTCCGGCTGTGACACCAGCAGTTCATCGACATTGACGCCGAGTTTTTCGGCGTATCCAGGATCCAGCGCGTGTTCAGCATCGATAAAGGCTGCTGTACCGCCCTTTTTCTGGGCTTCTGCGACCACTTGTAGCGTCAATGTGGTTTTACCCGAGGATTCCGGGCCATAAATCTCGACTACCCGGCCTTTGGGCAAGCCACCGATGCCGAGCGCGACATCCAGGCCGATGGAACCGGTCGAAATGGCCTCTATATCGCGGATTGCGGTGCCGTCGCCCATGCGCATCACGGAGCCCTTACCGAACTGCTTTTCAATTTGCCCAAGCGCCTGGGCAAGTGCCTTTTTACGATTGTCGTCCATTATTTTGCCGCCATTTGGTGAATTGGAGAGGTACTGTTGATATACACAGTATTATTTCATGAAAGCCCCGTCAATGGGAGCTTTCAGCGCCGCTAATTTCCGGGCAAAGCGTGAAGATTTGCGAGGAATGTGGCTTAAGCTACTGTTTCAGCGGGACGTAGCTCGCGCCACCCGGGCCGGACAGCGACTCAACCAACTCGAATCCCGACCACTCGGTGGTCGCACGTTGCGCGAGTCTCTCCACCGCAAAATTGCGCGCGTTGCGCGACACCGTGATGTGCGGCCGGTAGGTGCGGTCCTCGGTAACAATGCCGAGATCCTGTAACAGCGCATTGAGCTTTGACACCAGCGTCTCGAGTTCCGCCGGCACGGTCATCGCGACCAGCGCGGCGATTTTCGGGCGCGGCCAGAACTCCAGCCGGTCGAAATGCAGCCGAAACGGCTCAAACGGGATCGCGGCCGCGCGTTGTTGTAGCGTCGGGATCATCGCGTCCTCGACGTCGCCGGCAAATGCCAGCGTGATATGCCAGTTGCGGCGGTCGACCGCGCGTCCTTCGACATTGCGCGCAACCGAGTTAATGACATCGCGAAGCCGATCGCGTTGACGCACGTCCGGCCACAGTGCGAAAAATACCCGTCGTTTACTCATGGTTGAATGCGCTCCCGGACGCCCTGCAGTGCATGCGCAACGGCGGCTTCACGAACCAGCTCGCGGTCGCCGCTGAAGTTCTCGACACTCACATCGACGTGAACCTTAGTACCGTCACGGACCGCCCAGGCAAACCACACCAGGCCGACGGGCTTCTCTTTTGTGGCCCCGGTCGGGCCGGCCACGCCACTGACGGCGACGGCGAAGTCGGCGCCACTCAGCCGAATCGCGCCCTTTGCCATTTCGCTGACAACCGCTTCGCTGACCGAGCCATGGTCGACGAGCGTCTGGTTTTTTACGCCGAGAATCGATTCCTTGGCGCCGTTCGCATAGCTCACGATGCCGTAACCGAACACCGCCGAACTGCCGGGTATGTCGGTGATGGCCTTGGCGACCCATCCGCCGGTGCAGGATTCTGCTGTGGCGACGGCCTTGCCGCCGGCGTCCAGCTCCCTTACTAGCGCTTCGGCAAGTTTATGTATCGATTCGTGATCAGCCATGGATTACCGATTCATATAAAGCAACATGCTTGTCGGCCATCGTATCGATCGAGAACGCCTTTTGCATCCGTTCCCGGCCCGCCGTACTCATCGACTGGCGCATTGCATCGTCAGTCATCAGCGTGGCGATCGCTTCCTGCAACTGTCCGACGTTCTCGGCCTCGGCCAACAGGCCGGTCTCACCGTGCACGACAGCCTCGTTGAGGCCGCCCGCATCGAAGCCGACCACAGGAACACCGGCAGCGGCCGCCTTCAGCGCTGCGACACCCAGGCCCTCTGTGAGCGCCGGATGCACCAGCAGGTCGAAACAGCCGATAAAGTCATCGAGATCGTCACGAAAACCGGCGAACTGGACCACGCCGTTCAGCCCGAGTTGCGCAGCCTGTGCGCGCAATTCCGTGTCGAGTTCGCCATCACCAAAAATCACCACGCGCATGGAATGCTGTTCTCGATTCAGGCCTGCGACGGCTTCGAGCAGGTAACGATGGCCCTTGCGTGCAATCAATTGCCCGGCCGCGGCGATGGTGAACATGCCGTCCTTAACCGCAAACTCCTCGCGGAATGCGGTGCAATCCGGTGTTGCTGCGAAACGCTCAGCATCGACCGCACTGCGTATCACAGCGATACGATCTTTATCGACGCCCAAATCGCGTAATACGCGCGCAATCGCCTCTGATATTGCGATGATTTTCTCAAATGGCTTGTAACGCAGGGTCGCGATCAGCTGCATTTCGGTGTTGTCCACGCGCCGCGACACGACGGCAGGAATGTCGGCGTACGACGCGGCGAGACCGCCCAGCACGTCAGCGCCACGACGACTGTGACAGTGCACGATGTCCGGTTCGTATTCTTTTAGAAATTGTGACAGCCGATAGGCAAACGGCAGATCCAGGTCGCCGGCACAGAAAAGATTCTGCACGCGAATACCGGCCAGCCGTGCCACGCCGTCGATCCCGGAATCCGGCGGACAGACCAGCACACTCTCATGCCCGCGCTCGCGTAAGGCATTGATCAGGTACACAACCTGCTGTGGTCCGCCCAAAAAATGGCGCCCGGTTTCGACATGCAGTATTTTCACCCCTCTATGATACGCATTCGCGCGGCTTCGCGCGCCACTTCAAAATAACAACGTATGAAAGCCGAAGTTTCCTCCGTTCACACCCCGATGATGCGCCAGTATCTCGGCATCAAAGCCGACTACCCGGACATGCTGCTGTTCTATCGCATGGGCGATTTCTACGAGCTTTTCTACGATGACGCCAAGCGCGCCGCATCGCTCCTCGACATCACGCTAACAGCACGCGGCAAGTCGGGCGGCAATGCGATTCCAATGTGCGGCGTGCCGTACCATGCCGTTGAGGGCTATCTCGCAAAACTGGTTCGCAAGGGCGAGTCGATCGCAATCTGTGAGCAGATCGGTGACCCCGCAACCAGCAAGGGCCCTGTGGAGCGCAAGGTCACCCGAGTTGTCACGCCAGGTACGCTGACGGACGAGGCCTTGCTTTCGGCCAACCGGGACAATGTCGTGGCGGCGATATTTGCCGGTACCGACACCATCGGCATCGCCTGGCTCGATTTGTCTGCCGGTCGCTTTCGCCTGACCGAGGTCAGCGATCGCGAGTCGCTGCTCGGCGAGCTGGAGCGCTTGCGCCCCGCCGAACTGATTGTCGACGAGGATCACTCCTTCGGCGACATTTTTACCGAATCGTCGCGCCTGACCCGCCGCCCGCCGTGGCATTTCGAGCTGGACAGCTCGGAGCGCCTGCTGTGCAACCAGTTCGGTACCCGGGACCTTGCGGGCTTCGGCTGCTCGGCTTTCAAATCCGGCATCGCGGCCGCGGGTGCGCTGCTGCAATACGTGACCGACACACAAAAAGCCGCGCTGCCGCACCTGACGTCAATCAGCGCCGAATTGCGCGCCGATGCCGTCATCATGGACGGGCCCACGCGGCGCAATCTTGAACTCGAGGAATCACTGAGCGGCTCAGATCAGCACACACTTGCCGGCGTAATGGACCATTGCCAGACCGCGATGGGCAGCCGCTTGCTGCGCCGCTGGATTCAACGTCCGTTGCGCGATGCGCAAGTTCTCAAGGCACGCTACCAGGCTATCGATGCATTGATCAGCGTGGCGGCGGTTGATGAATTGCAAACGACGTTGGATGGCATCGGCGACGTAGAGCGCATCCTGTCGCGGGTTGCGCTGCGATCCGCACGACCTCGTGACCTGCGTCAGCTCGGCGAAGCGCTGTCGAGACTGCCACAGTTGCAGAAGCAGCTCGGTATCATCGATGCGCCACTCCTCGCCGATCTTGCTGAGCAGACCGGTGAACACCGCGAGCAAAGACGTCTGCTGGAAAAAGCCATCATCGACAGCCCGCCGATGTTGATTCGTGATGGCGGAGTCATCGCTGCGGGTTACGACGACGAACTGGACGACTTGCGTGCAATCGCCGAGAACGCCGATCAATACCTCGTCGACCTGGAAACACGCGAACGCGAACGAACCGGTATTGCGACGCTGAAGCTGGGGTACAACCGGGTGCACGGCTACTACATCGAAATCAGCCGCGCGCAGGCGGATAAGGCACCGGTCGAATACGTGCGCCGGCAAACGCTGAAGGCTGCGGAACGTTACATCACACCAGAACTGAAAGAATTCGAAGATAAGGTGCTCGGTGCCCGCGAGCGAGCGCTGGCGCGCGAAAAACACCTGTACGAAAAGCTGCTCGACCAATTGCACGACGTGCTCGGTGCATTGCAGCTGAGTGCCTCTGCATTGGCGGAACTGGATGTGCTCGCCTGCTTCGCTGAAAGATCGCAAACGCTGAACCTGTCGCAACCGGAAATTACAGACGAACCCTGCATCGAAATCGATGGCGGTCGTCACCTCGTTGTCGAACAGGTAATCGATGCGCCGTTCATTGCCAATGACTTGTCGCTCGATGCGGCGAAACGCCTGTTGGTCATCACCGGGCCGAACATGGGCGGCAAATCAACTTACATGCGGCAGACGGCACTCATTATTATTCTTGCGCACATCGGCAGCTTCGTACCGGCAACGCGCCTCAGGATCGGACCCATCGACCGGATCTTCACTCGTATCGGGGCGTCGGACGATCTTGCCGGCGGCCGCTCGACCTTCATGGTCGAAATGACCGAAACCGCCACTATTCTCAACAACGCGACTGAGCATAGTCTCGTCCTGATGGATGAAATTGGCCGCGGTACCAGCACTTTCGACGGACTGTCGCTTGCCTGGGCGGCTGCGCACCATATGGGTGAGACGGCCAGGGCATTTACATTATTTGCGACGCACTATTTCGAACTGACCGCGTTGGCGCAGGAGTTGCCAGCATGTGCCAATGTGCACCTGGATGCGACCGAGCACAAAGGCAGCCTGGTGTTCCTGCACACCGTCAAAGCCGGGCCAGCCAACCAGAGCTACGGCCTGCAGGTCGCGTCGCTCGCCGGCGTACCTCGCGAAGTCATCCGCCGCGCACGCATGTACCTGAAAACGCTGGAGTCGCAGCAAGCCACGCATGGCAACAGTCCGCAGGGGCAACTGGATCTCAGCATGCAGGCACCTGAAGAAGGTGACCCGCTTCGGGATGCGGTCGAGGACCTGGACCCCGATGCAATGACGCCGCGTGAAGCGCTCGAAGCCCTGTACAAACTAAAAAACCTGTAAATACGGTGACAGTGACCCTATTTCGCGAAATAGGGTCACTGTCACCATATTTAGTTGCGCAGGAATTTGCCTCTGCGAATGAATGCGGCGGCCTGATCGGCAACCGCGGCCGATACCAGCATGCCCTTGTGGCTGACGGGCAAAACGATGTGCTCTTTCGCTCCATCAAAATGGGTCTCCGCGACCGCGATGGTGCCATCGTTGGCTTCTGTGAAATTTGCCAGGAATCGTCCGACGCCAAACGGCACATTACCCGCGATGACGCCGATCTCGCGTTGCGTAGCAACCGCCGCCGCCCATTTATTGGCAGTGCCGTGAATCATCGCATCGGGCACGGAGTGGCCAACGATCTCTTCGGCCCATTCGAGTTCGTTGAGGATGTTCGCCGCCCGTGACCCGGACAGCGGCGAGCCCACACAGACAACCCTGCCCGGCAGAAAATCCGGTTCATTCGCATGCATGCGTAACGCGAGCACGCCGCCGAGGCTGTGGCCGATAATATGTGCGACATCGGCGTCCTGGTCCTCAATAAAATCTGCGAGCTCGTCAGCGTTGTCGTCCAGCGCACCGCGCACGGACGGATAACTGAATAACAGGACTTCCATCCCGTACTCGCGCTCGAGTCGTCGCTTGATCAGGTACATGCCCGCGCCATGGGACAGGTACCCATGCACGCATATTACGATTTCGCGCTGGTCACTCAGTGCGCGGTGCCCGCAGGCGGATGCCGGTTTCCTTAAGCTGTTCGGCCGACACTTCGCCCGGTGCATTGGTCAGCGGACAGCTGGCCGTTTGAGTTTTCGGGAATGCGATGACGTCGCGGATGCTTTCGGCACCGGCCATCAACGCGACGATACGATCGAGGCCGAACGCCACACCCCCGTGCGGCGGGCAACCGTACTGCAAAGCGTCGAGCAGGAAACCAAATTTTTCGTTGGCTTCTTCCTTGCTGATACCGAGAACGTCGAACACCGCGGCCTGAATATCCTGGTCGTGAATTCGAATCGAACCGCCGCCGATTTCGGAGCCGTTCAACACCATGTCGTAAGCACGAGACAGAGCGCCGCCCGCATCGGCTTTCAAGGCTTCCGCATCATTCACCGACGGCGCGGTAAACGGATGATGCAAAGCAGCCCAGCGTTTTGTTGCCTTGTCTTTTTCGAACATCGGGAAATCAACGACCCAAAGCGGTGCCCAGCCATCCGCGACCAGGCCCCGATCTTCGCCAACTTTCACACGCAAGGCGCCAAGCGCATCGTTGACGACACGTGCTTTGTCAGCGCCAAAGAAAATCAGGTCACCGGAGTTCGCGCCGGTGCGTTCAAGAATGCCATTAACGGCATCGTCGGGCAGGAACTTGAGAATCGGCGACTGCAGTCCATCGCGCCCGGCATCGACATCATTGACCTTGATGTAAGCCAGACCCTTCGCACCATAGCGACCGACGTAGGCCGTGTAGTCATCGATAACTTTACGACTCAGTTCCGCGCCTCCGGGCACACAAAGCGCCGCGACACGCCCTTCCGGATCCGCGGCCGGTCCTGCAAACACCTTGAACTCAACTGAACTCATCAGGTCGGCAACCTCAATCAACTCGAGGTCGATACGCAGGTCCGGCTTGTCCGAGCCATAGCGTTGCATCGCTTCAGCGTAGGTCATGCGCGGAAACTTGTCCGCGAGTTCGATGCCCTGCGTTTCTTTGAAGACATGGCGAATCATGCCTTCCATTTTGGCCATGACGTCTTCTTCGTCGACGAAGCTCATCTCGATATCGAGCTGCGTGAATTCCGGCTGGCGGTCAGCGCGCAAATCCTCGTCGCGAAAACAACGCACGATCTGGTAGTAGCGATCGAGGCCCGACATCATCAACAACTGCTTGAAAATCTGCGGTGACTGCGGCAACGCAAAAAATTTGCCGGGATGGGTGCGACTCGGAACGATGTAGTCACGTGCACCTTCCGGGGTCGCACGCGTCAGCATTGGCGTTTCAACATCGATGAAGCCATTACCATCGAGAAAGTTGCGCATCGCAACGGTGACCTTGTGCCGTAACATCAGGTTACCGAGCATGTTCTCGCGACGCAGGTCCAGGTAGCGATACTTGAGGCGAATATCTTCGTTCGCCTGCTCGTCATGGTGAAACGGCGGCGTTTCCGACTTGTTCAGGGTTTCGAGTTCATGCGCCAGCACTTCGACCTGGCCGGTCGCCATGTTCGGATTTACGGTACCTTCCGGGCGCGGTCGCACCAGGCCTTTCACCTTCAACACGTACTCGGAACGAATGCGCTCGGCTTCGGCAAAAATCTCAGCACGATCGGGGTCAAATACGACCTGCAACAGGCCCTCGCGATCGCGCAGATCGATGAAAATAACACCGCCGTGGTCGCGGCGCCGGTGCACCCAGCCGCATACCTCGATTTCCTGACCGTTCAGGGACTCATTGATCTCGCCGCAATAGTGGCTACGCATGGGAAAACCCGGGAAATTGCTAGAAAAAAGAGGCGGAATGGTACGGGCTGGGGCCCGGCTTATCAAGCGGTGTCGTCGGGGAGGTCGAAGGGCAAATCCCCGGTTTTACCTTTTCGCCAGGCCGGCACGACGACGCCCAAGGAGATGATCATCTTCAGCGCCTCATCGACCTCCATGTCCAGCACCGTGACGTCTTTCCGCGGCGTAATGATAATAAAGCCAGAAGTCGGATTGGGCGTCGTCGGCACGAAACAGCAGACGACGTCTTCGCCGGTGCGGCCTTCGATCTCACCGAGTTCGTTGGCCGTCTGGAACGCCAGGCTGTACAGGCCCTTGCGTGGGTATTCGATCAACAGCACGTTCTTGAACGAGGTGCTGGTATCTGAAAATACGATTTCGGCAAAATTCTTGGCGGCCGAATAAATGGCGCGCACCACCGGAATGCGGTCGAGCAGTTTCTCCCATCCGCCGACAAATGCGCGACCGACAAAATTGGCAACAAGAACGCCGGTCAGCAGCACCACGATGACAATCAGGATAACGCCGAATCCGGGTATTTCGACCGGATTTTCGGTACCCAGCCACTGCTGCAACAGCAGGCTGGGCTGGTAGCGCTGCGGCAGCAATGCGATCGACTTGTCCATTTGCCGGACAGCGAAATTGATCAGCAGCAATGTCGCACCCAGCGGTATCCAGACCAGCAGTCCGGCAACCAGGTAGCGGCGAAAGCGCTTCACGCCGGCGATGCCTTGCTGTCACCAGCCGTTGTACTGGTCGTCTTCTTTTCTGCCTTGGTGGTCGAGTCCGCTTTGGCCGAATCTTTGCCGGCATCGGTTTTCTTGCCGTCCTTCTTGGCGTCGGCGTCGCCGGCCAGGTTGCGCTTGTCGCCAGTCTTGAAATCCGTCTCGTACCAGCCGTCACCCTTGAGGCGGAACTTGGGTGCAGACAACTGCTTTTGCAGCGATGCCTCGCCGCACTCCGGGCAATCCACCAGGCGCGGGTCACTCATCTTCTGCAAAACATCGAACACGTGATCGCAGGACTTGCAGGCATATCCGTAAATCGGCATTTCTCTAAATCTCTGCTCTGATAGTTAGTGTCTCGGCGCGCGAGTATATCCCAGACCGCCGCCTATGCGGCATTCCTGAACTCCAGTCGTTCGTCGGTGACCCCGACTTCGATCGTGTCCCCGGGCTTGAAAGCACCTTGCAATATCTGCTGCGCCAGCGGGTTTTCGACTTGTTGCTGAATCGCACGCTTCAGCGGTCGCGCACCGTACACCGGATCGAACCCGGCATCGGCAAGCTTGTCGCGTGCCGCATCCGACAGGCGAATCGAAATATCCCGATCGGCCAGCCGATCGTGCAGGTAAGACAGCTGTATATCCACGATCTTGCGAATATGCTCGCGTGCCAGCGGATGAAAGACGACCAGATCGTCGATGCGGTTCAGGAACTCGGGGCGGAAATGACCGCCGACGACATCCATGACCGCCGACTTCATTGCGTCGTAGTTATCCTCGCCCGCCATCTCCTGAATCAGTTGCGAACCAAGGTTCGATGTCATGACGATTACAGTATTGCGGAAATCGACGGTGCGTCCCTGGCCATCCGTCAGGCGGCCGTCATCGAGCACCTGCAGCAACACGTTGAAAACATCCGGGTGAGCTTTCTCAACCTCGTCGAGCAGAATGACAGAGTATGGCCGGCGGCGAACCGCTTCGGTCAGGTAACCGCCTTCCTCATAGCCGACATAGCCAGGCGGCGCACCTATCAGTCGGGCAACGGAGTGCTTCTCCATGAACTCGGACATATCGAGGCGCACCATGGCCTCGTCGGTATCAAACATGAAATTCGCAAGCGCCTTGGTCAGCTCGGTTTTACCGACACCGGTCGGACCCAGAAACAGGAATGAGCCAATCGGCCGCTTCGGATCCGACAGTCCGGCACGCGAACGCCGAATCGCATTCGCCACAACCGTAACCGCTTCATCCTGGCCGACAACGCGCTGCTGCACGACAGACTCCATCTGCAGCAGTTTGTCTTTCTCGCCCTCCAGCATCTTGCTGACCGGAATACCGGTCCACTTGGACACGATCTCGGCGACTTCTTCGTCGGTGACATTGTTGCGCAGCAGTGTGTTCTCCTGCTGGTCCGCCTGCAGTGCATCTTCGAGCTGTTTTTCAAGTTCCGGGATGCGGCCATATTGCAGTTCCGACATGCGCGCGAGATCGTTGGCCCGATGCGCCGTTTCAAGCTCCAGGCGAGCGCGCTCGAGCTCCTCTTTAATATGTGTTGCGCCCTGCATCGCCGCCTTCTCGGATTTCCAGATTTCTTCCAGGTCCGAGAATTCCTTTTCGAGATCGCCGAGCTGCGCTTCCAGGTCGGCGAGGCGTTTCGCGGACGCATCGTCCGATTCTTTTTTCAATGCCTCGCGTTCGATTTTCAGCTGGATGATGCGCCGCTCCAGCTTGTCCATCGCTTCGGGCTTCGAGTCGATCTCGATACGAATGCGTGACGCCGCTTCGTCGATCAGGTCGATGGCCTTGTCGGGCAACTGGCGGTCGCTGATGTAGCGATGTGACAGGGTCGCGGCTGCAACAATCGCCGGGTCCGTAATCTCGACACCATGATGGACTTCATAGCGTTCCTTCAGTCCGCGCAGAATCGCGATCGTGTCTTCCACCGTCGGTTCTTCGATCAGTACCTTCTGGAAGCGGCGCTCAAGCGCAGCATCTTTTTCCAGGTATTGACGGTATTCGTTCAACGTGGTTGCACCAACGCAGTGCAATTCGCCGCGCGCCAACGCGGGCTTAAGCATGTTGCCGGCGTCCATCGATCCCTCCGCCTTGCCGGCGCCAACCATCGTGTGCAATTCATCGATAAACAGGATCACCTGCCCTTCCTGCTTGGCGAGATCATTGAGCACGCCCTTGAGGCGCTCTTCGAACTCGCCGCGGAATTTCGCCCCGGCGATCAGCGCGCCCATGTCCAGCGACAGGATGCGTTTGCCACGTAATCCTTCCGGCACCTCGTTGTTCACGATGCGCTGTGCGAGGCCTTCAAGAATGGCGGTCTTGCCGACACCGGGCTCACCAATCAGAACCGGGTTGTTCTTGGTGCGGCGTTGCAGAATCTGGATGGTGCGGCGAATCTCGTCGTCGCGACCGATGATCGGGTCCAACTTGCCCTGCTCGGCACGTTCGGTCAGATCGACAGTGAACTTGTCGAGCGCCTGGCGCGTGTCTTCGGCGTTCGGATCGTTGACCTGCTGGCCGCCGCGCAGTTCGTCAATGGCGATCTCAATCGCGCCCTTTACGGCACCTGCCTGTTCCAGCAAAGCCTTGAGCGGCGAATTGGCTTCCAGCGCCGCCAGCAGGAACAACTCGCTGGAGATGTACTGGTCGTTGCGTTTCTGCGCGAGCTTGTCGGTAACATTGAACAGCTTGGTCAGGTCGTTGCCAATATGGACCTCGCCGCCGGAGCCTTCTACCTTTGGCAGCCGATCGATCGCATCACCCAGCTGTGAACGCAGCAGATTGACGTTGACGCCCGCTTTTGTCAGCACGCCACGAACGCTGCCGCCCTGCTGGTCGAGCAGTGCAACAAGCACGTGTACCGGTTCGATGAATTGGTGGTCCTGGCCGACGGCGAGTGACTGCGCATCCGCCAGCGCCAGTTGGAATTTGCTTGTCAGTTTGTCTGATCGCATGAATTTACCTGCACCGCGTTGCGGCGAAATCCTGAATTGCCCCCTTAGGTTGCGGCTTTGGGTGCAATTTCAAGCCCCCGGAAGCGCGATAAAACTCACTATTCGTCCGCACTCCGGGTTACGGCGGTAGGAATCGAATCGCTGACTGTCCTGCCGCGTGCAAAAACCGCCACCATACACCCGCATAATACCGAGCGCCGCGAGCCGTTGCCGCGCCAGGCCGTATAAGTCCGCTTGCCAGCGGCCGCGGCTGTTCGGCTCAAAACAGCTGTCGGCGCCTGGGTCATGATCCAGAAAGGCATCCCGAACTTCGGCGCCAACCTCAAAAGAGGCTTGCGAGATCGCCGGCCCGAGCCAGGCCATCACCTGCTTTTCTCTGGCGCCCAACGCGGCCACGGCATTCTCAATGACACCTGCGGCGAGCCCGCGCCAGCCTGCATGCACTGCTGCGACGGCGGCACCGTCGTCCGTACACAGCAATACCGGTAAACAGTCAGCTGTCCGCACGACACAGGCATGCAGCGGATCTTTGCTAAACGAACCGTCCGCTTGTGGCGGCGTCGTATAGTCTGTTGCCGGAACGATATTGGTGCCGTGAACCTGTTCGAGCCAGCACAGCCGGCCAGGCAGGTCGAGATCCTCGATACGGGTGCCGCGCAGCGTCGTCCCGGCCACGACCGACTTGGGCGCCGGCCACTCTGCCGCTATCCAGTCAGCGCGCTTCATGGTCCCGCCGCAACACAGCAATCAGATCAGCGAAGTCCCGGGGCGCTTCCGCTGTGAACGTCACGCGCTGCTCGCCGACCGGGTGCACAAACGACAATCGGGTTGCGTGCAGCGCCTGACGCTTGAAGTGGCGCAGCGTCTGGGCGAGCTCGTCGCTGGCGCCTTTTGGCAGTGCGAGGCGGCCGCCGTAGACAGGGTCCCCGACCAGCGCATGACGCCGATGTGCGAAGTGCACGCGAATCTGGTGCGTGCGTCCTGTCTCCAGCTTCACATCGACCTGAGTATGTGCGGCGAAGCGTTCCCCGACGGTGTAATGCGTGACAGCTGGCTTGCCGTTTTGTTGCACACTCTGTCGCTTACGATCAACCGGGTGCCGGCCGATGGGCTCGCGGATCGTTCCGCCGCCAGTCAATACGCCGTTGCACACCGCAATATAGTGTCGATCGATCGCGCGCTCGGCGAGCAGACGCACGAGCGACGTGTGGGCCGTCAGCGTCTTGGCAACCAGCAACAGGCCGCTGGTGTCCTTGTCGAGTCGATGCACGATTCCGGCACGCGGCATCTCTTCAAGCTGGGGTACATGATGCAGCAAGCCGTTCATCAGAGTCCCGGCGGGGTTGCCCGCACCCGGATGAACGACCAGGCCCGCCGGCTTGTTGACCACCAGCAGGTGGTCGTCCTCGTGCAGGATATCCAGGGCGATAGGCTCGGGCGCCGCGGTCACGGCAATCTCCGGCTGTGGCTGCAAACTGACGATTTCGCCACCGGAAACCGCGTCCTTCGGCCGCTTTGGCCCGCCTTCCACGGTAATAGACCCCGCCAACAGCCAGTCTTTCAGGCGGCTTCGGGAATATTGCGGAAACATCCGCGCCAGTGCCTGGTCCAACCTCAGGCCGGTGAACTCGGTCGGAATAGTAAGAATTTGTTTTTCAGCGTTCATGACAGTATTGAGTTTACGGTATACTCGCCGACCCCGATCCGCCGGAATGACTGTGGCGGCACACCTTACAAGACAACAGTATGCAGCGTAATTCATTTTCCAAACTGGTTTTTCTTGCCAAAGCCCGCTGGCTCATCGTCATCCTCTTAAGTGGTGGCCTGTTCGCCTGTGCGAGCAATGACGAGCTCCAGTCCGAAGTCCAGAACATCACTGAAGCGTATGAGTTGGCGCAGTTGTCGATCCAGCGCAGAAACTATCGCAAGGGCATCCAGATTTTCGAAGCAATCCAGGCTCGCTACCCATTCAGCGACCTGTCGCGTCAGATTCAGCTGGAATTGCTGCACGCCTATTATAAGAGCGGGCAGCGCGAACAGGCGATTGATGCAGCGGATACCTTCATGCAGGAAAACCCGATACATCCGCGCGTTGACTATGCATTGTATATAAAGGGTCTCGCATACTACGAATCCGATGCCGGCTTTCTGGAGCGCTGGTTCAAACGCGACGTCACATCGCGGCCTCCCGTTGAGGTCGATCTGGCCTACAGTTCATTGCGACGACTGGTGGAACGATTTCCGAACAGTGAATACGCCGCCGACGCTGAACAACGCATGCTGGCCATCAAGGAACGCATGTCAGAGTATGAGAACCACGTCGCCGACTACTACCTGAGACGCGGTGCATATGTCGCGGCGGTCAATCGAGCAAAGAATGCGCTTGAGCAATACAACGGCGCATCCGGAAATGCCAAATCGCTGCAGATCATGGCCGAAGCCTACGACAACATGGGGATGGACGACCTGGCGGCCGACGCACGCCGCGTTTTGGCGGCCAATTTCCCCGACGAGAGCTAGGGCGGCAGGAAACGCCTGCCGGACGAATACCGCTAGTCGTGCAGCGGAAAGCGATATCCCGACGTAATCGGATAGCGCCAGTCGCGGCCAAATGCCCGGCCACTAATGCGAATGCCCGGCGGCGCCTGACGACGCTTGTACTCGTTGCGTTTCACCATTTCGAGAATGCGCGTGACCGTGTCCCGGTCATAGCCTCGCTCCATGATTTCCGCAACCGAAAGGTCGTCGACGATGAAGGCTTCGAGGATCGGGTCAAGCACGTCATAATCGGGCAGCGAATCGCTGTCCTTCTGATCCGGCCTGAGCTCCGCCGAGGGCTCACGCGTGATGACTCGCTCCGGAATCACGCCGCCCAGCGTGTTGCGATACCGGGCCAGCCGGTAGACCAGCGTTTTACTGCAGTCTTTGATCGGCGCGAAACCACCTGCCATGTCGCCGTACAGCGTCGCATAGCCGACAGCCATTTCACTCTTGTTGCCCGTTGTCAGCAACATGCGTCCCGTCTTGTTCGAAATCGCCATCAGCAACAGGCCCCGGCAGCGCGCCTGGATGTTCTCTTCGGTCGCGTCCGGCTCACGTTCGCCCAGCACCGGCTGCAGTTGTGCAACGGTCGCCGAGTAGATGGGTTCGATCGGAATTACGTCGTAGCGAATACCGAGCAGGCTTGCCTGTTTGGCCGCATCTTCCTGGCTCATCGTCGACGTATAGCGAAACGGCATCATGACTGCTCGAACCTTGTCCGCACCGATCGCGTCGCAGGCAATACTGGCGACCAGCGCCGAGTCAATGCCGCCCGAGAGACCGAGAATGACACCCGGGAAACCGTGCTTGTTGATGTAGTCGCGCGTACCGGTCACCAGCGCCTTGTATATCTTGGCGTCGTCTTCCGGTTCGTCCGCACAGTCGCCACGTTCGGGCTCCACCCCGCTGGACGTGGCATGCAGCGTAGTCAGGAAGAGGCCCTCTTCGAAGGACGGTGCACGGACCCCGACTTCTCCGGCTGCATCCATGACAAAGGAACCACCGTCGAAAACGAGTTCGTCCTGGCCTCCGACCATGTTGACGTAGACCACCGGCACCTGGTTTTCGGCAATACGGCTGCGAACCTCGGCCTCACGATGCGACTGGCTGTTTAACTCGAACGGAGAACCGTTGATGACGACAATGCACTCAGCACCGGCCGCACGAGATGCCTGCATGGGTGCCGCACTCCAGACGTCCTCACAAATATTCAGGCCAATGCGAATGCCGTTGAGGTTGAAGACCGCGGCAGTGCTGCCCTTGGTGAAATAGCGTTTCTCGTCAAAAACGCTGTAGTTGGGCAGCAGCATCTTGCGGTAGTGCGCAAGCACTTTTGTGTCGCGAAACACGACACAGGAATTGAAAATGTCGCCGTCTTTATATTCCGGAAAGCCGATCAGGATCGCGATGCCATTGACCGCAGCGCGAATTTCGGCCAATGCATTTTCGACCTTGTAGCGCAGCCCGGCGTGGAACAACAAGTCTTCCGGCGGATAGCCACAAATACTCAATTCCGGGAACACGACCAGATCGGCGCGCAACTCGTCGCGCGCCCGATTGGCATACTCGATGATCTTCGCCGTATTGCCTGCAACATCTCCAACCGCCAGGTCAAGCTGAGCCAATGCAACTTTGACAGAGTGGTCCATGCGCAATGCTCCGACCGTCCGCAGGCTGTTAGTCGATGATTTCCTTCATCTTCGAGCCCAGCTCCGCCGGGGAGCGAACGGTTGCAACGCCGGCCTTTTCAAGCGCCGCAAACTTGTCGTCGGCTGTGCCTTTGCCGCCAGCAATAATTGCGCCCGCGTGTCCCATGCGTTTTCCCGGAGGTGCGGTAACGCCCGCGATATAGGCAACGACCGGCTTGCTGACCTTGTCCTGGATGAACTCCGCGGCAGCTTCCTCGTCGGTGCCACCGATTTCACCGACCATGATGATGCCGTCGGTGTCCGGGTCCTCCTGGAACAATTCCAGGCAGTCGATGAAATTCATGCCACGAACCGGGTCGCCGCCAATACCGATGCAAGTGCTCTGCCCTAGTCCATTGGTGGTCGTCTGATAGACCGCTTCATACGTCAGCGTCCCGGAACGAGACACAACGCCGATGCGGCCTTTCTGATGAATGAAACCGGGCATGATGCCGATTTTGCATTCTTCGGGAGTAATAATTCCCGGGCAGTTCGGCCCGATCAGCCGGCAATCGTAGTCGCGCAATGCCGACTTTACCTTGACCATGTCGTTGACCGGAATGCCTTCAGTGATGCAAACAATCAATCCGACACCGGCGTCGGCTGCTTCGAGAATCGCATCGGCAGCGAACGGTGGCGGCACGTAGATCATGCTGACATCGGCGCCGGTCTCGCCAACCGCATCGCGAACCGTATTGAATACCGGTACACCGATATGCTCCTGCCCACCGCGTCCGGGCGTCACACCTGCGACCACCTGGGTGCCATACTCAAGGCACTGCTCGGTGTGAAACGAACCCTGGTTACCCGTAATTCCCTGGCACAGGACTTTGCTGTTCTTGTTAACCAATATACTCATTAAGACTTCTCTCAGGCTGCCGAGGCAACGGCTTTTCGGGCTGCGTCGGTAAGGTCCTCGGCGGCGATGATATCGAGTCCGCTCTTTGCCAGCAGCTCGCGTCCTTTATTGACATTGGTGCCTTCCAGCCGCACGACGACCGGTACTTCGACACCGACTTCCTTCACGGCACTGATGATGCCTTCAGCGATGAGATCACAACGGACAATACCGCCAAAAATATTCACCAGGATTGCCGTTACGTTATCGTTTGACAGAATCAACTTGAATGCGGCGGCCACGCGTTCAGCGGTGGCACCGCCACCAACATCGAGAAAGTTAGCCGGATCGCCACCGTGCAATTTGATCAGGTCCATTGTCGCCATCGCGAGTCCGGCGCCGTTCACCATGCAGGCGATATTGCCGTCCAGCGATACATAGTTGAGGTCATGTTCTGCCGCCTTGCGCTCCGCTTCGTCTTCCTGGCTCGGATCGCGAAGTTCGGCAATTTTCTGTTGCCGGAACAGCGCACTGCCGTCGATGTTGATCTTGCCATCAAGAGCAATCACATCGCCCGCCGTGTTGGTAATCAGCGGGTTGACTTCAATGAGGCTGGCATCCGTATCCAGGTACAATTGGTACAGCTTCTTGACCAGGTCACCGAACTGCCGCATCTGCTTCTTGTCCAGACCCAATCCGAACGCCAACTGGCGCGCCTGGTAGTCCTGCAAACCGGCATCCGGTTGTACCGCAACCGAGAAAATCTTTTCCGGCGTCTCCGCGGCAACTTTCTCAATATCCATGCCGCCAGCCGCCGAGGCGATGAATGATATGCGGCTGACTTCGCGATCGACCAGCATGCTGAGATACAGCTCGCGATCGATCTGCGATCCCTCCTCGATATAGACCACATTGACCGGCAACCCGGTCGGGCCAGTCTGGTAGGTCACCAGCGTCATGCCGAGCATCTCGTCCGCATACTCGCGGACCTCATCGAGCGTTTTAGCCAGTTTTACGCCGCCCGCTTTACCGCGACCGCCGGTGTGTGCCTGCGCTTTGACGACCCACAGGTCACCGCCGAGCTCTTCCGCTGCCTTGACGGCCGCATCAGCCGTATCGGCCGGTATGCCTCGCGGAACGACAATGCCGTAGTCCGCAAACAATCGTTTGGATTGGTATTCGTGAAGATTCATGTGATTTCTTTTAATTGCAAAGGAGACTTTCGCGATGCCGCGAAAATGTCGCCGTATTTTGTAGGTTTACGCGACCCTTGTCCATATTCAGTCTACAATTCGCGGATGAATCAGCTACAAACCGAGGCGTCGCTGAAAAAAACCTTACGCAGCAGCAGGGACGCCCTGTTACAGACGGCCATCGAAGAGCCGGACCTGAGCTGGCGCGTGCTGCGTACGCTGAACGGATTTCGGCTGTTTATCAGCATTACGATGCTGGTGCTGTTTTTCGTACGCACCGACCCGCGATTTTTCGGCGATGCCAATCCGACGCTTTACTTGCTGACCGTCGGAGGCTACATGGTTTTCGCCGCGTTATCGGCCATTGCCATCCGCAAGCACTGGGTTGAGATCGGCGCGTTTGCGACCGTGCAAATGCTGGTCGACATTTTCGCCATCGTGTCGCTGATGCATGCCAGCAGTGGTATCGCGAGTGGCATCGGTGGCCTGCTGATTATTTTTGTCGGGGCCGGCTGCCTCGTTGTACCACCTCGCAATGCAGCGATCATGGCGGCCACAGCGACATTTGCGATTCTCGGGCAACAACTTTTGACGCAAATCCTCGGGCTGGCTGCGCAGCCGAATTACCCTGCCGCCGGTTTGTTAAGCGCCATCATTTTTGCGATCGCATTGACTGCGCAGCCGTTGACGCGGCGCATTCAGGCCAGTGAGGCGCTGGCGCGGCAATTCGGCGTTGACTTAAAAAACCTCTCGGAACTGAATCAATACATTGTGAAGCACCTGCGCGAGAGTATTGTCGTTATCGACGCCCAGGATGAAATTCGACTGATCAACAGCTCTGCAACCCGGCTTCTCGGGCTCGCAGACGACAGCACACGTACCGGGACACCGCTGCTCAGAGTATTTCAGCCGCTCGCGGACTATGTGACTCGTTGGCGTGCCGATACGACGCTGTCATCGCACCCGGAATTTACGGTCATAACGGAAGGCGACAATACCCGCGCTACCGCGCACCTGGCACCGCTTGGCAAAGACGGCCAGCGACAGGGGCCAATCATGATATTCCTGGAAGACGCCAGCCTGCTGAACGCCCGGGTACAGCAATCGAAGCTGGCATCGCTGGGCCGCCTTAGCGCGAGTATTGCGCATGAAATCCGAAATCCGGTTGGTGCGATGAGTCACGCGGCGCAGTTACTCGCCGAATCGAGTGCTTTAGGCGAGGACGACATTCGCCTGACAGAAATAATTCGCACACACTCAAGCCGCGTCAGCCACATCATTGACAATGTGCTGCAGCTGTCGCGACGCGAATCCAGCCGGCCAGAGCGCTTGCAACTGCAAGCACTGTTGCGGGACTTCGTTGACGAATTTACGCGCACACACGAATTGCAGGAAGGAGAACTCAAACTGGGCGAATTTGGCGCCGAAATCGAGGCCCGCATGGACCGCAGCCATCTTCACCAGGTGCTATGGAACCTGTGCGATAACGCGGTTAAATACGCCAGCGAAACCGGCGGCATCATGGTCGAGATCGGCGCGGGCCGATTGCAGGGCCAGGGCCGGCCCTATATTGAGGTCATGGATTGTGGTCTCGGCATCGACAACCAGATGGCCGACAAGATTTTTGAGCCGTTCTTTACCGCGCGCTCCGGCGGCACCGGCCTTGGCCTGTACATTTCGCGAGAATTATGTGAATTGAACCGGGCAACGCTGGTGCACCTTGACCGGCCCGGCGGGGGCAGTATCTTTCGTATCGTATTTTCCGATCCCGAACGCTGGGAAACACAGGACGTGGAATGAAGCCGACGCTTGCCCTGATCGTTGATGACGAACCTGATATTTGTGAGTTGCTGAGCCTGACGCTGGCACGTATGGATGTCGAAACGAAAACGGCCGGCGATGTCGCGGGTGCGCGCGCGCTGCTCGATAATCACAGCTTCGATATTTGCCTGACGGACATGCGACTCCCGGATGGCGATGGCCTTGAACTCGTCAAATGGATACAAGGCAACACACCGAATCTTCCGGTCGCGGTGATCACGGCACACGGCAATGTCGAAACCGCGGTACAAGCCCTGAAACTCGGGGCATTCGATTTTATTTCGAAGCCACTCGACCTCGCCAACCTGCGCAATATCGTCGAGAACGCGCTACGCGTGGATACGGCCGTCCAGAATGATTCCAATCTGCTGGGCGAGTCGCCGAAAATGCAGGATTTGCGCAGCATGGTAGATCGGGTCGCGCGTTCCCAGGCACCCGTGCATATCTCCGGCGAATCCGGGACCGGCAAGGAACTGGTGGCACGACTCATCCATGACAGCGGCCCGCGGGCCAGCGGCCCGTTCGTCCCCGTCAACTGCGGGGCAATTCCGGCGGAATTGATGGAAAGCGAGTTCTTCGGTCATCGAAAAGGCAGTTTTACCGGCGCAATCAACGACAAAGCGGGTCTGTTTCAGTGCGCGGGGGATGGCACGTTGTTCCTCGACGAGATCGCTGACTTGCCGCTGTCAATGCAGGTCAAACTGCTGCGTGTCATCCAGGAAAAGACTGTGCGCCCGGTCGGTGCCTCCAAAGAGGAAACGGTTGACGTGCGTATCCTGTCGGCAACACACCGCAAGCTGTCGGATATGGTTGCCGAGGGCGAGTTTCGTGAGGATCTTTTCTACCGCATTAATGTGATCGAGTTGCACGTTCCAGCGCTGCGCGAGCGCGGCGACGACATCCTGTTGCTGGCCGAACATATTCTCACGCGGCTCGATAGCTCAGCGTCTCTGCACGAAGACACGCGCAATGCTCTGCTGGGCTATGCTTTTCCGGGCAACGTGCGCGAGCTTGAAAACATGCTGGAGCGGGCAGTGACGCTCTGTACCAGTGGCATTATCCAGCCATCGGACCTGCACATGCGCGACATGAGCGAGACGGCGCCCGGACCATCGGCCTTGTCCGGTAAACTCGGCGACCAGGTGGAAGACGTGCAGCGCCAGGCGATTGTCGAGGCACTGGAGAAAACCCGCTATAACAAGACAGCGGCGGCAAAGCTTCTGGGGCTCTCATTCCGGCAATTGCGCTATCGCATCAAAAAGCTCGGCATAGACTGACAAAAATTGTCAGGTTTTGACCAAAACTGACAATCCGGCCCCGCGTTTGTCAGCCTTTGACGACGCCATTTATTGTTAGATTAGCCCTTCTTTTTTAACTAATTCATATACTTACTGTCGCCACAACAAACTTGGCACGGCGCTTGCTTATACCTGAAGTACAGGCGTTATTGCCGTTTAGTTTGTAACTGGCACGACTCTCACATTCATGGAGATTGAAGAGATGAAGAAAATTCAACAGGGTTTTACACTTATCGAACTTATGATCGTTGTTGCGATCATCGGTATTCTGGCGGCAATCGCCATTCCGGCTTATTCGGACTACACGATCCGCGCACAGGTATCTGAAGGCCTGACGCTCGCAGGCGGCGCGAAAGCTGCTGTCAGTGAGTTTGTTATGGACCGAGGCACCTTCCCGACCAACAATACAGCTGCTGGCCTTTCGCCTGCTGCCAACATCAACGGTAAGTACACGTCTGCTGTAGACGCTGGTGGTGGTGCCGACGGACAGATCGTTATTACTTACGGTGCTGGAGCTCACGCTGACCTGGCGGGCGACACACTGTTCCTGTCAGCACGTACTGTACAGGGTAGTGTTATCTGGGAGTGCCTGGCTGGATCAGGAACGGTTGATGCCAAGCATCGCCCGGCGACTTGCCGATAGTTCAGGCGCAGCTTCTATAGCGCTATGCTAGATTAAAAGCCCCGGTCCGCCGGGGCTTTTTTTTTAGACGAAGCGCAACGACCGCACATCATTGCCACTCGTGGCAATGCACTGGAACCGGACTATGCAAAACGGCGACTGTAATACCCAACGAGGCTTCACACTGATCGAGTTGATGATCGTTATCGCGATTATCGGCATCCTCGCCTCGCTCGCTGTGTCGACCTACCAGACCTACACCGTCCGCGCACAAGTCGGCGAAGCGCTAAATCTGGCGTCAAACGCCAAACTCGCCGTAGTTGATTCCTACAATCTTACCGGTGCGCCACCGGCAACCCGTGCCGATGCCGGCCTGTCAGCGGCCGCCACGGATACCCAGGGCACCTATGTATCACAAGTCAATATCGTCGACGGACGCATAGACGTTACCCTTGGCAACGCAGTGCACGCGGATGTCTTCGGCAACGTGATTTCGTATACGCCCTACCTGCTACCCAGCGGCGGTATCATCTGGCGATGCGGTGCAGAGGCAGCGCCCGGCGGCGGTGCCGTATTGCTGACCGATGGCGGCGTCAATTCAGCATCGTACATCGCCTCCACGCTGCCCGAACGTTACATGCCGGTCAGCTGCCGCCAGTAGCCGATCAACGACCCGCGGACCGATCCCGGCCAGCGCTCCTGAGTCGCGCAGCACGCCCGGAAACAGGCCGATCCTGCGCTATTTCGGTTGATTTTCATGATTTTACTTAATCAATTCGCGTAACTGTGAACGGCAGCACAAAATCCAGTTGAATCGGGAACTTGGATCAGTGAGACTGTGAAGCTGAAAGAATCGCGACAGCAGTAAACTCTATGGCGGCTACGGCTTCACAGACAAACCTCGCGGGCCTGCCCCGGCGCATGGTCCAGGACGGTATTATTTCTGAAGAACAGCTTCAGGAAGCCACCGAAGCTGCGAAAGCCGCGCGCGTATCATTGATTGCCTACCTGGTCACCGAAGAGCTCGCCGAATCCCGGGCCATCGCGGTTGCGGCATCGCACGAATTCGGCGTGCCATTGCTGGATCTCGACGCCGTCGAAATCGACCTGGACGTGGTTCGCGCGGTGGATCAAAAACTGATCGACAAACATCGCGTTCTGCCGCTGGTTAAACGCGGCCAGCGAATTTTCCTCGGGATTTCAGATCCGACCAACCTGCAGGCTATCGACGACATCAAGTTCGCGACCAGCCTGCGTGTCGATCCGGTCGTCGTCGAGCAGGACAAGCTCGAAGAACGCATCACGAAAGCCATTGAGGCAGTTGATACCAGCATGTCGGGTCTGGACGACGACGACGATTTCGATCTCGAAAACCTCGACGTTTCTGGCGAAGATGATGAACCCGACGACGATCAACGAGACGATGTTGAAGATGCGCCGGTCGTACGTTTTGTCAACAAGGTGTTGCTCGATGCGATCAAGCGTGGCGCCTCCGACGTACACTTCGAACCCTATGAAAAGGTATTCCGCGTCCGTACACGCCTCGACGGCGTGCTGTCGGAAGTGGCGAAACCGCCGGTAATCCTGGCGAACAAGGTCTGTGCCCGCCTGAAGGTCATGTCGCGCATGGATATTGCCGAGCGCCGCGTACCGCAGGACGGCCGTATCAAAATGCGCCTGTCGAAGAATCGCGCAATCGACTTTCGCGTGAACACTTGCCCGACATTGTTCGGTGAGAAAATCGTATTACGAATTCTGGACCCATCGAGTGCGAAACTCGGCATCGAAATGCTCGGCTATGAAGACCACCAGCGGGAGATGTACGAGAAACACCTCGCCAAGCCATACGGCATGATTCTCGTCACTGGCCCGACCGGCTCCGGTAAGACGGTTTCTCTGTACACCGGGCTGAATATTCTCAACACTGAAGACCGCAATATCTCGACGGCCGAAGACCCGGCTGAAATCAACCTGCCGGGTATCAACCAGGTCAACGTCAACCCAAAGGTCGGGCTGACGTTCGCATCGTCGTTAAAAGCCTTTCTGCGCCAGGATCCGGATGTGATCATGGTGGGCGAGATTCGCGACCTCGAAACCGCCGAGATCGCGATCAAGGCCGCGCAGACCGGTCACCTGGTTTTGTCGACACTGCATACCAATGACGCACCGAAAACGCTGACCCGTATGGTCGACATGGGCGTCAAGCCCTATGCAATTGCCACCTCGGTGAGCCTGATTATCGCGCAGCGACTCGCGCGACGGCTCTGTGACAGTTGTAAGGAAGTTCGCGACATTCCCAAGGAAGCATTGCAAAAAGAGGGCTTCACCGAACAAGAAATCGACGCCGGCCTGACAATCTTCGGGCCGAAGGGCTGCAAGTCCTGCAATGCCGGATATAAGGGCCGACTGGGCATCTTCCAGGTGATGGAAGTTTCTGAAGCCATGGGCCGAATCATTATGGAAGGCGGCAACGCGATGCAGATCGCGGATCAGGCGGCCGAGGAAGGGGTCATCGATTTGCGACGGGCCGGTTTGAACAAAGTCAAGGACGGGGTTACCAGCCTTGAAGAGGTCAACCGGGTTACCATTGAGTAAATAACACTGAGTAGATAATCGCAGGGTTTGGCGACTAACGGACGATAAAGATGGCTGAGACAGCAGTAGTAAGCAATACGCCTTTTGTGTGGGAAGGAACCGACCGGAACGGCAAGAAAATCAAGGGCAAGAGCCTCGCCAATGACGAGAAACAGGTCCGTGCCGACCTGCGCCGTCAGGGCGTTGTGCCAACGCGCATCAAGAAACAGAGCAAAGGCCTGTTTTCCGGTGGCGGCAAGATCACCACCGGCGATATCTCGATTTTCAGCCGCCAGCTCGCAACCATGCTTGCGGCGGGTATTCCGCTCGTTCAGGCCTTTGAAATCGTCGGCAATGGCCACGAAAACGCGGCCATGCAAAAACTTATCCTGTCCATCAAGGCCGATGTCGAAGGCGGTAGCTCCCTGGCGGAAGCGCTGGCCAAACAACCTCTGTATTTTGATGACCTGTTTGTCAACCTGGTTGAGTCCGGTGAACAAGCCGGTGCACTGGAAACACTGCTGGACAAGATCGCAACCTACAAGGAAAAAACGGAAGCGATCAAGAAAAAGATCAAGAAGGCACTGACCTACCCGGCTGCCGTACTTGTGGTCGCGTTCGTTGTAACCACGATCCTGCTGATCTTCGTCATTCCATCCTTCGAAGATCTCTTCAAGGGATTTGGTGCGGACTTGCCGACCTTCACCCGCATGGTGATCGATTTGTCCGCCTTTGTCAGACAAAAAGGGTTCATCATTGTGCTCGTGATGGGTGCCGGTGTTGCCAGTTTCCTGTATTTCCAAAAGCGCTCACGGCCGTTTCGGCACTTCCTTGACAGGATGATGCTGAAGTCGCCAATCATTGGCCCAATTCTGCAAAAGGCGGCCATCGCGCGCTATTCGCGAACGTTGTCGACCATGTTCGCTGCAGGTGTGCCATTGGTTGAGGCACTCGAGTCTGTCGCCGGAGCAACCGGTAATATTGTTTATGAAACGGGTGTCATGGAAATGCGCGACGAAGTCGCGACCGGTCAACGCCTGCAGGTTGCCATGGAAAATACCGACCTGTTTCCGAATATGGTGATTCAGATGATCGCGGTGGGTGAGGAATCGGGTTCGCTGGACGAAATGTCCGGCAAGGTAGCCGACTTCTATGAGGCCGACGTCGACGACGCGGTCGATAACCTGTCCAGCTTGCTGGAGCCCCTGATCATGGCCATTCTGGGCATACTGGTTGGTGGCCTGGTAGTCGCCATGTACCTGCCTATATTCAAGCTCGGCGCAGTTGTATAGGCCACAGCGACGGTTTGCAAATGCACGGCGTTCGGAGGACACTCCGGACGCCGTTTTTGCTGGAGATGACTAATGCTTGACTTGCTCACCGAGTCCGCCCCGTTGTTTATCTCTGTCGTCTTTGCATTCACGCTGCTCATCGGCAGCTTTTTAAACGTCGTCATCTATCGCCTGCCGGTGATGATGGAACGGGAATGGCGCGAGCAAGCCAATGAACTGGTCAATACGCCACCGGAGCAGGATCTGCCCGAGGGCCGGTTTGACCTTGTGATGCCGCGGTCGCGCTGCCCATCCTGCGGGGCGCTTATCACAGCATTGCAAAATGTACCGGTCATTAGCTACCTGGTGCTCCGCGGCCGCTGCGCAAACTGCAAGTCGGCCATTTCTCCGCGCTACCCGATGGTCGAGTTTGTGACGGCATTGCTGGCCGGATTCTGTGCCTGGCATTTCGGCCCCGGGTGGGAAGCCGTATTGGCGATCATATTGACGTTGTTCCTGATCGTCATCACGATGATCGACGCCGATACGCAATTGATACCCGACTCGATCGTCTACCCGTTGTTGTGGATCGGCCTGGCGATGAGCCTTTATCATCCGCTGGCCGGTGCACAGACGCTCTTCATCAGTCCAAAAGACGCGATCGTCGGCGCAATGGCCGGCTACCTGTCTTTGTGGAGCGTTTTCTGGGCATTCAAGCTGGTCACCGGCAAGGATGGTATGGGCTACGGCGACTTCAAGCTGCTCGCAGCCCTGGGCGCCTGGCTGGGCTGGCAGCAGCTGCCCATGATAATCATGATGTCGGCGGTCGTCGGCGCAGTATTCAATATCATTATGATCGCCGCCCGTGGCCGCGACCGGAACATACCGATTCCATTCGGACCTTACCTGGCTGCCGCTGGCTGGGTCACTATGATCTGGGGCGAATCCATCAAGAATACTTACCTTGACCTGATGTTTTGAAGCAGCAGGTCGCGGAAACCAGTCCCTTCAAAGTCGGCCTGACCGGCGGCATTGCCAGCGGCAAGACAACGGTCGCCAACCTGTTCGCCGCTCACGGCGTGCCTGTTATCGACACCGACATCATTGCACGCGACGTCGTCGAGCCTGGCAAACCCGCGCTCAACGAAATCCATGCGCACTTCGGCGACAGTGTCATAAACGAGTCAGGAATGCTCGACCGCACCGCAATGCGCAAGCTGATTTTTTGTGACAGCCACGCACGCGAGAGACTCGAAGCGATTTTGCACCCAAGAATTGGTGACGAAGTTCGCCGTCGGTCGCAGACCACGAAAGGTGATTATCAGATCATCGCTGTTCCACTGCTCGTTGGCTCGCCGTTGCTGCAATTCGTGGATCGCGTTCTCGTTGTCGATTGTCGTGAAGAAACCCAAATCGAAAGATTGATAAAGCGAGACGCGGGAACCCGTGACGATGCAAGGCGAATTCTCGCGGCACAATCGAGTCGTGAACAACGCCTGGCGATTGCCGACGATGTCATCAACAACGATCAGGATTTATCGCAACTCGAAGAGCAGGTCAATCAGCTTCACTCAAAGTACCAGGCGCTTGCCGGACCCTGATGTCCTCACGCACGGTTTCCTGAAAAATTCGAATATCGGATTCGCTGACCGGCGCAACACCCAGCAAATTGCGATTTGCTTGCTGCAGTTCTGCCAGCGCGATGTCCGATATTTGCAGCGCTTCGTCACCGTGTTCAGCCGATGCCAGTACAGCAGCCATTTGCATCGCGTGGCTTGCGCCGGGCCGCGCCGCCAATGACTTCAAAAAAGCTTCTACCGCTGCCGCGGGCTGCCCGCTATGGGCGTATGCAAAACCAATCAGATATTGAACTTGCGAGTATTCCAGCGAGTCCTCCGCAAGCTCCCCTGGCTCGTGCAACATTGCTCTGAACAATTTGTTAAGTTGCGCGATGGATATTCGCGGGCACTTGTCATTGACAATGCTGCCTGCCAATCGTGAATACACCCTGATCATTCTTGAATCGTAGGCAACTGTAGCCAGCGCTTCGATCTCCCTGTCGAGATCAACAGCGGTCAATTGGTTTAATTCACACAGCGTCACCAGGCGATTCACCAGCAGCAGGGGCTGTGTACCTGGGATGGTTTCAATCGCCTTGTTCAGGACCTCGACAGACTCCGCCTGTCTGCCGGCGTTGTACAACAATACTGAATACTGAGCCTGGGCGCGCGCCGACGTCGGGGCCTTGTGCGCAGAGGCTTCGACCATGCTGGGGAACGTTGACCAAATACTTGCCGAGTAGCGGGTAAAGCTGCCGAGCAAAACAAGCATAGCGACACAGATCAGTGCGAATACTGGAATGCGGACCTTGCGCTGCAGTACGATCAACAAAGGCAGGAACAGAAAGCCAGTAGCGAGATAATTGCGGTGTTCAAAGTACAACTCGAGGTTGACCACAGTCGACTCGAGCAGGTGACTTGCATAGAAAAACAATATGGCCAGCGCAAACACCGGCCAGCGCCGTCGCCGAACGATAGCTGTAGCAAGCAACACCACGTGAATGATCACCGCAAGCAGGGTAGTCACGGGTGACAAAATGCCGCTCGACTTCAGAACATGATCCTGGAACACGCCGGTTGTATACAGCTTCGGCAGGAACCAGTGTTGCAAGTAATCTATGAGTATCCGCGACTCGGTAAGCAGGCGTTCATAAATACTGAAATCCCGCGGCGGCACGATGTCGAAAAAATCATTCCGGAAGAACTGCCCGCCCAGGTAGCCAAAGACCACGAGTGCCGGGGCAACCAGGAATAGTGCGGCCCAATACCGATTGAGTTTGCCGAATCGTTCATGCTGGCTTGCGATCACTGTGATCTCGACAACTGCGACCAGTAACGGCAATAAAATGCCGTTTTCCTTTGACAGCGTTGCCAGCAGCCCAAACACGGCAATGCCCGATGACATCAACAGGTAAGCTCGACGCGGATTCTGCGGCAGCTGGACGCGACCGCGGATATAGACCAGCAGACCGACGAATGAAAACAGCGCTGTCAGCTGCGCCATTCTTTGCACGATGTACAGGGTTGTCGATACCAGGAACGGATGTAGTAACCAGATGCCGGCGGCAGCAATTGCGAGCCAGCGAGCCGCGCTGCGATCATACTGCAGGGCCAACAGAATCTCTCGAATCAGCAAACCGAGGAAGGCGCCGCACAGACAATGAATCACCAGGTTGGTGCGTTTGAAGGGCCAGGCCTCGGCCGGCCAGTTGTTCGCATCAAGCAGGAACGTCAAAAGCGAAAGCGGCCGACCGGTTGGGCCACTATTGCCTGAAAAAACGAACGCCTTGAATGTTTCCCAGTCGACCACGCCGCCCCGTGAGCCGAGCGCCGCAATACTGCCAAAATCATCGAGGACGAATGGCCCGGCCAACCCGGGCCAATACGCTGTCGCGACGGCGGCGAGCAGCACGCAGCAACAAATTCGGAACATCAAACTCTGTGAAAAATCGATTGAGGCCACCACTTTATTTCCCGCCAGAGTCCGGGAGCCGTTGTTGGTCGATTCGCACCTGCGATTCGAAATCCCTGATTTCGCTTTCACTCGTTCGCGTCGACGGTGCAATACTTTCCCGGTGCCTGGACAGTTCCGAACGTGCTCGTGCCGAGAACTTCAGTGCCTCTTCATAATAGCCATTGGATGCGAGTAGTTTCGCCATGTTGAAAGCAGTGTGTGCGGCGGGTGCTGCCTGAAGCACTTCGTTGAAAGATTCGATGCCGCGAGCGAGGTTGTTGTCGTAGATATCGATGATGCCAATAAAATATCGAATCTGCGTGTTCCGAATTGAACCGCGCTCTGCGTTCGCTTCAATCGCAAGCATGTCGACGAACATGTTGCGCAATTCGGGTAATGCAACCGCCTTACAACCCTGATTCGTAACCGAGCTTACGAACTCATAGTAAATACTCATCAGCCGTGGATCATAAACAGTTCGCGACAAGCGCCCGGAAACGCTGTTGAATTCAGCTTCACTGAGCATATTGAGGCGACAAAGAATCGTAAGCTGGCTCAGCAGCAGGTGCGGCCTGTCACTCGGGATATTGCGTATGGCGTTGTCGAGAACCTGAACGGACTCCTCGTAGCGGCCGGCATTGAACAACATGTTTGCGTAGTCAGCTTGCGCCCGCGCGGAAGTGGGCGCATTTTGTGCCGACGCCGTGACCATACTCGGGAAGTCGCTCCAGGTATTCGCTGAACTCCGGGTATAGCCAGTCAGCAAGGCGAGTACCAGAATCGACGCAGCCACAAATGCTCGCCCCCCGAATTTCTGGTGTACAAAAACCGCGACGGGCAAGAATAAGAAACTGGCCGGGAGGTAGTTGCGATGCTCGAAATAAAGTTCGAGATTAAGCGTCGTCGACTCCATTAAATGAGCAACGTAAAAAAACAATACTGCCAACGCCACAATTGGCTGTTTCCGTCGCCATAGGACCGCGATAGAGATCAGCAATACATGGAAACTCAAACTCAGCACCGTCGATAATGGCGAAAACAAGGCCTTTGAATGTATGAAGTGATCTTGAAATACACCGGTCGTATACAAGCCGGGTACAGCCCAGTGATACAAGTAGTCGAACAGCACTCGGGGCTGGGTTAGTAATCGCTCGTACAAACTGAAGTCGCGCGGCGCGACAGCAACAAAGAAGTCCTTGCTCGCGGCTGAGTACACCAGGTAGCTGACGATACTGAGGGCCGGAAGCACAAAAAATACTGCGCTGAATCGGCGATCCAGCACACCGGGACTTGCGGCTCGTCCGTTGTAGATTGTTAATTCAACAACCCCGACAAGTAATGGCAAAAGAACGGCGTTTTCTTTTGCCAGGATACCGACGCATGTAAATACAATTATTGACCCGCCCATAATGGCGTACGCCCGACGCGGCTGCGACTGCAACATCGACCGGCCCTTGACGTAGGCGAGCATGCCGGAAAATACAAAGAGTGCCGACAACTCAGCCATGCGCTGGACGACGTACAATGTTGTCGACACAAGCAACGGATGCAGCAACCAGATGCCAGCACAGACAATAGCAATCTGGATGGCATCCTTGCGCTCAAAAGCGCGCAGGACTAGCAATCGATAGGTTAACAGCCCAAGCAGACTGCCGTTGAGCAAGTGAATCACCAGGTTGCTGCGCTTGAATGGCTGAGGCTCTGCAGGCCAGGTATTTGCGTCGATCAGGAAACTCAGCATCGAAACCGGCCGCCCCGTTGGGCTTGCGATTCCGCCGAACACAAATTGCTTGAATGTCTGCCAGTCTGTGACCGCCCCGTTGTAGCCGAGCGCTTCGAGGGTCGCGAAATCATCGAAAACAAATGGCCCGGCCAGGCCCGGCCAGTAGGCAAAAACGGCTGTCGCCAGCAGCGCACACCAGCAAAATCCCACGATTAGTGACGGCGATCGGTCGAAATAACGCAAAATTGGGTTGCTATTCAATAACCTGGTCTTTGTCCATTTCGGGCCCGTATTCTAGCCCGCAGACCCGGACTTTAATATCGACCAGTCGCGCATATTTGCTACGCAACTTAAGGTAGCGCAAAATAACCCGATGTCAGAACCTGCTGGAAAAATACGCGCCAAACCGGCAGCGGCTGTCGCACACTACGAGCAGCCGCTCTCGGAACGCATGCGGACTTTCCTGAGACTCGAATTTCTCTACCATCCGATGCTCCGCAATAGTGAGCGCGATGACGATTACGCGACCCGCGCGACGATTTCGACATTGCTGGAAATTCTCGCCATCCTGTCGCGCGGCGATGTTCGCAGCGAAGTGCTAAATGAGCTCGATCACCAGGTTAATGCGCTCGAGCGCTTCCAGAGCCACGCCGGTGTAGACGGCGGACGCCTCGGCAGCCTGATGCACAATCTGGCAACGAGTCGGGAAGAAATTTCGTCCATTGGTACCAGCTATCTGCAGCCACTCAAGGACAGTCATTTCCTGAATGCAATCAAGCATCGCAGCGCCATTCCAGGCGGCACTTGCGAATTCGATCTACCGGAGTACAGCCACTGGTTGCGGCAACCGATCGCACGCCGGCAACAGGATATGGACTCCTGGATACAGGCAATCCGGCCCTTGTGTGATGGCGTCAGTGAAGTGCTTTGGCTCATCCGCGAAAGTGCGCAACCGAAAAAACAACTCGCCGTTGGTGGCATGTATCAGCACAACATGGCAAAAGATGCCAACTGCCGGCTGCTACGTGTGAGCCTGCCGCAGAATTCCGAACTGTTCCCCGAAATCAGCGGCAGCCAACATCGGTTTACCGTGCGCTTTCTTGAATGGTCGGATGTTGACCAGCGCGCAGTGCAAACCGGAAACGATGTGCCGTTTCATATCGCAATCTGTTAGTTCGCGACTGCCGATTCTAATGCCGCTGCTGCAAGGCCTCGACAACCGGACTATCGGCCGGTAGCAACTCATCGGCGTCGAGAAACTCCGACGGAACCCAACGCAATTCCTGCCCTTCGCGCCCTACCGGCTCGCTGTTCCAGCGACTGACAATAAAAAACTCGATGCTGACAATGCGATCATCGTAGTGGTGCCGCAAATTCATAAAGGACGAGCTTTCGGTCACCTCGATGCCCAGTTCTTCCGCCAATTCACGTGACAACGCACGTTCGGCGGACTCGCCTGGCGCTATCTTGCCTCCCGGAAATTCCCACATGCCGTGAAACGGACCGTCACCGAGTCGTTCGGCGATCAATACCCGTCCCTTGGCGTCGCAGAGTATTCCTGCGGCAACATCGAAGTGCTCCATATTTGCCTGCTATGCGTTCAACTTGCCGTGGCACTGCTTGTATTTCTTGCCAGACCCACATGGACAAGGCTCGTTGCGACCTACTTTACGTTCACCACGCACAAACGGTGTGGCCGTGGCCGCCGGCGCACCCTGCGGTTGCGCCGCCTGTTGTGGCGGCTGGCCAGCCTGCGGCGCTGTAGCGAGCGCTGATGCATCGGCGTGCTGAAACTTCATTTTGTCTTCAGCCTGTTTGCGTTGTGCCATCTCGTTCAGGTCATCTTCGCTCTGAATACGAATGCGTGACAGAATACTGATCGTGTCGTGCTTGACCTGCTCCAGCATGACGCCGAACATTTCAAACGCCTCGCGCTTGTATTCCTGTTTTGGATTCTTTTGCGCATAAGAGCGCAGCCCGATTCCCTGACGCAGGTGATCCATCGCTGCAAGATGCTCCTTCCAGTGATGATCGAGCTGACGCAGCATGACCTGCTTTTCGACCCCGCGCATCAGTTCCGGCCCGATACGGGCCGTTTTGGCTGCGTAGGCCTTTTGTGCCTCAGTGACGCAACGCTCGGCGATAGCCTCCGCATTCAGAGTTTTATCTTCACGAACCCAGGCGGCGATGTCCGCCTGAACACCAAAATCGGCTTCCAGGACCTTGGTAAGTCCATCGACATCCCACATCTCGTCCAGGCTGCCCATCGGGATGTATTGCTGCACCGTTTCGGCAACCACCTCTTCGCGGATGGCGACGACCGATTCTTCGATCTCGTCGGCATCCATCAATTCGGCGCGCTGGTGATAAACCACCTTGCGCTGGTCATTCGCGACGTCGTCATACTCCAGAAGATTCTTGCGAATATCGAAGTTGTGCGCTTCCACCTTGCGTTGCGCACGCTCGATTTGCCGCGACAGGAGCTTGCTCTCAATCGCCTCACCCTCGCGCATGCCAGCACGGGACAGAAGCCGCTTGGTGCGCTCGGGATCGCCAAAAATGCGCATCAGTGTGTCTTCCATCGACAGGTAGAAACGGCTTGACCCCGGATCGCCCTGGCGACCGGATCGGCCTCGCAACTGGTTGTCGATGCGTCTCGATTCGTGGCGTTCGGTACCGATAATATGCAGACCACCCGCTTCCAGCACCTGCTCGTGACGCTGCCGCCAATCGGCCTCAATCGCTGCCGTATCCGCGTCCTCTCCGGCTTCTTCCAGTGCGGCGTCAAGGCTTCCGCCAAGCACGATATCGGTGCCACGCCCCGCCATGTTGGTCGCGATCGTAATCGCGCCAGGGCGGCCCGCGTTCTGTACGATTTGTGCTTCACGCTCATGCTGTTTCGCGTTCAGCACCTGGTGCTTGATGTTTTGCTTCTTCAGCAGCGACGACAATAACTCGGACGCTTCAATAGAGGTCGTACCCACCAGCACCGGTTGCCCACGCTCACTACAATCAACAATATCCTCGATGATGGCTTCGAACTTGTCTTTCTCGGTCAGGTACACGAGGTCCGGCTGGTCATCGCGAATCATCGGTTTGTGCGTCGGGATCACAACAACTTCGAGACCGTAAATCGACTGAAACTCGAATGCTTCCGTGTCAGCGGTACCGGTCATGCCGGACAGGTTGTTGTAGAGGCGGAAATAGTTCTGGAAAGTTATCGACGCGACCGTCTGGTTCTCCTGCTTGATCGCGACACCTTCTTTCGCTTCTACCGCTTGGTGCAAGCCGTCACCCCAGCGACGGCCCGGCATCGTGCGCCCGGTAAACTCATCGACAATAACGACTTCGCCGTTGTTAACGATGTAATCGACATCGCGCTGATACATCGCATGCGCGCGCAATGCCGAATTCAGGTGATGCAGCAACTTGATATTGCCGGCGTCATACAGGCTCTCGCCTTCTGCAAGTAGTCCGGCTTTCGCCATCATTGGCTCGATTCGGCTGTGCCCTTCCTCCGTCAGATGTGCCTGTTTGGCCTTTTCATCAACGATATAGTCACCACGCGCAGCCAGTTCACAATGCGCAAGCTTTCCCTCGAGGTCGTTCATCACGAGGTCAGCGTCATTTTCCTCAGCCAGGCGTACGGCCTCTTCAAGGGACAATTCCTCGTCGGATTGACCGGCGACAAGCACGCGATTCGCCGGAATATCGAAGTTGCTCGGGTTTTCGGACTCCACATGCCGTGACAGCTTCGGAATCAGCTTGTTGATCTGCGTATACAGGTCTGTGCTCGACTCCGCGGGCCCGGAAATAATTAATGGCGTACGCGCTTCGTCGATGAGAATAGAATCCACTTCATCGACGATCGCAAAATTCAGCATTCGTTGCGCCTTGTCCGTGGTAGAGAATGCCAGGTTGTCGCGCAGGTAATCGAACCCAAGCTCATTGTTGGTCGCATAGGTGATGTCGCATTGATAGGCGGCGCGCTTCTCCTCCGGGGTTTGGCCGCTTTTCGATACGCCAACGGTCAGACCCAGAAACTCGTAGATCGGACGCATCCAGTCGGCATCGCGCTGCGCAAGGTATTCGTTGACTGTGACGATATGCACGCCGTCGTCGCTCAGCGCATTGAGATACGCCGGCAGCGTCGACATCAGGGTTTTGCCCTCACCGGTCCGCATCTCGGCAATATTGCCATCGTGCAGGACCATGCCGCCGATCAGCTGCACGTCAAACGGCCGCATCTGCAGCGTGCGCACCGATGCTTCTCGCGCGACGGCGAAAGCCTCCGGCAACAGAGCATCGAGCGTCTCGCCGTCACTGTTACGTTGCTTTAACTCGTCCGTCTTGGCCCGCAGCGCTGCATCATCGAGCGCCTGCAAGCCGGCTTCCATGTCATTGATAGCTTTTACGGTTTTTGCGTACTGACGCACCAGTCGCTGATTGCGACTGCCAAATATGCGTGTCAGGAAATTGGCCACAGAGGCTCCCTGGGTCCGGTCAAACGAAGGCCGCTATTCTAAGGTTTCGCGGGGCTATTTAGAATCGAATGTGGCGATTTATGGGCAAAAAACACGATCACAAGGACCTCGGCGCACTGACAGCGCACTAATTCAGGCGGGGTGATACAGGACTATTTGGCGGCGTCGCGGATAAACTTCACCGGATTGACCCGGCTGCCATTGTGCAGGACCTCGAAATGCAGGTTTGGACCGGTTGCGCGTCCAGTCTCGCCCATCAGCGCGACGACCTGGCCTTTCTTCACTTCGTCGCCCACTGCCACGAGATTTTCCGAATTGTGCGCATAGCGTGTGGAGTAGCCCGAACCGTGATTGATTTCCACCATGATGCCGTAGCCATATCGGTCCGCTGACCAGGTCACTACGCCGTCAGCGACTGCAATGATCTCGGCACCGTTCTTACCCGCAAAATCAATACCGGTGTGATTCGCCGCCTTACCGGTGAACGGATCGGTACGCTTGCCAAAATACGATGAAATCCAGCCTGCTCCGACCGGCCTGCCTTGCGGATACACGCGGTCCTTCAGTTGTTGATTCATGAGCACGCTTTCGAGCACATCGAGCTGGGCCTCGCGGTCGTCGAGCTGGGCACCGAGGTGATTCATCGCTTCCAGCATATCCGGCATCGCGAGGTTTGGCACGACAGCCATCGGTTCTTCCGGACCACCGATAGCAGGTACAGAGTCAAAGTCAAATTCGCCGTCATCAATCTCGGCCATGTCAGTGAGGCGCCGGCCGAGCGCATCAAGCCGAATGACGTGCGCGTTCATCTGTGCAATACGGATCGACAGCGCGTCCAGTGTGTCTTCGTTTTCCTGGCGAATCGTTTCAATATGATCGCGTTGTTGCTGTAGTTCACCGGTCAGTTTTTCTAGTTCACTGGTGCTGATGCCGGCACCGTTTTGTTCGGCATACCAGGATCCGGCTAAAAATCCCGCACCGATAATCAGTCCGGCAATTGTCGCAATAGCTGATCCTGCGCTAAGGCCGGTCAGGTGATATTGCCGGGGCGAACCAAACCCCTTGCCGAAAATAACTACATTCATGTCTTAATATCCCGGACGCGTCTGATCAGATCGCATCGAATCATTGCAAGTCGCGGCAACGCAGGAGTTAAGCCCGCGGCCGCTTATTCGCGTTGTTATATACTTGCTGTCCCTGCTCAATTCGGTAGCCCCGCTGCCTTAGGAAAAGCTCCCTTAGACCGGTGGTTTTGCGCCCCCGCCTTTCAGCGAGTTTGCCTTTGTCGTGTGCAACAATATGCATAATGTCAGAAATCATTACAAGGCGGCCCCGCGGGAACGGTGACCGGTGTCACTCCGGGAGGGGAAAAAGCGCCAACTGCGTCACATTTTATGCCCTCTAAGAAGCTCGAAAACCTGCTAAACCCCAGTACTGACGGGGACTTAGGCGACCTTATCAGCCGCGCCCGACGGATGGGCGAGCTGACGGACATTCTGTGCAAATCTTTGCCGGACTCCGACCGCGCCGCCATTGTTGCCGCAAATATCCGGGAGAATGGCGAAATGGTGGTGATTTGCGCGTCATCGGCGTGGGCATCCCGGCTGCGCTACGAGGCGGACAAGCTGTTGGCTGCGGCCCGCCGTGCCGGCATCGAAGCCAGCAGCTGCCGGGTCACGGTCAGCCAGGCCTGAGTCTCAGGCGTACGCGGGTGTGGCGTAGGAAATTGGCGCTTTCCGGGAGTCCTCGAAGGTTACTTCTTCCCAGGCTGTTTTGTCGTCGAGCATCGCGCGAAACAATTTATTGTTCAGGTCATGTCCGGACTTGTAGGCACGCAATTCGCCAATCAGGCTGTGACCCAGCAGGTAAGCATCGCCGATGGCATCCAGAATTTTGTGAATCACGAACTCATTGGCGTAACGCAATCCATCTTCATTCAGTATCCGATAGTCATCGAGCACGATCGCATTGTCCATGCTACCACCCAGCGTCAGGTTGCGTTCACGCAGCGCTTCGACATCGCGCAGAAAACAAAATGTTCGGGCACGACTGACTTCCTTGAGAAACGATGTCGACGAAAAATCGATCGTCGCACTCTGGCTCAGCTTATTGAAAACGGGGTGATTGAAATACACTTCAAAATTAACTTTGAAACCATTGAACGGATGCAGCTCCGCCCACTTGTCGCCGTCTTCAATGCGAACTTTTTTCTTAATGCGAATGAATTTCTTCGCCGCGTTCTGCTCTTCAATTCCGGCCGACTGCAACAGGAAAACGAAAGGCCCTGCGCTGCCATCCATTATCGGTACTTCAGGGGCCGACAAATCAATATGCAGGTTGTCGATGCCGAGTCCGGCCAGGGCCGACATGAGGTGTTCAACGGTGGCGACCTTGACACCCTCGTGTACCAGCGTCGTGCCGAGCATCGTCTCACCCACCAGCCGCGGATCCGCCTTGATGTCCACCGGGTCTTCGAGGTCGACGCGACGAAACACAATACCGGTGTTTGCCGCCGCCGGGCGCAAGGTCATGTAGACCTTTTCGCCGGAGTGCAGTCCAACGCCGGTGGCGCGAATGGTTGTCTTTAGTGTGCGTTGTCTAAGCATTTCGGGCGGAAGATTATCACAGTCCTGTAAAAAAACGCTAAAGCTGCATTATTTCAGCTACATACGGCTGGTTGATCAAACCAGTCGAGAAGTCTGACGCCGGGGTCAATCAGGTCGCCGGTCCGGATTCATCCGGACCGGCTAGCGGAGTGACCCTGCCCCGGGCGTCAGACTGCCCGATACCGATCGCCTTCAGACCGACCCTGGTCTTCGCCGCTCTCGCGCGTTCAGCGCTGCGCGGCACAGACCGTCCATGGTCTAGTCAGCTTGGCGGCGCAGGAATGCCGGTATGTCCAGCAACTCTTCCTGCAAACCACTGCCTTCCAGACCATCGCCCACGGCTCGTTGACGTTGCACGGTCGGCTTGTCGAGCGTTTGGTAGTTCGGTTCGGTCTGCGTCGCCGGCTTGCGCACGATGCGCATTGGCGAATCAGCGTTCGTAGCCTGCTGACCCAAACCGGTGGCAACAACGGTTACTCGAATGCGGTCCGTCATGTCCGGATCGATTACGGTGCCCACGACCACGGTGGCATTCTCAGACGCATATTCCTTGACGGTGTTGCCCACTTCCTGGAACTCGCCGATGGAAAGATCCATTCCCGCAGTGACATTTACCAGGATACCGTTGGCACCCTTTAAGTTGATGTCTTCGAGAAGCGGACTCGATGCTGCTGCTTCTGCTGCTTCACGTGCACGATCTTCACCCGATGCAAGACCGGAACCCATCATCGCCATACCCATTTCTGACATGACAGTCCGGACATCGGCAAAGTCGACGTTGATCAGGCCCGGGCGTGTAATCAATTCGGCGATTCCCTGTACCGCACCTTGCAGTACCTGGTTGGCCGACCGGAACGCATCCAGCAAGGTCGTCTCGCCGCCCAGTACCTGCAGCAGCTTTTCGTTCGGAATCGTAATCAGTGAGTCGACGTACTTGCCGAGTTCAGAGATGCCGTGTTCCGCAATTTGCATGCGCTTGCCGCCTTCCATCAGAAACGGCTTGGTCACGACCGCAACGGTCAGGATGCCAAGCTCCTTGGCGACCTGTGCCACGATTGGTGCAGCACCCGTACCGGTGCCACCGCCCATGCCAGCCGTAATAAACAGCATGTCGGCACCTTCGATCACTTCCAGAATGCGATCGCGGTCTTCCATAGCCGCCTGACGGCCAATATCAGGATCCGCGCCAGCGCCGAGTCCCTTCGTGATGTTGCATCCGATCTGCAACGACGTTCTTACCTGTGATCCCTTAAGCGCTTGCGAGTCGGTATTCGCACAGATGAAATCGACACCTTCGATGCCGGTTTCCACCATGTGCGAGACCGCGTTGCCGCCACCGCCACCGACACCGATGACCTTGATGACCGCACTCGAACTATGCGCATCCATTAATTCAAACATTGAGTCTTCCTCCGCTGTGTAACTATTGTGGTACTGCTGTAATTAAAATTGACCCTGGAACCAGCCTTTCATCCGTTCCCAGACTTCCCCTAAGTTGCCGCCGATCGGCGTACTGCGCCGATCCCGGCGTGACAGGTTTTCGAAGCCGTACAACAACAGACCAACGCCGGTGGCGTAGATCGGGTTGCGTATGACGTCCATGAGCCCGTCGACATATTGCGGTGAGCCGAGACGCACCGGCATGTGGAAAACTTCCTCCGCCAGTTCGACCGCACCTTCCATTTTTGCGCTGCCCCCGGTGATCACCACACCGGCTGCAATCAATTCTTCAAAGCCGCTGCGGCGCAGCTCGTCGCGGACCAGCCCGAATAATTCCTCGTATCGCGGTTCGACGATTTCGGCGAGCGTCTGCCGAGCCAGTCTTCGCGGCGGACGATCGCCAACGCTCGGCACTTCGATCGTTTCATCCGGGTTCGCCAGCTGCGACAGCGCGCACGCATACTTGATCTTGATTTCCTCGGCATACTGCGTCGGCGTGCGCATCGACACGGCGATGTCGTTCGTCACCTGGTCACCCGCAATAGGAATGACCGCCGTGTGCTGAATCGCGCCACCGAGAAACACTGCGATGTCAGTCGTGCCACCACCAATATCGACAATGCATGAGCCAAGCTCTTTCTCGTCATCGGTCAGGACGGCGTAGCTCGATGCGAGTTGTTCCAGCACAATGTCGTCCACTTCCAGCCCACAACGTTGTACGCACTTGACGATATTCTGCGCTGCGCTTTCGGCACCCGTGACCATGTGCACTTTTGCTTCGAGACGTACACCGGACATGCCAACAGGTTCGCGAATGCCTTCCTGGTTATCGATGACGAATTCCTGCGGCAGGATATGCAGAATTTTCTGATCGGCAGGGATAGCGACAGCACGCGCTGCATCAATGACGCGGTCGACATCGTTGGCACTGACTTCCGAGTCACGAATTGCCACGATGCCGTGCGAATTCAGGCTACGCACATGACTACCCGCAATGCCGGTATAAACAGAATGTATGTCGCAACCCGCCATCAACTCGGCCTCTTCTACCGCGCGCTGTATCGAGTGCACGGTGGATTCGATGTTGACGACGACGCCCTTCTTCAGGCCGCGCGACGGATGCGAGCCAATACCGACGACTTCGATATTGCCTTCCTCGTTTACCTCGCCGACGATCGCCACGACTTTCGACGTGCCGATATCCAGTCCGACAATCAGGTTCTTGTCAGGTCGTTTTGACATTCAGTCCGTTCCCCTGGCAGCGAGCATTTCCCGCGCCGTTTTTTCCGGGTCGCCAACCGGTGTTTGCGATCCGCCTTTCCAGCCAATGGTGAAACCGTTGCCGTAACGCATATCGACGTAGTTAATGTCGTTCGCACGACTGGTGATAATGTCGGCGACAACATCGAGAAACAGCTCGGTGCGATCAGCGACCGCACGTCGACCGAGGCGTACCTCGATGCCATTGCCAAGGATCATTTGCCAGGATCCGCGTGCGTCCAGATGCACATTACGAACATCAAGACCCAGTGGAATAAGCTGTTCACGAACCTCGAGATAGCGATTGGCGACGACAGAAGAACTGCTGTCCGGGCCACTCAGGCGTGGCAGCTCGGCAGGAATGTGGCGAACGTCATTAACGAACAGTTCGCCACGCGTATTAAGAAGACCGCTGTCGCCCCAGACGGCAGCCGGTATTTGCTCTGTCACTGTTATCGAGATGCGACTCGGCCAGCGCCGGGCAACACTGGCCTGATCGATCCAGGGCAGTGCCATAATCTTTTCCTGGATACGATCAATATCCGCACCGACGAATCCGGCCTCGATTTCTTCGCTAATTGCGGCCTCGATATTCAATGCGCTCACGCGCTGGAACGGCCCGCTGATTTCAATCGATGAGATTTCCCGATCGAGAAACTGCAAGCTGAGTTGATAGGTCGCCAGCACGATACCCACGGCAACAAGCGGCGTGACAAAACGACGAATCCGGATGGTCGGCAAAACGAAACGCTGCGCTTTTTTCTGTTTACGCCGTCGGGCCTGTTTACGCGCCATTGGCAGCCACCCCCAGTTCGGTACTTGCTTCGTCGTGTACGAAGCTGGTTTCAAGAATGCGCCAGCAGAGTTCCGGGAAATCCATCCCCAACTGCCGGGCTGCCATTGGCACCAGGCTGTGGCTGGTCATGCCGGGAACCGTATTCGCCTCCAGCACCAGCGGCTGACCATCGGCGCCGGTCATAAAATCGACACGCCCCCAGCCACGGCACCCCAGCACTCTGAAGACCGCAACGGCCAGCTCTGCGTACCGCTGCTCCTTACCCTCACTGTCCGTCCCGGGACAGATGTACTCAGTACGATCAGACTCGTACTTGGCACGGTAGTCGTAGAACACTCGCGGTGTCGCAATGCGGATACTCGGCAATGCCTCGCCTTGCAGTACTGCAACGGTCAGTTCGTCTCCATCGATGCAACGCTCCATCAACACGACATCGCCATAACGCAACGCTTCGTCGATAGCGGCTTGCAGTTCACCGCGCTCGAATACCTTGGACATGCCCACGCTGGAGCCTTCCCCCGTCGGTTTCACAATCAACGGGAATTCGAGCTGTTCCGCCGCAACATATGCGTCGCTGTAGTCGCGAACAACGGCATACTCGGGTGTCGGGATACCGGTCGCGTCAAACAGGTGTTTGGAGCGAACCTTGTCCATCGCCAGGGCCGACGCCATAACACCACTGCCGGTGTACGGCACACCAAGCCACTGCAACGCGCCCTGCAAGGCGCCGTCCTCGCCACCCGGGCCGTGCAACGCGATCCAGACGCGATCAAATCCGGCCGCAGCAAACTCTGCCATCGACTTTTCCGCAGGATCCCAGGCCTGTGCATCGATACCACGCTCCTGCAATGCCTTGAGTACGGCCGTACCGCTGTGCAGCGAAACGGCGCGCTCACTCGAGTCACCGCCCAGCATGACGGCAACACGGCCAAAGGCGTTTGCATCGTGGATCACGTGCCGCTGTTCGAGGATTGCTGACCGGCTCATGCTGGCAGCTCCCCGACAATGCGGACTTCATGTCGCAATTCAATGCCATGCACGTCCAGCACGGTGTGCCGTACATGCTCGATCAGTTCCTCGATATCGGTCGCCGTCGCCTGGTCGCGATTGATAATGAAATTGGCGTGCTTCTCTGACACCTCGGCACCGCCAATTCGATGACCCTTGAGGCCGGCCGCCTCGATCAGCCTTGCCGAGTGATCGCCTGGCGGGTTACGGAATACCGAGCCGCAACTTGGCAGCCCCAACGGCTGCGTATCCTTGCGCCGCGCAAGCATCGACTTCAATGTGTCCGCGCTGGGTATTACGTCCTGCTCGAACCGGAAAACTGCGCCGAGAAACCATTCGTTTGCGGGTCCGGTGACACTACGATAGGCGATCGAATATTCAGTCGGTGCGCGCTCGTGAATTTCACCATCGCGATCGATGGTGCGTACCGATTCCACGCGCTCCCAGGTTTCGCCGCCGTGTGCCCCGGCGTTCATCGCGAGCGCACCGCCCACGGATCCCGGTATACCGGCAAAAAATTCCGATGGACCGAACTCCCAGCGAATGCACTGCCTGGCCAGTGCGGTGCAGGGCAAACCTGCACCGGCTCGCACCAGGTAGCGATCGACGCGTTCAATATCGCGCAGCATCTTGGTCGCCGAAACGACGACACCACGGATGCCACCATCGCGCACCAGCAGGTTGCTGCCAACGCCGTGCCAGAAAATCGGTGTGTCCGCATCGAGCGCCTGCAGGAAATTACTGAGGTCTTCCACGCTGGCCGGCATGAAAAACAGGTCGGCCGTACCACCCGCTCGCCATGAGGTATGGCGACTCATCGGCTCGTCATAGCGCAGTTCACCCTGCACCGATAATTCCCGGGCCGCCGCCATCATTTGTGCACCTTGAGCGCCGGCGCGCTGGCCAGCAGTCCTGGCAGTTCGCTGGCATAAGCGCCGATATCACCGGCACCCATGGTCAGCACAAGGTCGCCGTCTTCCAGCAAATCGAGCAGCACCGGCTGCAAGCCGTCCAGGGTTTCAACGAATACCGGTTCCAGCGAACCGCGCGAGCGGACGGCACGAGCAATCGCACGGCCGTCGGCACCGGCAATCGGCTCTTCGCCCGCGGCATATACCTCCAGCACGACGAGTACATCTGCCGCAGACAACACGGTCGCAAAATCGTCCAGCAGGTCGCGCGTCCGGGAATAGCGATGTGGCTGAAACACCAGCACAACACGCCTCTCCGGCCAGCCTGCCCGCGCTGCCGCGAGCGTTGCGCCGACTTCTGTGGGGTGATGCCCATAGTCATCGACAAGCATTACCGTGCCCGCCGCCGTTCTTATATCGCCCAAACGCTGGAAGCGGCGATCGATGCCTTCGAATTCCTGTAAGGCCCTGACCACCACTGCGTCGCTGATTTGCAGCTCATCAGCAACAGCGATGGCTGCCAGCGAATTGCGGACGTTGTGCATGCCCGGCAGCTGCAGGCGGATGTGCAACGGGTTTTCGTTGCCGTTGCGGTGTACATCGAATTCGGTGGCAGCCTCGCTGAATACAATATTGCTGGCGCGAACGTCTGCGGCATCATGCGTGCCATAGGTCGTTACCGATCGACCGATTTCGCCAAGCACATCATTGATACCCTGATCGTCGATACAAACGACGGCCAGGCCATAGAACGGCAGGTTGTGCAAAAACTCGATAAAGCTGCCTTTGAGCTTTTCGATGTCGCCGTCGTAGGTCGACATGTGGTCGGCATCGATATTGGTCACGATAGCCAGCATCGGCTTCAGGTGCACAAATGAGGCATCGCTTTCATCGGCTTCGGCGACCAGGTAGTCACCCTCGCCCAGGCGCGCATTGGCGTCGGCACTTTTCAGGCGGCCGCCAATCACGAAGGTCGGATCCAGTCCGCCTTCTGCAAGAACACTGGCAACGAGGCTGGTTGTTGTTGTCTTGCCATGTGTGCCGGCCACGGCGATTGAATAACGAAAGCGCATCAGTTCAGCGAGCATTTCCGCACGACTGACAACTGGCATCAGCCGTTCTCTCGCAGACGCGACCTCGGGATTGGTTTCATCGACCGCGCTGGAAACGACGACGGCATCTGCGTCCAAAATGTTGTCCGCAGCGTGGCCGATGAAGACGGTGGCACCCTGACGTTCAAGGCGCTTTGTTTGCTTGTTCGGTTTGATGTCCGAGCCCTGCACCGCGTAGCCGAGACTGAGCATTACCTCCGCTATGCCGGACATGCCGGAGCCGCCGATACCGACAAAATGGACACAATGAATACGACGCATACGCTGGATCATGCGACGCCTCCCGCTTGCTGCAGGCACAGCTCGGTAATTCGGCGCAGTGCGTCGGGTTTGGCCAGCGCGCGTGCTTTCTCCGCACGCTGCAGCAGCGTGGTGCGCGCCCGCAACCACTCGCGCAGCAATGCGGCAAGCGACGCCGGTGTCAGATCGGACTCCTGTATGACCAACGCGGCCCCTGCCGTTTGCAGTGGCTGTGCATTAGCTGTCTGGTGATCGTCAACGGCACCCGGGTATGGCACCAACAAGGCCGGCACTCCGACCGCACAGAGCTCGGCAATTGTTAGCGCGCCGGCACGACATACGACGAGGTCAGCCCAGGCATACGCTTCTGCCATGTCGTCGATAAATGCTTGCAGCTCGACGTCCACGCCGTGTTCGGCATAGGCCGCCTTTGCGGTATCCAGCGTCTGTTCACCACACTGGTGACGCACCACCGGTCGAGTCTCCGGCGCTAGCAAGGCCAGTGCCGCAGGCAGTGCCTTGTTCAGCGCAAGCGCACCCTGGCTACCGCCAAGCACCAGCACGCGAAGTGGCCCTTGCCGATCGCGGTAGCGTACGGCAGGTGCCGGAACTGCGGCAATGTCCTCACGCACCGGGTTGCCAACAGTTTCAGCGCCGATAGCGGCGTTAAAAGCGCCCGGGAAGGCTTGCAGCACAACCCGGGCGAGACGCGCCAGAAGACGGTTGGTCATGCCCGCCACAGCATTTTGCTCATGGATCACCAGCGGCCTGCGCGTCAACCAGGCAGCAACGCCACCGGGCCCACTGGCAAAGCCGCCCATGCCGAGCACTGCGGCGGGTCGACGACGAAAAATAATGGCGAGCGACTGCAGCAGCGCCCAGCCCAATTGCAGCGGTGCAACAATCAACGCCAGCACGCCTTTGCGGCGCAAGCCTTTAACGCTGATCCACTCCATGTCGATACCGGCTGCCGGTACCACGCGCGCTTCAAGCCCACGGTGTGTGCCCAGCCAGACCACTTCCCGGGAATGCGCTTGCAACGCGCGAGCAACGGCCAGTGCCGGGTAGATATGTCCACCCGTGCCACCGGCCATGACAAGAATCGGTCTCGCGCTCATGATTGCTGGCCTTTCTTGCCGCGTTTGCCGCGCTTACGATTAACCGGCTTTGCGTCGACGACCAGTTCATGGTGAATCCTGAGCAGCAGGGCGATACAGATCATTGTGATAATCAGGCTGCTGCGGCCGTAGCTGATCAACGGCAGTGTCAGCCCCTTGGTGGGCAGCAAGCCCATATTGACGCCGATGTTGATAAACGCCTGGATACCGAGCCATGTGCCCAGGCCGATCGCGACGTATGCGTCAAAAAAACGCTCGGCATCAGCCGCCCGCATCGCCAGTTTAAAGATGCGCCAAAGCAAGGCGAGAAACAGGGCGATCAGCACCAGCGATCCTGCAAGTCCAAACTCTTCGGCGTAAACGGCAAACACAAAGTCGGTGTGCGCCTCGGGCAGGTAGAAAAGTTTTTGTACGCTGTCACCAAGACCGACGCCGAACCATTCACCGCGGCCGATAGCGATCAGGGATTGAGTCAGCTGAAAACCGGAATTGAAAGGGTCGGCCCACGGATCGAGAAAACCTGTCAGGCGCTGCATACGATACGGCGATGCGATGGCGAGTGCCGCCAGCGCCAGCACGGCGGCCGTGAAAAACACCAGGAAATCGCGAATCCGGGCACCGGCGACAAACATCATGACCAGCGCGGTTGCGAGTAACACAACGGTCGCGCCGAAATCCGGCTCCGCGAGCAGCAGAATACAGGCAAGGCTCAGGACCAGCATCGGCCGCAGGAACCCGGTAAAACGTTCGCGAAGATTTTTGTTCTGACGCACCAGGTAGCCGGCGAGGTACAGGATCAGGCACAAACGTGCAGGCTCGGACACCTGCAGATTCATGATGCCGATGCGTACCCAGCGGGTACTTCCGTTAACCTCACGACCGACGCCGGGAATGAGTACGACCAGCAACAATAACAAGCCGAGCAGCAACATGACCGGGCCGAGGTTTCTCCATACCTGCATCGGGACGAACAAGCACACGAATCCTGCAGCTGCACCGATTGTCGCGGCCAGCAACTGGCGCTGAATATAAAAGAACGGATTACCCGTGGCGCCATCGGATATCGAAATCGAAGCAGACGCCAGGATAACGAAGCCGCCAAGCAGCAACGCAACAACGAGGCCTAGCAGCACCGGATCAAGCTGCAGGTGCGTTTTCATACGTGCCGGAAATGGCATGGTTACGTTCTGTGCTGTCACCGTTTCAACGCCTCCACCGCCGCACAAAACGCGTCGCCGCGTTCCATGTAATTACTGTATTGGTCGAGGCTCGCGCAGGCTGGCGCAAGTAAAACGGCGTCATCGGATTCAGCGATCTCGGCAGCCATGCTGACTGCCGCACCCATCGTGTCTGCGAAATGGACCGGCATCACCGTGTCCAGTGCGTGAGCAATTGCCTCGGCATCCTTGCCGATCAGCACCGCGCCACGCAGCTTGCCTTCGACGGCAGCGGCGAGATCGGAAAAATTACCGCCCTTCCCGTCACCGCCGGCAATCAGGACCAGCATCGTGTCGACTGACCCGACTGACGCGACGGCAGCGGCAACATTGGTCGCCTTGGAATCATTGATGTAGTCAACGGCACCGACCCGGGCGACAAATTGCATGCGATGCGGCAGCCCGGGAAATTCGACCAGTACTTGCAGCATTGCGGCGACACCCAACCCGAGCAACTCACCCGCTGCGAGCGCCGCCAGCGCATTCAGCTGATTGTGGGTGCCGTACATCGCCAGCTCACGACAGGACAGCAGCAGGGTCGTGCCTCGCGCCAGGAAGGTTTCACCATCTTCGACACGCAGGCCGTAGTGACCGTCATCCGGCACGTCTGTGCCGAAACTGATGACCTTCCCGCAACGTGCAACGTGTTCCGCGACGCTTGCATCGGCACGATTGAATACCGCTGCGTGTGCCTCGCGGAAGACCCGGTATTTCGCGCGCCGGTACTCCGCTTCGTCCGTGTGCCAGTCAAGGTGGTCCGGTGACACGTTCAGCAGGACTGCAACTGCCGCGGGTAAGGTCTCAGTGCGATGCAACTGAAAGCTGGACAACTCCAGCACATATACGTCAGGAGATGCTTCATCGAGCAGGTCGAGTGCCGGCTTCCCGAGGTTGCCACCCGCGAGTACCTGCCGACCGCCTGCCCTGCACATCTGGTACAGCAGGGTCGTGACTGTGCTCTTGCCGTTCGAGCCGGTAATGGCAACAAACGGCGCTTCTGCCTCGCGCGAAAACAACTCGATGTCCGAGACAATTTCGAGCTTTCTGGCGATAGCGCTTTGCAAAATCGGCTGGCTGTCCGCGACACCCGGTGACGCAACGATTCGGTCGATATCCCCCGGCAGCTGAATGTCACCCAGCAATACTTCAGCATCGGGGTCGATGCCTTTGAGTTCATCAATGCCGGGCGGCTGCAGGCGGCTGTCAAAGTACGTTGCATTCCGGCCAGTGCGCCGCAGGTAACGTGCGACCGAAAGCCCGGTTGCGCCAAGACCGACAACGAGATCCTTATTGGCCAGTTTTTTCTTGCGTGCAGCGCTCATCGTATTTTCAGGCTCGCCAGGCCGATCAGCACGAGGATGACCGTAATGATCCAGAATCGAACAATGACTTTGGGCTCGGCCCAGCCTTTGAGTTCGAAGTGATGGTGAATCGGTGCCATGCGGAACACGCGCTTGCCCGTCAACTTGAATGACGTGACCTGGATGATGACGGACAGTGTTTCGACAACGAATACCCCGCCCATGATCGCCAACACGATTTCCTGCCGCACAACCACCGCGACCGCGCCGAGCGCGGCGCCGAGTGACAGTGCACCGATGTCACCCATGAAAACCTGTGCCGGGTAAGTATTGAACCAGAGGAAGCCAAGCCCTGCACCGGCCATTGCGGCACAGAAGACCATGATCTCGCCGCTGCCTGAGACGTAAGGAATTCCTAAGTATTCGGAGAAATTGACATTGCCGGTGACGTAGGCAAACAGGCCGAGTGCACCACCCACGAGGACAGTCGGCATGATCGCCAGACCGTCAAGGCCATCAGTAAGGTTTACCGCGTTACTGAAGCCAACAATAAAAACGTACGTTACAGCGACTTGAAACATGCCAAGCGGGATCGACAGATCCTTGAAATACGGAATCAACAATGAAGTCTGTACAACCTCATCCGTCGCCGTAACGTACAGAGCAATGGCGGCAATGATTGCCGCGCTAGACTGCCAGAAGAGCTTTTGTTTTGCAGAGATGCCGGCGGGATTCTGCAATACGAGTTTTTTGTAGTCATCGACGTAACCAATGACGCCAAACGACAAGGTCACGAACAGCACGATCCAGATGTAGTGGTTATCAAGATCCGCCCACAGCAACGTTGCCGCAGAGATGGCCGTCAATATCAGTGCACCGCCCATGGTCGGCGTGCCTGCTTTCAGCAAGTGTGTCTCCGGTCCATCGTCTCGGACCGGCTGCCCGAGCTGATTTACGCTCAGGCTTTTGATCATGCGCGGACCGACAATGAAGGAAATGATCAATGCGGTCAGCGCACCGAGAATCGCGCGCATGGTCAGGTAGTTGAATACGTTGAAGCCGGACTCAAACTGCGCCAGGTATTCAGTGAGATACAGCAGCATCAGGCTTGCTTCCTCTCGGTGCTTGTCTGGCGCAGAGCAGCAACCACACGTTCCATACGCATCGACCGGGAGCCTTTGACCAGCACGTTGACATCGGCACCCACCAACGCAACATCGGCGAGGAGATCGTGCATCTCACTGTACCAGCGCGCACCGTCTCCAAAACCGTCCGCGCTGTGTTTCGCGAGATCGCCGAACGCGAACAAACGATCAACACCACTTGCTCGCGCCGACGCCCCAACCTCGCGATGCAGGTCCTCTGCATCCTCTCCGAGTTCCTTCATATCGCCCAAAATGAGCCAGCTTTCGCCGCCCAGGCTCGCGATGAATTCGGCTGCCGCAAGCACTGATAGCGGGTTCGCGTTATAGCTGTCGTCAAATAGTGCACAGCCGTTGATCCCGGCCAGCGGCTGCAAACGCCCACCTACCGGCGCGACGCTCTGCAACGCCGATTGAATTTTTGCCATATCGATGTCCATGGCGAGCGCTATCGCGGCGGCCGCACAGGCATTGCGGACGTTGTGTGTGCCCGGGAGCGGCAGCGACACCTTGATGCTTCCGCGTGGCGTGTGCAGCGTGAACTGAGAACCCGCGGCCGTGCCGACAATATCGCTGGCGCGCACGTCTGCACGATCGGAGAAGCCAAAACTGAGACTGTCGATATCGCTAACCAGCGAGCACCAGTATTCAAAATAGTCGTCGTCGGCATTCAGCACGGCGACATCCGGGCGAGACTTGTTTTGCAGAATCTCACCCTTGGCACGCGCAACGCCCTCGATCGATCCAAACCCTTCCAGGTGCGCTGCGCCGGCATTGGTGATTGCCACTACGTCGGGATCCGCAAGCCCGGCAAGATAGGCGATCTCGCCAGCATGGTTCGCGCCCATTTCAAGTACGGCGTAACGATGCCCATCTTCAATGCGCGACAACATGAGCGGCATGCCAATGTCGTTGTTGAGGTTGCCCTGCGTCGCAAGCGTCGGAGCGTCCGCCGCAAGGCAGGCGGCAACCAGCTCTTTTAACGTCGTCTTGCCATTGCTACCGGTGATGCCGACAACACGGACTTGCTTGCTCGCACGCCATGCGGCCGCAAACTGACCCAATGCCAGCCTCGTATCTGCAACCTCGATCTGCGCCAGCGCGCCGGCGACCGGGCTGCTGACCACAGCGCCGGCAGCGCCCTTGCTGGCAACCGCCGAAACGTAGTCACGGCCATCGAAATTCGGCCCCTGCAAGGCGAAAAACAGTTCGCCGTCGTTGATCGAGCGACTATCGGTGCTGACCCCCTGAAAGCTGCGGTCTTCGCCGTGCAAAACTCCTTGCATCGATTCGGCTGCCGTTGCGAGAGAACTAATCATTCGCGGCGACCTTTGCTTGCGCCGCAGCCGTGGCGACGGACAGGTCCGAGAATGGCAGTTTCTCGCCGGCAATTTCCTGGTATTCCTCATGCCCTTTGCCGGCGATCAGGATCGTGTCTTGTGACGACGCGTTGGCAACGGCCCATGCAATCGCTGCGCCGCGACCCTCGATCAGCACTGCATTATCCGCACGGCCAAAACCAGCAACGATATCGCTGAGAATTGCAGCGGCATCCTCACCGCGCGGGTTGTCATTCGTCACTACGACAATGTCGGCGAGCTGTTCAGCGAGGCGGCCCATTTCAGGACGCTTGCCCGCGTCGCGTTCGCCGCCACAGCCGAAGACACACAGTAATTTGCCGCGGCAATGCGGCCGCAGTACGCGCAACGCCGACGCGATCGCGTCCGGGGTGTGCGCGTAGTCGATGTAAATTGCCGGACTGGCAACCGCTACTCGCTGCATACGGCCCGGCGGTGCCTGCAGAAGGCTCATGACATCGCATGCCTGAGCCAGGTCGACGCCCTTGTGCAACAAATAGGCCAGTACAATCGCGGCGTTGGCAACGTTGTAGTCACCTGGAAGCGCCAGCGAAAATTGTCCGGCACCCCAGCTGCTTGTAAACGAAACATCTGAGCCATCTGCGGTAGCAATCATTGAACGCACGTACAGAAGGGGACGACCGTCTGCCATCCGATTGTTTTGCGTCGATATGGCAATCGCCTGCTGACCACATCGTGCCGCGAGTTCAGCGCCGAATTCGGTGTCCACGTTAACGAAACGTGCACCACTTTCGTAGTCGACAAACAGGCTTGCCTTCGCATCAAAGTAGCGTTGCATGTCGCCGTGATAATCCAGGTGATCGCGAGAAAGGTTGGTAAACATCACTGCGTCGAAAACCACTCCGTCGACGCGCTTCTGGGCCAGGGCGTGCGATGAAACTTCAATTGCAGCATGCGATGCGCCGTGCGCGAGGAAATCGGCAAGATGACCGTGCATATCGACTGTCGCCGGTGTCGTCATGCCGTCGCCACCCTGCAATTCGTCAACGCCATAACCTAGCGTGCCGAGGTAAGCACATTTTTTTTCAATTTGCTGCAGCGACTGTGCCAGCAGCCAGGCAACCGTCGTCTTACCATTGGTCCCGGTAATTCCGATAGTGCGTAGCTGCGTGGATGGAAACCCATAAAATCGATTGGCAATTTCACCCAGTTTGTCTGCGAGATGATCGACCGCGATCATCGGTATACGATTGTCGCCGGGTGCAGCGGCCGTCGTTGAATCCCAGGCCACCGCAATCGCACCGGCGGCGACCGCATCCGCCACGAAATCGATGCCGTGGTTGCCGCTGCCCGCAACCGCCAGAAACAGGTAGCCGTCCCCGACCTTGCGGCTGTCCGTCGCAATACCGCGCACGTCAACTTCCGGCGCTACCGCCGTACCGCGCAACAGGTCCGCGACGGTCATTGGTGAATTCAATTGCATTGCCGGCACGCTCATGGACTCTCGTTCCGGTTCGCCATCGCCTGCATGACGTTGCCCGGGTCGCGAGCCGGAACTGCATCGGGCGGTACCGCCAGCAAGCGTAAGGATTCGGCCATCACGTCCGCGAAAACCGGCGCGGCAACGTCACTGCCGTAGTAAAGCTCGCCACTGGGCTCGTCGATCACAACGACGGTGGCAAGTCGCGGATTACTGGCCGGCGCCATGCCGGCAAAAATCGAAATGTACTTGTCCTGCGAGTACCCGCCTTTCGCAAACTTCCACGCCGTACCGGTTTTGCCGGCGATTCGATAGCCGTCGACCGCCGCTTTGGTTCCAGTGCCACCGGGACGCACGACTTCTTCGAGCATGCGCCGCACGGCGTCCGCGGTATCAACCGAGACAATTTGCTCACCTGCCGGCGCATCGTCGACTGCGAACAGCGAGATCGGCCGCAAGATGCCACCGTTGCCGAGAGCCGCGTAGGCCTGCGCCAGTTGCAATGGCGTCACGGAAACGCCGTAGCCGTAAGCAATCGTGGCCTGGCTGATCGGCCGCCAGTTACTGTAATGCGACAACATGCCGGCGGATTCGCCCGGAAACCCGCTGCTGGTCATTTCGCCCAACCCGAAATGCGACATCGTTCCCCACAACTGGTCCGGCTGCAGGTTCATGGCGACCTTGGTGACGCCGACATTGCTCGAGCGCGCAAGAATGGTCGTCAGGCTGATACGCCCGAGATTGTTGTGATCTTCAATTCGCTTTGCACCGACCGTGACAAAGCCCGGGGCCGTGTCGACAACGCTGCTGGGCCGGTATTGGCCACTCTCCAGCGCAGCAGCAACAATGAGCGGCTTGATGCTGGAGCCCGGTTCAAAAATATCGGTGATGGCCCGATTGCGGTAACGTTCTGCAATAAATTGAGAGCGGTCGTTCGGGTTGTACGTCGGCTGATTGACCATCGCCAGGACTTCGCCAGTCCGGACATCCAGAATGACGACCGACCCGGAGCGGGCACTGTGCGTTTTTACCGCGGCCTTCAGTGTTCGATACGCAAGGTATTGCAGGCGCAGGTCAATACTGGTGCGAAGATCCTTGCCGTGATGTGGCGGTCGGATGCTCTCGACATTTTCGATGGAGCGGCCGAGGCGGTCCTTTAACACGCGCTTCGCGCCGGGCTCACCCTCGAGCCAGTGATTCATGGCGAGTTCCAGCCCTTCCTGGCCCTCATCATCGATATTGGTGAAGCCAACCAGGTGTCCGGTCACTTCAGAAGCCGGGTAGTAACGTCGGTATTCACGCTGCACATTGATCCCGGGCAATTTCAGCGCCATGACATTTTGTGCGGTGGCCGGATCCAGATGGCGCCTCAGGTACAGGAACTCCTTGTCCATGCTGCGTGTAACACGCCGCATCAAATCATCGCTCTTTAATCCCAGCGCTTTCGCAAGCGCCGGAACCTTGTCAACTGCGCCAGCGAATTCCTGCGGATTTACCCAGATGCTGTCGACCGGTGTACTGATGGCCAGCGGTTCACCATTGCGGTCAAGGATGGTACCGCGATGCGCCGATATGCTTTCCGTTCGCAAGTGGCGCGTATCCGCTTGCTGATTCAGGAAGTCCTTATCCAGCACCTGCAGGTGCACGGCGCGAGCAACCAGCGAAGATGCGACCAGCGCGAAGAACGCCATTACCAGCGACACCCTGCCGACAAATCGTTGTGCAGTTTTTTGTTTTGTCTCTGCGCCGCGTGTCATGGTCGTTCAATTACGTAGATTTCCGATGATTCGGGTCGCGTCAGTGACAAGTCGTCTGTGGCAACTTGTTCGATGCGCGCGTGTGTGGCCCAGGTGCTTTGCTCAATTTGCAACTGGCCCCATTCGATATTCAGTTCGTCACGCTCCAGCGTAAGTGCCTCGAGTTCGACAAACAGCTTTCTTGATTCGTGCTTTGTGTAGACAATCGCCATCGAACTCATGACGCATACCAGTGCGAACACGACGACCAACAGGAACGGATGGCGGCTTTTCGAAATCAGCATCAGCAACGCTCCGCAATTCGCAGCCGTGCGCTACGCGAGCGACGGTTTGCGTCAACTTCGACAGCCGTTGCCTGCACCGCCTTGCCAATCAATTTGAGCTTCGGGCGATACTGCGCCGGTACGTCCGGCATGCCACGATATTGTTCGGGCTCCCGCGACTCATCACGCATGAAGCGTTTAACGAGGCGATCTTCCAACGAGTGAAAACTGATGACGCACAGTCGGCCGCCCTTCCTCAGTACACGGAGCGACTGATTCAATACTGCTTGCAGCTGATGCAGTTCGCCGTTGACCGCAATACGGATCGCCTGAAATGTTTTTGTTGCCGGATGTTTTTTTTGTGCACGCTGCTTTGCGGGCACAGCACCCTCGACAAGTGCCGCCAGCTGCAATGTCGTTTCAATGGGTGAGATCTCGCGCGCAGCCACAATGGCCGCCGCAATTCGCTTTGCAAATGTCTCCTCACCGTAGCTACGCAGCACCTGGATCAGCTCCCGTTCTTCCACTGCCTGAAGCCAGTCACTCGCCGACGTACCTGAGTCCGGGTCCATTCGCATATCGAGTGGGCCGTCGCGGAGGAAACTGAAGCCGCGACGGGCTTCATCCAGTTGCGGCGAGGAGACTCCCAGGTCGAAGAGCAAGCCATCGACCTGGCCAAGCAGTTCTCTTTCACTAATGAACGTTTCAAGTTGCGCACATTCACCTCTAATCAATTCGAATCGCGGGTCGTCAACGAGGGACTTCGGTGCTGAAGCGATCGCGTCCGGGTCTCGATCTATGCCGATCAACCGCCCATTCGAGTTCAGCGCTTTTAGTATTTCCCCGCTATGTCCACCACGCCCGAAGGTGCCGTCGACATAACAACCGTCTGGTTTTAAATCCAGCCCATCGAGGACCGGCCCCAGCAGTACCGGCACATGCTCGTTACTGCTCACTAAACTCCGCCCCCTAGAAGGAAATCGATTCGAGGTCCGCCGGCATGTCTTCGTCGTCTTCCTCGGACAGCCATTCGTCGCGCTTCTCGTTCCAGGTTGCTTCATCCCAAAGTTCAAATTTGTTGCCCTGACCGATCAGCATTCCCTGACGCTCAAGGCTCGCGAATTCCCGCAATTCTTTCGAAACGAGAATTCGACCGTTGTTATCCATGTCGACCTCAGTCGCATAACCGACCATAATCCGTACCAATCGCCGTGCGGCCTTGTTCATACTGGGCAGGCGCACCAGTTTTCGTTCGAGCTCTTCCCAGTCGGGCATCGGGTACACCAGGAGGCAATGGTCCTTGTCGACAGTCACGATCAAATGGCCCTCACAACGGGCAGACAGCCGCTCCCGATACCGGGTCGGTATTGCCATACGCCCCTTGGCGTCCAGTGATATTTTGGTTGCCCCTCGAAACACGGTGATTCGGACGTGCCGGGCATCGCTCTTCTGGCGCGATATCCGGGCTGGATGCCCATTTCCTCCCACTTTTTTCCACTTTTCAACACTATAGGCACGGCCCTTGGGGCGGTCAACAACGCATTACAATTAATTGTTGTTGTACAGGGACTTAAGCGCGATTCAGTGGCGAAAAAAAGGCGAATTGTGGCAGGCTTCGCGCTAACAAAATCAGCCGCTTGCAGCTACTTCTTAGATGAAGCCTCACAAGCAAGTCGGAAAACGGCGACAGACGGTGCCCAAGACCTTAGATTGGCGGACTTTGCGCGAACGACGCAAATGAGGTGCCAGTGACCTTATATCCAGTCTAAATCAGTGGTTTAGCCTGGATATAAGGTCACTGGTACCTGATTAGTGCGGATATAAGGTCACTGGCACCTGATTTCTGGCACCTGATTTAGTGCGGTGGGTGAGAAAACCGGAGCCGGCAATAAGCCGGGTTCTGTCATCGACAATCATTCATCTGGGACAGCCGTCACCGACTGCCTCAAGCAACCTACCCGGGAGTCCGCTCGGAACCGGCGGCGGACAAACACCCAAACACCCCTATTGGGGGCGCTGTGCGTTGCCCTACTCCCCTATTTGGTCTTGCTCCGGGCGGGGTTTACCGTGCCGCGGACTGTTGCCAGCCGCGCGGTGCGCTCTTACCGCACCTTTTCACCCTTACCGACTGACGCCGGCGGTTTGTTTTCTGTGGCACTTTCCATAGGCTCACGCCTCCCAGGTGTTACCTGGCGCCCTGTCCGAAGGAGCCCGGACTTTCCTCTGCAGCGAAACTACAGCGATTGCCTGACCGACTCCGGCTTTCTCGGCGGCGATTCTATCAGGAACCGGTGCTTTTTAGCGTCAGGAGGCGTTCATACAGCGCGTTTTTTTTCTGGCCGGTCAACTTCGCCGTAATTTTTGCCGCATCTCCGGATGACATGTGCCCGGCAAGCTCCAGCAACATCTGATCGACATCGTAGTTCGACACCGGCTGCCCGGCAGCGCCACCCACAATGACAACGAATTCGCCCTTGCCGACAATCGTCTCATTGTCTAGCTGCTCGGCAAGCTCGCCGAGCGGCGCCTGCACGCATTGTTCATGCAGCTTGCTAAGTTCACGACCGATGAATGCCGGCCTGCCGGGTGAAAACGCGTCGGCCATGTCGTGAAGACATTCATCGATGCGATGCACAGACTCAAAAAAAACCAGCGTCCGCTGTTCGTCTGCAAGCTGCAGCAGGGCTTTCTTGCGTGCTTCCGGTTTGGACGGCAGAAATCCCTCAAAGCAAAAACGGTCCGTCGGAATGCCTGCGACCGACAACGCCGCAGTGACCGCGCTCGCGCCCGGTATCGGCGAAACCTGAATGCCGTTTCGGTGCGCCTCACGCACCAGCCGGAAGCCCGGGTCGCTGACCAGTGGCGTGCCAGCATCGCTCAGCAGCGCGACGGATTCACCATCAAGCAAGCGCTCGACAATGTTGCCGAGGACCTTTTCTTCGTTGTGATCATGCAGCGCCATTAGTCGCGATTTTACGCCGATTGACATTAGCAATCGCCCGGAGTGGCGGGTATCCTCGGCTGCAATAAGACTCACCTGGGCAAGCGTTTGGCGTGCTCGTGGAGTCAGGTCTTCCAGATTGCCAATCGGCGTTGCAACTACATACAGTGTGCCGCTCATTTGGCGTCGAACCTTTATATGCTGAGATTGGTGAAGTGTTGAATTACAGACATCCTGCAGGTAAACGGCAATCGCTGGCAAGCTTTGCCAGCATTGTATTGCTCACGTTGACGCTGAGCGCCTGCGGTACAACCGGCTTCCAGAATCTCGTCGGCAGCGGCGAGAACCGCGCGCAGCGGCTTGCGGAATCCGGGCAGCACAGTGATGCCGCCGGCGCATACATCGGTCTTGCCAGCACGGCCGTCGGTGACGAACGTGACCGGCTGACCCTGCTCGCCGTTGAACAGTGGCTTGATGCTGGCGACGTAAACCGGGCACAACGCGCGTTTGGCAGCGTGACAGAAATTCAGGCGGGACCGCTGTTACCGCTGTGGAATACCAATTCCGCCGCACTCGATCTGTACCGCGGTGATGCAGATGCCGCCCTGGCCGTACTCGAACCCCTGAGCCGGCAACCCTTGTCACGACGTGACCGCCTGCGCGTGGAGGCGCTGCGTGCTGACGCGTGGATTCAAAAGCAGGAGCCAGCGCGCGCGGTTGAGCTGATGCGCCAGCGCGAGGTCTGGATCGACACCGCTCGCGGCATTCAACAGAACCGCAACCGGCTTTGGCAGGGCTTGCTATTCAGCAACCCACAGGTGCTGCGCGAAGCCGCACTCGTTGTCAGTGATGACGAAACCCGCGGCTGGCTGACGCTCGGGTCACTGGCAACAACAACCGGCCAGCAAGGCGTCGGCTGGAGCAACGGCATTGCAAGCTGGCGTGCGGCAAATCCACGGCACCCGGCGCTGTCAGTACTGGGTGACGCCCTGGACTACGACCCCGAAATGCTGGACTACCCGCGCCAGGTTGCCCTGCTGTTGCCGCTGTCCGGCCGCGCCGAAGCGGCCGGCAAGGCAGTACAAAACGGTTTCCTTGGCGCCTATTTCGCTACTGCCAGCGCATTGGACGAACAGCAGTCTGTGCGTGTTTACGACGTTAACGCTGAAGGCGGCGCGAGCGCTGCCTACCAGGCCGCCGTTGCCGACGGAGCTGAATTTGTCGTCGGTCCACTGTTGAAGAACAACGTTACCGAACTCGCAAACGACATCCTGGTACCCGTTCCGGTACTAACGCTGAATTACATTCCGGAGGATTCGCTGGCGCCTCCTGGACTGTATCAATTCGCACTGGCACCGGAGGATGAAGCAGCATCGTCTGCACAACGCGCGCTGGGTGACGGCCATACCCGGGCCGTTGCGCTGGTGCCGGGCAATGACTGGGGGCGTCGCGTGCTACAAAGTTTCGCCACCGAATTTGAAGGCCTGGGTGGCACCTTGCTGGACTACCGCTATTACAGCCCGGACAAACAGGACTTTTCCGGCGAGATAGAAAGCCTGATGGGGCTGACCGGCAGTGTGCAACGCTACACCCGCTTGCGCGCTAATATTGGTACCAGCCTGCAATTCGATCCGCGCCGCCGCCAGGATGCCGAATTCATTTTTCTGGCCGCTGCGGCCGGGCCCGGACGACTACTGAAGTCGCAACTGAAATTTCATTACTCCGGCGACCTGCCTGCTTATTCGATATCGTCAGTCAATTCTATGGACGGTCGATCGAATGCGGATCTCAATGGCATCATGTTCGCCGACACACCCTGGCTGATCGATCCGCAACCCTGGATTCGTTATTTGCCCGACATTTACGCAACGCATTGGCCACAAGAGCGCCGCCTTGGTCGCTTGCACGCGATGGGCTATGACGCTTACAACCTGGTCGCGTCGCTGTATGCGTATCGCGGTGGCGAAATGGCGGAAATCGACGGTGCAACCGGAATCTTGTTTCTCGACCAGCGCGGTCGCGTGCACCGGCGCCTTGCCTGGGCCCAGTTTCAACGCGGCGAGGTTGTTGCGTTGCCACGGCAAAATGCTGCGGGCGGACCAATTAAAGACATCAGCAGTGACAGCGAGCTGATGATGCCGGACGCAGCGGACGAATCACCGTGGGACGAACCGCAACAGGAACTCTAGGCCGACAGGCAGAGCAATCGGCGTTCGCTTATCTGCGTCGCCGGGGGCTGCAAGCAGTCGCGCGGAACTTCCGCTCCCGCGGTGGTGAAATTGACCTGATCATGCTGGACAAAGATTGCCTGGCATTCATCGAAGTGCGATGTCGTGCGAGCAAGCGGTTTACGCAGCCGAGTCACACCGTTGACCATCGCAAGCAGCAAAAGCTTATCCGGACTGCCGCCCTGTTCATCGCGCGAAACAAAAAGTTTGCCGCGACCACAATGCGCTTCGATGTCGTTGCGGTACTGGGCCTCGACGATCCTGATATCGAATGGATTCGCGACGCGTTTCGACCGAATAGCTCAATGCTCTGACAAATATTGCTAGAATTCACGCAAATCACCGAAGCGGAGAAATCATGGATCCTGTTAGCCGAGTTCGCGATCACTTCACCGAAAGTATCGCGACAAAACAAGTCGCTGCGGAACAGTTGGCGGAAAGAATTGCAGCGGCCGGTAAGGTAATGAGCGATGCCCTGCTGGACGATGGCAAGATCCTGAGTTGCGGCAACGGTGGCTCTGCCGCGGACTCGCAGCACTTCTCATCGGAGCTTTTGAATCGCTTCGAGAAAGAACGCCCCGGGCTTCCAGCCATGGCATTGACAACCGACAGCTCCACACTCACATCCATTTCAAATGATTATGCTTACGAAGAAATATTCTCGAAGCAGGTGCGCGCCCTGGGCAAACCGCAGGACGTGCTGCTCGGCATCTCAACGTCAGGCAATTCCGAAAACGTCATACGCGCCATAGCGGCAGCACACGAACGAGGAATGAAGGTTGTCGCGTTGACCGGTCGAGATGGTGGCAGCATGGCCGATGTCTTCCGGCCCGGCGACGTGGAGATCCGTGTTCCTGCAAGTCGCACCGCGCGCATTCAGGAGGTGCACCTCGTCGTGATTCACTGCCTGTGTGACTTGATCGATACGACTTTGCTGGGGGAATGATTCGCGGCCTAAGGCACCCAAGGGCATAAAGCCGCTCCTACATGCACCTTTCGCGGCCAAGCATAAATTCGCGGCCTAAGGGCCGCTCCTACTACTTGACGATGGTCAGGTGCGGGCGGGAGCGTGTTTCTTCGACTTCGGGCTGTAACTCCGGGGAATGGATCTGGTCGGTCGTCTCGCTGTCGTGCGAGAAAATCATTCCCTGGCCTGTTTCACGTGCATAAATTCCGAGCACCGATTTCATCGGCACCCAGACGTCAAATGCGACGCCGCTGAATCGCGCACGGAAACTCACTGCATCATTGCTCAGCTTCAGATTATGTGCAGCAGATTCGCTGATATTGAGAATAATCTTGCCATCTTTGATGTGCTCCAGCGGCACACAGACGCCGTCGACCGACGTATCAACGACGATATGCGGTGTGTGCTGGTTGTCTCCCATCCATTCGTGCATGGCACGAATCAGGTACGGTCGTTTTGAACGCTTGGAATTGTTCACGATCTTTTTCTTGAGTATCGGCTGGTGCCGCAAGTTTAGCACCGATTACGCTGCCTCTCTTGCGACTTAACTTAAAACCCAAACTACAGGCGCATTTCCTGCTCAAGCTCTGTCAGACTTTGCTGAAACGAGCGTCTGGCAAAAACGCGGTCCATGTACTCCTCTATCGGCTCTGCATTCTTGCCGAGATCGACGCCATAAACCGGCAATCGCCACAACAACGGTGCAATGGTGCAATCCACGAGTGAAAACTCTTCACTAAGGAAATACGGACGCGCACCAAACAGTTCAGTGCTTTGCAGAATGCTTTCGCGCAGCATCTTGCGCGCCTTTGTACCGAGTTTGCCGTCGGCGCTGTTTTCCGCTTCTTCGGCAATCGAGTACCAATCGGTTTCGATTCGGAACAGCGCAAGCCGGAACTGCGCGCGCGTAACCGGGTCAACCGGCATTAGCGGAGGGTGTGGAAATCGTTCATCGAGGTATTCGACGATGACGCGCGAGTCGTACAACGTCAGGTCGCGGTCGACCAGCGTCGGTACCGTGTGGTACGGATTCAGGTCCATCAGGTCCTCGGGCAGGTCAGGACCCACGACATTGGATATCTCGATGTTGATGTTCTTCTCAGCAAGTACCAGTCGAGTACGATGACTGTGAATATCAGTCGGTCGTGAAAATAGCGTCATTACCGAACGCCGGTTGGCTACTACTGCCATCAGGTTACATCCTTCCAGATTTGTTTTTTGAGCATGCGAGCAATGATGAAGAAGAAAATCAGGAACATCAGCACCCAAACGCCCAGTTTGCGGCGATCCGAACGAATCGGCTCCGCCATGTAAGCGAGGAAATTGACCGTGTCACGAACAAATTCGTCGTAGTCCTCGGAATCCATCTTGCCCGGCGTCAATTGCTGAAATCCGCCAAACTCCACGCTGGTGATTTCATTGCCATCCTGGTCCGTTTCGACGTGCTCAACGAACTCCGCACCCTGGTAGCCCTGCAGCTCCCACAACACGTGCGGCATGCTGGTGCCGGCAAGCACGATATTGTCCATGCCGGTCGGGCTTTCGGGATCCACGTAAAACCCCTTCAGGAAGTTAAAGACATAGTCAACGCCGCGTGCACGTGCGATCAGTGACAAATCCGGCGGCGCCGTGCCAAACCAGCGGACCGCATCCTTAGCTGGCATGGTGGCATTGATGGTTTCAAAGGTCTTTTCGGCATTAAACATCAGGTTACTGACCAGCTGCTCTTCGGACAGGTCGAGGTCCTTGCCGATGGTTTTGAAGCGCACGTACTTGGCGGAGTGGCAACCGGAGCAGTAATTCATGAAATTTGCCGCGCCGCGCTGCAGGGAATTGACGTTATCCCGGTCGAGGTGCGCCGGCTCAAACTCGACCGCGCTTTCAGCCGCGAGCGCCGCGCCAGGCGCATACGCCAAACCCAGGATCAAAACGGCTATAAGTCGATTGGCCAAAAATCGATTGACTATGAGTCGCTTGAAATTACCCATGATAGACCACCCTTTCCGGTACCGGCTTAGTCTTGTCGATCGTCGTGTAGTACGGCATGAGCAGGAAGAACGCGAAGTACAGGACGGCAAATACCCTCGCCGCAAGCACATACGCAGGTGTCGCAGCCTGCAGGCCGAGCCAGCCCAGCGCTACAAATGTAATGACAAACATGGTCAGCGCCGACTTGTATATCCAGCCTCTATAACGAATCGATCTCACTCGAGACCGGTCAAGCCACGGCAGGAACAGCGGCAGGATAACCGACAGTCCAAACAGGATGAATCCCCACAATTTGTCCGGGACCGCACGCAAAATTGCGTAGAACGGTGTGAAATACCAGACCGGTGCAATGTGCGCAGGGGTTGCCGTCAGATTGGCGGGTTCAAAGTTGGCGTGCTCAAGAAACAGGCCACCCATTTCCGGAGCAAAAAAGATCACCGAACTGAAGATCATCAGGAAAACAATGATGCCAACCAGGTCTTTCGAGGTGTGATACGGGTGAAAGGCAACACCGTCCAGCGGCACGCCGTCGGGGCCCTTCTTGTCCTTGATTTCGATGCCATCCGGGTTATTCGACCCGACTTCGTGCAAAGCCACGATGTGCACAAACACCAGCGCGATCAACGCCAGCGGCAAGGCGATGACGTGCAATGCAAAGAAACGGTTCAGCGTAATGTCCGAAATCGAGTAATCGCCGCGAATTATCTCGACGAGTGCATCGCCGACCCACGGTATCGCACCGAACAGCGAAATGATGACCTGCGCGCCCCAGTAGGACATTTGCCCCCATGGCAACAGATAGCCTGCAAACGCTTCCGCCATCAGCACCAGGAAGATCAGCATGCCGAGTATCCAGATCAGCTCGCGCGGCTTCTTGTAGGAGCCGTATAACATGGCGCGGAACATGTGCAGGTAAACGACAATAAAGAAGAACGAGGCACCGGTTGAGTGGATGTAGCGAATCAGCCACCCCCACTCGACATCGCGCATGATGTATTCGACAGACGCGAACGCCTCGGCCGCAGACGGCTTGTAATTCATGGTCAGGAAAATGCCGCTGACCAGCTGGATGACCAGGACGACCGTCGCCAGAACGCCGAATATGTACCAGATATTGAAATTTTTGGAGGCGTAATACTCGGTCGCATGCGCCTTCATCGTTTTCGTAAACGGAAAACGATCATCGATCCATTTCATGAATCCGCCCTTCGGAGTGCCTACTTCAGCTTCGATTCTCGACATTACGCTGCTCCTGTGTCCTGACCGATCAATATCAGGTCATCCCTGACAAAGCGGTGTGGCGGAACCCGAAGATTGGTCGGTGCAGGAACACCTTTATAGACGCGGCCTGCCAGATCGAACTTCGAGCCGTGGCAGGGACAGAAAAATCCGCCGTACCAGTTCTCTGCCGGACGCACCGGGAAATCCTCAAGCGGCGCACAACCCAGGTGCGTGCACGACCCCTCGACCACCAGGTATTCCGGCCGCACTGAGCGCGTGCCATTCGCTGCATACTCCGGCTGCTGCTCGATGACCTCTGAGGCAGGGTCCGCCAGCACATCGTCATGTTGCTGTAACCGGGCCAGCATATCCTCGCTGCGTCGCAGCACGAACACGAGCTTGCCACGCCAGAGCACGCGCACCATTTCACCAGGCTGCAGCGATCCGATAGGCACTTCAACCGGCGCGCCAAGGGCTTGCGCCCGGGCACTGGGTTTCAGCGATGACAAAAACGGAATTGCAACGAGTCCGGCGCCGGCAATACCGGTCACCGCAGTCGCTACAGTTAGAAAATGACGCCTGTTTCGATCAAGGTCGTCTTCGTTCATCAGGCACTCCCATACGCCGTTCTTTCGACGGCCTCAATTACAGCGCTTTGTTGCTTAATATTGATACTGATAGATTTGCAGCAGACTCGGTTTGCCGTCAGGATGACGATTGCCCCGAGGGTCTATGCGGAACCACGGCGCATTATACACGGGGCGTATCGAAATTGGCTAGCCGCTATAGAGAGTCGGGAGTGAAATACGGGGACATCGCGTGGCGCAACTGAAATCTGCGCTGATATTCTTGTTGCAGTCGATCGTCGTTGGCCTGGCGGTCGCCTTTATCGTCGTGCTTGTCCGTCCCGACCTGATGCCGGGCGTTGCGGCAGACAGGCAGCCGGCAAGCTATGCCGATGCCGTGGACCTGAGTTCAGCCGCCGTGGCCAATATTTACACCAAACGGCTGGTTCAGGACGATGATTCGGCCTCGGCACGGGCCCGTTTTCGCGTCGAAACCAGCTTCGCCTCGGCGGTCATCATCGATCCGGAGGGCTACCTCGTTACGAATTATCACGTGGTTGCGACTGCGGCCGAGATCCGGGTGCAGCTGAGCGACGGGCGAATTACCGAGCCCGTCACCGTTGGCGTCGATGCCGAAACCGACCTGGCACTGCTGAAAATCGACCTGGGTACACTGCCCGCCATCAGTATCGGGCGCTCCGACAATCTGCGCATCGGAGACGTCGTGCTCGCCATTGGCAACCCTTACGGGCTCACGACCTCGGTCACTCAGGGCATCGTCAGTGCGACCGGCCGCGGCCTGCTCAATCTCGTCACTTTTGAAAATTTTATCCAGACCGATGCCGCCATCAATGCTGGCAACTCCGGCGGGGCGTTGATCAACAGTCGCGGCGAACTGGTCGGCATCAATACCGCGGTGCTGGCACAGGATCCCGGCACCGAGGGCATTGGATTCGCGATCCCGGTTGACCTGGTCCGTGGCGTGGTTGACCAGATCAAGCAGAATGGCCGGGTGGTGCGCGGCTACATGGGGCTGCTGCCCGACGACCTGACCAATTCCGAGCGCACCGCGATGGGGATCGAATCCGGCAACGGCATTCTACTGACCGATGTCTACAGTGGCGGCCCGGCACATAAAGCCGGTCTGCAAATCGGGGACGTGATTCTGGAAATGAATGGCGAGCCGGTGTTTTCACAACGGCAGGCGCTGCTGATTTCGGCCAGTACACGCCCCGGCGATACCGTGGATGTCGTCGGACTCCGCGACGGGGTACGATTTACGACGACCGTGACGGCGGTGGAGCGACCCGACGAACCGCGTTAACCATCACCCGGGACTTTGCTGTTGCCATTCCTCCGGCGTCAGTGCCGTAATCGACAGCGCGTGAATTTCATTGCCGACCAGACTGCCAAGCGTTTTGTAGACCATCTGGTGCCTGGCGATCGGGCGTTTGCCGGCAAACTCACTGGCAACGACGAGCGCCGCAAAGTGGGTATTGTCGTCGCTCTCGACGCGTACGACAGGATTATCAAAGCCGGCTTCGATAAGTGGTTTGATTGCTGCTGTGTCCATAGAAATATCTGTCTTCGGGTAGCGGGTCCGCACAATGCGTGCGTCGGCCAGTGGCGCGCAGTGTAAAGCATTCGGTAGTGCTTCCCAACGCGCGGCGTCATTTGTGTATTATATCCGGCCCGCGGCGGCTGGCAGAGTCAGGAATTGCTCTTGCCACCCGCTGCAATTTAGTTCATACGGTAGCCTATGTTCGGCGAAAGCTTTCTTGCCAATACCTTTTCGATCGTCGCAGGACTCATCCTTTTGATATGGGGAGCCGATCGATTTGTGCACGGTGCAGCGTCGACCGCGCGCAACCTGGGCGTTGCCCCGCTGCTGATCGGTCTGACCATCGTTGCGTTCGCGACCTCAGCACCGGAAATCCTGATTTCCGCAGTCGCCGCCGTGCAAGGGCAACCCGGCCTCGCGATCGGCAACGCCATCGGCTCCAATATCGTCAATATCGGGCTGGTACTCGGTGTGACAGCCGTGATCCGGCCAATTCCGCTCGAATCCGCCACCTTGCGCCGCGAAATGCCCGCCTTGCTGGCCGTATCGCTTCTGACGGTGTCCCTGTTCCTCGATACCTTTCTCAGCCGCGTCGATGGCTTCGTCATGTTGACCGGCCTGATCATTGTCATGATCTGGCTTACACGCCTCGGCATACGCTCTGCTGACAACGACACCCTGAAGGCGGATTTTGAAGCGGAAATACCCGACAACGTGAGTATGCGGGCCGCGCTGATCTGGCTCGCAATCGGTCTGGGCGCGCTGCTGATCGGCGCCGAATGGCTGGTTGACGGTGCCACGGGTGTAGCGCAGAAACTCGGTGTCAGCGAAGTCGTCATCGGCATTACACTGGTTGCATTCGGTACCAGCGTGCCGGAACTCGCGGTGTCGCTCGTCAGCGCATTGAAGGGCGAGTACGGCCTCGCGATTGGCAACATCGTGGGCTCGAATATTTTCAACCTGCTCGCGGTCATCGGGGTTTCAGCGACTATCCAGCCAGCTGCCGTTGCGCCCAGCGTGCTATCGCTGCACATCTTCGTCATGGTGGCATTTACGCTGGTACTGTTTGCGATGACCTACGATTACGACGGCAAGGCGCAATTGTCGCGACTGGAAGGTATCGCGCTAATACTCGCCTATTCCGGCTACACTGGCTATGTGATTGCCCAAAACATCTAGACCAGACGATATAAACCAGACGATATAAAATAGAGTCGGCATTCAACCTGGGGTCCTCCATTGCCTGACAAGCCAACGCACGACGAACTGCTCGCACTCGCCGGCAACGTACTCTCGATAGAAGCTCGTGCCGTCGAAGCCCTGCGTGCACGGCTCGACGAGAATTTTATAGCCGCCTGCGAGCTGTGCCTCGAAACACCCGGCCGCATCGTCGTCAGCGGTATGGGCAAATCCGGGCACGTCAGCAACAAGATTGCGGCAACGCTTGCCTCCACCGGTACGCCGGCGTTTTTTATGCACCCGGCCGAAGCAAGCCATGGCGACCTGGGCATGATTACCTCTCAGGATACATTGCTTGCCATTTCTTACTCCGGCGAAACCGCCGAAGTTGTGACAATTTTGCCCGTCGTCAAGCGCATTGGCGCCCGGCTACTGGCAATCACCGGTAATCCGCAATCGACGATGGCGCAGGCAGCGGATGTGCACCTCGACATCAGCGTTGCCGAGGAAGCCTGTCCGTTGAATCTTGCACCAACCGCTAGCACGACCGCGACGCTTGCGATGGGCGACGCACTGGCAGTCGCCCTGTTGAAGAGCCGCGGATTTACAGCCGATGACTTCGCGCGCTCGCATCCCAGCGGCAGCCTGGGCAAGCGCCTGCTATTGCGGGTTGCAGATGTCATGCGCACGGGCGAGCGTATTCCCAGGGTATTGCCCGGTGTCAGTTTGCGCGATGGCTTGATGGAAATGACAGACAAGGGTCTCGGCATGACCGCGATTGTCGACGCCGATTCGACCATCAGGGGCATTTACACTGATGGTGACCTGCGACGCACGCTCGACGCCGGGGCCGACATTCATACCACTGTAATCGGCGATGTGATGCACAGCGAATGCAAAACCACGACTGCCGATGTTCTCGCTGCCGAGGCCATGCACATCCTGGAACAGAACAAAATCACTTCGTTACTCGTTGTTGACGACGACAACAAACTGGTGGGCGCATTGAATATTCACGACCTGTTCCGCGAGGGCTTGCGATGAGCAAGGCAAATCTCGGCAAACTTCGCCTGGTCGCTTTCGATGTCGACGGCGTTTTCACCGACGGGCGTTTCTACCTGTCCGACGAAGGCACGGAGTCGAAAGCATTCCATACACAGGATGGCTACGGTATACGCTCTTTGCTGAAGGCTGGCCTTGAGGTCGCGATTATCAGCGGCCGATCTTCCGCAGCGGTCGCAAAACGCATGACTGAACTGGACGTCCGTCACGTCGTGCAAGGCTGCCCCGACAAGGTGGCGGCACTCGATGAAATAATAGCCCAACTTGGAATACGGCCCGACGAATGTGGATACGTCGGCGACGATATTCCGGACCTGCCGTTGTTGCAGCATGTGGGCTGTTCATTTGCGGTTGCCAATGCCGTTGCCGAGGTAAGAAAGCACAGCGATTATCAAACAGCCGCTCGTGGTGGTTTTGGCGCAGTTCGGGAGGTTTGTGAACTTGTGCTGGGCGCCGCAGGTCAGCACAGATAATGACTTCCAGAGCGCCGACGACAATAATTCTGCTCACGCTTGCCGCGATGGGCAGCTGGTACCTCGCGCGCAGTCATTCGCAAACCGATGTCGAGGCTTTTCCGACCGATGCCGCACACCACGGCTACTACCTGAAGAACGCACGCATCCTCGGTACCGGCGAGGACGGCAGCCTGATGTATGAAATAATCGCCGAACTCGCTGAGCAGCAGGAAGACGAACGCATTAACTTTTCCCGGGTGCGTATACGCTATTCGCCGGCGAGCGATGTGCCCTGGGTTGTCAATGCTGATGAAGCAACACTGAAATCGGACGACCCGATGATCGCCCTGCGCGGACATGTGCAGATCGTCAATGCCGGTGATGCGAGCGCAGACGACACCGAAATCCGCACCCAGTATCTCGAATTTAATCCCGAACGTTATATTGCCGAGACAAATGAGCGTGTCCAGATTCGCTTCGGCGCCCGCAGCGTCACGGCAACCGGCATGCTAGCATCGCTGCAGGAAAACAAGATTGAACTTAAGGCCAATGTTCGTGGCAAGATCGCGCCCTGAAATGAAATCGAAACCCTTGAAATCGCTGCGGCTTGCTGCCGCCGCACTGGCGCTGCTGGCGACAACCGCCAGCGCACAGGACCGGGATCTCGACCTGAGCCGTCTGCCGTGGGATATCAATGCCGAGACGGCCGATTTTGATGGCGAAAGCGCGACCATTATCTACACTGGCCTGCGCTTTTCACAGGGTACGACCTCGATCGAGGCGGACGAAGGACGAGCGAATAACCGTGACAGGGAACGAGTCTGGCAATTTTCGGGCAATGTCACTATTACCGTGAACAATGGCGAGATCAAATGCGATTCCGCTGTCCTGCATTTCGACGGCTCGGCCCTGAGCCAGGCCGTTGTAAAAGGCAGCCCGGCCTCGTTCGAGGTACGCCGCCTGGACGCAGACGATGTGACTTATGCAGAAGCCGCGCAACTGCAATACGATGTAAGAAACGGCACCATCGAGTTCTCCGGCGAAGCGACGATCACGGAAAGCGGCAACCAGATTTCAGCGCCATTGTTTGTCTACAACATTACCGAAAGACGCATCAATGCCGACTCCGACGGTAGCGAAGACAGCCGTGTCCGAATCATCTATACGCCGACCGATGACGAGATCGAGGCACTCGACGACCGCGAGCAGGATGTCGAGAACGAATGAGTATTCTGAGCGTCCAGGAAATTTCCAAAAGCTACAAGTCGCGCAAGGTCGTCAAAAGCTTGACGCTCGAAATAAAAAGTGGCGAAGTCGTCGGCCTGCTCGGCCCCAATGGTGCCGGCAAGACCACCGCCTTTTACATGATCGTTGGTCTGATCTCGGCGGACGGCGGCAATATTCTGCTCGATGGGCGGGACCTGACGGCCAAACCGATGCACGAACGTTCCCGGCTGGGCCTGGGTTACCTGCCGCAGGAAGCGTCGATTTTCCGCAAGCTCAGCGTTGAAGACAATATTCTCGCAATCCTCGAAAATCGCAATGACCTTGACCGCGCTGGCCGTGAGCAGGAACTTGAGACATTGCTCGATGAATTGCACGTAGGCCATGTTCGAACCAGCCTCGGTATCAGCCTGTCCGGCGGCGAACGGCGCCGTGTCGAAATTGCGCGCGCACTGGCTGCCGACCCGCTGTTCGTACTGCTCGACGAGCCGTTTGCCGGCGTGGACCCGATTTCAGTTCTGGATATTCAGCGCATCATCAGGCATTTGTGCGAGCGCGATATCGGCGTGCTCATTACCGATCACAATGTCCGGGAAACGCTCGGCATATGCGGACGTGCCTATATACTGAGCGACGGCAGCCTGATTGCGGCCGGCTCGCCTGAAGACATACTCGAAAACCAACACGTTCGAGAGGTGTATCTCGGACAAGAATTCAAGCTGTGAGGCATACTGTCATTTCCACCGTGAACATGCGCCCTAAATGCTAAAACCTTCGCTGCAGCTAAAACTCGGCCAGTCATTGACGATGACACCGCAATTGCAACAGGCCATTCGCTTGTTGCAACTGCCGATTCTGGATCTTAATGCCGAGATACAGGAAGCCCTCGAAGAAAACATCATGCTCGAGATGGAGGACCTGCCCGATGTGCCGCGGACGACGTCCGAGTCGACCGCGGAAGTGGAGACCATCAAGGCCGATGAGCAATGGGAGGCGCGCGCGGCCGAACGCACCCAGGACAGTGGCTGGAATGGCGAAGGCCGTCCGATTTCAGAGTTTGCCGACGAGTCCGGCGAATCCTTGCACGAGCATCTGTACTGGCAGCTGGAGATCGAGAATTTCACAGTGCGCGAAGCGCTCATCGGCGAAGCGCTGGTCGACTCGATCAATGACGACGGTTACCTTGTCGGCGACATCGACGACATTGTTACCGGGCTCGATGAAAATCCGCCGATCTCGTCAGAGGAAGTCGAAAATACGCTCCTGAAAGTACAGCGCCTGGACCCGGTTGGCGTCGGTGCCCGGAACCTGTCGGAATGCGTGATGCGACAGATCGAACAGCTCGACCCTGAAACGCCGGGATTTCAACTGGCGCTGGACATCGCCCGCGATCACCTGGACCTGGTCGCCAGCCGCGAATACGGCGAATTACGCCGTGGCCTGAGAGTTTCCGAGGACCAGTTGCACGAAGCACTGGTACTCGTGCGCGGATGTAATCCAAAACCCGGCCTGGCGGTCAGCCCGGCGGCGGCACAATACGTCATTCCCGATGTTTTCGTCCGCAAGATCGACAACCGCTGGCAGGTTGAGATCAGCCCGACCGGTGTGCCGCGACTGTCGGTCAATCAGCAATACGCCAAGTTGCTGCGCGGCAGTGGCGAACATTCGGTGCTCAAAACCCAACTGCAGGAGGCGCGCTGGCTCATCCGCAGCCTCGAAATACGCAACGAAACCCTGCTCAAGGTCGCGACCAGCATCGTTTCCAGGCAAAAGAGTTTCCTCGAGCACGGTGACGAATCCATGAAACCCATGGTTTTGCGCGATGTCGCCGAAGAAATCGGCATGCACGAATCGACCATATCGCGCGTCACGACGAACAAGTACATGCACACCCCGCGCGGTGTCTTTGAGTTCAAATACTTCTTTTCGAGCCACCTCGCCTCGGACAGTGGCGAAGGCCAGTCTTCAACCTCGGTTCGCGCAAAGATTCGCAAATTAATTGGTGCCGAGAACCCGGCCAAACCCCTTAGTGACAGCAAGATCACGAACTTACTGAAGGAGGAAGGCATCAAGGTTGCGAGACGGACGGTCGCGAAGTACCGTGAAGCTATGAATATCCCATCGTCAAGCGATCGCAGGCAACGCGAGGCGCGTTAGCAAAATCGCCCTTGAAACTGCAAAACAAGGAGTAATATCAAACAAATAGAATATTTTTAAGAGCCCCCCGTCACTACAACCATGGAGACAACTATGCAATTGAATGTTTCAGGCCACCACGTCGAAGTTACGGATTCACTGCGAGAATATGTTGAATCCAAGATTGAAAAAACAGCCCGACACTTTGACCTCGTGTCTGACGTCCATTGTATCCTGACCGTCGAGAAACTCCGGCACAAAGCAGAAGCTACAGTTCACGTAAATGGTGGTACGATCTACGCCGATCACACCGAAGAGGACATGTACGCCGCGATCGATGGTCTCGTAGACAAAGTCGAAAGACGAGTGCGAAAATACAAAGAAAAGCTCGTTGATCACCGCGCCAGAGACAAAGACAAAATCAGGTACGCCTGACCCGCACTCGATCTGTGCGGTCAGCTGACCGCACAGATCGCCACAAGACGTCCACGCCTATGCAGCTCCAAGACATTATTAAGCCGGATGGCGTGCTTTGTAACGCCAATGCCCGCAGCAAGAAACACAGCCTGGAAATTCTGAGCGAATTACTGGTGCGTTCCAGTCCGGAAACCGCAAGCGAACTGATCTTTGGCTGCCTCAACGATCGCGAACGCCTGGGCTGTACCGGACTCGACCGGGGTGTCGCGTTTCCTCATTGTCGCGTTGCAGGACTCGAAACCAGTTTCGCGGCACTCATCAAGCTATCGGACGCAATTGAGTTTGATGCCGGCGACGGTGAACCCGTCGACCTTATCTTTGGCATGATGGTGCCAACCGAGCTTGACGAAAGCACCTATGCAGACATCAAGACAATCACACGGGTATTGGCCGATGAAGGTCTGCGCTCTCGATTGCGCAGCGCCAATTCCAGTAAGGAACTCTATGAGGCGTTGTTGAACGGCTCCGAACTGGTCAACCCGGAGCCGGTTCGCGCAGTACAGAATTCCTGAAACTTAGCATCCGCATAAAACTCCACCATGAGTAGAGACCTTCGACTAATCATCGTCAGCGGCCTGTCGGGTTCCGGCAAGTCCGTCGCATTGCGCGTGCTCGAAGACCTGGGTTATTACTGCATCGACAACATTCCGGCTTCGCTCTTGAAGTCCGCGGTGCACGAAGTGCATTCAGGCGAAAGTCCGGCAGCTGAACTGGTGGCAGTCGGCGTGGACGCACGAAATCGTGCACAAGACCTAGAGTCGCTGCCGGGTCTGCTCGAAGACCTGCGCAAGCTTGGCATTCGTACAGATATCATTTTTCTCGATGCCAGCGATGAAGTGCTGCTGAAACGCTACAGCGAATCCCGCCGCCGCCACCCGCTGGCTGCACATGGCGCCGAGCTGCGCATGGCGATCGCGTCAGAACGCGAGATCATGACACCGATCAATGACGCCGCTGACCTGATTGTGGACACATCACGAACCAGTGTTTATGAGCTGGCCGATGTTATTCGCGAACGCGTGGATCGCAGAAAATCGGACACACTTTCGGTTCTTATCGAGTCTTTTGGCTACAAGCACCGCATTCCGGCCGACGCTGACTTCGTGTTCGACATGCGCTGCCTGCCAAACCCTTACTGGTCGCCGGATATGCGTGAACTGACCGGCCTCGACGATGAGGTAATCCGCTTCCTCAATTCGCACGAAAATTTCAACGCGATGTTCAACGACATTCTCGAGTTTCTCGAACGCTGGATTCCGCGCTTCGAAGAAGCTCATCGTGGCTACCTGACGATCGCAATCGGATGTACCGGTGGCCAACATCGCTCTGTGTGCATGACCGAGAAACTTGCGACCGCTCTCAGGGCGCGTCATGAACCGGTTTTAACACGTCACAACAACCTCCCCGACCAGCAACTGCACACAAGTTAAGCTGTTAAACTCCGACCGCATGGATGCGCCCGAGCAAACCAAAGACAATCTTGAGTTACTGCGGCAACGCTTAGACAGCGGCCGCATGCGCTCCGCGCGCGTCATGGTCAACAGCCTGCATGCCTCGGAACTGGCACGCCTGCTCGAATCACTGCCGCGCAAAAAGCGCGCAATGGTGTGGGAAATTCTCGATTCCGAAAGAGAGGGCGATGTCCTCGTCGAGCTTTCGGACGCCGTGCGCGACGGCTTGCTGGAGGGTATGGCCACCGAAGAACTGGTTGCCGCGACCGAAGGCATGGAGGTCGATGATCTCGCCGACCTGCTAATCGACCTCCCGGAAACCGTTACGCAGGAAGTCCTGCAGTCCCTTGATGCACAGGACCGCGACCGCGTCCGCCAGGTGCTGGCCTACGACGAGGAAAGCGCGGGCGGCCTGATGAATGTCGACATCGTGACCGTGCGTCCCGATGTCACACTCGAGGTCGTATCTCGCTATCTGCGTGCAGTCGGTGCTATTCCGGACGGCACCGATTCCATTTTCGTTGTCAGTCGCGACAATAGTTATATCGGCTCCTTGTACCTGTCCCGCCTGTTGACCAATGATCCGGACGAAATGGTTGCCAATGTCATGTCAACCGATGTCATGCCGATTCCCGCGCATACGCCGTCCGCGCAGGTCGTCTGGGAGTTTGAAAATCGCGACTTGCTGTCTGCGCCGGTTGTCGATGATGACTTCAGGGTCTTGGGGCGAATAACAATTGACGACGTTGTCGACGTTATTCGCGACGAGGCCGAGCATTCGCTCATGAGCGCCGCCGGCCTTGATGAAGAAGATGACATGTTCGGCCCGGTCGTCAAGAGTGCAGCACGGCGCGCGTTATGGCTCGGCGTCAATCTTTGTACTGCGTTCCTGGCGGCCGCTGTCGTCGACTTGTTTCAGACGACTGTCGACAAAATTGTGCTTCTCGCGGTATTGATGCCAGTCGTGCCCAGCATGGGCGGCGTTGCCGGAACGCAATCCCTGACCATCATCACGCGCGCCATCGCACTCGGGCAGATCAACCGGGACAATGCCATGGGTATTCTTCGCAAAGAACTGCTGGTCGGTATTCTCAATGGCATCGGTTGGGCGATTATCGTGTCGCTGGTGACATTCTGGTGGTTCAACGAATGGCGTATCGGCGGCATCATCGGCGCAGCGCTGATCATCAATCTGTTCGTTGCCGCGCTCGCGGGCTTCAGCATTCCATTGGCTTTGAAACGCATGAATATTGACCCGGCACTTGCTGGCGGCGTCGTCCTGACGACGGTAACCGACGTAATCGGCTATGCGGCTTTTCTGGGGCTCGGTGCTGCCATACTGTTGTAGTCCGGCCTACGGCTCATCCTTGCGCAATGCGCTGAGGTCTCTCCTGATCCATTCCGGCGCGAACAGGCGCGGCACATCGTGGCCATTGACGAAATCCATTAGCTGATCCTTGACTTGCATCGCGTCGCGATATCCCAGTGCGATCAGTTCCCGCGTATAGGCTCGCTCGAACAACAAGAAACTCAGAAGTTTGTTTTCACCGGGGCTTTTTCCGCTGACGCCCCGCAACAGCGCGCGAATCGCGAACGGCAGCTTGTCGCGGTGACGGGCCGCAATCTCGCGAAGATCCTCACTGGGCACAACCAGCATCGTGTCGATCGGGCGAACTGCTGCCAGCGCGCCAGCGCGATCATCCGCCGGAACGGCATCGATCATTTCATTGATTCGCGTTATGCGCTCGAGGTCCGAATACAGGCCGTCCATGAACAGGGTATCGAGCATATAGCCTGCAATCTGCGCGAAACTCGGCATGGGACCGAGTTCGGTCGGCGCAACTTCCCCCAACTCATCGCGGATACCAATAACCAGGATCCTGTCGGCCCCGAGATGTACCGCCGGGCTGAGCGGCGTTGCCTGCCGCATGGCACCATCGCCAAAATACTCACAACCAATTTGCTGCGGTGGAAAAATGAGTGGTACCGCAATACTCGCCATGATGTGATCGAGGTTCAGTTCAACGCGCTTGCCAAGTCGCCGCGTCCTGTCCCAGTCGTGCAGCGACGCCTCGCCTTCGTAAAAAGCGGTTGAGCGTGCCGAGCCGTACCCTGCGGCCGTCACTGCGACTGCCGACAGGTCACCGTCGTCAATTGCCTGCTGGATTCTCGGAAAATGGATTTGCCGGCTTAACAACTCGCGCAGTGGAGAATTGTCCAGCAGGGACTTGGGCGTTCCGACCAGCCACCCGCCCAGCACAATTGACGACAACCAGTGCATGCTGCTCTTCAGCATGGTCAGTTTGTCGGTCTTGTAGACCTGGTGGCAGCGAAAATAAGCCCAGACATGCTCAAGTTCTGCGACGGCTGAACGGAAGCGTTGTGCGCGGGACGCCAGCACCACCGAATTCACTGCACCTGCCGACGTGCCGCTGATGACGGCGAACGGATTCGCAGCATTTTTCGGCATCAACTCGGCAATGGCCTTGAGAACACCCACCTGGAATGCGCCGCGCGCGCCGCCACCCGGCAACACCAGTCCGGTTTTGATCCTGTCAGTTTGATTCGTCATAAGTTAGATACAATTACTTACAGATCCTGATAGCGAGCGTATTATAATGCCACCATTATTGGCGGGATCGCGATCACACCGCGGTCACCGAAGCACGGGGCCGGACCATGAAGTACCTCAAAACAGCCAGCACCGCATTTCTCGCGACATCGATATTATTGGTTTTCGTGTCGCTAAGTTCTGCAAGCGAGCAGCCGGCTATAGGGACTGCAGCGCCTGAATTTGAGCTCGCTGACCAGGATGGCAACCTGCATTCGCTGGAAGATTACCGCAACAAGTGGGTGGTCCTGTATTTCTATCCAAAAGATCAGACACCTGGCTGTACGACGGAAGCCTGCGAGTTCCGCGACAATATTTTCGAATTTCGCGATCTGAATGCGCAGATTCTCGGTGTCAGTCTTGATGATGTTGACTCACACAAGGAGTTCGCAGAGGAATACAGCTTGCCGTTTCCGCTGCTCGCAGATGTCGATGGCGATACGTCAACCGCCTATGGCGTCAAAACACGGATGTTCGGCATGACCGTGGCAAAACGGCAAACCTTTATTGTCGGCCCGGATGGCAACATCGCCAAACACTATGAAAAAGTGAATCCGTCAGAACACTCAACCCAGGTACTCGCTGACCTGAAAGCACTGGGTGCCGGATCCTGATCGACGCGCCGCTTCTTATCGTAAGGCCTTAATACCTTCGTCAAGACCCGCGATCGTCAGCGGGTACATTCGATCATCCATAAGCTCGCGCACTAATTTCACAGACGGCGTGTAGTCCCAGCGCGACCTCGGCTCAGGATTCAACCAGATTGCCTTGGGATAGGTATTCAGGAGCCGCTTGATCCAGACTGCCCCGGGTTCTTCGTTCCAGTGTTCGACACTGCCGCCGGGATAGGCAATTTCATACGGACTCATCGTTGCATCGCCGACGAAAATCAGTTTGTAGTCAGTCGCATACTTGTGAGTGATATCAAGTGTCGGCGTCTTCTCGGATTGCCGGCGCCGGTTGTCTTTCCACAGGTTTTCGTAAATGAAATTGTGGAAATAGAAGTATTCAAGATGTTTGAACTCACTGCGTGCCGCAGAAAACATTTCTTCGCATATGCGCACGTGATCGTCCATCGACCCGCCGATATCGAGGCACAGCAACACCTTGACCGCATTGTGACGCTCCGGAACCATGCGAATATCGAGCATGCCGCCATTGCGTGCTGTTTTATCAATTGTATCGCCGAGGTCCAGCTGGTCAGCCGCGCCTTCACGTGCAAACTTTCGCAACCGCCGCAGCGCAACCTTGATGTTGCGCGTCCCCAGCTCGACGGAATCGTCCAGGTTTCGATACTCACGCTTGTCCCAGACCTTCACAGCACTGCGATTGCGAGAACCGTGCTGCCCGATTCGCACGCCTTCCGGGTTGTAGCCGTAGGCGCCGAAGGGCGAGGTACCGGCAGTACCGATCCACTTGCTGCCGCCCTCGTGACGCTCGTCCTGCTCATCGAGGCGTTCCTGCAGCGCCTTCATCAATTCCTCAAATCCGCCCAGCGTTTCGATCAAACGCTTCTCCTCGTCTGACAGCGACAACTCGGCCTGGCGCCGCAGCCAGTCATCCGGAATATCCTGCATCAGGTCCTTGAGAGAGTCTTCTACGCCACGGAAGTATTTGGCGAAGATGCGGTCGAAGCGATCCAGATGTGCCTCATCCTTGACCAGTGTCGCGCGTGCCAGGAAATAAAAATCATCGACATCTTGCCCGGCCAGCCCGCTTTTCATTGCCTCGTGCAACGTCAGCAGCTCGGTGATGGAGGTTTTCATGCCACCATCGCGCAACATGTAGAAAAAGGGAATCAGCATTGCATCGACACTGCGAGCTATTGCGTGTTGCTGCGCCGGTCGAGAAAGACAAGCTGCTCGAACAAGTGCACATCCTGTTCGTTCTTCAGCAATGCACCGTACAAAGGCGGAATAGCGCTACGCGAGCCTTCACTGTGCAACGCTTCGGGCGGAATGTCTTCGGCGAGCAGTAATTTAATCCAGTCCAGCAGTTCCGACGTCGACGGCTTTTTCTTCAGGCCGCGAACGTCACGCACCTTGTAGAACGCATTCAGCGCCTCACTCAGCAGGTCCTTCTTAAGATTCGGGAAATGCACATCGACAATTTTCGCCATCGTTTCCTGGTCAGGAAACTTGATGTAGTGGAAGAAACATCGACGCAGAAACGCGTCCGGCAATTCTTTTTCGTTGTTGCTGGTAATGATAATGATGGGCCGATGTCGCGCACTGACGAGCTGCCGTGTTTCGTACACGTAAAATTCCATGCGATCGAGTTCCTGTAACAGGTCGTTCGGAAACTCGATATCGGCCTTGTCAATTTCATCGATCAGGAGAACCGGCTGCTCGGCAGACTCAAACGCCTCCCAGATTTTGCCGCGCATGATGTAGTTGGAAATATCATGCACCTTGTCATCGCCAAGTTGCGAATCCCGCAGGCGTGCGACTGCGTCGTATTCATACAGTCCCTGCTGAGCTTTCGTCGTTGACTTGATATGCCACTCGAACAGCGGCTTGCCCATGGATTGCGCAACTTCGATCGCAAGTTGTGTCTTGCCGGTTCCCGGCTCGCCCTTGATCAGGATCGGTCGCTGCAACGTCACCGCCGCATTGACCGCCATGGTCAGGTCATCCGTGGCGATATAGGAACTGGTCCCGGTAAATCGATTGTCTGACATGTCTCATTCCGTTGCCGTCTGCCAGCCCATATTAACGCCTGTCAGGGGTCAGCGTCAGCGTATACGCCGGCGCACCGGGCAGAAACGGGCGTGGCAGTCCCTCGACCCAGTCAGAATGGCCCTTATCGTAGAATTCAGACAATGGATGGCCGCTTTGGCCAGTCGGCATCTGCAACAGGCTCTGTGCTTCGTTGCCCGGCGATACCGAGAAGCGTTCCGACGCGCCAAAGCTTGCTCGTTGTGCCATCGGCAGATTTGAATCGCCGCTCAGCGGTTGTGCCGGCATATTCAGATAATCGCCGAACAACGGAATACTGCGGCTCAACGGGTGCCGGATTGCGGCGGTATTCACCTCGCCCCAGGTGCGGTCTGACAACGGACCGTCGAAATTTTCACGATAGTAATCAATGTTTTGTTGCACAGCGGCCAGCAGAAACTCATCCCAGTCAGCGTAATCGGCGGGCAGAAAGTGCTGTGGTCGCATCGACACCAGCGACCAGAGTGGCGCCTCAAACTGGTTGCTCTCGCGCAGGCGCACATCCTCACCGTAGGCTTCGCGGACGGGCCCTGTCAGGGCGTAGAACAAGCGCTTTTTAACCTCGACCCGGAACGCGCGCACCAACCGGTAGCCGACAGATTCCGGCGCGGCCCGCGGCACCCAGTTCTCGACCAGTCGCCGATACTCGGCAAGATCGGCGTTGCCCGCGACGGCCGCGTCATCAAGCGTCTGCAGTAGCAGTTCCCGCCAGCGCGTCAGGAACAAGGCACGATCATCAATCTGAATCGCCAGCATATCAGCGGGCGTAAAGCTCTCCTGTGCAAACAATCTGTCGCGAATCTGCTTTGCCCGCGCGCCCAGGTCGTATCCCCCGTCACCGATTATCCGCAACGCATCACCGTCTGCGACGCGCGCATTTGCGGTCCAGATTCGTCCGCTGGCCGGGTTAACAATACGCGGATAGTCGGCGCTCTCCACCCAACCTTGCCAGCCGGCCGTTTGGCTCCAGTCAGCCGGCAACTGCGCGTTGAAATCTGTCTTGCGGGGAATCTTGCCGGCGATAGTCCAGCCAATGTTTCCTTGCGAATCGCCAGTGACGAAATTCTGTGGCGGCATGCCCATGGTATTGGCGATATCGAGGGCTTCGAAAACGGAAGCTGCAGTTTCGAGCTGGACCAGGTTCAGATTGATCGCATCCGGTCGGTGCGCGATCCAGCTGACAACGACTTCGCCTTGCGGATATTCAATATCGTCCAGCACCGGGCCCCAGATCGTTTCGCGAATCTTCAGGCTGACTGGCTTCTGGCCTTTGACATTAATGACTTCGGTGTATTCGGTAAATTCGAGCTCGCCGTCGGGCGTGCGATACGTATTGTCCGCCGCGCCGCGCTGCAAAACGACGGCATCGGTGTAATCGCCCTGGCTGTTCGTGTACCCCCACGCGACGCGCGTATTGCTACCGGCAATCACGAACGGCGCGCCGGGCAAGGTGACACCGGAAACGTCCAGCGCCGGCTCACCATCGACGACCAGTCGTGCCCGGTAGTAGATATTCGGCGTATTCAACCCAAGGTGCATGTCATTGGAAACGATCGCGCGACCGTCCGCGGTCAGCGCGCCGGATACCGCCCAGTTGTTACTGCCCGGCAACGGCGGCTGGCCCTGTTCGTTCGCCGCCGGTGCCACATCCGCCACCGCGCGCAACGAATAGACATCGGTCGCTGGAATCGCGGCCACATCGCGCGCCGCACCCATTAAGGGTGCATCCCAGGGCGTACCTTGCGGGTACATCCAGTTGTATAACTCGAGCGGCAGGATGCTATGCGCCAGCCCGCGCTGGGTTTCTTTTACGGCCCGCGAATCATTTAGCTGCATGAACATCGCGTATACCGCAAGAATCGAGTCTTCGGCCTGCCAATCGGCGGGCTCGGCACCGAGCACGAAATACTCGAACGGGCGCGCGTTCAGTGACTCAAGTCCGGCATTCACGCCGTCGGCGTAGCGTCGCAGCAGCTCACGATCACTGTCAGTAGCCGCTTGCAAGACCGCTTTGGCGCGGCTCCGAAAGCGGTGAAAGCGATTGCGCCTGTCGAGATCAATCGTTGCTGTACCGACGATTTCGGACAGCTCACCCGCCGCCTGGCGCCGGATCATGTCCATCTGAAAAAAACGGTCCTGACCATGCGCAAAACCGGTCGCGAACGCCAGGTCGGTGCGATTACTGGCCGTGATCACCGGTATACCCGCAGCGTCACGCTTGATCGTTGCAGTATCCGCCAGGTTCACGGCAGCAATTTCGCCATCGAGCGGCGGCAGGCTGGCGCGCAATGCCAGCCATGCAATGACAACAACAGCGACAAGCAGAATGGTAATGCCGCCCAGCAGACGCCAGATAATTTTCTTCATGAATCCGATTTGATTTGAATTACCGTCATCGAATTTGTACTGCCGGATATGCCGTCAAGGTCGCCCTTGGTCAGGATCGCGAGGTCGCCGACCTCAACCAGTTCATTCTTGAGCAGCGTGTCGAATATGTCCTGGTACAGGTTGCGCGGCTTGTCCGCATCAATTGCAAAACGCACCGGGTAGACGCCTCGATACATCGCAACCCGGCGACTCGTCGCAACGTGCGGTGTAAAGGCATAAATCGGCATATCCGAACGAATGCGCGACATCCACCGGGTGGTCGATCCTGATTCGGTCAGTGCAATAATGGCTTTTACCGACATGTGATTGGCCATGTACATCGTTGCCATCGCAATGCCTTCATCGACCTGGTGGAAATGGTCGTCCATGCGATGGCTTGTCCGGCTGACGGGTAGCGGAAATTTTTCGGCGCCAATCGCGATATCCCGCATCGCCTGTACCGCTTCGACGGGATACGCACCAACGGCCGTCTCCCCGGACAACATCAGCGCATCGGTGCCGTCCATGACAGCATTGGAAACATCCGACACTTCGGCGCGCGTTGGAATCGGATTCTGGATCATCGATTCCATCATCTGCGTCGCGGTAATCACAATCTTGTGGGCCTTGCGCGTTTTGCGGATCAGCTTCTTCTGGATCCCGGTCAGTTCGGCATACCCCATCTCGACACCAAGATCTCCGCGAGCAACCATGATTACGTCGGCGGCTTCAATAATCGAGTTGATATTAATAACGGCCTCGGCACGCTCGATTTTCGCGACGATGTGCGCATGACCACCCGCCTCCTGCAGCAGTCGCCGCGCCTCAATCACATCTTCGCCGGTTTGCACGAACGACACCGCCAGGAAGTCCAGCTTCATGTCCGCAGCCAGCTTGATGTTTTCCTTGTCGATATCCGTCAATGCAGGGGCCGACAGGCCACCGCCTTTCAGGTTGATGCCCTTGTGATCCGACAGGATGCCGCCGTTGATGACTTCGGTATGGATACGCGTGCCATCGATACGCTTGACCTCAAGCGTAATCATGCCGTCATTCAACAACAGCACATCGCCGGGCGAGACATCCTCATGGATTGTGTCGAGGGCAACACCGACACCTTCGCGGGTACCGTCTTTGAATCCCAGCGTGCTGTCGAGGAAAAAATCGTCGCCGTTCTCCAGCGAGACGCTGTGATTCTGGAAGCGGCAGATGCGAATCTTGGGCCCCTGCAGGTCACCCATGATGCCGACCTCTCGCCCAACGGACAATGACGCGGCACGCAACGCTTCAGCCCGGCGCCGATGGTCTGCCGCGTCGCCGTGCGAGAAGTTAAGGCGCGCTACGTCGAGCCCGGCTTCCAGCATCTTGCACAGTGTTTTTTCGTCGTCAGAGGCCGGTCCCAGCGTCGCGACAATCTTGGTTCTGTTTTGCATGCGCAAGATTATCGCACAGCTCAGTCAGCTGCGCTTTAAACACTGCACTAGTTGCTGAGACTTCTCGCCGCCCGTCTTTCCAGCACGTCAACGGCTGGCAGGGGCTTGCCTTCCACGAATTCGAGAAACGCGCCGCCGCCGGTAGAGATATAGGAAATATCGTCTGTCACGCCGAACTTGTCGATCGCGGCCAGCGTATCGCCGCCGCCGGCCACTGAGAACGCCTTGCTTTCGGCAATCGCCTGCGCCAGCACTCGCGAACCCTCGCCGAATTTGTCGAACTCGAATACGCCAACCGGGCCGTTCCAGATGATGGTCCCTGCGCTGGCCAGAATATTGGCGAAATCCTCGGCCGTCTCGGGCCCGATATCCAGAATCATCTCGTCTCCGCCTACAGCGTCGACGCTGCGCACACTAGCCGTTGCGTCTGCGGAAAACTCGTTCGCGACAATAACATCACTCGGTACAGGAATTGACGCCCGATCCGTCACATTAGCGGACAGGCCACGCGCAGTGTCGAGCATATCCGGTTCGTACAGGGACTTGCCGACGTCGTGGCCAGCCGCGGCGATGAAGGTATTGGCAATGCCGCCGCCGACGATCAGGCAATCGACAATATCGGCCAGTGCATCGAGCACCGTCAGTTTCGTGGACACTTTAGAACCGCCGACAATTGCGACGAACGGCCGCGACGGATTGTCCAGCGCCTTGGCCAGCGCCTTTAATTCCGCAACCAGCAACGGCCCGGCGCAGGCCACCGGTGCAAGTTCGGCGACGCCATAGGTGCTGGCCTGTGCACGATGCGCCGTACCAAAAGCATCCATGACAAACACGTCGCACAGCGCCGCCATTTTCTGCGACAAGGCCTCATCCGAGGTTTTCTCGCCCACCAGGTAGCGAACGTTTTCCAGCAGGACAAGCTCACCGGGCTGGACGTCAACACCGTCAATCCAGTCTTTGCGCAATGCAACATGCCGGTCAAGCAACTCGGTCAGCCGGTCGGCAACGGGTTGCAACGAGAACTTCGCATCCGGCACGCCCTCTTCCGGCCGGCCGAGATGCGACATCAACATGACGGCCGCACCCGCCGCAAGCGCTGCCTCAATCGTTGGCAGCGCTGCCCGGATGCGCGCATCCGACGTAACAACACCAGCCTCGACAGGAACATTCAGGTCTTCGCGTATCAAGACACGCTTGCCTGACAAATCGAGATCGGTCATTGCAATTACCGACATGGCGTCCTCCGATGCGACCGGTTTTACTTGGCGTTCATCAGTGCAACTGTGGTGTCCAGCATACGATTCGAGAAGCCCCACTCGTTGTCGTACCACGCGCATACCTTCACGATCGTGCCATCAATGACTTTGGTCAGCGTGGCATCGAACGTCGACGACGCAGGATCGTGATTGAAGTCGACAGATACCAGCGGTTCTTCGTTGTATGCCAGGACACCTTTCAGCGCACCCTCACTTGCTTCTTTCAGCACCTTGTTGACTTCTTCGACGCTGGTCGCCTTTTCCGGAACGAAGGTCAGGTCAACGGCCGAGACATTGATCGTCGGCACACGCATCGAAAAACCGTCAAGCTTGCCGTTCAATTCCGGCAATACCAGACCAACGGCTTTGGCCGCACCAGTGCTGGTCGGAATCTGCGACATCGTCGCAGAACGCGCTCGACGCAGGTCGGAATGGTAGACGTCCGTCAGTACCTGGTCATTCGTGTAGGCGTGAATCGTCGTCATGATGCCGTGCTTCACACCAATCGCTTCATGCAATGGCTTCACCAGTGGCGCAAGGCAGTTTGTCGTGCACGATGCATTGGAAATAATGGTGTGCTCGGCCGTCAGGTCGCCGTGGTTCACACCGTAGACGATTGTTGCGTCAATATCGGCGCCGCCCGGTGCGGAGATAACCACCTTTTTCGCGCCACCCTCGATATGCTTGCCGGCCAGCTCCCGCGTACGGAACAAGCCGGTACATTCGAACACGACATCCACACCGAGATCGCCCCACGGCAATTTTGCCGGATCACGCTCTGCGAAGACCTTGATACGATCGCCATTCACAATGATGTCCGAGCCGTCCACTTCAACAGTACCCGGAAAATTGCCGTGCGCGGTGTCCCGGCGAGTCAGGTGCGCGTTGGTGTTTGCATCGCCCAGGTCGTTGATGGCAACGACATCGAATTCGCCCGCGCGGCCAGACTCGTGAATCGCGCGCAAGACATTTCGTCCGATTCGGCCGTAGCCGTTGATGCCAACTTTAATCGCCATTTTTAAATACTCCCAATATCAATACTTTGTGTTATTTCAATACATCTTTCGCAACAGCAACAATATTGTCTGCCGAAAAACCGAAGTGTTCGAATAGTTGATTTGCTGGCGCCGATTCGCCAAACCGATCCAAGCCTATCACGCGTCCTGCGGGACCAACATAGCGCCACCAGGTCTCGGTGACGCCGGCCTCGACGGCAACCCGTGCTGACACCTTAGGCGGCAGCACTGCATCCTTGTAAGCGGAATCCTGAGCATCGAAGACGTCTGTGCACGGCATGGAAACCACACGAGCTTTGATGCCCTCAGCGGCCAGCTGCTCCGCTGCCGCAACGGAAATTGCCACCTCGGATCCGGTGGCGATCAGTACGACATCGGGCGTGCCATCGCAGTCTTTCAGAACATAGGCGCCGCGCGCAATCGCGGCGATCTGCTCGTCACTGCGCGACTGGAACGCCAGGCCCTGTCGCGTCAACACCAGGCTCGTCGGCCCATCCTGCCGTTCGATCGCATGCCGCCACGCTACTGCCGTTTCTACGGTATCGCAGGGCCGCCAGACGCTCATGTTCGGCATCAGCCGCAGCGATGCTGTGTGCTCAACCGGCTGATGCGTCGGTCCGTCTTCGCCCAGTCCGATCGAATCGTGTGTATACACCAGTACATTCTGAATTCGCATCAACGCCGCCATGCGCAACGCATTGCGTGCGTAGTCGGAGAAAGTCAGGAATGTGCCGCAATACGGCAGAAAACCGCCGTGCAATCGCATGCCGTTACAAATTGCCGTCATGCCAAATTCACGCACCCCGAACCAGATGTAGTTACCGCTTGCATCATCGGCCGAGATCGGCACCGAGCCGTTGTGCTTGGTCAGATTGGACCCTGTCAGATCCGCGGAGCCACCCGCCATTTCGGGCAATGCCGGCGCGAACGCATTCAAGGCAATCAGTGACGCCTTCCGCGTGGCGACCGTCTCGCCTGCCGCATGAATCTCGGCGATGGCCTTGTCCGCCATTTCGGACCAGTTCGACGGCAGCGCGCCCGCCATACGCCGCGACAGTTCTTCAGCCAATTGCGGATATTCGGATGCATAAGCTGCAAATTCGTCGTTCCAGCTGTCTTCCGCCACCTCGCCGCGCTCGCGACCGTCCCAGCCGGCGGCGATTGGCGCAGGAATTTCGAATGGCGCGGACTCCCAGCCGAGCGCTTGTCGCGCCGCCGCAATCTCTTCATCGCCGAGCGGTGCACCGTGCGTGGCAGCCGTACCCTGTTTGTTCGGCGCACCAAAACCAATGACTGTCTTGCAGCAAATCAGCGTTGGCCGCTGGGTGTCTGCCGTTGCGTTCTCTATCGCCGCCGCAATCGCCGCCGCATCGTGCCCGTCAACATCGCGGATGACCTGCCAGCCGTAAGACTCGAAGCGCTGCGGCGTATCGTCAGTGAACCAGGCGTCGACCTCGCCATCGATGGAAATGTTGTTGTCATCGTAGAAACAAACAAGCTTGTCGAGCTTCAAAGTGCCTGCAAGCGAGCAAGCCTCGTGCGATATACCTTCCATCAGGCAACCATCACCGAGAAAAACCCAGGTTCTGTGGTCGACAACAGTGTGGCCCGGGCGATTGAATTCCGCCGCCAGCATTTTTTCCGCCAGTGCCATACCGACTGCGTTACTGACACCTTGTCCCAGCGGACCGCTGGTCGTTTCGACCGGACCGCCAGGCTCGTATTCCGGGTGGCCCGCCGTGCGAAAACCGAACTGACGGAAGTTCTGTAACTGTTCGATTGTGAAATCTTCGTAGCCTGTCAAGTGCAGCAGGCTGTACAGCAACATCGAGCCATGCCCGTTTGACAACACGAACCGGTCTCGATCAATCCACCGGGGATTGCCTGGGTTGTGTTTTAAATAGCTATTCCACAAAACTTCAGCGATGTCGGCCATACCCATAGGGGCGCCGGGGTGGCCTGAATTGGCAGCCTGGACTGCGTCCATGCTGAGTGCACGTATGGCGTTCGCAAGCTCGCGCCGCGCCGGCTGCCCGGCGGTCGATTTTGTATTTGGCATTGGACCTGTCTGTTTGTGGGCCTTGCGGCCTTATGTTTAGAAGTGTGAGGACTAGCAGTCGTCGCGGCGCATTTTCCCTGTTATAGAGGACCGGATCAAGGGTACAATGCGCCACCCTAATAAACGGATACCCTGAAAATTATGTCTGACGCTTTTCTCTTTACTTCCGAATCGGTCTCCGAAGGCCACCCTGACAAGATCGCCGACCAGGTTTCAGACGCGATCCTCGACGCAATCATCGCCGAAGATCCGAAAGCCCGTGTAGCCTGCGAAACCATGGTCAAGACGGGTGTGGCCATTGTCGCTGGCGAAATTACAACCTCGGCGTGGGTCGATATCGAAGAAATCGTGCGCCAGAAAGTGCTCGAGATCGGCTATGACAGCTCGGAGAAAGGCTTCGACGGCGCCTCCTGCTCGGTCCTGAATGCGATCGGCAAACAGTCCCCGGACATTGCGCAAGGGGTGGATCGCGAATCGGCCGAGAGCCAGGGTGCGGGTGACCAGGGCCTGATGTTCGGTTACGCGTGTAACGAGACGGACGTATTGATGCCGGCACCGATTACCTATTCGCACCGATTGGTGCGCCGTCAGGCGGAAGTGCGCAAAAACGGCACGCTGCCGTGGCTGCGTCCGGACGCGAAAAGCCAGGTCACATTCAATTACGAAGACAACAAACCGGTTTCGATCAACGCCGTCGTACTGTCGTCACAACACAGCCCCGACGTCTCGATGACGGATCTGCGCGAAGGCGTTATGGAAGAAATCATCAAACCAATTCTTCCTGCGGAACTGCTTGGCGCCGACACGCAATACCACATCAATCCGACCGGCCGCTTCGAGATCGGCGGACCGATGGGCGATTGCGGCCTGACAGGACGCAAGATTATCGTTGACACTTACGGTGGCGCAGCGCGTCATGGTGGTGGTGCATTCTCGGGCAAAGACCCGTCAAAGGTCGATCGATCAGCCGCCTACGCGAGTCGCTACGTGGCAAAGAATATCGTTGCGGCCGGACTCGCGGAACGCTGCGAAATTCAGGTGTCGTACGCCATCGGCGTTGCGGAACCGACATCGATCAGTGTGCACACGTTCGGCACCGGCAAAATTTCCGACGCGCAAATGACCGCGCTGATTCGCGAGCATTTCGATCTGACACCCTACGGCATCCTGACGATGCTGGATCTGCTCCACCCTATTTATGCCCAGACCGCCGCTTACGGCCACTTCGGTCGCGAAGACATTGACCTGAGCTGGGAACGAACAGACAAGGCAGACGCGCTGCAAGCCGCCGCTGCATAATCGAATTTAATCAGGAGAATTACATGAGCAGCCAGGCTCAAGCAGTACAAAAAAATGACTACAAGGTCGCCGACATTGCGCTCGCCGACTACGGCCGCAAGGAAATCGCGATTGCCGAGACGGAGATGCCCGGACTGATGGCAATCCGCGAGGAATACAAGGGCAAGAAGCCGCTCGACGGCGTACGCCTGACCGGTTGCCTGCATATGACCATCCAGACAGCGGTGCTGATTGAAACGCTCAAGGAGCTCGGTGCTGATATTCGCTGGTCGTCCTGCAATATTTTTTCCACCCAGGACCATGCGGCGGCGGCAATCGCAGCCAGTGGCGTTCCGGTATTTGCCTGGAAGGGTGAAACCGAGGATGAGTACTGGTGGTGCGTTGAGCAGACGATAAATGGCCCGGATGGCTGGCAGCCGAACATGATCCTCGATGACGGTGGCGACCTCACGCAGGTATTGCATGACAAGTACCCGGACATCATGAAAGGCGTCAAGGGCCTGTCCGAGGAAACCACGACCGGCGTCAAGCGGCTATACGACATGATGAAAGACGGCTCGCTCGCGTGCCCGGCTTTCAACGTCAATGATTCTGTTACCAAGTCGAAGTTCGACAACCTGTACGGCTGTCGCGAATCACTCGTCGATGCCATCAAGCGCGCAACCGACGTCATGGTCGCCGGCAAAGTCGCGGTTGTCTGTGGCTACGGCGATGTTGGCAAAGGCAGCGCCCAATCGCTGCGCGGGCTTGGCGCAACGGTCTGGATCACTGAAGTCGATCCTATCTGTGCATTGCAGGCTGCGATGGAAGGTTACCGCGTCGTACAACTCGATGACGTCATCGACAAGGTTGACATCGTCGTTACGGCCACCGGAAATTACCACATCGTCTCCGGCCCGCAAATGGAGCGTATGCGGCACCAGGCCATCATCTGCAACATCGGACATTTCGACAATGAAATCGACGTCGCCTACCTGAAGCAGTACGAATGGGAAAATATCAAGCCACAGGTCGACCACATCATATTCCCTGACGGCAAACGCATCATCCTGCTCGCGGAAGGCCGCCTGGTGAATCTTGGTTGCGGCACCGGGCACCCGAGTTTTGTCATGTCCAACTCCTTCACCAACCAGGTGCTGGCGCAAATCGAGTTGTGGCAAAACGGCGATCAATACGAGAAGAAAGTTTACGTGCTGCCGAAACACCTGGACGAGAAGGTGGCGCGGTTGCACCTGGATCGTATTGGTGCCAAGGTCACGGAACTGACCGACGAACAAGCCGATTACATCGGTGTTGACAAGGCAGGACCGTATAAGCCGGAGCACTACCGCTACTAAGGACTGGGCCTATTCCTGAGACCGTTGCAGCTGCCGACAGAGACACGATCCGGGTTCTGCACCTGACGGACCCGCATTTGTTCGCCGACGCCAACGGAGAATTGCGCGGTACGATAACCCAGGCCTCTCTACAGCAGGTGCTCGACCACTATACCGCCGGTGACTGGCGTGCCGAACGCGCGCTGATCACTGGCGACCTTATCCAGGACGATTCGGCCGCGGCTTATGACCGGTTTCGCGACTTGCTGCTGCCACTCAACATGCGCATGCACTGTGTTCCCGGCAATCACGATATTCGCGATTTGATGCGCCCGGTGTGTTCACGGCCACCATTTTCCTATTGCGCCAGCGAAGAGGTCGGCAACTGGCTGCTGCTTGGCCTCGACAGTTGTGTGCGCGGCGAAGCCGGGGGCGAAGTGAGTACAGAAGAGCTCGAACGCTTTGATTCGATCGTCGCCGCAAGCCGCGCCAAACATATTCTTGTCGCCCTGCACCATCCGCCCATTCCGATGGGCAGCGCCTGGCTCGATACCGTCAAGCTGAAAAACGGCGAAGACGTCCTGCACCGACTGCAGCAATCCGGGCGCGTGCGGCTGCTGGTATTCGGACATGTGCACCAGGCCCACGACAGTGAGCACAATGGCATTCGGATCCTCGGTACACCGTCGACCTGCCGCCAGTTCAAACCTCGCAGCGACGAGTTCGCCGTCGATACGCAGCCACCGGCATACCGGCGCATTGAACTGTCACCCGATGGCAGCATCGAAGAAGAACTTATCTGGGTCGAGCCATCCACACAGGAACCTGAATGAAGATTCTGCAAACTCTACTGCTGGGACTGATGCTGGCACCCGCCCTTGCCGACGACGGCGGGCACCCATTGACTCTCTGGCAAGTCGCTGGCCAGCAAAATTCGGTTTTTTTGCTGGGCTCGATTCATCTGTTACGCGAACAGGACTACCCGCTGCCGAGCGCCATCGACGCCGCCTATGCCGATGCTGACGTGCTGATCATGGAAGTTGATATGGACGACATTGATCCGCTGGCGACTCAGGCTGCTTTCACCCGTTACGGCATGTCGCACGATGGCACCACACTGCGCGACCTGATGGGCGACGCAATGTACAGCGACGCACTGCTTGCCGCTGAGGCCATCGATATTCCGCTCGACATGCTCAGCAAGACTGAACCCTGGTACGCGGCCATGACCGTGGAAATGATGATGCTCAATCGTATCGGTTTTAATCCCTCGCTCGGGGTTGAGATGCACATGATGCAAAAAGCAACGCGGGACGGGAAACGAATCGACGGATTCGAAACGATCGAAGAACAACTGCAGTTTCTTGACGACATGTCACTGCAGGCGCAACGCGACATGTTGATAGCTACGCTGGAAGAAAGCGCCGGCATTGAAACCATGATGGACGAGATCATCGCAGCGTGGCGCCACGGCGACACCAACACGTTGGCGAATGACATGTTGAGTGATCTCGAACAGCACGAGGAACTTAACAAAGCGATTGTTACGGATCGCAACGCGCGCTGGGTTGGTCACATTGAAGAACTGCTCGACGACGAGATCGATTACCTGATTATCGTCGGCGCATTGCACCTTGTCGGACCGCAGGGCGTCCCGTTACAGCTCGAAAAAATTGGCTATGACATTCGCCAGTTGAGCCAGCCGCCTGCCGTCCGGTAGGATGCGTCCTCCTGCGGAGGAATAACATGAGTCTTTTCAGTAATGCGCAATCGGTAATTGCCGGTGGCGTCAATTCACCTGTCCGTGCGTTTGCCGGAGTCGGCGGCGAACCGGTTTTTTTGAAGAGCGCGAAAGGCGCGTACGTTGAAAGCGAAGACGGTCGTCGCCTGATCGACTACGTCGGCTCATGGGGACCGATGATTCTTGGCCATGCGCATCCCGCTGTTGTCGATGCCGTTATCGACACGGCACGACGTGGCTTAAGTTTCGGTGCTCCCTGTGTACTGGAAACGCAAATTGCCGAGAAGATTTGCGAAATCATGCCGTCAATTCAGAAATTGCGCATGGTCAGTTCCGGCACAGAAGCAACGATGAGTGCCATTCGCCTCGCCCGCGGCCACACGCAACGCGACAAGATAATTAAATTCGAGGGTTGTTATCACGGCCACTCGGATTCGCTTTTGATCAAAGCCGGGTCCGGCGCACTGACACTGGGCGTGCCCAGCTCACCGGGTGTCCCCGCGGGACTGGCCGAGCACACGGTCACACTGCCGTTCAACGATATCGACGCATTGCAGCGGGCCTTCGAAGATCTTGGCGACCAGATCGCGTGCGTCATCGTCGAACCGATCGCGGGCAATATGAATATGGTTATGCCGGTGCCGGGTTTTCACGCGACACTCAGAGAGCTCTGCACACAGGCTGGCAGCGTATTGATCTTCGACGAAGTTATGACGGGGTTCCGTGTCGCAAAAGGGGGTGCGCAGTCCCTGTTTAATATTACGCCGGACCTGACGACACTCGGCAAGATCGTCGGTGGCGGCATGCCGGCCGCAGCATTTGGTGGCCGCAGCGACATCATGGCAAGTCTCGCGCCGGACGGCCCTGTTTATCAGGCAGGTACCCTGTCCGGCAATCCCGTTGCGATGGCGGCCGGCCTCGCGACCCTGGAAGCAATCGACGCCAACGGCTTTTACGAGTCCTTAAGCGCGAAAACGGCGCAGCTCGTCGATGGACTGGCTGCGGCGGCCGACGCCGCCGGCATCCCGTTGGCCACAGAGCATTGTGGCGGCATGTTTGGCCTGGTATTCACTGCAGAAAAACGTGTACAGAGCTTTGCGCAGGTTGCCGCGGCTGACGTGGCCCGATTCAGAAAGTTCTTTCACGGCATGCTCGACGCAGGTGTATACCTCGCGCCGTCTGCATTCGAAGCGGGATTCGTGTCCGCAGAGCACGGAGACGTCGAGATTGAAGCGACGATCGCGGCAGCGAAAAAGGTCTTTGCTGCGCTGTAAGCGGCGCGGACTTTTTCCTATTTGCGACGATCGGGGGTACGTACAGAATCCAGCAAGCTCTGCACCAGCCGCAATCGCGCAGCCGTATCGCTGCTTTCGAGGCTCGCTTGTTTTTGTTCCAGGTCGATCGGCAGGATTTCCAGCAGTCGATACGTGACCCACACTGCATCATCGTATTCACGCGCCTGTGATTCGTAGAGTCGGCCGAGGTCATCGAGGACATGCGCGAGGATAAGCTGTAACTCCTCGTACTCGCTGGGTAGCGGACAGGATTGTTCGGCGTCCAGCAGACCGACTTCACCGACATTCAGACCGTCATTTTGTCGTTCGGATGCCAACAACCGGAAGCGTTGCTCGCCAATCGCCGTGACGCCGAGTATGCCGTCGCTGCCCTGGTACCAGTCGGCGATTCTCGCCAGCGTTCCCACGTCATGCGTGGTCGCAACTCCGTCCTCGGATCCCTCGCGGATCAAGAGCACACCGAACGGCGAGTTGGTTTTCAGACAACGACTGACCATATCAATGTAGCGCGGCTCAAATATCCGCAATGGCAACGGCCCGCCGGGAAACAGCACGGTGTTCAGAGGAAATATAGGTACTTGCACACTCTTAAGTATAGGAGATCAAGCGCCGCGCGTTCTTTGCAGCAATGCCGTCAGCGTCTGCCTTGCCGAACCAAATCCACCGTTGCTCATAAATACCACCTGGTCGCCGCCAAGCAGCTTTTTCGACATATCGCTGACGAGCACGTCATAGTCATCGTGCATGCTCAGTTTTGCGCCGAGCGCAGCAAGTGACTGGTCGAAGTCCTCGCCAACATCCGCAGGCCGGTACATCCAGACGAGATCAGCACCCGACAGGCTTTTTGCCAGGGTGTCGTTGTGGCAGCCCATCTTCATCGTATTGCAACGCGGCTCCATTGCTACGATGACGCGCTGGCCCGGGTAACGGCTGCGCATGGATGCGATCGCTTTTTCAATTGCGGTCGGGTGGTGCGCAAAATCGTCATAGATCGCGATGTCGGCGACCGTCGCGGTGCGCTCCATGCGACGCTTGACGCCTTCAAACCTGGACAGAGCATCAACGGCCTGCTCAAACGCTACGCCCACCGTGACTGCGGCCGCAACAGCCGCCAGCGCATTCTCCAGGTTGTGGAAGCCACCCATGCTCCAGCGCGTTTCCGCGGCACGCCCTGACGGACTGCGCACACCGATATGACGCTCCACTTTGTCGCCGAATCGGGCGACCCAATCGGTGTCGTCATTGGTGCCGAAAGTCTGAACAGGGGTCCAGCACCCCATTTCCAGCAGTGCCGCAATATTTTGGTCCGCACCATTGATGATCAACTGGCCATCACCGGGAACCATGCGCAACAACTGGTGGAACTGCCACAGGATGGCATCCATGTCCTTGTAGATATCCGCATGGTCGAATTCGAGGTTATTCAATACCACCGTTCGTGGCCGGTAGTGCACAAATTTTGCACGCTTGTCGAAGAACGCGGTGTCGTATTCATCCGCCTCAACAACAAACAACCTGGATTCACCAAAGCGTGCGGATACGCCAAAATTTGCAGGTATTCCGCCGATCAGGAAGCCGGGCGCTAAGCCAGCGTCCTCAAGAATCCAGGCCAGCATGCTGGCTGTCGTCGTCTTGCCATGCGTTCCGGCGATCGCAATCACGTGACGGTCGTGCAAGACATTTTCAGCGAGCCATTGCGGACCCGAGGTGTAGCGGTACTCGTCGTTAAGCATGGTCTCTACGACCTCAACGCCGCGACTCATGACATTGCCGACTACGACACAGTCGGGATTGACCTGCAGCTGTGCGGCGTCGGTGCCTTCATGTATATCAATACCGAGGTCCCGGAGTTGCGTACTCATTGGCGGGTAAACATTGCGGTCACACCCGCTTACCTCGTGCCCCGCCGCCCGCGCCAGTGCCGCGACGCCGCCCATGAATGTTCCGCAGATTCCCAAAATGTGTATGTGCATATTCCCTCAGGCCGGCTGTGCCACCACCTCTTCCGCAGATGTCGAATCCGTTTCGATCGCAGGACTGAGCGATGCGAGCAAAAACAGTTGCACAATAAATACCGTTGATGCGGCGACCAGGCCCACGTACCAAAAACGGTCAATGGCGCGCGCGATTATGTGTCCCTCAACCGGTACTGACCACAGCAGCACCAAGGTCAGCAGCGAGTTTACCTGCTGCTCATCGATCAGCAGCGGCAACAGCGCCTCAAACAGCAGCACGGTGAAACTAATGATCGCGCCACAACCGATAATCGCGCTCAGGCTTTGCATAATTCGCTCCGCTTTACCTGCGGCATTGATCAACAACGCGTAGATAATAAGTCCGACCGCTCCGATCAGCGTACCCAGCATGAACGAACCGGCACTGGATCCGTCAACGCTGAACAGGGCAATGGCGTTGGACACCATCCATAAGGCAACGCAGAACAACAGGATCACCGGCGCGCGTGGCAACGCTTCCGGGCCCTTTTGCAGCAAGACAATTTGCATCAATGTTCGGATCAGTGATAGCACACCTGTGATCATCGCATGTTAACCTCCCGGAATGCCCGATTACCTGTTTGTCGATCAGCCCGACACCCTCACGAAACATCTGAACGGTCACGCCCGCCTGGGTGTCGACACCGAATTCATGCGCGAAAAAACCTACTTCGCGCAACTCTGCCTGATTCAGATTGCCGCCAATGAAACCATATATTGTGTCGACCCGCTCGGCGAGTCCGTGCAACAGGAATTCTGGAGAACACTGTTCGCGAAAAACTGGGTGCTGCATTCAGCGCGGCAGGATATCGAGGTCGTTTACCAGACGGCCGGCGCAATGCCGACACAAATATTCGACACCCAGGTCGCCGCAGGTCTTCTTGGCATGCCGCCGCAGCTGGGCTATGCCGGCCTGGTTAAGGAACTGTTCGAAATCGACATCGCCAAGTCGCATACGCGCGCGGACTGGACGCGGCGCCCACTGCCCGAGGCCGTCCTGGATTACGCGGCCGAAGATGTCGAGCACCTGCTGCCGGCGGCTGACGCCCTGATGGAAAGCCTCGACAAAAAAGGTCGTCTGAGCTGGGCCGAAGAGGATTCGATGTTGCTGCTCGATCCTGACTTGTACGCAACAACCGACAACCAGGCGATCGATCGCCTGAAGGGTGCCCGCAATTTTCGCGGACGCAAGCGCGCCACGGCCGCCCGCCTTGCCGCCTGGCGTGAGGCTGAGGCCATCCGCAGAAACCGGCCGCGGCAGTGGATTTTGCGCGACAACGTGCTACTCGATATCGCATTCAGGATGCCTGATTCGCTCACTGCGCTATCGAAGATACAGGGCATGCCCGCCAAGTTGGTCAGTCGGGCGGGTAAGGATATTGTCGGTACCGTTGCGGCGTCCCGCGAGGACGACAATGACTACCAGCCGCCACGCCCCCCGGACGAGCAGCAGAAGGCGCTGTTGCGCGAAATGCAATCGAAAGTCGCCGAATGCGCGAAAGCGCTGGATCTCGCTGCCGAGACGATCGCATCGAAACGCGAACTATCGGCGGTCATCATCAGCGGCGATCACGAATCCCGGGTTTTTACCGGCTGGCGCCGCGATTTGATCGGCGAGGAATTGCTCGGGCTACTGTAGGAGCGGGCCTTGCAGGAGCGGGCCTTGCAGGAGCGGCCCTTGTAGGAGCGGCCCATAGGCCGCGAAGAAAAAAGTCGCGATCATGCAGCGGTTCTTGTAGGAGCGGCCCATAGGCCGCGAACAAAAAAGTCGCGGTCAATGACCGCTCCTACGAGGACAAAGCCTCTAGCAGGCGCTCATAAACCTCGTCGATGCTGCCTTCGGCATCAATCTTGACCAGCTTGCGACGTTTCCGATAGAAATCGATCAGCGGCTCGGTATTCTCGCGGTACACATCGAGGCGATTGCGAATGGTCGCCTCGTTATCGTCCTCGCGTTGCACCAGCTCACCGCCGGCAGCCGTGACGGCATCAAGTTCTTCCTGCGGCGAAAAATACACATTCAGCAGCTTGCCGGTCCTGGAGCAGGTTCGGCGCCCGGTCAGCCGTTTTACCAGGATGTCGAAATCCACATCCATCAGGACCGCCGTGTCGAGCGGGGTCTCCATCTCGTCCAGCAATTCCTCAAGATCAATCGCCTGTTGCGTAGTGCGCGGGAATCCGTCGAGGATAAAACCATTTTCGGCGTCCGCCTGCGCCAGGCGTTCACTGATAATGCCCAGCACGACCTCGTCAGGTACCAGGTTGCCGGCATCCATGACCGATTTCGCCTTGAGGCCGAATCGCGTGCCGCTTGCCACGGCTTCGCGCAACATATCCCCGGTTGAAACCTGCGGAATATTCCTGTCGGCCATCAGCTTCTTGGCCTGGGTGCCTTTTCCCGAACCGGGTGCCCCCAGTAAAACGATACGCATTGATTCATTCTCTCTTGTGACGTCAAAAAAAGCCCAGCCGAGGACCGGGCGCAGTACGCTACCGAGAAAGGACTTTAAGGTCAATGCAAGGTATCCTCTTCGCCACTACATAATGCATCGGGGAACTCCATACTATGTCTGCACGGAATGCCTTTTACGCCCAGTCGGGCGGTGTCACCGCGGTTATAAACGCTTCAGCCTGTGGCGTCATCGAAACCGCCCGCAAACACTCTAACAAGATTGCCAACGTTTATGCGGGTCGCAACGGCATTATCGGTGCCCTCACCGAGGACATGATTGACACCAATAAAGAGAGTGCTGCAGCCATTGCCGCTCTGCAGTACACACCCGGTGGTGCCTTTGGATCGGCGCGCTACAAGATGAAAGGTATCGAAGAAAATCGCGCCGAGTACGAGCGGCTGATCGAAGTATTCAGGGCGCACGACATAGGTTATTTTTTCTACAACGGCGGTAATGACTCGATGGACACGGCGCACAAGGTGTCGCAAATATCGAAGACCATGGGCTACCCGGTTACCTGCCTTGGCGTGCCAAAAACCGTCGACAACGACCTGCCGATTACCGACACCTGCCCGGGTTTTGGTTCAGTGGCCAAATACGTTGCCGTCTCGACGCAGGAAGCGGCAATGGATGTCCTGTCGATGGCGAAGACATCGACCAAGGTGTTCATCCTGGAAGTCATGGGGCGACACGCTGGCTGGATAGCGGCCGCTGGCGGCCTGGCCGGCAAGAATCCTGGCGATGCACCGCACATCATCCTGTTCCCGGAAGTGCCGTTCAAAAAACGCGCTTTCCTGAAGCGGGTGCGTGAATGCGTCCACAAGTACGATTACTGCGTCATCGTGGTCAGCGAAGGTGCCGCGTACGCCAACGGCAAATTCCTCGCCGAGGCTGGCACGCGCGATGCGTTTGGTCATGCGCAACTCGGCGGCGTCGCGCCGGTCGTCGCCAACATGGTGCGCGAAAACTTAGGATTCAAGTTTCACTATGCCATCGCCGACTACCTGCAACGCTCTGCACGGCATATTGCATCCGATGTCGACGTGAAACAGGCCTACGCCGTCGGCCAGGTGGCCGTCAAACTGGCGTTGCAGGGCAAGACTGCCGTGATGCCGGTGATCAAGCGTTTGTCTGACAAACCCTACCGTTGGCGCATCGAATCCGCGCCACTGGGACGAATCGCAAACAAAGAGAAAAAACTGCCGGCCCGCTACATCACAAAGGATGGCTTCGGCATTACCGCAGCCGCACGACGCTATCTCGAGCCGCTGATCAAGGGCGAGAATTATCCACCGTATATCAATGGCTTACCAAAGGTCGCAAAGCTGAAAAACAAGCCCGTGAAGGCACGGACCGGGACAAAATTTGTGGTATGATGCGCGGCCGTTGCCGACTGTAATCGCTTAACAACGACGAAATCGCAACCAAAAATTAAATAAAAATAAAAACTTATAGACCAAGCAAACGATGCCCTGACGCCGGCGAACGCCAGCGACGGCGGCGGCGTTTGACCATTCGCAACCCATGTCAGGAGACGATCTGATGACTAACGAGATGGCCCTTTGGCTCTCGATCGGTGCCGGTGTACTCGCGGTGCTGTATGGAATTATTTCAACGCAATGGATTATCAAGCAGCCGGCCGGCAATGACCGCATGCAGGAAATCCAGCAAGCCATTCAGGAAGGCGCAAATGCCTATATGAATCGTCAGTACACGACGATCAGCTTTGTAGGCGTAGTCCTGTTCGTCGTGCTTGGCTTTGCGCTGGGCTGGACGACGGCCATCGGCTTCGCTGTCGGTGCCATCTTTTCGGGTCTCGCGGGCTACATCGGCATGTTTGTTTCAGTGCGCGCAAATGCTCGTACCGCGCAAGCTGCAACCATCGGCGTGAACCCGGCGCTGAACGTCGCATTCCGCGGCGGCGCGATCACCGGCTTACTGGTAGTCGGCCTCGGGCTGCTGGGTGTTGCCGGCTACTACATGATTCTGCAGAACATGGGCTATTCGACCGACGATACGATTCACGCGCTCGTGGGTCTCGCATTCGGCGGCTCACTGATCTCGATCTTTGCTCGCTTAGGCGGCGGAATCTTCACCAAGGGTGCCGACGTTGGCGCTGACCTCGTCGGTAAAGTCGAAGCCGGCATTCCGGAAGACGATCCCCGCAACCCGGGCGTGATCGCCGACAACGTGGGCGACAACGTAGGCGACTGTGCCGGCATGGCAGCCGACCTGTTCGAAACCTACGCGGTAACCATTATCGCCACGATGCTGCTCGGCAGCCTGGCCGTTGGCAGTTACGGAATTGAAGCAGTTCTGTATCCGCTGGTTCTCGGCGCGGTCTCGATCGTTGCATCGATCGTTGGCACCTTCTTCGTGAAGACGTCAGACGGCGGCAAAGTCATGGGCGCGCTGTACAAGGGCATGATTGTCGCTGCAATACTGGCCGCAATCGCGTTCTACTTCATCACTGACATGATGTTTGCCAACACCGGCGCCGCAATGAACATCTACTACTCGGCATTAATTGGTCTGGCTCTGACGGCCGCGATGGTTGTCATTACCGAGTACTACACCAGCACCGAATACAAGCCGGTCAAGACCATTGCAGAAGCCTCGTTAACCGGTGACGCGACGAATATTATCGCCGGCCTCGGTATCTCAATGAAGGCCACCGCCCTGCCGGTTCTGGCGGTCTGCGCCAGCATCTGGGGCGCTTTTGAACTGGCACCTGCAGACATTGAGTTGGGTGGTTTGTACAACATTGCCATCGCGGCAACGACGATGCTGTCAATGACCGGCGTGGTCGTTGCACTCGATGCGTTCGGTCCGATTACGGACAACGCCGGTGGCGTTGCGGAGATGGCTGAACTGCCGTCGGAAGTCCGCACAATCACTGACCAGCTCGACGCTGTCGGTAACACGACCAAGGCGGTGACCAAGGGTTACGCAATCGGCTCGGCCGGCCTCGCTGCTCTCGTATTGTTTGCCGACTACACGAACGCATTGAACGTTGCTGGCATCGATGCGGTGTTCCATCTCGACGATCACATGGTCATCATTGGCCTGTTTATCGGTGGCATGGTGCCGTTCCTGTTCGGCGCGATGGCGATGGAAGCGGTTGGCCGCGCGGCTGCATCGGTGGTTACCGAAGTGCGCCGCCAGTTCAAGGAAATCCCCGGCATCATGGAAGGTACCGGCAAACCGGACTACAGCCGCGCAGTCGACCTGCTGACGAAGGCTGCGATCAAGGAAATGATCGTACCGTCATTGCTGCCGATCCTGGTACCGCTGGCGGTTGGCCTGTTACTCGGTCCGAAAGCGCTGGGTGGCTTGCTGCTCGGCACGATTATTACCGGTCTGTTCGTTGCGATCTCGATGACCGCTGGTGGCGGTGCATGGGATAACGCGAAGAAATACATCGAAGACGGCAACTGCGGTGGCAAGGGCTCGGACGCGCACAAAGCAGCTGTTACCGGCGACACCGTGGGCGATCCGTACAAAGATACGGCCGGTCCTGCGATCAACCCGTTGATCAAGATCATCAACATCGTCGCATTATTGATGGTGCCGTTGCTGTAAGTTTCGGCAACAACGCAAAAGATGGCCGCCGGGTGCAAGCCCGGCGGTTTTTTTTTGCCTCAGGGATTAAGTGTGCGGTAAGTACCGGTCGTTGACGTCGCGCCGAGCTTTGCTGGCTCTTCAACGAAATAGCCCTGCACAAAGTCGACGCCGACGTCGCGCAACCAGTCGAAGTCTTCCTGGTGTTCCACTTGCTCAGCAACAATACGAAACTGCATCGTTCGCGCCAGCTTGATCATCGCGGACACCATTTCCTGGTTAACAAGATCGGTGCGCAGGTTACGGGTGTAGGTACCGTCGATCTTCAGGTAGTCGATCGGCAGGTGCTTGAGACTGGCGAACGAGCCGAGCCCGCTGCCGAAATCATCCAGAGAGAACTCGCAGCCAATGCCGTGCAGCACCTCGATGAATCGCTGTGCGTGCTGCACGTTCTCGAGTATTGCGCGCTCCGTGACCTCGAAACAGATCGCCGACGGTGGTACGCCGGAGCGGTCGAGCGCGTCAACAACAAAGCCTAAGAAAGATTCGTCACCGAGCGTCTGGCGCGACAGGTTGATGGCGCAGCTGCGCTTCGCGGACAGCTTGATTTCGCCCGCCGATATCGCGGCAAGCGTTGCGTTGATCACCCAGCGATCGATCTGCGGCATCATTTGGTAGCGCTTTGCCGGCCGCAGGAATTCTGCGGTTCCGTCGGTCTTGCCCCGGTCATCCGTCAGCCGAATCAGGACTTCGACCGACGGCCCGGATTCTGCTTTGCCACTCATTGCGATGATGGGCTGCACTGCCAGTTCAAAGCCATCCTCGTGTAACGCCGTCTGCAGCTGCCGCAACCACTGTATGTCACCGCGCTCGCGAGCGACCGCCTCGTCACGCGTCGAGTAAACGTGCACCTGGCCCCGCCCGTGCTGTTTCGCCACGTAGCAGGCAGAATCGGCAGCACTCATGACGTCCTGCAAGGTGCCACTCGCGTGACTGATCTCGACCAGACCGATCGAGATACCGATATTGAAAATCTTGTCCTTCCAGACGAATCGGTAGTCCGCCACGGCATTACAAATATCGGTCGCAATTTGCCGGGCTTTTTCAATTGGGCAACCGACCAGCAATGCACCGAACTCGTCGCCGCCGAGGCGGCCGACAAAATCCGAATCGCGAACTTCGGCCTTGATCAGCGCAGCAACCTCGCGCAGCATGTTGTCGCCTGCCATGTGACCGCAGGTGTCGTTGACCGCCTTGAAGCGATCCAGGTCCATGTAGAACAGCATATGCACGGCTTCTTCCGCATGCGCAGAGTCCATCGCTTCGTCGAGTCGGCGCTCAAATTCGCGCCGGTTGATCAGCCCGGTCAGCGGGTCGTGGGTTGCCTGGTAGGACATCTTGCGCGTCAGTCCGCGCAGCTCACTAACATCGTGGAACACAACTACCGTGCCGGAGATGCTGTTTCCCGGGCCGCGCACCGGTGACGCCGTAATTTCCACCGAGTGTTCCTGTTCGGTACCGACGCTGACCATTACCGCGCGACGCCCCATATTCACCCGACGCCGCATCGCCAGACAACGTTCCACCGGGTCCCCGAGCGGGCGCCGGTCGGCGTCGTCAACCAGAGTGAACAATTCGCCGACCCGGTGACCGGCAGCATCGTCCCGATTCGTGCCGATAATGCCCTCGGCCGCAAGGTTCATGTAATCGATGCGACCGTCGTTATCCGTGGTGATGACGCCCTCGGAGATCGACTCGAGCGTGTACTGCGCCTGCCGTTTGCTGCGCGACAGCGAGACATCAAGGCTCTTGCGATAACTGACGTCGCGGGCGACCGTCAGGATCGCGCGCTGGCCGCGATATTCAATATTCGAACTCTGCGCCTCAACCCAGAGTCCCGTCTGATTGCCGTTGATCATCTGGAATTCGATGCGCTGCGGCGCGTCCTCACCGGCAAGTCGCTTGGCGATCGTTTTCTTGAACAATGCGCGATACGCCGGTTTGATCAGGTCAGAAATATCGCGGCCGACCAGCTGCGCCGGTTCGAGACCCACGAGACTTGCCGCAGACTCGTTCGGCAGCAGGATTTTTTCGTCATGGATGATGACGATCTCCGGCAAGGTGCGCGCAAAGTCCTTGAACAGGCGGTCGCGTCCCTGGATCTTTTCGTCGCGCTCCCCGACCGCGTCAAACAGGCGGTTCACCGTGTGTGCAATTTGCGCCGTGGTCGGATCGTTCGGCACCGTCAGGCGACGGCCGACGGACGAATCCCTGGAGGCGTCGAGCATTTCATCGCTGAGTCGTTTGACCCGGCGTTTGAGGTTTGCGCGCGACAACCACAACCAAACGCCAAGCCCGGTGGCTGTGGCAGCGAGTAATGTAAGCGATACGATTAGGCTGGTCGGCGACATCAGGGTCCAAATACAGCCAAGTTATTGATGTTCATTTGTTATTATTAGGCTCGGATGGACTCTCCGGTTTGCGGAGATGTCGGGTATTAGAAGCGTACAAAAATCAAGCATCTGTAAGCATATCCCAGCACGGTGACGCCGCCGCGGCGATTCACCATAATTCGGTAACCGCTTGTCCCCGGCCGGCAACAGCTTTCCGGAGCAGCAGGAGGCGACTGGCTTTTTGTAGTTTGCTTTCAACAACTTATAGGTAACAGAAATGAATACGGATTTCGCCCGTCGGCAAATGATCAATCAACAGGTCCGCGCATGGGATGTACTGGATCAAAATGTACTCGAAGGTATGAGCGATGTACCGCGCGAACGCTTCGTCCCCGACGGGTATGAAGCACTTGCGTTTGCGGATACCGAAATTCCGCTGGGACATGGTCAGTGCATGATGACGCCGACGATTGAGGGGCGCGTTCTGCAGGCACTGGGTCTGGCCGGGGGCGAAGAAGTGCTCGAAATCGGTACTGGCAGTGGCTACCTGACGGCTTGCCTGGCAACACTCGCATTGCACGTCACCAGTATCGACATTTTCGACGACTTTCTTACTTCTGCTGCTGTGGCACTGGAAGACTGCGAGATCGACAACGTCGAACTCAAGCGCCTCGACGCAACGCAATCCTTGCCGGACGGAACCTTCGATGCCATTGCTGTCACAGGCTCTATACAAACGCTCGATATGCGCCTGGTGGATGCGCTGAATCCGGGTGGCCGGCTGTTCGTCGTAACCGGAGATGCACCGGCGATGACGGCGCAGCGCATACTGAAGACTGACGAGAATGAATGGCAGGCCGAACACATATTCGAAACCGAATTGCTGCCGCTGGTCAATGGTGCGTTACCGCGGCAATTTGCGTTTTGAAAAAATAAAACGGCGCCAGGCGAAACCAGAACCGGGCTTGCTGCATCTAATGGCAGAAGCTAAATATTCCAACTGGTTTAGTGGTGTAGTAGACTATAACACCTCAGGCCAATGAGTGGCTCAATTCCGGAACGGGAAAAAATGAATAAAGTGAATAAATTCAAAGCGTTATTAATTACCGTCTGCGCGTTCACCGCATCGCTCCCCGCACAGGCCTCTTCATTGCTCGAGGTCTACCAGCAGGCCTTGCAGGGTGATCCGCAAATTCACGAGGCGGAAGCGCGCCGCCTGGCGGCGCTTGAATCGCTGCCGCAGGCGCGCGGCGTCCTGATGCCACAAATCGACTTTGGCGGTTCCTATTCAACCTCCGAACGCTCCGGTCCGGACCTGATTCCGAATCCCGATCCGAACCTGCCGCCGGTACCGGTGACGTCGACGACCGAAAACGATGTATTGCAATACGGCGTCAGTCTGCGGCAAACGCTGTTTCGCTGGGACCAGATCGTGAACCTCAAGCGTGCCGACAAGACCGTGACACGAGCAGAGGCTGTCCGTGAAGCCGCGCAACAGGATCTGATCGTCCGCGTCGCACAGCGCTACTTCGACGTGCTCGCAGCAGAAGATCGACTAACGTCGATCAGCGCGAACCGTGAAGCCATTTCACGTCAGTTGGAGCAGGCACAACAGCGCTTTGAGGTCGGACTGATCGCGATTACCGACGTACAAGAGTCGCAGGCCGCTTATGACCAATCCGTTGCCGACGAAATTGCCGCCAAGCGAACTCTGGCAACGGCACGAGAGTTTCTACGTGAAATTACCGGTAAATACGTTGCCGATCTCGATGCACCCGGTGCCGACTTTCCTCTGTTGACCCCGAACCCCAACAATGAACAGGAATGGGTCGGATTGTCACTCGACCAGAACCTCAACCTGGTTGCCAGTCGTCTCGACGAACGCCTGGCACGAGATGAAATTTCGTTTCGCCGCAATGGCTATTATCCAACTCTGGAACTCGTTGCGAACGTCGGCGAATCCGACACCGATTCCGTGTATTCCGCGCCGGGCATCAACCAGACAAACAGTTTCGACAACGAGAGCAACAGCATCAGCCTGCAGTTCAATGTCCCGCTGTTTGCTGGCGGCGGCAACAAGTCCCAGGTGAAAGAAGCGATATACCTGCATCGCGCGAGCCGCGAGCAACTGCAGCGCGTAACGCGCGAAACCGAACGCCAGGCGCGTGATGCCTACCTCGGGGTTTTGTCTGAAATCAGCCGTGTGAAAGCACTGGAGCAGGCTGTCGCGTCGAGCCGCACGGCTCTGCAGGCAACGCAGGCGGGCTACGAAGTCGGCACTCGTACGATTGTTGAAGTCCTCAATTCGCAATTCTCGTTGTACGCAGCGATCACTAATTTTTACCAGAGCCGCTACGACTACATTATGAATGCGCTCCGGCTGAAGCAGGCCGCGGGCACGCTGCAGGTGCAGGATCTTGAACTGATTGACCAGTGGCTTAAAGACCGTCCGACACCGGAGGAAGCAGCCGCCGCCCGGGCCGCGGAAAACTCCTAGTTAACCAGCGGCGACCTTGTTATCCAGCAGCGGCGCCAGCAGCACCAGCAGCCGCTCCAGCGAGCCACGATTCTGTTCCAGGACCGTCAGGCCGGCGCTGCCGATTTGCTCGGCTTCGTCCGGCTTTTCGAGCAGCCGCGACACGACCCGGGCCAGCGCGTCGGCATTCGTAACGATACGACAGGCCCCCAGTTCGATGAATTTGTCAGCGATGTCCTGTGCGTTGTAAAGGTGTGGCCCGGTCACAATTGGCAGCCCCTGTGCCGCCGGCTCGAGCAGGTTGTGCCCGCCAATACTGACGAGACTGCCACCCACGAAGGCAATGTCGCTGCACGCATAAAACAACGGCACCTCGCCCATCGTATTGACGAGGAAAACACTCGTTGCCGCGCTGCACGGCTCATTCTGTGTGCGGGTGACGGTGTGGAACGCCCGCTTCTCAACCAGTTCCTTCACACCGGCGAATCGCTCCGGGTGGCGCGGCACCAGCAACAGCAGTAAGTCGGGGTGCGAATCAAGCAGCTGCCGGTGTGCGTCAAGGACCATGTCCTCCTCACCGTCGTGTGTGCTCGCCGCGATCCAGACGGGTCGATCTGCAAACAGCTCTGCACGCAGTTTTTTACCTCGCTCACCAATCGACGGATCCGGTCTGACATCAAACTTGATGTTCCCGGTTACGGTTGTCCGGTCGGCACTGGCACCCAGCTCCAGGAAACGGTCTGCATCCGCCCGGCTCTGTGCCGCGATGATGATGCCGTGCGACAGGGTTTCGCGAATCAGCGGCAGCAAGCGGCGATACCCTTTGATCGATTTGGGTGAAATGCGCGCGCTGACGAGGATCAGCGGGACGTTGCGCACGCCACAGCCGCGATACAGGTTCGGCCAGATTTCCGTTTCCATGATCATCGCCGCGCGCGGATTAACTGACCTGAAGAAGCTCGCGATGGCATTCGGGAACTCGAACGGGATATAACAATGCGCGATGCTGTCGCCAAACATCGCCTCCACACGGGCAGCACCGGTCGGCGTGACTGTCGTTACCAGCAGGGTTTGTCCGGGGTATCGTTCCCGGAGTGTCTGAATCAAAGGCACCGCCGCCTGTACCTCGCCAACCGACACCGCGTGTATCCAGATACATTCCTTAAAGCGCGGAAAACCGAATCCAAAACGTTGCGGCAACCGATCCAGGTAGGTCTTGTTGGTGACGCCACGTATCAGCCAATAAAAGGCGAACGGAATCAGTAGCAGGTAAATGAGTACGTTGTAGAGCAGGCGCACTAGTCGCGAAGCTTGTCGATGATGCGGCTCGATGAATGTCCGTCACGGAATGCGAGAACTCGCACTTCGCCGCCGTTGCGGATGACATCGTCGCCGCCAGCTATATCTTCGGGCTTGTAGTCGCCACCCTTGACCAGCACGTCGGGCAACACATCAGCGATCAGGGCCGCGGGTGTGTCGTCGGCAAACGGCACCACCCAGTCGACGGCTGCTAACCCGGCAAGTACCAGCAAGCGGTCTTCTAGTGAATTGATCGGGCGCGACTCGCCTTTCAGCCGGCGCACCGACTCGTCGTCATTGACCGCAACAATCAGTCGATCGCCCAGGCTCTTCGCCTCTTCGAGATAGGACACATGGCCGGCATGCAATACATCGAAACAGCCATTGGTCATGATGACGCGTTCGCCGCGTTCGCGAGACTCGGCCACCATCAACTGCAATTCCTTCGGACCAACCAGGCCACGACCGCCCTGCCCGCGCTGATGCAGCCAGACGCTGATCTCGCCCGGCGTGACACTCGCCACGCCGATCTTGCGAACCACAAGACCCGCGGCGATGTTGGCCAGTGCTGCCGCAGATGCCCAGTCCTGACCGCTGGCGAGCGCACCGGCAAGCGTCGCTATGACCGTGTCGCCGGCGCCCGTCACGTCGAACACTTCGCGAGCCTGGGTCGACAGAAACAGCGGTTCCTGATTTTTCTCAACCAGCAACATGCCTTTCTCGCTGCGCGTTACCAGCAGTGCGTCCAGCTCAAGGTCGTCGAGCATTTTGCGCGCCTTCGCCACTAACTCATCGTCGCTGTCGCTGTGACCTGCGACTGTTTCAAACTCGCCCTGGTTTGGCGTAATGATCGACGCGCCGCGATACTTTTCGAAGTCAGTTCCTTTCGGGTCGACCAGCACCGGCACCCCGGCCTCGCGGCAAACGGCGATCATGCTGCCGACGTCGGCCAGCGCGCCCTTGCCGTAGTCCGACAGGATCACAGCGCCAGCACCTTCTATCGATTTCCGCAGCACCTTGACCAGGGCTTCACCCGGCATTGCCGCGGTATTCTCCTGGTCCAGCCGGATCAACTGCTGACCCCGGCTCTGCACCCGGGTCTTTGTGATGGTAGGCCGATCCGTGACACGGTGAAAATCGCACTGAATATTGCGGCCGGACATGATCACCTCGAGCGCATCGCCGGATTCGTCCGTGCCGACAACGCCGACCAGTCTTGTTGCTACGCCAAGGCTCGACAGGTTGACGGCCACATTGGCCGCGCCACCGGCCCGGTCTTCCGTTTGCTGGACGTGTACGACTGGCACCGGCGCCTCCGGAGAAATTCGGCCGGTCGCACCGAACAGGTAGCGGTCGAGCATCACATCGCCGGCGACGACGACGCGGGTCTTCGAAAAATCAGGAATCGATACAGTCACGCGCGGACTTTAGCATGATCATTCAGGTTGCTGCCCAACACAGGACGCACGTTGCTGCAAACCCTTAGTCGTCGCTGTCGAACACCGGGTCGAAGCCGGCCCAAATCATGCGCATGCCATCAAACGGCATTTCACCCATCTCGCCCCAGCGCTTGTCTTTCTGCATTTTCTCTGCTGCCGCGTCGCAAGTTGCCTTATCGGGCCATTCGATCCACGAAAAAACGACCGCCTCATCGTCTTTGGCCTGCACGGCACGCTTGAAGTCAGTCACCTTCCCGTCCGGTACGCTGTCGCCCCAGTTTTCGCGGATTCGGGTCGCGCCGTACTCCAGGAATATCGGTGCAGACCTGGCCGCCAGTTCGCAATAGACCTGCTTCTTATCTTTTGGAACCGGAATTAAAAACCCCTGTATATAGCTCATGATGTCTCTCCACAGGATGATTCAGGCAGGCGATTTCGAGATCAGTTGCAAGGCATCGTTGGCCAAGCGTTTCTGCAAATTGTATCCGGCGACGGCGCCAGGCTGAAACTAAAGCGGTGGCGTCCGTCCAGCAAATACAGTGTGGGTTCGAGCATAAGCTGTGATTCCTCATTCGAGAAATTCAACAGCTTACCCAAACCCACTCCGGCATAAGCTGGTACCAATGACCAGCATAAGCTGTGATTTTCTTACCCGATATTCGCATAAGCCACCATTTCCTTCTGTTCGTGATCTAAGAGAGCGTAGATCATTGTATTTTATAAAATTTTATTCACAATGCCGACTTTCGGCGTAGATCTCAAGTACGGTGACGTCGGTAATTCACTTCGACATCGACACTCTCCTCGATGCGCTCCAGCTTGAAACTGTTGCCCAAGTCGACTGTTGCAGTAAGTCTCAAACTCTCCCCGCCACCTACTCGCTGGGCGGTGACTTCCAGGAAGTACGTCTGGCCATCGGGACCGCTAACAACGGTCTGCTCCGGCGTATCAACGATGCCCGTGAGTTCATCGGTGGACAGGTCCCTACGTGCTTCGAGGGCTTGGGACGCGATTTCATAGGCGTGCTGTTTGTTCACACAGGATAGGCTCGTTGTGATGATCGACAATTTGCGGCCATGATAGGCCATACAAGTACATTCACCAGTTTATTTCTCTGAATCCGGATTGTCTCGCAAGTACGACGCCTGCTTACCCGTCCATTCTCCGTCGGCCTCCTCGAAGATCCACTCCTCCCCAAGCTTGATAATCCCACCCGGCCACGGCTGATCCGCCGTGAGGTTCGGAAAGAAATCAAAGTCGTCTCCGAGACGTGCTGGTCGGTTCGCGGCATCCGCGCGCGATCCAAGGACCCCCGTTATGTGTCCCATCGAGCCATCGATAAACGGTAGTACTCCGACCTCTGCTCCTGAAGCTTTGGAGATCGACGCAACGTGCTCGCGGTCGGTACCTAGCACCTCACCTGTGTCTCTGCTCATGCGGATCACGATGTTGCCGACGCCGTACAAGGACCTCATCATGAAGTCCTCCATGTCTGGCCAAGCATGTGGAATCGCATGAACATTCAAAGCTACAACGAGTAGGTCGTCAGGTTTTACGACTCCATTCTTTAGGTAGGTTGTGTACTTGTCGGCTTTTTCTCGGAGGGAGTTTCTCAGCCGCAGCACGACCTTCTCGTGAGGAACTCGAGTGACGACTGGCGGGTCTCCCAACTTTGTCACGACACGTTCGGGCACTGAGTCAGGCCGCCCGGGTTCACCACCGGTTGCGCAAACGCATTCAATCCAAACTCGCCGACCATCGATCGAAGTCTGGATGTCTGGGCCAGCATCAGCACTGTGTACCTCGAAGCCAGCTCGCTTGAGTGCCGCCGCCGTGTACATCTCAAACCAACGCTGGTGGAACTCGAACGGGAACCTGTCCAGGAACTGCCTGTCTGCCAGTGGCTTGAAGTCCGCCCAAAGCTCCTCGCAGTGTGCCTTTGCATCTATCAGAGGTTGGTGATCCGCGGCGCGAACATTCGTGTAGGCTGCACTAGCGCCGCCAGGCTCTGCGGCGAATAGCTCAGATTCTTCAGTCATAACTCTGTCCTCAGCGATCTGGTCTAGGCTACTGGACGCGACTGTAGGTTCGCCCAGCGATTACGTTCTTCACCTGTGTCTCGTTCAATGCCCCTACCTCATCGGCGATCGTTTCGATTGACGCACCCTCCGCCGCCATACGCCTAATCTGCCTAACCTGATCGGCGGACAACGTCTTCGGCCGAGCGTCGATGACCCGCTGGTAGTAGTCATCGTCCTTCCAAAGCTCTGACATGAAGGGGTTAGGAATGCCCTTGCGTGGATTCTGCCTGAGGTACTCCTCGACGGCCCTGTCTCTCTCCTCGAGAGTGACGTTCTGACGCGCAATAACACCGTATTCATGTAAGTGCTTCAGTCCTTTGAAGCCACCGGGAATCATGTTCAGACCATTCGGGCCAAACGCAACTCTATCGACTTGCGCCTCTTCAAGGTCCATTGCCTGTTCGTAACTAAGGTTGATGTCCATCAGTGCCGAAACGTACTGACCGTCCCTCATGCCGAGACTCTCTCGCCACGCCTCATGGAACCGCTTACGACTCCCACGACGCATTTCGCCTATGTGCTCGCTGAATCTAGCAAGCCAGTTCCGACCGGTGATCCCGACGTAGTAGTAGTCGTCGGAGTCAGACTGAGCCCTCGCTTGCCAGTCCTGAATGCTTCGCATCTGATCAAGATTTCGGGAGATGGTATGGACGTAGCATTGATGTCCGCCATTGGCGTCACCCCAGCTCTTCAACAAGAACTGAAGGGGGACGATGGTCTTCCAAGTCGTCCCATCTTCGTAGACGAGGCTCGTATGGAGTTTTGCTGGACCTTGCCCACCGCGCTCGATTGCTCGAGTGTTAATCATTCTCTCGCTTATGACACCGACTTGCGCTATCTCGACGGGCGAGCCTAAGAAACGTCGGGACCCGGGGGACAGGCTGCGAGTCTTTTCATTGTGGCGCACCAGCGCATCGACAGCACCGTGAAGCGGCCCGTCCTGGTCATTGATACCCTGAAGACACTCTTCCAGCCGCTGCGTCAGGGACAGTCCGTGACCCGAAGGCAGAAGCGCATGACAGTTCCGGACGTCGAGGAAACGAGTTTTCATCCTCTAACCCTACCAGCAGAGGCAGCATCCGGTGGAAGCTCGTATCATGTCGCTATGACTGACCACTATGTTCCTGGGCCCAACGCCCATATAGACACCACGGATTTCGAACGAGAGATTGGCGAACTAGCCGGCGACTCCACCGGCATAGACCTGATGAAGCTCGAACTCGCTCCAACGATATACGAAGCGATGGAGCGACGAATCGCTATCGATCCAGACGAACCATCGCCCACGGCCATCCTGTGCCGGTATATGACAGTCGAGAAATTCCTATGGTTTTTGCACAGCCAATCTGTGTATTTCGGCGGTGTCAGCGGCTTCGATGACTCGCGAGATTGCACCGTACCTGAAGACTACGAAAATGCGGTGCAGCAGTTCTATCTTGCTCGAGAATGCGTACCGGCCGACTGGGACGTTCAGGTCGATCGCGCTCGAAACAGGTGGTTAATTTCTTGCTGGACCGAAGTCTCTTCAAGTATCGACGACTACCTACTCTGGCACCGATACGCAGGTGGTCAGAATGGAGTCGCGATCACTGCTACCTACGAACAGCTGAAACGGACGCTATTAACTGGGCTAGGCGAGCAGCGTGGCCTCCTGTCTAAAATGGAGTGCCTGAAATCTGGATACGTTTCATACGACGAAGGACTGCGTCTGTTACCTTTCAATAAGCGGGGGATGTTCAAGAACGAGAAGGAGGTCAGATTCGTAGGTCGGACCGACTTCAAGTCCAGCGCGAACGTCCCAGTCCATGATCTATTTCCGGAAATGGGGTTGCGCCTTTCTCCTGATGCTGCTTCGTTCCATCACGAAAGCGTCATCGAACTCTGGAAGCGATTCGGTGGAAGCGAGAACATTGTTGTTTCCGAAGGGTAATAAAGCGATCACCGCGGTTGTTGTCACCTTTTTTCTAGCAGGGGTAGTGCTGTTGAGTTGGTTCTGGAAGTCCAAAGGCGGTGAGTGGGATCTCACCAACGTGGAACGGCCTTGGCAGGACGGCGTTTCCATTTATTCGCATATCAGCGAGCACATTTCGCCAGACGCGAATGGTCTGCAAGAGGGCGGTAGCCGGCTTCCCGATGAGGTCGATGATGGCGGCATCAAATGGGCAGCAGGGGCGATGGATGGTGCATTCGGGCACCATGGAGGCGGCGGTACCGAGAAGACTCGAGCCAAGTTGCTCCACCGCGCTCTGAAGGTAGTGCTCGAGGACGCGTCTTCAGGAAAGGTAAAGAAGCTGTATGGACAGCTACTTCAGGAAGGTGTCCTCGATTTCATCGACCCGCTATTGGTACACATTGTCGAGCGGCATGACCTCGATGCCGAGCGACTGGAAGAGCTTGCCGTTTGGCTCGCCAAGAATGCACCCGACCGGGAGCCCGTAAAGTTCGCCATTGCTATACTAGGAATCACCCAAGGATCCGATAACAGCGCGCTGTTGCTCACGCTCGGCAGACACGAGGAATTCACGCTGTATTCCGCGGTAGCGCTGTCCAACACAGCCGGGGCTGGGGCTGAGAAGATGCTATTTGAACTGGGGCAGCACGTGGACGGCTGGGGTCGGATTTCAATAGTAGAGCGGCTCGCTGACACGACTGATCCAGAGATCAAGTCGTGGATGCTCCGAGAGGGATATCGCAACTCGATCATGTATGAGTATCTCGCGTACACGTGTGCTGTCGCGGGCGGTCTTCGGGCAGAGCTCGAGAAGAAAACGGTCGATCCCGAAATCCTGGACGGTGCTGCCGACATCATCCAAGCGCTCGTAACCGGCGGGCCAGCCGAGAACATGGATGACTATGCGGACGGAGCCGTAGTCTCGGAGCGCTTTGTTTATCATCTGGGAGAAGAGCCAAGGGGAATCGGTCAGCTGATCGGCGTTGACTACATTCAGCGCTTTCTCGATGAGAAAGAAGCAGACTGGACAGCTAGAGAGTCACGTGGTTGGACCCAAGAGCTTCGAAATGCGCTAGGCAAGCGCGTGGCCGAAATTAAGGCGCTTCCGCATTGGAACGAGGTTGTTGGTGCAGGTCTCGCGTCCGAAGATCGCACAGTGTTCGGTGAAGCGGACATAGCCGCAAAAGCTATCGGGCTCGACACTTGGGATCATCACTTTAGACGGCTCGAGTCTGGGATAGACGACGGTTGGTACTACGTGATGCAGACAGACGACGCAAATCGGATCGACAGAGTCATAACGCTCGCCGAACAAACTCTACCGCTGGACGAGATCGCGACTGGCCCAGCCGAGGAGATAGGACTCGGCCTGGAGTGGGCTAACCACAGTCATTTGGATTTTGTTCTACAGGACCTTCGCCGCTTCCCTGGCAAAGGTTGGCAACTCATTCGAACTGGCGTAGGAAGTCCCGTGATCCGCAATAGACACATGGCTTTGAGGGCGCTATCGCCATGGGGAATCGCGAACTGGCCTGAGGGCGCCGAAAAGCTGTTGCGGGTGTCACTCGCGGAAGAACCGGATGAAGAAGTAAGACGAGAAATCGAGACGCTTCTAGCCGGCAATGAGATCGAAGAGCCTCAAATACATTTCGACGCTGAGTAACGAAAGCAAGGTCGACAGCAAAATTATGGGCCCCACATTCTACGAAATCGAATTGATCGGCAGCGGCTTTCTTGCCGTCATGGCAAAGCCGGTGGCCGGTGAGTGGATTGACGAAGAGTTTGCCGGCCTTTACGAGGCCGGGCTTCGGCAGGTCGTATCTCTTCTCGAAGAACACGAAGCGTATGAATTGGGGCTTTCGCAGGAGAAGGAGCTTTGCGAGAAACACGGCTTGGCATTCATCTCCTATCCGATGCCAGATAGGGGGCTGCCACCCTCAACCAACAGTTTCGCGGATCTAACTAAGACGATCTATCATAATTCGGCTGGCGGACAGAGCACAGTTATCCACTGCCGTGCTGGTATTGGACGCACTGGACTAGTTGCTGCGGGAGTGCTGCTTCAGGCCGCCTTCGACGTTGATGCAGCGTTTCAACATATCTCAAATCGACGTGGCGTAGAGGTCCCAGACACACAAGAACAGCGCGAGTGGTTATCTACGCACCTCGACCTGATAACGAAGCGCGAAGCATAGAAATCGGCGGGTCACTTTGAGCATGAGCAAGATCTACGAAGTCTGGTCAATCGCACGTAGCGACGGGAAGCCCCACAGCTGGGGCGCGCGCAAGACTCGAGACGAGGCAGAAATACTTTTGGGAGAACGTTCAACAGGCGAGCATGAGGAGTGGGCTCAAAAGCACCACAGCCGCTGGTGGATAGAAGAGATCGACACAACAGGACTTTTCGAAATCCCCTCCAAACCGGCGCCTCGCGACAGATTCACGGCTGATACAACCCAAGTCGAGTCTCGCCCTGGGACTTGGAACACTTTGCGCGTGGACATACGTGACGAAGATTCCACGGTAGTTGCCCAATACACCAGGAACTACCCTAGCCTTATGCAAACATTTGAGCCGTTCCGTCAGGGAGACCGACTTTTCGCACTCATTTCGAAAGACTACACCTGCTCATCGGTCCTCGATCTTCAGACCGGCGAAGTTATTGCGTCCGAGGAACCAAGTTCTGGAGGATTCTGCCCAGTCGGTTTTTATGTGCCCGACTGGTGGGACATCCACGACGGCAGTGTGCTTCCAGGCTCGAAACACTGGTCGGACGACTATGAACTACCAAAGGGCGACTTTGGGTTCGTCTGGGGATGCGTGTGGGGTGACGACAGCTCCTGGAAGGTGCAATACTTGGACCTGAGTACGGTCCAGCAAGGACAACTAGCGCGTGACGATAGATTCGGGTACGTCAAGCTGGCTGCCCGTTCCGAGCTTGCAGCGAGAGAGTTCATTGGGTGCCAATTCTATGGCGGCAAAGCGTCGGTCAGGTTCGACGTAGAACAAGAGTTTGACCTCAGCACCGGCGAGGCAATTGACGACATGGAATGACACCCGCCAAAAATACCTTCCCACTAGGCGGGGAACTATCGAATTGTCGCCGGAATCTAGTCGAGTTCGATACGAAGCTTTGGGGGATCGATTATCAAACGCAATAGCGCGTATGCCGCAACACTCTGCAAGACACTGAGCTTTGCTACATCCAAGAAGGAAGTTGCTGCGAAGTTCCAAAGAAAGAAAAAGACTAGCGCTTGGCCGAGAAACCAAAACAGCTGAAGTGTTAGCGCGATGACTACTCGAGCGGTCGAATCAGTCATGCCCATCTCCTTCCGCGCTAGAAGCTGCGGTATATTGCTGGAATCGAGTGAGAAGCCTGTTGGCTTCCTGGGACTCATAGAAGATATTCCTGTTCACGCCCGCTATTCGCGCGATCTGAAACTTATTGGGCTTACCTCGTCGTCCGATAGGGATCGGATTTCCGCCAATCTTCAGTTCGTCTAGATACGATCTTAGAAGCTCCAGATCCGTCCTTGAGTCGACGCCATGTTTGAGTGCATCCTCGCGTTCAGCCGTATCGATAAGATCTCGAGCCTCTTGGCTCCAATAGAAGATATCTCGGCAAATTCCACTCGCTCTGGCGACCTTTCGCAGATTTAGTCTCTTGCCTGACCGTGGAAGTGGCCTTCCCGCTTGGCGCATTGAATTCAAATACTGTGACAGCTTTTCGGTCGAGCTGAGTCTATCGCGCCACGCAGCCGATCGATTGGCCGCGTCGAATCGCTGCTGCTCGATGAAACGGTGCAATTCCGCGACCCGTTGCCGCCCGATAAACGGTGTCGTCACGCCGCGCTTACTCTTGATCAGAACGAGCCGATATCCTTGCTCCTCCGCCCCGCATCGCAGCGCGCGAACAGAAGTTCCGAGGCTTTTCGCCAGATCGTTCAGTACAACGAATTGCTTTGCGAATTCTCGAACGCTTTCGCTGCAAATGATTCGATAGTACGGGCCAGGCGTCGTCGATAGCAGTCCCTTGTTGACCAGCTCGTTGACACAATCCGATGAGCAGCCGAGGATTGTGCCAGCCTTAGTTCTCGTTACACCGCGGCTCGATACGGCGTGTTTCTTGTCGTTGATGTACTGCCCGACCGTAGCCTGATTGTCGCCGGACAGAGGAAACTGACCCTTTTCGGACAAAATTATTGACCCACCTT
>CAXBJV010000004.1:0-142497 GCA_963976215.1 uncultured Woeseiaceae bacterium | reverse complement strand
CGGCAGCCCCGCCGACCGAAAGGCTGATCTGGAAGCGAAAATTGCACCCGGCTATAAGGCGCTTGCGGTCATGGAGCAGCATCTCGCGACGCAGGTTTTTTTCGCCAACAATGAGTTCAGTATTGCGGATATTGCCTTATATGCCTACACGCACGTTGCGCACGAAGGCGGTTTTGATCTTGGCGAGTATCCATCGGTAAAGCGCTGGCTTGAGCGAATTGAGGCGCGGCCGGACTACGTTGCGATGCGGCCGCGCTCAGACGGGCATCAATAAAGGCTCATCACCCTTGATGCGAGTACCGCGGGACAGCGACGAAAGTTGCCGGCTGACGAGCGACTCGATTTCCTGGACGGCGTCTGAGATGCCGAGGAAGTAGGCCGGCTGCCGGCGCAATAGTGACCAGTCTTCCGTGCGTAAGATTTTCACCAGGTGAGTGATGTTGTTTTTAATGGCTGCGATGTACGGGTTCTTGCCGCCATACAATACTTCGGCGTATCGATAGGCACGGTTGAATTTTGAATTGAGCCGTTCGCGCGTTACCTGCTGGTAAAAGGATGGGGTCTTCATCAACAAATCCGTACCCGATTTATAGCGCACCATATACTCGCCGGGTTTTGCGTTTTCGACCGCGACGCCACCTACGACAAACTCCTTGTAAAGACGGTCGCGGCACTTTTCGAGATAGCAGCGATCCGCCATCTGCGCGATCAGGTCAGCCGTACCGATCAGGTGGCCGCAAATAATGTCGCGCGGATCTTCCAGTTCTATATTGTCGAGATCCAGTTCGTAGCCGGTGAAATGCACGATCATGCTGCTGACGCCAACATCACTGGCCATACCGAGTTCGGGCAGATAGCGACGTAAAAAGTCAGCACTTCGCGACACGTGATAGAGCGTAAACTCCGCGCCATTCAGATAGTCCTTGTCGCGGACTTCGTGCCGAATATAGCCGGCGTCGTGGAACAACGAGGTGACTACCGCCATTTGCGCACGGGCCGGTCCGAGCCGGTCAGTTGGCTCGACGCTGCGTTCATAGCCCACCACCAGCCGCGCCAGCGCCAATGTCATATCCAGCGTGTGCTGCATGTCATGATAGGTGGTGTCACACCCCATGTAGCCCGGGTAGCGGCCGGTAAAAAGTCGCTCAAAGTCGTAAAAGGCCAGCCACAACTTGTCGAACGACATGCCGGGAAAGGTCTCCGCAAATAACTCGTGCACAGCATTGCGTACTGCAGCAGGATTGCTCACCTGCACAGTGTTGGTTACGTCGTAATCGTTGCGTCGATCCTGGGACATACGGCTCCGTTTATTCGCTGCAATGATACACGGCGTTCACACGGCTTTCTGTAAGATTCTCGGGAATATGTCACATTGAGGCCTGTCGTTTGGCTGGCCTTCAACAGTCGAATTCGGCGACAACCGGCGCGTGATCGGATGGTCGTTCCCAGCCGCGTGGCTCCTTGTCAACATAGCAGGCGGTGCAGCGGGTCGTCATCGCAGCGCTGCAAAGTATCAAATCAATGCGCAGCCCGGCATTGCGGCGAAATCCGGCCGCCCGATAGTCCCACCAGCTAAAGGTCTTTTCCGGCTGTTCGAAGTTGCGAAAAACATCGCTTAGCCCGAGGTCCAGTAATGCCTGCAGTGCAGCACGTTCGGCCGGGCTGCAAAGAATCCCGTCACCCCAGCCCTCGGGGTCGTGCACGTCCTCGTCTGCGGGTGCGATATTGAAATCTCCCAGCACGACGACATTCTCGTGCTGTTGCATTTCCGCTTCGAGAAAAGTTTTGAGCGCCGCCAGCCAGCCCAGCTTGTATTGGTATTTCTCCGAGCCGACTTCGGAGCCATTGGGGATATACAGATTGATGACACGTACGTCATCGACCGTGCTCGCAAGGATGCGGCGCTGAGGATCGTCAAGGTCAGGAAAGTCGGTTACCGGGTTGTGGGCCACACTCCTGCTGACGACAGCGACTCCGTTGTAAGTCTTCTGGCCGCTCGCGAGCGACCGGAACCCGAGCGCTTCGAGGTCTTCGGCCGGAAACTTTTCGGCGACCTGTTTGATTTCCTGTAGCGCGAGAACATCGGGAGAGTGCGTCTGCAGCCATTCGATAACGTGCGGTTTGCGCACGTTCATTGAATTGACGTTCCAGGTGGCGATCTTCAATCAGTCTGAATTCCGTTCTGGCGTAGCAGCGCATCGATGGTCGGTTTGCGGCCGCGAAAAGCAACATAGGCATCCATGATGTCGCGGCTGCCGCCGACCTCGAGGATTTCGCTGCGAAATCGCTGTGCCGTATCGGGATCAAAAATGCCCGCTTCTTCGAAAGCGGAAAACGCATCAGCTGCAAGTACTTCAGCCCATTTGTAGCTGTAGTAGCCGGCCGCATAGCCGCCGGCAAATATATGTGCAAAGGCATGCGGCAAGCGGTTGTAGTCGGGGTGTGTGAGCAAACTCACTTCATCGCGTACCGCTTGCAGCGTTTCGAGTGCGGAGACCGGTTGCTCCGGGTCGTATTCGGCATGCAGCCTGAAATCGAACATGCCAAGTTCGAGTTGCCGCAACATGGCAAGGCCGGCGCCGCTGTTGCGACTCTGTTCCAGCTTGTCAAACAATTCACGGGGCAGCGGTTCGCCGGTTTCGGGATGCGCGGAGCATTTACGCAGTACTTCGTAGCTCCAGGCAAAGTTCTCCATGAACTGGCTCGGTAGCTCAACTGCATCCCACGGCACACCGTTGATGCCGGAAATACTGGGAAGATCAATGCGCGTCAACAGGTGATGCAGCATGTGGCCGAATTCGTGAAACAGCGTGACAACGTCGTCATGCGTCAATAAGGACAAGCCCTGTTCATCCGGCGGTGGAAAGTTGCAGACCAGGTAGCCCACCGGGAGTACTGTCTTGCCGTTCAGGCTCTGGCGACTGATGCACTCATCGATCCAGGCACCGTTGCGCTTGCCGCTGCGGGCAAAGATATCCGTATAGAAGCCGCCGATGACTTCATCGGCATTGTTGCGAATCGCGAAGTAGCGAGCGTCTTCATGCCAGACCTCAACATCGTCGAGTTCAATGAGTTCCACGCCGTAGAGACGTGCCGCGAGCGCGAACAGGCCGTTAATGACGGTTCGGGCAGGAAAATACTGCCGTAACTCTTCGTTGGAGACCGAGAATCGTGCTTGTTTGTATTTTTCCAGCCAGAACGTGATGTCCCAGGGTTCGAGCTGCATGCCGGCAAATTCCTGCAGTTCGGCGAGCTCGTGAACTGCTGCGCTGCGCGAGCGCGATGCCAGGCGTCGCAAGAAGCTCAGGACCTCGTCGACAGAGCCGGCCATTTTTGTTGCCAGCGAATAGTCGGCATAGCTGTCAAAGCCGACCAGTTGTGCCGCCTCGTGACGAAGCGACAAAATCTCGTCGATATTGTCGCTGTTGTCCCATGCGCTGTTTTCACCCTGGTCGGATCCACGCGTTACCCAGCCGCGATAAACCGTTTCTCGCAGGCCTCGGTCGTGGGCATGTTTCATGATGGCATCGTAGGTCGGGTAGTCCAGCGTAAATACCCAGCCGTCGAGTCCACGGCTCTGCGCATTCTCCGCTGCCCGCTCCACCGTCTGGCCGGGCAGCCCCGACAACGTGTCGGCCTTGGCAATGTGCAGGGCCCAGTTGTCCATCGCATCCTGCACATTGTGTTCAAAGCTTGCCTGGGTTGCGGCCAGCTTCTGCATAATGTCTTTAAAGCGGTTCTTGTCGGCTTCGGGCAGGTCAACGCCGGCCAGGTGGAAATCGCGCAGCGCATGTTCCACCGCACTGCGTTGCGCTTCGCTTGCATCGGCGCTTAACGATGCGCCGACACCGGAATAGGCATTTTGCAGCCTGGCGTTCTGTGATATTTCGGTGCCATGCTCGGTCAATAACGGCAGCGCCTGGTTGTAAGCTTCGCGCCAGTCGTGTGAACCCAGTACACTCTGCAGGTGAATAATCGGCGACCAGACGCGTCCAAGCTCATGTTCCATCAGCTCTACCGGAACGACCAGGGATTCGAAACTTGGCGTGTCATTGTCGTCGAGCAATGAATCGAGTTTGGCGCGGTGATCAGAGATGACTTTCTGAATAGCCGGCAAAACGTGATCCGGTTGAATATCGCCAAATCTTGGCAATGACGAGGTGTCGAGAAGAGGGTTATTCATTCGATTCTTGATATCCGTTTCAAGCACTCAATATTAGCACAGCAAAAGTAATATCAGGCTATAGGAGATAGATGTGACAGATCATTTTGACCTGCTGGTCATCGGTGGCGGCAGCGGTGGACTCGCGCACGCACAGCGTGCGGCAGACCTCGGAGCAAGTGTCGCGGTTGCCGAGTACAAGCCGCTTGGCGGAACCTGCGTCAATGTGGGCTGCGTGCCAAAAAAGGTCATGTGGTACACGGCACATCATGCGCACCAGATGCATCATGCGGGCGATTACGGCTTCGACCTGACGGTCAATGGGCACGACTGGGGGGCGCTGAAAACCCGGCGGGATGCCTATATTGCGCGCCTGAACGGCATTTACGCCAGTAACCTCGAGAAACGCGGTGTCAGGCACATTACAGGCGCAGCGCGATTTGTGGATGCGAATACCGTGGATATCTACGGTAAACAATACACTGCCGATCGAATTGTTATTGCCACCGGGGGACGTCCTGACGTGCCGGGCATACCGGGTGCTGAATACGGCATCACGTCAGACGATTTTTTCGAGCTCGAAGAGCGTCCGTCGCGCGTCCTGGTCGCCGGCAGCGGCTACATTGCCGTGGAGTTGGCGGGCGTGTTCAACGGGCTTGGCAGCGAGACGCATCTCGTGGTGCGCAAGGACAGCATCCTGCGCAGTTTCGACCCCATGCTGAGCGGCGAGCTAATGCAGGAAATGACCCGCAATGGCATTTCGCTGCAGACGCGAGTAATCCCGACAGCGGTCAGAAAGACCGACGATGGCCTCATCATGCAGGCGGAGGACGGGCGCGAGTTCGGGCCGGTTGACGCAATTCTCTGGGCTGTCGGGCGGTCCGCCAACAGCGATTCGCTGGACCTGCACAAAGCCGGTGTCGAGCTGGACAAGGACGGGTTCGTCACGACTGACAAGTTTCAGAAAACCAACGTGGATCATATTTTCGCTCTGGGCGATGTCACCGGTCGTGCGGCCCTGACACCGGTCGCAATTGCGGCAGGCCGCCGCCTCGCCGACCGACTGTACGGTGGCATGGATGGGCGCCACCTCGATTACGAATTGATACCTACAGTCATTTTCAGTCATCCAACCATCGGTACCGTTGGCATGACCGAAGCGGAAGCCAAAGATGCTTACGGTGATGCGGTCAAGATCTACAATGCCGCGTTTACGCCGATGTTCTACGCGCTCGGTGCCGACAAGCAGCGCACCGCTATCAAGCTGATCACCGAAGGCGATAACGAACGAATTGTCGGGCTGCATGTATTCGGTGAAGGTGCGGACGAAATGCTGCAGGGCTTTGCGGTGGCCTTGCGGATGGGTGCGACCAAGAAGGACTTTGACGATACTGTTGCGATCCACCCGACCAGCGCGGAAGAGGTTGTAACACTCAAATAGGAATGGCCGTCAGGCCGCAACCACCATTTGTTTCAGAACGGGCGCGGTGTCGGGCCGGACACCGCGCCAGATATTGAATGATTCGGCAGCCTGCTCGACCAGCATGCCCCATCCCATTACTGATTGTGCCGCACCGGACTCGCGTGCCCAGATACTAAAGGGTGTCGGTTTCAGGCCGTAAGACAGGTCATAGCAAAAGGTCTCGTTGGAAACGGCCGCAGACGGATACGGTGGTGATTCACCGCGTACACCGGCCGACGTTGCATTGATGATCAGGTCGTACTCTGTCGAGACCGGAACCACATTAAACCGGCAAGCAGAAACGGGCCCGGATTTGGAAAAGTGATCGGCGAGTGCCTGGGCTTTGCCGAGCGACCGATTGGCAATACGCAGTGACGACGGTTGCATTTCCAGCAGCGGTCCGACGATTCCGCGTGTGGCACCGCCGGCGCCAAGAATGAGGATGTTTGAGCCTTCGATACTGACGCCGAGATTGACTGCCAGATCGCGGAGCAGGCCGATGCCATCGGTATTGTCACCGTATATCTCGCCACCGCGGAAGCTTAGCGTATTGACCGCGCCTGCTGTTGCCGCCCGTTCGCTGATGTGATCGACAAGTTTGGCGACTTCGGATTTGTGCGGCACGGTGATGTTAAGGCCCTTGCCGCCCGTGCGTTGAAATTGCCGCACCGCCGTTTCGAGCTTCTCCGGCGATACCTGCAACAATTCGTACTGAATATTTTCCTGTGTCTGCAGAGCGAACAGTCGATGAATGACCGGTGAGCGGCTGTGAGACACCGGATAGCCCATGACGCCGTAACGATCTATCGCCTTGGTTTGGGCTGCAGATTCATCGTCTGACACTTGCTTACTCCGAAAGCCACCGAGCTGCGTCAACAGCGTAGTAGGTGAGAATACCATCCGCCCCGGCGCGCTTGATTCCGAGCAAAGATTCGAGCGCCACGTCCCGCTCGCGCAGCCAGCCGTTGGCCGCGGCGGCTTTTAACATCGCGTACTCACCGCTGACCTGGTAGGCGAATGTCGGAACCCGGTAAGTATCCTTAACGCGCCGCACAATGTCGAGATACGGCATGGCGGGTTTGACCATCACGAAGTCCGCACCCTCGTCGATGTCCAGCCCAACTTCTCGCACGGCCTCGTCGCTGTTGGAAGGTGCTACCTGGTAAGTCGACTTGTCACCCCCGGCAAGATTGGCAGCGGAGCCGACGGCATCGCGAAACGGTCCGTAAAATGCCGATGCGAACTTCGCTGCGTAAGCCATGATCAGTGTGTTCTGGTGTGATGCGACCTCGAGCGCGTCGCGGATTGCCTTGATACGGCCATCCATCATGTCGGAGGGCGCAACCATGTCGGCACCCGCCTCGGCATGCGACAGCGCCTGCCGGACAAGCATATCGACTGTTGTGTCGTTGAGAACATAGCCATCGTCATCGATGATGCCGTCCTGGCCGTGGGTTGTGTAAGGGTCGAGCGCAACGTCGGTCATTACGATGAGGTCGGGCAGCTCTGCCTTGATCGCCTGCACGGTCCGCTGTACCAGGCCGTCAGGGTTGGCACACTCCGCACCGTCGAGCGACTTGCTGTCAGCCCCAATCACCGGGAACAGGGCCACGGCGGGTATGCCCAGATCCCAGGCTTCGGCAAGTCTGGGGAGCAGCTTGTCGACACTGAGTCGTGAAACCCCCGGCAGTGACGCCACGGATTCTGACCGATTTTTTCCCTCCAAAACGAAAACCGGGTATATAAGGTCGTTCGCACTCAATTGCGTCTCGGCCACCAACCGCCGTAACGCGGGTGAGCGCCTGCTGCGGCGCATGCGAATTTGGGGGAACTGTCCGAAGCTGGATCGACTCATAGCTAATTAGAATATCGGGCGAATCAGATTAAGGGAAAGGGTGAGGATACGATGATTTTCTTATTTTCCCTATATTTAGCAACGGATTCCACGCCTTGATCACAATTTTAGGCCTGTACGGTAATAAAAATCAGAAGGACCGGGTCATCTCGTATGAACGATAGCAACGCCGTTGGCGCAAGAAAACAGAGGTTCGACGCAATAGTCAGCATCCACTACCAGGACATGTTCCGCTATGCCGCGTGGTTGTGCCGGGACAAATCAATTGCTGAGGAGGTCGTGCAGGAGAGCTTGATGCGCGCCTGGAAGTCACTGGAGGCATTGCGTGATGATGCGGCAGCGAAACCCTGGCTGCTGACGATCGTGCGGCGGGAAAACGCGCGGTATTTTGAGCGCAAGCGCCTGGAGACCGTGGACATAGACAACCTGACCGCGTCCCAGTCAGCAATGCTGGCTGCGAAGCCGACAGAAGAAGTCGACGAATTGCGAGAGGCGATTTTTGGCCTCGACGATGACTACCGTGAACCGCTGGTTCTGCAGGTGCTGATGGGATTCAGTACCCGGGAAATTGCGGAACACATGGGTCTTAAACAGGGGGCAGTACTGACACGACTGCACCGGGCCCGTTTGAAACTGAAAGAGGATGCGGCAAGTGAGGTGAGCTCATGAGCCAGGCAACAGACAAAATGAATTGCACAGAAGTACAAGACGCACTGACAGCAAACCCGGCATTCGACGACGAATCGGGCCACTTGCAGGACTGTGCTGACTGCCAGGCGTATCAGAATAACCTGCAGGCGCTGGACCGGCGTATTCGTGCCGCGATGGAAGTCGATGTACCGAAGTTCGAAATGCCCGAGCTCCCGAATCTGGATAGCAGCAATGTTGCAACGCTACCTGTACGACGCAAAATGACCGCGCCGGTCCGGCTTGCAGTTGCCGCAACTATTGCACTCGCGGTTTTTGCCGGATTGCGAGTAGGCGGGCCGGAAAATACAGAGCACTCGCTGGCCGAACAGGTCCTGGCTCATCTGGACCACGATCCGGCAGCGTTGCTGCCAAGTGATACGCCAGTCGATGACGACGATCTCAGGCGCGTGGTACCACGAAATATAGCGTCGATGAATCACGACGCTGGGCTCATTACGTTTGCCGAGACTTGCCCGATCAATGGCAATTCTATTCCGCACCTTGTGATCCAGGGTGAACGCGGGCCCATCACAATTATGTTGCTCCCAGACGAAAAGATCAGTGCAGCAATCAGTCTTGATGGGGAAAATGTTCACGGCTCGATCCTGCCGGTTGGCGAGGGCAGCGTGGCGATCATCGGTACCCGTGATGAGCAGCTCGACAATGTTAAACGTAGTGTCATGAATTCAGTCGCGTGGGATATCTAGGCGCGCAACTGATAAACAAGCGCCCGCTCAAGGGCAAATTTCAGTAGGAGAGAATGAAATGTCAGAGAAGAAAGCAATTAAGCCAGTCGCATTGGCAGTCGGTGCAGCGCTGGCCGGTTCGTTCGCGATCAGCGGTAGCGTCAATGCCGAAGGTATTGATAACCCGTTTGAGATGTCTACCCTGAGCGTTGGCTATATGCTGGGCGAAGGCGAAGGTTCTTGCGGCGGTGATACCGACAAGGAAGGTGAGGGCAGCTGCGGTGAAGGTTCATGCGGTGGCGACGATGAAGGCGAAGGCGAAGACAAGGAAGGCGAAGGCAGCTGCGGTGAAGGTTCTTGCGGTGCCGACGGTGAAGGCGAAGACAAGGAAGGTGAAGGTTCTTGCGGTGAGGGATCTTGTGGTGGGTCTGTCTAGACACACTCAGTCTGCACAGTAGTACGGAAAAGCCCGCGCCATGCGCGGGCTTTTTTTATGCATCAAGGCCACAAATACGGGCAGCGATGTCTAAGATGCATTGATACATTGTTTAATCCGATGCGGGGAGAGGTCATGAGCAAAGCAGTCACGCGGTGCAAATGGGCGGAGGGCGTCAGTCTCGATTACATTCGCTACCATGACGAGGAGTGGGGCGTGCCGGTTCGCGATGACCGCACGCAGTTCGAGTTCCTGATTCTGGAAGGCGCGCAAGCGGGTTTGAGTTGGTCCACCATTCTGAACAAGCGGGATGGCTACCGCCGCGCGTTCGCCGATTTCGATCCGGTCAAGGTTGCGCGGTTTACGCCAAAACGCATCGCGAAATTGCTTGAAGACCCGTCAATCGTCAGAAACAGGCTAAAAGTGAACTCCGCGGTTACCAATGCCAGGGCATTTCTGAAAGTGCAGCAGGAATTTGGCAGCTTCAGCGACTACATCTGGGAATTTGTCGGCGGCAAGCCGATCCAGTCCAATCTGAAGAAAGATAGCGATGTGCCGGCGACCACAGAAGAATCCGATGCGTTGTCCAAAGATCTGAAGAAGCGCGGCTTCAAATTTGTTGGCAGCACGATTGTCTATGCGCACATGCAGGCCACAGGCATGGTCAATGATCACGTAAGCAGTTGTTTTCGCCACAGACCCTGCAAGGCGATGGCCAAAAAGTCGTTTTAGTAGACTTGCATTCGCCCGCAGTCAGATGGAATATCGGACGCAGCCCGAGAACGACACTATAAAGAGGGACGCACGATGTCTGACGATCACGCCCGCAACCCCACCACTGCCTACTATGTAATTTCCGGTATTTTCCTGACCTGGAATATCATCGGACTGATGCTGTACTACCAGCAGATGACGATGACCCCGGAAATGCTCGCGTCATTCGACCCGGTCAAGGCAGCTTTCATTCAGGCCACTCCGGTTTGGGCCAATGCAGCGTACGCAACCGCCGTGACTTTCGGCGTAATTGCCTCGCTGCTGCTGTTATTGCGCCACAAACTGGCGTTCGGCGCATTCGTCGTATCTTTCATCGGTATCGTGCTTCAGGACCTGGAATCTTTCGTTGTCCGGGACGTGATCGCCGTGTTCGGCAACGAGGCATTTATTATTCCGCCGATCGTTTTCGTGATTGCGCTGATTGAGATCGGGTACGCGAAGTCAGTTGCCAATCGTTATTATCGTTAGCTCGACCAGTCCCTGCGGTGTGATATGCGAGATACCGCCTAAGTAAACGGTGTTTGACAGGAGGCCGCTCCAGTCGAAGCTTACTGTCCCGGTGGTCCCGGCACTGACAAAAGCGGGACCTGAAGCCGTCATGTTGCCGGCATCATCGACCTCCCCGATCGACCAGGCCAGCAGGCTGTAGTTCGACCCCGGACCGCCACTGACCTGGTCGGTTTCGAAGCCGTGCACATAGACGCCGTAGACGCCGGCCGCCGGTCGGTAGAGATTGAATTGTTCCTGCGACGTGGGTTCACCGCTCTCGCCAATACGGCTGCAGACACTGCCGTCGAGGCCGCAATAGTAGACGTACATATCGAGGTCGTCGTCGCCGTCGGTCAACGCGTCAAACAGCGAAAAGCGCAGGAACAGCTGATTCTGCGGTACGACCAGAACGTGCTCAGTGACGCCATTGTTCGTGCGGCGCGTGAAGGTCTTGGTCGGATCGTTATCGACAAAGCGATTCTGGACCAGCGGCAGGTTCAGTCCGTGAACGCCAACACTGTAGCTACCGCTGTAGCCAAACAACACGTCGAATGTCTGACTGCCACTGCCGCCGATCGCGACGATCTCGCCCGGGGCGCTGATCGAAGCCGGTTTCACGGCAATATTGCTCCGGACTTCAGCGTCATCGCCGACCCAGGTCAGAGAACCGAACCGCCACAAGTCGAGTGGTCCAGACTCATAGGTCAGTGTTACATCGAAGATTGCCGATTCACCGGGCACCAGGCTCAGGCTTGACGGCACTACGTCGACACGAATGCCGGACGGTGCGGACACCTGGACTGTGTACGTCCCGGCTTCATCGCTCAAGTTAGTGACTCGACGACGCACTGTCTGCTGCGCCGCAAGGCGCGAGATCGAAATCGACGGCTGATTCAAATCACGAGCAAAGAATGAAAGTCCGGCAGCCTCCAGCTCGTCGCATCGCGCTGTCGTGACAGCCGGTGAGCCGATACCACAGGCATAGGCGTCGTAATCATCCTCACTAACGTCGTACACCAGGCCGGGATTCTTTGCGTCATTCGGCACGATGTGCCCGGCACCGTAATCGAACGGGTTCGCGTCGCTGATGCTGTCCGGCAACTGCAGGTCCTGCCTCGCAGAGGTCATGAGTGCAGACTTGATTGCGGCCGGCGACCAGTCCGGGTGCGCCTGGCGCAGCAGCGCGGCGACACCCGCAACGTGCGGCGTCGACATCGAGGTGCCGCTCAGATACGCAAAATTCTCACCCGGTGTCGCATTTGCCGGATCCGGCGTGAAACCGGCGATAATATTGACACCAGGCGCAGTGACGTCGGGTTTGAGTATATCGGCGACCGGGCCGGGCCCGCGAGACGAGAAGTTGGCCATCACGTTGCCGGTATCACTGCTCGTCAATAGCAGACTTTTCTCGAGTATGGCAGTGACTTCATTGCCGGCATCGAGTTCTGCCAGGATCAGGTTGCCGTCAGCCTGGCCAATCATTAATGCCGGAATGTCGACAATGCCTTCGTCGCCGAACATGACGATCGGGTCCCCGGCGATGTTGTAAATGATCGCGGCAACGGCGCCTGCGTCTTCTGCATTCTTCACCATGTCGGTAAACAGGCACCCGGATCGCTGCAGCAGTGCGATATTGCCTGTTATTTCCGCCGCGTTGACAAGCGGCTGGCAGCCATCGGAATCGACGCCGGCTGCGCCGGATGGCAGCGTGTCGTCGCCGTCGTCTGCAAGCACCAGGCGCGCCTCGATCGGGCCTTTATCGGACAACGCAGGCGAGAACAGGGATTCCTTTGTCGCGTACCGGCCGGCGAGCGATGGCGGTGAATCGATTTCAAAAGCCTCGACAGACGAGTCACCGCTCCGGGTCGACGCCGCCGCCGTGATCACCCAGGGCGCGCCGGCCGGTGAGCCGATGCTGGACAGGCCTGGGCCGTCATTACCGGCTGCGACAACGGCCAGCACGCCAGCCTTGGTCGCTGCCATCAGTGCAACATCATCGGGTGCCGTTACGTCTCTCATCGAGCTGCCGACCGAATAGGAGATGATGTCGACGCCGTCAGCAACGGCAGCATCAATGGCATTCGCCAGATCCGAACTGTTGCAACTGGCGCGAGTTTCGGACGGTCGCAACCAGCAGGCCTTGTACACGGCTACGCGGGCGCGTGGCGCCATGCCTTCGACGTCTCCGATCAGCGTGCCAAAAATTGATGCGCTGACGCGACGCCCGGCGGCGGTTGTCGCAGTATGGGTACCGTGACCGTCGGCGTCCTTGGGCGAACGGAACTCACCGCTCTCGATCGGACCGCTGTTCTCTGCGCCAGCGATAAACCAGCGGGCACCAATCAGTTTGTTATTGCAGTCAGTGGCTGCAAATTCTTCACCGGTCTCGCAAGTGCCGTCCCAGTTTTCTGGCGGGTCAAAGTCCAGAATGTCGTCTTGTTTTTCATACCGGTGGCACAACCATTGACCGAGAATACTTGTCTCGGCCCAGCTGCTGCGGCACAGCCTGGGCCGGTCCGCCTGCCGCATGTCCGCGAGCGACGGATGTCCGGGTGCGATGCCGCTGTCGATAACACCGATAATGACGCCTTCGCCATCGAGCGCGTGTTCGCTGCGCAAGCCACCGGGGTTATCAAACAGGCCAAGAAAGCCACGACTCTGGTTCGTGACCAATGGTCGAATTTCGTCTTCCCAGACGTTTACGACCTCTTCCATGCCGCGCAACTGCTGTGCCTGCGCAACACTCATCCGAGCGGCGAATCCGTTCAGGCCATATTTATAACTGTACAGGGTATCGGTTCCAGGGCCGATACTGTCGATGACTTTGCGTTGTTCGGCCTCAAGCTGGCCGGCGTATGCCTGTATGGCCGCGCTGTTTTTTTGTAAACGAGGCAGTGCTTTTCCCGCTGCAGTTGCCTGTTTGCCCTGTGCTGCGACTATTTGCGTCGCGTAATATTCCGCTGCTGACGGTGAGCGCAACTGAACAATATAGACCTTTGACGTAGCAGGGTCCTCTGCGCCGGACAATTGCAGATTGTCGATACTTCGTATTGCCGCTTCGTCTTGCGCGCTGGCGAAGCCGGAAGCCAGCAGCAGGCTGCAATAGATGAGTGCACGAATCGGTTTCACGTCGGATCGTCTGACAGTTTTTTAGCAATCTATCATACCGCGACTAGTCGTTGCGGTAGCCACTCAATTCCTCTTCATTGAAGCTGACGCCCAGACCGAGCGCGATACGATTGACAAAATTGAAGTAGCCGACAATCAGGCTTAAGTCGAGAATGTCTTTGTCCGACAAGCCAACGGCACGCAACTCCCCGAGATCGCTCTCGGTCATGGCACCTGGTGCATTGGTCAGCTTTTCGGCATGACGCACGATGTTGCTGAGGCGAGGTTCCAGCGTTTCAAGTCCATCGGCCGTCGCCAGCAAATTGATGGTCTCTTTGTCTTTCAGATGGTGACGCAACGCTTCTGCATGGTGACTTACGCAATAGGCGCAATCGTTATTGGCTGATACTACGACCGCGATTGCTTCCCGTTCCGCTCGACTGAGGCCCGACTTTCCAAACATGAGCGTCATGTACAGCTCGAGGTGATTGCTCATGGCGGCCGGGTTCAGGCTGTGTACCATGAGTATGTTGGAAACCTTGCCGCGTTTTTCGATCAGCTCCGCGTAGGTTTTCGCCAGCTGGCCTTCCGCCTCACTGACCGCAATCTCTTTAATCCAGGACATGATCCCTCGCTAGCGCCGTTGCCTGCGGCGACTCCACTTACTGTTTAGTTGCGAAAAGCTGTGTCAGATCAGCAAAACTCTTGAATTCCAGTGCGTTGCCACTGGGGTCAAACAGAAACAGCGTAGCCTGCTCGCCGGTTTCGCCCTCGAATCGTACTCGCGGCGATATCAGGAACTCAGTGTTGTTTTTCTCAAGATGGTCAGCCAGCTCACGCCAATGCTTCATTTCGAGGACGACGCCGAAGTGACGGGCTGGCACAGCATCGCCATCGACCGGGTTGGTCGGTGCGCTGGCATCGTCTTTGTCGGCGAGGTGCAGGGTAACCTGGTGCCCGAAGAAATTCAGATCGATCCATCGTGCGTCGGTCCGGCCTTTTTCGCAGCCTAACAGGCCACAATAAAATGCCTCGGCAGCGTGGAGGTCAGTGACTGGTAGGGCCAAGTGAAAAGGGCGTAGTGCATCTGTCATCAATCGTCTCCCAACCAATCCTGCGGGCGCAGGTAAGTATCATACAGGCGCGCTTCGTCGGAACCGGGTTGCGGCTGCCAGTTATATTGCCAGCGCACTTGCGGCGGCAGCGACATGAGTATCGATTCGGTGCGCCCACCCGACTGCAGGCCGAACAGCGTACCGCGGTCATAGAGTAAGTTGAATTCAACGTATCGACCGCGACGGTAGAGCTGGAACTGGCGGTGCCGGTCATCGAACGGGTGCTTGTGGCGGCGTTCAACGATGGGCAGGTAGGCATCGAGGAAGCTGTCGCCAACAGATTTAAGGAACGCAAAGCTGTCATCAAAACCGGCTTCGTTGACGTCGTCGAAAAACAGGCCACCGACGCCACGTGTCTCATCCCGGTGTTTAAGAAAAAAATACTTGTCGCACCAGTCCTTGTAACGCGGATACAAGCTCTCGCCATATGGGTCGCAGGCCAGTTTAGCCGTGCGGTGCCAGTGCAGCACGTCGTCGTGAAATGGATAAAACGGTGTCAGGTCGTAGCCGCCGCCAAACCACCAGACCGGGTCTTTTTCGCCGGCGGTGAAAAACCGGAAGTTTGCGTGCGTCGTTGGCACAAAGGGGTTGTTCGGATGCAGTACCAGGGATACGCCGACGGCCTGGAAGGTCTTGCCAGCCAGCTCCGGTCGCTGCCGGGTCGCCGACGGCGGCATTTCGCTGCCAAACACATGCGAAAATCCGACCCCGGCCTGCTCGAATATGTCGCCATTCGTCATTACGCGGCTTTCGCCGCCACCGCCACCGGCTCGTTCCCAGCCATCCCGAGCAAAACGCGCTGTGCCGTCAGCTTGCTCCAGTGCCGTGCAGATTCGGTCCTGCAGTTCCTGTAAGTATGTTTTAACGTGATCGAGATTGTTCAAGTGCTTACTCGCTCTGGCGTGGTCGCAATACCTCGCCTGTAACCAGGTGACGAATTTCCGACGCACCGGTGACCGGACCGCATTCGCCGGGAACGACGTAGTCTACTAGGTCGCGGAACTGCCGGCGAAGGCTCAGCGCATCCGCTGCCACCGGCTTGCCACTCAGGTTGGCGCTGGTCGATACAATGGCAGAATCAACCGCATTGCAAATCATGGCGGCGACAGGGTGTGTTGTGATGCGCACAGCGAGGCCAACATTGTCCCCTCTTACAAGACGATGTACCTGGCTGCTCGCCGGCACGATCCAGGTCACCGGGTGAGCCGGGTCCGGTGCCGGCAGCTCAAGCGACTCCGGGAGCGCAATCCAGTCAAGCAACTGCTCGCCAGTGGCTGCAATCAGGATCAGGCCTTTGGCAGAATCGCGCTGCTTGATTTGCAGCAGACGCCTTAGCGCATCGCTATTGTCTGGCAGGCAGCCCAGCCCAAACACGCCCTCTGTTGGGTACGCGATAACGCCACCGCTGAGCAGGGCAGCGGTGGCCTTGTCTGCGATCTTCATGATGCAGCGCCTAGCTGGCCTTTTTCTTTGTGGCTGCGGGCTTTTTAGAAGATTTTTTCGCCGTTTTTTTCTTCGCCGCTTTTTTCTTTTTCGCTGCCTTCTTTGTCGTCTTTTTCGCAGCGGTTTTCTTAGCGGACTTCTTCGCCGTTTTCTTCTTCGCCGCTTTTTTCTTGCCGCGGCGTCCACGCACCGGTGCGGCGGCGAGCAACTCAATGCACTCTTCGAGTGTCAGCGACTTCGGTTCGCGATCCTTCGGCACGCGGGCATTCTTGGTCTTGTCGGTAATGTACGGACCATAGCGACCGTTCAGGACCTGTATGCCGTGATCTTCAAAGTCAAGAATCAGGCGATTGGCATCTTCAATCTTCTTCGCTTCGATAAGCTCAAGCGCGCGCGGCAACTCGACGGTGTAAGGATCGTCCTCTTTCATCGACACATACTTGTCGCCGTAGCGGATATACGGACCGAAACGTCCAACGCTTGCCGATACCGGCAGGCCGTCTTCGGTCTCACCAAGCTTGCGCGGCAATTTGAAGAGTTCCAGCGCAGTGGCCAGGTCGATGTCATTCATCTTCTGGCCCGGCCGCAGTCCGGCAAACTTCGGTTTTTCTTCATCGTCCTTGGTGCCGATTTGTACAAACGGGCCGTAGCGCCCCATGCGGACGGTTACCGGCTTGCCGCTCTTCGGGTCAGTTCCCAATTCTCGCGCCTGGGCTACCTGTTCACGAGAGACCGACGTTTCCTTTTCTTCACACAGTTCGTGGAACGGTTTCCAGAATTTTTCCAGCAATGGCACCCAGTCTTTTTCACCCAGCGATACGAGATCGAGATCGTCTTCGAGTCGCGCAGTAAAATCGTAGTCGACATACTGGGTGAAATGCTCAGTCAAAAAGCCAATCACAATGCGCCCGATGTCGGTCGGGATAAACCGCTTCGCATCCATCTCCACATATTCGCGGTTCTTGAGCGTTGCAATGATGCTTGCGTAGGTCGACGGCCGGCCAATGCCATGTTCTTCCAGTGTCTTGACGAGGCTTGCTTCTGTAAATCTCGGCGGTGGCTCGGTGAAGTGCTGCTCGGGCCGCAACTCGTCAAGCTTGATCGTGTCGCCTTCGGCGATTTCGGGCAGCAGGCGATCTCCGTCGTCATCCTTGGAGTCGTCTTTGCCTTCCTGGTAAACGGCCATGAAGCCGGGTTTGACCAGGATTGAACCATTGGCCCGGAGGCGATGACCTGCATCTTCGGGGCCAGCAGCCATGTCGATTGCCACCGTGTCGAAAACGGCAGGCACCATCTGGCATGCCATGGTGCGTTTCCAGATCAACGAATACAGCTTGAACTGATCTTCGTCGAGTACTGACTTCAGGTCTTCAGGCGTGCGCGCAACTGAAGTCGGGCGTACAGCCTCGTGCGCTTCCTGCGCATTCTTCGACTTGTTTTTGAATTCGCGGGCTTCATCCGGAAGGTTTTCCGCACCGTAGCGTTCGGTAATGACTTCACGAATTTCGTCCACGGCAACAGCAGCCAGCGTGACCGAATCGGTTCGCATGTAGGTAATGAGGCCAACCTGGTCTTCGCCGGGCAGCGCGATACCTTCGTAGAGCTTTTGCGCAACGCGCATCGTGCGCTGCGTGTTAAAGCCAAGCTTGCGCGAGGCCTCCTGTTGCAGTGTCGACGTTGTGAAGGGTGCGGTCGGATTGCGGCGACGTTGCCGCTTCGTCACGCTAAGGACCTTCAAGGAACCGTCGGCAGCAGCAAGCAGTGTTTTTTCTACTTCACGCGCAGCCGCTTCATTCTCGAAGCTGAATTGCTCGACTTTGTCGCCCTTGTACTGCACGAGGCGCGACATGAAAGGCTGTTCGTTTTTGCTGACGTCGGCTTCGACCGTCCAGTATTCGCGGGCCTTGAATGCCTCGATTTCGAGTTCGCGCTCGACGATCATGCGCAGGGCAGGACTCTGTACCCGTCCGGCCGACAGGCCGCGTTGTACCTTCTTCCACAGCAACGGCGACAGGTTGAAACCCACCAGGTAGTCCAGTGCGCGACGCGCCTGCTGGGCGCCTACCAGGTCGCCGGAGATGCCGCGTGGATTGGCTACCGCGTCTCGAACCGCTTGCTTGGTGATTTCGTGAAAAACGACTCGATGGACATCTTTATCCTGAAGAATGCCTTTTTCCTTAAGCAGCTCAACGAGGTGCCAGGAAATGGCTTCACCTTCCCTGTCCGGGTCAGTCGCGAGGTACAGGGCATCGGCCTTTTTCAGTGCCTTGATGATTGCGTTAACGTGCTTTTCGTTGCGCTCGATGATCTGGTACTTCATCGAAAACTGATTATCGGTGTCAACGGCACCTTCTTTGGGGATCAGGTCGCGGACATGCCCGTACGACGCCAGGACGTCGAAGTCCTTGCCAAGGTACTTGCTGATGGTGCTGGCCTTCGCCGGCGATTCCACAATTACGAGATTTTTCGACATATCTTCTAAAAGCGACCCTGTTTAATCATTGTGCTGTCCAGAAACGCAAAACCGCGGTCTGTGCCGCGGTTGAATTACAGGCTTCAAAGCGATGTGTCAAGAAAATCGCCCAATGGGTTAGTGGACTACCCCCGAATTCTCCTCGAAAACGAGGTCCTCCATACGCGCATAGGCGAGTTCCTGCCCCGGCTGGCTGAACAACACCATCAAGACTACCCATTTAATCTGTTCGACATCGATATCCGCGGACTCGAGCGCGAGCAGTCGATCAACCAGCAGTTCCCGCTGCGGCGGCGAAAGTATCCCGATGTTTTCGAGATAGGTGATGTAGCCGCGGCAAAAGGAATCCAGCCGTTCATGCTCAAAATCGTTATAGATACGTGTGCCGCGCACAGACGGGTTGCCGTACTGCAGATTGTCCTGATGATCTGTCAGGCCATCAAGCCAGGTAAGTGCGCGCTCGATTTCACTGTTGCCGAAGCCCGCTTGCGACAATTCCAGTCGCAACTCATTCTGATCGGGTTCCGGGACTTCCTCTGTGTCGACGTAGGATTCAAACAGGTACATCAGTACGTCGAGAACATTTTCTTTCATGCTTGGAGCGGCTCCTTATCTTCAAGCAATTAGGCTATAGCGTCCGCCGGACATGGCTTCAACCTCGCCGCGAAGCTCCATGAGCAGAAGCATGGAGGAAAGCTGCTCGATCGTCAATCCGGATCGGTTTTGCAGCTCATCAATGCTGGTGGGGTCGAAGCTCAGGTTTTGCCGCAGTGTTGCATAATCTGCGTCAGTCTCGCTTGCATGCGGCGATTCCGCAGTATTCTGCTCGGCGCTGGTCCATACGTGTCCCACCAGTGGCGCCAGCTCGGCACTGATATCGGCCGCCGACTCGGTGAGCTTGGCACCCTGGCGGATAAGTTCGTGACAGCCGCGCGACAACGGATTGTGTATGGACCCCGGCAAGGCGAAAACTTCCCGGCCCTGGTCGGCGGCGAGCCGCGCGGTTATCAGCGAGCCGCTGCGGCGAGCGGCTTCGACCACCAGGATCCCGAGGCACAGGCCGCTGATCAGGCGATTGCGCTCCGGGAAGTGGCGGCGATTCGGTGCGGCGCCCAACGGATATTCGCTGACCAGCGCACCGTTGGCCGCGATCTCGTGGGCAAGATCGTGATTTTGTGCCGGATAGACGCGATCGATACCATGGCCGAGCAGCGCTATCGTGCGGCCGCCAGCCTGCAGTGCACCCCGATGCGCGGCGGTATCAATCCCCTGTGCGAGGCCGCTAACAATGGTGAAGCCACCTGCTGCGAGATGCCGGGAAAACTCCGTCGCATTCTGCACGCCACCACGGGTCGGATTGCGACTGCCTACGATTGCCAGTGCCGGCAGGTGCAGTGCCCCGGCATCACCGTTGACATAAAGTAGCAACGGCGCACCTTTGATCTGCGCAAGCAATTCCGGATAGCCCGGAGTGCCATGCACAACGATTTTGTGGGAATCCGCCTCAAGCCATTCCAGCGTACGCTCGAGTAACGGACCGTCGGGTGACGCCAGTGCGCGGGCTTTGTTGTCTGGCAGCCCGGCGGCGCGCAGGCGCGACTCGGATTGACGCACAATCGTGGTTATGTCGCCGAACTGTTCGACCAGGCCGGCAAACTCCACCACGCTGACATAAGCGTGTGCAAGGCGCAGCCAGTCGCGATGTTGCATAGTGGAAACCTATAGCGGGACTGCGGTCAATCATAGCGCTGCCGGCTGCCGAAAGATCGCTTGAATCTGTCCGGTCCGCGCAAAAAAACGGCGCCACGAGGCGCCGTCTTAATTGAATGGAGCTTGCGATCAGGTCGGGTTGCGAATCGCGTCGTGAATGTGGATGGCGTCGGTTGCTTCCATCACGAGGCCATAACTGATGCGATCATAGGTCTTGAAAACCATGACTGTGCCAGCCTGCTCATCCGGAAGACGTACCGTGCCGCCCTTGAAACGATCCTTGATTTCCTGGCCAGCCTGGAAAACCGACAGTACATCGCCAACCGAAAGGCCGTTGTTGGAGCCACGGTTCATAACGACAACCTGGTACTGGCCGATCTGCGTGACACCGCCGACAACGTGAATAATTCGACCGTCGATGGCGCTACTTGGCGAACGCGGGAAGAAGTTGAGTGGAACATCGACCGATGCCGGTATCAGGCGATCCCCGACGACCGCTTCCTGGTTGGTATCGGTCAGGGCAACCGTGGCCGGATCGCCGCTGCGCCGCAAGCTGCCTTCGCCGACCATCATGCCGTGATAGCCAATGAGGCGGTTGTCGTCTGGGTCGATCAGCGGGTCGCCGACATGGACCAGGTTATAGCGGGTACTCGGCTGGTCATCCTGAATGCCGCGCACATAAATTTCGTTACCCGCAGACGCAATCAGGTGGTCGCCGCGCGTTTCGATCATGTACGGCAGTGAGTCGGCCTGGTCTTTCTCCAGAACTACGCCGGAACTCAAGAATGCGGCAACGGCATCGTAAGGAATGCTGGTAACTGATTCAGACAGCGGCGTCACGCGCGCCTGCGGTGACATGCGGTAAGTGGAAGCGCGAACGTTGGTAATGCGCGGCTGGCCGTCAATATAGATCAGCCCGAGCACATCGCCGGGGTAAATAAGGTGCGGATTTTCAACCTGCGGATTGACATACCAGATTTCGGGCCAATACCAGGGATCCTTGAGGAACGCGGCAGCGATATCCCAAAGCGTGTCGCCAACCTGAACGACATACTCGTTCGGGTGGCCATCCGCCAGCGGCACCGGCTCGTTCACGCGCTCGAGGACCGGTTCGTAAACCGGGGCCGCAGTCGGCGTGCTGGTGCTCTGGGATTGCGTTGTCGACGCAGTGGAAACGGAACTCTGCGAAGTGTAGTTGTCAGAAGACGGATTGGAGCCACATCCAATCAAGGTCGCGGCCAGCGCTAATGCGGTCAGCCGAAGGCCGGGGTTAAGGCTATGCTTCTTAAGAGACATGATTCGCGGGTGCTCCATCCAAATAGGTTCGGGCCTCACACACGGAGGCGTTGCTATACTATGTCGGTCCGGAGCTGCCGAGGCTGCTAATTACGTCACATTTCCGGCCCCAAATAGCGTCCGGACGGGCCTATTTAAGGCGGCATTGTCTGATATCTTATTCAATAAAGTCAAACATTTAGGTCGCTTTTTAGGTAATCCACGCGAAATATCGATGGATTCATTATGTTTCAAAGGGTCGATGATGGCCCAAAATCTGGCCAACTGGCTTATGTTCAAACTATGGCAATACTAAAGATTCTCGAATTTCCCGATCCGCGATTGCGGACCAAAGCGACGCCGGTCGAGGCGGTTGATGATTCACTGCGCGCGTTAATTGCGGACATGTTTGAAACCATGTACGCGGCTCCCGGCATTGGCCTTGCGGCGACGCAGGTGAATGTCCACCAGCGCTTGCTGGTGGCAGATATTTCGCCTGACAAGAATGCGCCGCACGTTCTGATCAACCCGGTCATACTCGAAAAAGATGGCGTAACGGTCACGGACGAAGGGTGTTTGTCAGTGCCTGGCTACTATGAAGAAGTCGAGCGCGCAGAACACATCAAGGTCCGATTTCTCAATCGCGACGGCGATGAAATCGAAATGGAGGCGGATGGCCTGCTCGCGGTGTGTATCCAGCATGAGATTGATCACCTCGATGGCAAGTTGTTCGTCGACTACCTCTCCGAGGCAAAGCGGCAGCGCATCCGCAAGAAGCTGCTCAAAGAACAGCGTCAACAAGCTGTAGCCGCGATTTAGTCCATTGAGCGAACCCAGAATTGTGTTTGCCGGTACGCCGGCGTTTGCGCTTGCCTCGTTGCAGGCGCTGGTCGATGGCGGCCGAAAACCCGTCGCGGTCTACACGCAGCCGGATCGGCCGTCTGGTCGTGGTCGCCGCACGACAGCGAGCCCCGTTAAGGTTTATAGCGAGCAACATGGGATTCCCGTAATGCAACCGCTCAGCCTGAAAGACGATGTGGCTGGGGCCGAATTAGGGTCACTGCGACCTGATTTATTGGTGGTTGCTGCCTACGGATTGATCTTGCCGCAGGCAATACTGGACATTCCGACGCACGGTTGTGTCAACGTCCACGCATCCCTGTTGCCCCGCTGGCGCGGCGCTGCGCCGATCCAGGCGGCGATCTTGGCGGGCGATGCTGAAAGCGGCGTAAGCCTGATGCAAATGACCGCCGGACTCGATTGTGGACCGGTTTTTTGCGAGCGGCGGCAATCGATCGGAGCAAATACTACGGCAGGTGAGTTGCATGACGAACTGGCCCGCGTGGGTGGCGAATTACTGCTCGAAAATCTCGACAAGATTCTGTGCAACGAGATTCCTGCGGTGGCACAAGACGAGTCGCTTGCGACCTATGCCGGCAAGATTCAAAAACAGGACGCCGAGATTGACTGGTCACGCGATGCGGACGATTTGCATCGCCATGTCCGAGCGTACAACCCGGTTCCAGGTGCATTCTTTTTTGCCGGCGATTCTGTTCGGGTGAAGCTCTGGAGCGCCGTTCCGCTACCGGATGTCGACGCGGAACCCGGCACATTTGTTCAGTACGACAGCGATGGCATCGTTGTTGCCTGCGGCAGCGGGGGGCTGCAACTGGAAAGTTTGCAGATGCCCGGCAAGCGCCGTGCGAACGCCAGGGAATTCGTTTCCCAGTTCGAACTGCATTGATGAGCAGTTCGGGCGGCAAAGTCCGGGCTGTTGCTGCCGAGATAATTGATGCGGTGGCAGAAGGTGGCCGCTCACTCGATGCGGCCATTGCAGAACGGGAAGTGGATATCGCTGCCAAAGACCGTTCGCTGCTGCGGATGATTTGCTACGGCAGCCTGCGGCAACACTGGCAATTGCAATTCTGGGTACAGCAGTTAATTCGCAAACCACTGCGCAAGCGTGACCGCGTTGTGAATTCACTGTTGGCCTGCGCGTTCTACCAGATGATCGAAATGCGCATACCGGATCATGCAGTCGTTTCTGAAACGGTCGAGGCAACGCGACAGCTTCGCCGTCCCAAACTTGCTGGCCTCGTCAACGCGTGCTTGCGGCGTTTCATTCGCGAGGATATAGCGTCGCGACCGGTGCCGGACGAGCAAGTGCAATGGAATCATCCGACCTGGTTGATCGAATGTATCCGCCGCGACTGGCCGGATCACTGGCAAGCCATACTCGAGGCAAACAACCAGCGCGCGCCAATGTGGCTGCGAGTGAATAGTGCAAAACTTAAGGCGAGCGACTACTGCGAGCAGTTGCGCGCGCTTGGGATCAGTGCCGAAACCCGGGCGGAATTACCCGATGCGGTGTGCCTGAGTGAACCGTGTGCCGTTGACGCGCTGCCTGGCTTTGCAGACGGTTGCGTGTCGGTTCAGGACGGCGCCGCACAAATCGCTGCGCGCTGGTTGCAGCAGTGCCGTCCGGACAGCAACGGCGCTGCACGTGTCCTCGACGCCTGTGCTGCCCCGGGCGGCAAAACCGGACACCTGCTGGAGCTCGGTGGCAGCAATATCGACTTGCTCGCGATCGATACGGATGCGCAGCGCCTCGGGCGTATTGCAGAAAACCTCGAACGGCTCGATCTGGATGCAACCATAATCGCTGCCGATGCATCGAACCCAGAGGAATGGTCGGACGGGAGACTGTTCGACGGCATTCTGCTGGACGCACCATGCTCCGCCAGTGGCGTCATCCGGCGGCATCCCGACATCAAACTGCTGCGCCGGGAGAGCGATCTCGACGAGCTGGCCGCTTTGCAGGGTGCCATTCTAAAGGCCCTGTGGACGGTACTGGCACCGGGCGGGTGCTTGCTGTACGCAACATGCTCGGTGCTTGCCCGGGAGAACGACGACGTACTGGGGGCTTTCTTAAGGAACCAGGAAGATGCGACAGAGAAGGATTTGTTGCCAAATAACAACATCCGCGATCTAATGCAGAGGAAGGCGTGCGGCTACCAGATTTTGCCGGGAACGGCGGCGCTGGACGGCTTTTACTACGCATGCCTGCAAAAAAAGAAGGTTTCCTGAAATAACAATGTTCCGGTTCTCTCCCATAGAGCTCTTGAAGTCCTCGCGCCGCCTGGCGTTCGTGGTCGTCGCCGTGCTCGTTCTGGGCACCGGCCTGGCCCAGGACAGTATCGACAGAGAGGGCTACTTCGAGGTTCGCTCCGCATCGACACAGGCCGTCGATGGTGTGCACTCGCTGGATGCGCGTTTGCAACTCGTGCTCAGCAGCGAGGCATTGGCCGCACTGGAAAGCGGTGTGACGCTGACCATCGAAATGCAGATGCAGGTTATCAAGGTAAAGCGCTTCCTGGTGGATAGCGTCGAAGCCGAGCTCACCGTGCGTCACGAGCTTGAATTTCGCCCCTTGAGCCAGCGCTACATCGTAAAAAACCTGAACAGTGGAGATCAGGACTCCTTCGCGACACTCTACTCCGCGCTGAACAGCCTGGGACGTATCCAGGGACTGCCCGTGATTGATGATGCGCTGCTGGAGCCCGACCGGTCATACCGGTTGCGGCTGCGGGCGATGCTCAATACACAGCAGTACCCGGCGTCGCTGCGGCTGTTGTTCTTCTGGCGCGGGCAGTGGCAGTTACAAAGCGAATGGTTCGAATGGTTGTTAGAACGCTAAAGCGCATAGTGCTCACACTGCTGGCCGTCGCAGCGGTCGTGCTTGTGCTGGCCGCGCTGTTCCTGCTGACCCAGACCGTACAGCGGTCCGACGACTTCGATCGCCTGCAGGACATTATCCTGGCCATCAATATAGCCGGCGGTGTGATCCTGGTCCTGATCCTGATCGGTAACCTGTGGCGCCTGCTGCGTGATTATCGTGAGAATGTGCCGGGTGCCAAACTCAAGGCACGCATGGTGGGTATGTTTGTCGGCCTGGCTGTTTTGCCACTCATTGTCGTGTTCTATTTTTCAATCCAGTTCATCAATCGTGGCATCGACAGCTGGTTCAATGTGCAGGTCGAGGAAGGACTGGATAACGCGCTCGCACTGAGTCGCGCAGCCATTGAGTTTCGCAAGCGCCAGAATCTTGTTGCGACGACGCAAATCGCGCAGCGGCTGGCGTCCGTGCCAGATCGGCAACTGGTCTTCGAGCTGAGTATGTTGCGGCGCGAAAGCGGTGCCAGTGAAATGACGGTGTATGCCGACAACAGTCGAGTGCTGGCACGCAGCACCGACAGCGCGGTGGCGACCTTGCCAAAACCCCTGACCGAAGAGGTTGTATTGCAGATACAGCAGGAGCGGCCTTTTGTCAGTCTTGAGCCGCTCGGGACCGGCAATGTCGAAATTCGCACGGCTGTGGCGTATATCTATCGTGGCACGCGCCAACGTCCGACGCGTGCCCTGTTGGCGCACTTTCCGGTTGAAGAACGCCTCGGCAACATGATCAACAGTGTCGAGAATTCGTTTTCCGAATATCAACAGCTGGTGTTTTTCCGGGAGGACCTGAAAGACCTGCTGACGCTGACATTGGCCTTCGTCCTGTTGCTGAGTTTGCTGGCAGCCATTTACGGCGCGTTCCTGTTGTCGCGTCGACTGGTCGCGCCCATCCAGGACCTCGTGGCCGGTACTCGCGCGGTCGCAATGGGTGACTTCGATACTCGCCTGCCAACGCCCACACGCGACGAAATCGGTTTCCTGATCAGTTCGTTTAATGACATGACGCAACGACTGGCAACCGCGCGGCGCGAGGCAACGCTAAGCCAGGCGCTGGTCGAGGCGGAGCGCACCAACCTTGAAGTCATTCTTGCCCGCCTGTCGACCGGTGTGCTGGCACTGGAGGCGGACCTGAAAATTCGCACGGCGAACCAGGCTGCTGGTTCCATTCTCGGGGTTTCGCTGGAGAATCGCTCCGGGGACTCGATCCGCGATGTTGCCAGTGGCAATGCCCTGCTGGAGCAGTTTGTCGATGTGGCCTGCGTGCACCTCGATGCCGGTGAAACAGAGTGGCGCGAGCAAATTGTCCTGCGCGGTGAAGTGGGCCGCAGAATCCTGACCTGTGCCTGTACAACCTTGCCGGGTGACGACGATACCGCGGCAGGGTATGTCATTGTGTTTGATGACATCACCGGCTTGCTGCAGGCACAGCGCGATGCGGCATGGGGCGAAGTTGCGCGGCGCCTGGCGCACGAGATCAAGAATCCACTGACGCCGATCCAGTTGTCCGCCGAGCGCATGCGCCGAAAATATCTCGCAACGATGGACAGCGACGAAGCACAAATACTCGATCGCGCGACACATACGATCGTGCAACAGGTTGAGGCGATGAAAGAAATGGTCAATGCCTTTAGCGACTACGCGCGGGCACCGGACATGGATATCAGCCGCTTCGATCTCGATAAACTTGCACACGAGATCGTCGACCTGTATCGCACGCAGGAAAGCAACGTGAAAATTGTGCTGACGTCCGATCCGATGATGCCGCTGGTCGAAGGCGACCAGGGACGTGTGCGCCAGATATTGCACAACCTGATTCGCAATGCCGTTGAAGCCCTCGAGGGCTCCAGTGATGGTCGAATCGATGTGCACATTGGTGCGGCTGAAATCGATGAAGTCGAGGTTGTTCAGATTCGCGTTGAAGACAATGGGCCTGGATTCCAGACCGGGTCAGTGAGCCAGATTTTCGATCCCTACGTGACGACCAAGCCGAAAGGTACCGGGCTTGGACTGGCTATCGTCAAGAAGTTGGTGGAAGAGCACGTTGGGACGATTCGAGCAAAAAACAGGAGTGACGGGGGAGCGATGATCAGCATTCGATTGCCACTTAGCGAAGCGGCCCGGGAAAAAATGATTGCAAGAATGCCCGGGCGCACTGAGAAACGGAGGGAGAAAGCATGAGTAATCCTCATGTACTGGTAGTAGATGACGAAGACGATATCCGCGCCCTGATCCAGGAAATTCTGTCGGACGAAGGCTACGGGGTAACCGTCGCGGCGGATGCCGGTGAAGCGCGTGCAGCCAGGGCAAGCGGCAAGTTCGATCTGATTCTGCTGGACATCTGGATGCCGGACACAGACGGCATTACGTTGTTACGCGAATGGTCCGATGGCGGCGACCTGAACTGCCCGGTCGTTATCATGTCGGGCCACGGCACCGTCGATACGGCGGTGGAAGCGACGCGCCTCGGTGCTTTCGATTTCGTCGAGAAGCCGCTGTCACTCGCAAAGTTGCTGCGAACGGTTGAAGCCGCACTGGAATCGGCCGGGCGCCAGTCGCGCGCGGCACGCAAGTTGCTGCCAGCACTGCTGGCACCTGTGGGCCGTAGCGAATTAATGAAGTCGTTGCGTGAACGGGTACAGCAATACGCACGGCATGACGGATTCGTATTGCTCAGTGGCGAGCCCGGCAGCGGGCGCGGTGCTTTCGCACGTTACATGCATGCCTTGAGTCAGCGGGCCGATGAGCCGTTGACAAGCCTGACCGCCGCCTCGGTGACGGAGAGCAACGCCGAAGAACAATTGCTGGGCATCGAGGGAAATGGCGAAGTAACCGTCGGCGCGTTCGAACGCGCCAGTGGCGGCACACTGGTCATCGACGAAATTTCCGACCTTAATGACAAGGCGCAAAAAATTCTCCTCGGTGTTCTCGAGGATGGATCATTTACGCGAGTCGGCGGCAATGCGCCGGTAAAGGTCAGCGCTCGCATCGTTGCAACGGTCGATGCTGACTACGAAGCGCTGATCGAGAGCGGCCAGCTGCGGCGCGACCTTATTTCGCAACTTGGCGTACTCAGCGTACGCGTTCCGCCACTGCGAGAATATTCCGAGGATGTGCCAGAGCTGCTGACTTACTATGTCGACAAGCTGGTCGATGCAGAAGGCCTGACATTTCGGCGCTTCAGCGTTGCCGCGCAAAATCGCCTGCGGAATTATCCCTGGCCTGACAATGTCCGGGAACTGAAGCAGCTTGTGCGGCGCCTGTTGTTGTCAGGCAGCGATGAAGATATTGCGCTGGAGGAAGTCGAGGCAGAGATCACGGCGGCATCCGCGGTCGATGAGCCCCTGGTCAAGCAGGACCTGCTTGCATTGCCGCTTCGCGAGGCGCGCGAACACTTCGAACGCTCCTACCTGCAACAGCAACTGGTGTTGTGCGATGGCAAAGTGGGTGCATTGGCAAAACGCGTGGGCATGGAGCGAACCCATCTTTATCGCAAGCTGCGCTCGCTTGGTGTTGATTTCAAGTCAGTCGGGAGCGACGACTAACTGGTGTAGCGTAATGTCACCCCGTTTCGTCGGCAGGATGCTTCCATCGCTCGTGAACAGCAGGCCAGGGTTGCCAAAATCGTCAATGCTCAGTTGACGTATCTTCTGCAGTGCGCGTTGCGCTGCGTCGATACTCGGGCCAGCGGGTCGAACTTGTTTCGTTGAGACTATTTCGCCTTCCAGGAACGCACCGGTGCCGTCCAGCGTCACGGTAAGAATCGGTGCGATGCCCTTTAGCCCGGCAACGCTTATGCCGTAGTAGGTTGCAAAGTTGCCGAGGCTGTAGGCGATCAGACGATTCTTGTAGCGCTCCATGGCACGGACGACGTGCGGGCCGTGGCCAATGACAAGATCTGCACCGGCATCGACGACTCCCCGGGAAAACCACACCACATCGCCGCGCGGTTCACCGTAGTACTCTTCTTCAGCGAACGGAATGTGCATGTGGTCGATACCTTCGGCACCGCCGTGAAATGAAACGACGACAACGTCGTGATTCGCTGCTGCATGCGCGACGCTCGTAAAGGCGTTTTCATAGTCGAGCAGCATGTTTGAGTTCTTCGTCACTGCGAAAGCAAGTACTGCAACTTTGAGGTCATTTACAACCAGGCTGGCGAAATCGCCTTCGCGGCCACTGTGATGCATGCCGCGTGCTGCAATGGCCTGCATGCTGCTGCTACGGCCTTCTTCGCCAAAATCGCGGGCATGATTATTGGCGAGGCTCAGCACATCGAAACCGGCTGCACGATAATGATCTGCATAGCGTGTCGGGGAACGAAACAGGTAACAGGCGGCCGGATTACTGCACTTCTTGCCGGGCTCTCCGCCATCGAGCAGTACGCCTTCCAGGTTTCCGAAGGCCAGGTCTGCCGCCGACAGGATCGGTGTCACGGCCGCAAGAAAACTGTCACCGTCGTCGTCCGGCAGATGATTCTGCGGATAGTCCGTGCCAATCATCATGTCGCCGACCGCCGCGATGCTGAGTCGGTAATGCGACTTGTCGGGTTGCGGTGGTGCAGGCGGCTTGGGGGGCGGACTGGACGGCGGCGCTTCCACCGGGGCAGGTGCCGGCGCCGGAGCAGGATCGGGCTGCGGCGGTGCCGCTACGCAAGCGGCAAGTTGCAACAGTGCAAACAGTGCTGTTATGCGGGCAAGTCTAATCACCGAGCCGGATTCGCATGACATCAATATTGGCCGCCCGCAATCGGCTGCGCGTCACATTGAGTTCACCGAGGTCTTCAATGGGGCCAATGTAAACACGGTAATAGTCACGATTATTGACCCGGGCACGCTGGACGCGCGATTCGATACCGTGCAGCGCGAGTTCGGCGCGGCGCCGGTCCGCATCGTTGTTAGTCGAGAACGATCCCGCCTGCAACATGTAGACGCCGGGTTCGTCAATGGCTTGCGGTTCGACATCGCGATCGACTTCGGGTGTGTCATTCTCGACCGTCATCTCAAACGCCGGCAGCATCTTGTAAAAGTCAAAACGCTCTTTTGCCGGTTCTGCCACAACGGGCTCATCCGGCGTCGACTCGCCATTGTGATCGATGTTGTCATCGATTGACTGTTGCAGGCTGGCGGGTTGTTGGGCCGCGGCAGTCGGCGGCGTCTCCGGCGCGCTATCTTTGACATAGACGGCAAAAGCGACTGACAGTCCTATCGCAAGGCCGAAAATCATCCAAACCCAGCCCGGATATTCTTCCTGCTGCTTCTTGCGACTGCGGCTTTTGCGGCGTTTTCTGCGTTGTGCCATTACATGGAGTCCGGTGCGGACACGCCGATAATTGAAAGTCCGTTCGCGACAACAGTCTGGACCGCTGCATACAGGGTCAGCCGGGCATCACGCAGGGCCGCATCGTCGCCAAGGACTTTGTGTGCGTTGTAGCAGGAATGAAAATCGCTGACCAGGTCGCGCAGGTAATGCACCAGCGTTTGTGGTGCGCGATTGCGTGCGGCCAGTTCCAGGATTTCCGGGTAATGACTCATGGCCGACATCAGCGATTTCTCCTGCGGTGCAACCAGCAACGCAAGACTGGCGAGGCCATTGTCACGATTCCAGCTCATGCCCTGCTCGTCCGCTTTGTCGAAGACACGGGAAATGCGGGCATGCGCATACTGGATGTAATACACCGGGTTGTCGTTTGATTGCGTTGTCGCAACGTCGAGGTCGAAATCGAGTGGTTGGTCATTCGAACGCATGACATAGTAAAAGCGTGCTGCGTCGTTACCGACCTCGCCACGCAGTTTGCGCAATGTGTCGAATTTCCCGGAGCGCGTCGACATCTGCACTTTTTCACCGCCGCGATACAGTGCGACAAACTGCACCAGCTCAACCTCGAGGTCGTCGCCGCTGTAGCCCATGGCCTGCAGGCCAGCGCGGACTCGGGATATGTAGCCATGATGATCCGCACCGAGAATATCAATGAGGTGGTCGAAACCGCGTTCACGCTTGTCGAAATGATACGCAATATCCGATGCAAAATAGGTCTTAAGGCCATTCTCTCGCACGACGACGCGATCTTTTTCGTCACCGAAATCCGTCGCCGGAAACCAGGTCGCACCGTCTTTCTTGTAGAGCAGGCCGCGCTTCTCGAGAACTTCGAGCGCATCGTCGATCCGACCGGTCGTTGTCAGACTCTGCTCCGAATACCAATTGTCGAAGGTCACGCCGAACTCGGTCAGGTCCTCTTCAATATCGGCAAGAATGGATTCGAGTGCCTGCTGCCGAATGCTGTCAAAGCCCGACTCGCCGTTGAGCTGTTTGCCCTTTGCGATCAAGGCATCGATATAGGCCTCACGTTTCGCATTTTCGGCATCTGACTTTTCTTCGGCGCCATCCACAGGGAGTCCGTCAAGCACTTCCTCTTTCGTATGGACCTTGATGTCGTTGTCATCAATGTTTGCCGCGATGTCACGAATGTAGTCACCGCGATAGCCGGCCGAGGGGAACGGTACATTGATGCCGTTCGCACTTAACCAGCGCAACCAGACGCTGGTACCGAGAATATCCATTTGCCGGCCGGCGTCATTCACATAGTACTCGCGAAATACCGGATAGCCGGCTGCCTCCAGCAAGTTGCCCAGCGACGCGCCGTAGGCCGCAAGCCGGCCATGACCGACATGCAGCGGCCCGGTCGGGTTAGCTGAAATGAACTCCAGCAGAATTTTTGGATGGGCTCTTTTTTCCTGGCGGCCGTAGGCACTGCCCCGGGACAGCACCGTTTTGAGCTCATTGTGAAAAGCCCCGGCACTCATATAAAAGTTGATGAAGCCCGGACCGGCGATGTCGACCTTATCTATAAGGTCATCGTCACCGAGCGCCGCCACGATTTCGCTGGCGATGTCCCGCGGACTTTTTCTCGCTGGCTTTGCAAGACGCATCGCGATATTGCTGGCAAAGTCACCATGCGTACTATCGCGGGTACGTTCAACCGTTGCCGCGGCGTCAAGTTCGCCGGCTGCCGCCGAGAGTTCAGGCAGCTTCGAGAGGGCTTTTTCGAGCAGGGCGGCGACAACGTGCTTCATGTTCAGGTTCTGTGGCTTCGGGCGAGCCGGCAATTCTACCCGGATATCACACGCTGTATAGAGCCAGTCCGAAATGTCCAGCTAAAAAAGTTCGATCGGGTCAACGTCGATGGACCAGCGCACTTTGCGCGATGCTGTATTACCCTCAAGCTGTGGGCGAAGCGCTGCCAGGACCCGGTGCAGGGTCGAGCGATCGCTGCTTTGCAGTAACAACTGTGCCCGGTAACGGCCCGCCTTGCGCGCCATGGGCGCATCGACCGGTCCCAGGACTCTGAGTTGTGGGCTGTCCGTTGCGGTGAGGAAGCGCCGGGCGATATCGAGAAAGCGATGTGCGTCAGACTTTTGATGTGCTGCTGCACGCAGCAGCGCAAGGCGTGTGAAGGGCGGCCAGCGGGTTATCTCGCGTTCGCTGAGCGCCTGATCGGACACGAGCGGATAGCCGCCTTCAATCAGAGTCTTCCAGAACGGGTTCTCGGCAAAGGCCGTTTGTATCAGTACTTCACCCTGGCGGCTTTCCCGGCCGGCCCGGCCTGCCACCTGGACAATCGACTGTGCGAGTCGTTCACCGCTGCGAAAGTCTGAACCAAACAGACCCTGGTCTGCATTGATGACCCCAACCAGCGTCAGCTTCGGAAAGTGATGCCCTTTCGACAGCATTTGCGTACCAACGAGGATCTCAGCGTGCCCAAGGGTCGCGTCCTCAAGGGCCTTGTACATCGCGCCTTTTACCTGTGTGCTGTCGCTGTCAATGCGACTGATCGAAACATCCGGAAAGCGTGCGGCCAGTGTGTCTTCCAGTCGTTCAGTGCCTTCGCCCAGCGGCCGCATGCTTTCTCCGCACTCGTCACAGCGAGTCTGCAATGGACGCGAGTGGCCGCAATGATGACAGCGTAATTCGCGCAATCTCGAATGCACCGTCAGGCGTGAATCGCAGCGTTCGCAGCCTGCAATATGGCCACACTGATTGCAGATCAGCGTTGGCGCAAAACCGCGTCGGTTCAGGAACAACAGCACCTGTCCGCCGTTGCCAAGATGCCGGGCAATGGCGTCCGCCAGTGGATCGCTGATGCCTTCATTGCTCGGCGTGCGCATAGTATCGATCAGCCGCATAACAGGTGGCCGCGCGTCACCAGCGCGTGCTGGCAGCACTATGTGCTTATAGCTACCGGTGCGGCAGTGTTGCAGGACTTCCAGTGTTGGCGTTGCGCTGCCCAGAATGACCGGGATATCGAGTCGTTTTGCCCGCGCAATCGCCAGATCGCGCGCGGAATAGCGCAGCCCTTCCTGTTGTTTGAATGACGCGTCGTGTTCCTCATCGACGATAATCAGCCCGGCATCTTTCATTGGCGTGAAGATGGCCGAACGGGTGCCGACGACGAGTCGCGCCGCGCCGGATCGTGCGGCGCGCCACGCTGCCAGGCGGGCATTGTCAGCCAGGCCGGAATGCAGCAGGGCGGGTTGCAGGCCCAGCCGCCGGGACAGCCGCGACACCAGCTGCGGGGTCAGCCCGATTTCCGGTACCAGCAACAAGACCTGTTTTCCCTGTTCGAGAACATCCTGCACGCGCTGCAAATAGACTTCGGTTTTGCCGCTTCCGGTGACGCCATCCAGCAAGTAAGCTGCGAACGAGTCACTGTTGCGAAGTGCATCCAGTGCCGCGGTCTGATCGCTGTTCAATTCCGGCCCGGATTGCTTTTCGACAACCAGCTGCTCGTCAAAGTCTTCGGCCTGCTCGCTGAATTTCGAGAGGAAGCCTTTTTCGATCAATCCGCGGGCGGCGCGTCGCCAAGTAGGCAAAGTCTCTGTCAGCAGCGTGGTCTCAATGCCCTCGCCACCGGCATCGAGCAGGAGTGTGAGCAACTCCGCCTGCTTCGGTGCGCGCTTTAGCAGCGCGTCGATGTCTGCATGTGTGCCGCTTTCCGTAGCCGCTATGCGCTCAATCAGCGAATGGAGCGGCTTTCCCTGCCGAAGAAGCGTCGGCAAGGCGGTGGCGACGACCTCACCAATCGGATGATGGTAATAGTCGCTGGTGAAGCGGATGAGCCACAAGTCCGATTCGTCAAGCAGCGGCTCGCTGTCCAAAAGCGCATTGCAACGCCGGATTTTGTTGCCCGGCACCTCGGTCTCGTCAGCCTGTGCCAGGACGAGACCGGTTTCCTGCCGCCTGCCGAAAGGAACCCGGACGCGGCACCCGACCGCTGGCAGCGGGCCGTCTGCTGGCGGCAGGTAGTCGAATACGCGCGACAGCGGCACATTGACGGCAACTCTTAGAATCCGGCTATCGCTCACTTTATTTTACATAATCTCTTAATAATTGATGAATCGTTGTCAACTGCGGCGGGCGCGAAGCGTTAATTCAAGGGAAGACAACTTAGATCACCTCGTGGTGGAGTCAAGGGATATGACAGCAGGCACTGCAGATTTTGCGGTATCGTGCGAGTGGCAGCCGACAGGAGCACGAACACTGCAACAAGCACGGCAATTTGACCAGTTTCTCGCCGAAGTGGAACGGCGCGCCTTGCGAATTGCCGAGATCGCTGTGCGTGATCGTGACGAGGCGCTGGACCTGGTGCAGGACGCGATGATCAAGCTGGTGCGCAACTACGCCGATCGCAGCCCGGACGAGTGGACGCCACTGTTCTACCGGATACTGCAAAACGGTGTTCGTGACTGGCATCGGCGGCAAGCGGTACGGCGCCGCGTGATGGCCTGGTTTCCGAAAGCCAAAGATGCCGACAATGATTATGATGTTGTCGCAGCGGCGCCGGATCCCGCCGGTCGTGCGCCGGACGAGGAGTTGCAAAACTCCGAGGCGATGCGCGACATGGAAACGGCAGTGCATGAACTGCCGACTCGCCAGCGCGAGGCATTCATGCTGAGGACATTTGAAGGTCTGGACGTAGCCGGTACAGCGGTAGCAATGGGCTGCAGCGAAGGCAGTGTCAAGACACACTATTCCCGTGCAGTTCATGCGTTACGGGAAAAGTTGGGAGAGCATTACCAATGAATGAGAGCAACGAAAAACGTCAGCAACGCATTGCGGATAGAGCGAAGCGTGACTTCGACGAGTCGGTCGAGGGCCTGGATGCCGCGACATTGTCGCGTCTCAATCGCAGTCGGCAGGCCGCGTTGGAACAGCTCGAAGCACCGAAGCGGACATGGGTGCAGTGGATGCCGGCGACTGGCCTCGCTGCTGCGGTATTGCTCGCCGTGGTGACGTTTCGTGGTGGCAGTGAAATCGATGTGATGCAAGCGCCGGCTTCGGATTTCGAGATTCTAATCAGTGAGGAAAGTATCGAAATGATCGAGGACCTGGAGTTCTACAGCTGGCTGGCAACCCAGGAGCTGGAGGGCGACAGCGATCTTGGATAGCGCCGCCAAAACCGCGCTATTCGCCACGCTGGTGGTCATGGCACCGCTGGCAGCCGTGGCGGATGACGAAGAAATGCCCGACATGGAGTTCCTCGAGTACCTCGGCATGTGGGAAGAATCGGATGACGAATGGTTGCTGCTGGACGAAGATGCGGTAGCAGAAAATACAGAACGGAGCGAACCCGTACCGCAAGGTGAAGAGTCGACGGAGACAGAAGATGAAAGCTAGACACATCATCACACTACCGACCCTGTTGTTGCTGTGCTGCACTGCACTTGCCGATGACGGTATTGCCTGGGAAAGCCTGGACGAAACACAACAGCAGGTGCTGCAGCAGTTTGCCGAAAACTGGGATTCGTTACCCGCTGATCGGCAACAGCGCCTCGCGCGTGGCGCCGAGCATTGGGCAGGAATGTCGCCCGAACAGCGCACTGCGGCGAAGCAGCGCTTTAGTGACTGGCGGCTTCTGTCGAGCGAACGACGCGAGTTGATTCGTGAGCGCTACGAAATCTACCGCGACCTTCCCGCCGACGAGCAACGCCGAATTCGTGAAAACTTCCAGCAGTTCAATCGCCTCAATCGCGAACGACGTGAACAAATGCGGGACCGGTTTCGCAAAATGACGCCGGAGCAACGGCAGCGGCTTCGTGATCGCCTGCAAAAACGCAAAGCTGCCCGACCGAGGGATGGCGCGTAAAAAGGTTGCATACGTTTGTTTTGTACCGACTGACCCACTCCGCTAAACTGCCGCAGTCCAATCGGAGGGGATTTAATGAAGATCGGTGTACCGAAAGAAGTTCATGCGGGTGAGCGGCGCGTTGCGACGACTCCGGAGGTCGCGGCACAGCTGATCAAGCTGGGGTTCAGTGTCACTGTCGAAAATGACGCCGGTGCCGCAGCGAGCTATTCGGACGAGGCCTACCGTGCTTCCGGTTGCGAGCTGGCCAGTGCCGACCGAATCTGGTCCGAATCGGATATCGTGCTCAAAGTTCGTGCACCCGAGGCGGGTGAGGCTGACCGTCTGCACGCGGAACAAACCCTGATCAGCTTTCTCTGGCCCGGCCAGAACCCGGAGCTGCTCGAAAAACTGACCCGCAGTGGCGCCACGGCGATGGCAATGGACAGCGTGCCGCGTATATCCCGCGCGCAAAAAATGGACGCCCTGAGCTCAATGGCCAATATCGCCGGCTATCGTGCTGTAGTCGAGGCGGCACAACATTTCGGGCGCTTTTTCACCGGGCAGATTACCGCTGCTGGCAAGGTACCGCCCGCGAAAGTCATGGTCATTGGCGCTGGCGTGGCAGGTCTCGCCGCGATTGGCGCTGCAAAGAGTATGGGCGCCATTGTCAGGGCATTTGATACGCGGCCCGAAGTCAAAGAACAGGTCGAGAGTATGGATGCCGAATTCCTGATGCTCGATTTCGAAGACGATGAAGATGGCGCTGGCGAAGGCGGCTATGCGAAAACGATGAGCGAGGAGTTCATCAAGGCGGAAATGGCGCTGTTTGCCGAGCAGGCAAAGGAAGTCGACATCATTATCACGACAGCTTTGATTCCGGGTCGGCCGGCTCCGGAGTTGATTACCGCTGACATGGTGCACTCGATGAAGGATGGCAGTGTCATCGTCGATCTGGCGGCTGAGCAAGGTGGTAACTGTGAACTGACCGAAGCTGACAAGATTGTGCAGGCGAACCGCGTTTCGATTATTGGCTACACCGACCTGCCCAGCCGGCTCGCCGCGCAATCGAGCCAGTTGTATGCGACCAACTTGCGCCATCTGCTGACGGATTTGACGCCGGAAAAAGACGGCAACATCAACGTCAATATGGAAGACGAAGTCATCCGCGGTGCCACGGTTTGCAAGGACGGCGAGACGACCTGGCCGCCACCGGCGCCGAAGCTGTCGGCGGCACCGAAAAAGGCGGAGCCGGAACCCATTCCTGTCGCAGAAGAGAGCGAGCCCTCCGTCGCCGGTCCGATTATCGGCATGATCGTGGGCGGGCTGGCGTTGCTGGGACTCGGTGCTGTCGCACCAGCCTCATTCATGTCGCACTTCACGGTTTTCGTGCTGGCCTGCTTTGTCGGTTACATGGTGATATGGAACGTATCGCCGGCACTGCATACACCCTTGATGAGTGTGACCAATGCGATATCGAGCATCATCGTGATCGGAGCGTTGTTGCAGATCAGTTCCACCAACAGCGTGATTATGTGGATCGCAGCCGCGACCGTTCTGATTACCAGCATCAATATCGCGGGCGGCTTCGCCGTCACGCGACGCATGCTCGAAATGTTCCGCAAGTGAGGTCGAAGTAATGAGCGAAGGCATCGTAACCGTGTCGTACATCATTGCGACGATTCTTTTCATTCTCGCGCTGGGCGGTTTGTCAAACCAGGAAACGGCGAGGCGCGGTAACTGGTACGGCATTATCGGCATGACGGTCGCGTTACTGGCGACGGTGCTGGGCGTGGTGGAGCGTCACTACGAGCTGCTGCTGGCCGCGCTCGTGATCGGCGGCGCCATTGGTGTCATTCTCGCGCGCCGCGTGCAGATGACGCAGATGCCGGAGCTTGTCGCAATTCTGCACAGCCTGGTTGGTCTCGCCGCCGTTGCGGTTGGTTTCGCCAGCTTCCTCGATCCGAACAAACATTTCGTCGGCATCGAAATGACCATTCACGATATCGAAATCTACGTCGGCATACTTATCGGTGCCGTGACGTTTTCGGGTTCGGTCATCGCATTCGGCAAACTGTCTGCACGTATCTCCGGCAAACCCTTGAGCCTGCCTGGCAAGCACTTCTGGAATCTCGCTCTGCTGATTGGTGCGATCTGGTTCGGGCGAGCGTTCGTCGTTGAGTCTGCCGCGGGTGGCGGTATTGAGCCGCTGATCATTATGACTGTGATCGCGCTGTTGTTTGGTATGCACATGGTGTTGGCAATCGGTGGCGCCGATATGCCCGTTGTAGTGTCGATGCTTAACAGCTATTCCGGATGGGCTGCATCAGCGACTGGCTTTATGCTCGGCAACGACCTGTTGATCGTTACTGGCGCGCTGGTCGGCTCAAGTGGCGCAATCCTGAGCTACATCATGTGCCGGGCCATGAATCGCAAGTTCCTTTCAGTGATCGCCGGCGGCTTCGGTACCGGCGGTGGCGCGTCTGCCGGCGGTGGCGACGAAGACCAGGGTGAAGTCGTCCCGGTCGATGCTCAGGAAGCGGCAGCGATGCTCTCCGGCGCCAAAGAGGTGATGATTATTCCAGGTTACGGCATGGCAGTTGCCCAGGCCCAGCACACTGTCTATGAGATTACCAAGGCTCTGCGCGCGAAAAAGATAAACGTACGCTTTGGGATTCACCCGGTGGCCGGTCGTATGCCCGGGCATATGAACGTGTTGCTCGCGGAAGCAAAAGTGCCCTACGACATCGTGTTCGAAATGGACGAGATTAATGAGGACTTTCCGGATGTCGATGTGTCGGTCGTTATCGGCGCAAATGACATCGTGAATCCGTCCGCGTTGACAGATCCCAACAGCCCGATCGCCGGCATGCCGGTTCTCGAATGCTGGAAGGGAGAAACGTCAATTGTGCTCAAACGCAGCATGGCGACAGGTTATGCGGGTGTGCAGAACCCGCTGTTCTTCAAAGAAAACACGCGAATGCTCTTCGGCGATGCCAAAGAAACACTCGACGAGGTATTGAAGGCGCTCTGAACCTTGGCATAATCGAGGGCATACCTCCCAGGGGACGGCTATGCTCGCAGGACTCGCATCCGATATTTCGCAGCAGGTCTTAAGGACCGATGTTGCGGGAATGCCGCTCGAGTGGATTGACTACCGCGAGGCGGTGCGTCTTTATCACTCCGAGCAGGTTGCCTACGACTGTGGCACGCTGCTGTACTCGGTCTTTGGTGGCTACCGATCGACGGATGGGCACCGCAGCCGCATCGACGTCAATTCCATCATTGCCACCCATGGCACCAGCCAGAGCCTGTCGCGAAATCGGGACCAGTACGTGCCGCCACTGAACAACCGAACGCTGTTCAAGCGCGATGCAAATTTGTGCCTGTACTGCGGCAATCGATTCATGACACGTGATCTGACGCGTGACCACATTACACCCGTATCGCAAGGCGGCCTGGACCGCTGGAACAATGTCGCAACGGCTTGCCGGCGCTGCAACAATTACAAGGGCGGTCGCACGCCGGAACAGGCGGCGATGGAATTGATCGCCGTGCCGTTCGTACCCAACTACGCCGAATATATTTACCTGAAAGGGCGGCGCGTTCTCGCCGATCAAATGCAGTACCTGCTGGCGCATATTCCGCGCTCCAGTCCGTTGCATGCAAGACTCAGCGATCATCTGCTCAATGGTGAAGAGATCGTTGAAGTGCATTTTCATGATTGACTTCGCGGCCAGGGGCCGCTCCTACGGTCGGTGTTTCGCGGCCGGTCGGTGTGTCGCGGCCAGGGGCCGCTCCTACGGGTGGGGCGTCGCGGCCAGGGGCCGCTCCTACAGGGTGTTATGCAGTATTTGATTGACGCCAGTGTGTACGTCTTCCGGGCGTATTACTCCATGCCGGACGACATGGTCGATGACCAGGGCAATCCCATTAATGCGTTCTACGGGTTTTGCCGCTTCATCGGCGATTTCATGGAGAAGGTCACGCCCGAATACGTGGCGATCCTGTTCGATCAAAGCATGACGGAGTCCTTTCGGACTGCGATATATCCTGAGTACAAAGCCAATCGTGACCCCGCGCCGCCGGAACTGATACGACAGTTTGAACAATGTCGGCGCTACGTACGCGCGCTGGGCCTGATGGAGCAGAGCAGCCCAGTTTATGAAGCCGATGACCTGATCGGTACGCTGGTGCATCATGGCCGTCGGCTGGGCCGTCCCTCGACGATTGTTACCCGCGACAAGGACCTGACCCAACTGCTCAGCAAGGACGATATTTTCTGGGACTTTTCTGGCAAGGGAAAGCTGCGCTACGAACAGATTCCGGATTCCTTCGGCGTCTGGCCCGAGCAGATTGCGGATTTCCTGGCGCTTGCCGGCGACGCCGTCGACAACATCAAGGGCGTTCCAGGCGTTGGAAAGAAAACCGCGGTTGGCCTGCTGCAGCATTTCAGCAGCCTGGATGATATTTACGCCAATCTCGATCGAATTCACGAGGTCAACGTGCGTGGTGCGAAAACGCTGGCGGCAAAACTGGATACGTATCGTGATGATGCATTTCTCGCCCGTCAGCTGACGGGAATTGCCTGCGACGCACCGCTTGACGATGCCGAACGGGCGCTACAGCCCTCAGCGCCGCGGCTGGGTGAAATCAATGCGTTGTTCGATGAGGCCGGAATTGGTACGGCGTTGCGCCGCCAGGCGGAGCGCGTTTCCGATATCTATCGGCACTGATCGTGCCCGACTGGCGTGCCATTGCGAGCCAGCTCGAGTCGGCGGGTCGCCGGGTCAGCCTGGACATGCCGCCGCGCACCGTGAGTGGCGGCGACATCAGTGCAGCGTGGCGCATGAGCGGTAGCGATGGCGATGTCTTCGTCAAGACAGGACCATCAACTGCGGCCGAACAGTTTTCTGCCGAAGCCGACGGGCTATCAGAGATCGCTGCCAGTCACACAATTTGCGTGCCGCACGTGCTCGCGACCGGGCTCGCTGGCGAAGGCGCGTTCCTGGCACTCGACTGGCTGGAATTCGTGCCTGCCGACGCAACAACCGAGACGCTTCTGGGCGAACACATCGCTGCAATGCACGCGTGTAGCGCCGCTCGTTTTGGCTGGCATCGCGACAATACGATTGGCCTTACACCGCAATGCAATCAGCAATGCGATGACTGGGCGGAGTTTTTTCGCGAGTACCGCCTGCGCTACCAATTGCAACTGGCAGCAAAGAACGGCTATCAAGGTACATTGCAAACACGCGGCGAGCAGCTGCTTCAGTGCCTGCCGAAATACTTCGATAGTGAAGCTCACAAGGCATCGTTGTTGCATGGCGATTTGTGGGGTGGCAACTGGCGCTGCGTTGGCGGGCAGCCCGTGGTTTTCGATCCCGCGGTTTACTACGGGGATCGCGAGAGCGATATCGCAATGACACGACTGTTCGGCGGCTTTGGACGCGGGTTCTATGAGGCCTATCATGCGCATTGGCCGAGGCGCGACGGGCATGCAGATCGCGAGTGCCTGTATCAGTTGTACCACGTTCTGAATCACCTCAACCTGTTCGGCAGCAGTTACCTTGGCAGGGCGGTTGCCCTGATCGATCAGCTCTTGTAGGAGTGTGAAAATGACCGATTGCAGGGCACTCATTACCGGCGCATCGGCCGGCCTGGGTGCAGAATTCGCACGCCAGCTGGCTGCGCTGGGCAAAGATCTGGTCCTGGTGGCTCGCAGAGCTGCGGTAATGGAGCAGCTATCAGACGAGCTTGTTGAACAATACGATGTCGCAGTCGATATTATTGCCGCAGACCTGTCCGAGACCGATGCAACTGGCCGCATACTTGACGAACTTACACACCGCGGAATCGAAGTCGATTACCTGATCAACAATGCGGGCGCCTACGGTCCGGATCTGCTCGTCGATCGCAGCTTTCCTGCACAGCAACGGTATATGGAACTGATGATGATTTCGGTGGCTGGCATGTGTCACCACTTTATCCCGTTGATGGCACGACGGCGCTTTGGCCGGGTTCTGAATGTAGCATCAGTCGCCGGACTGGTATCGCTTGCAGGCGATACCAGTTACGGTCCGTCTAAAGCCTACGTGATCGCATTGTCCAGGGGGTTGTCTGCAACAGTGCGCAGCAAGGGTGTACACGTTCTTGCTTTGTGCCCCGGATTTACACACACCGAGTTCCACGACGACCCGGTGCTTGCAAAAATGAAAGACAATTCCCCCGCGTTTATCTGGTATGACGCAGAGGTAGTTGTTCGCGAAGGGCTTGCGGCACTGGAAAAAGGCAAAGACATTTACATTTCCGGTCGTTTGTATCGCTGGCTGATGCCGTTACTCAGGACGCGCATCGGAATCTGGATCATGCGGCGCATGGGTGTCAAACGCGACTATTGATCCAGCTCCGGAAAATCGCTTGGGTCGACGTCCTCGTCGACTTCAATCTTTTCGCCGAGGAAGTCTTCTTCGAAAGCAAACAAGCGGGTCCCCTCGGGCGCAATGATTTCGACAAACGCCCCTTCGAATCCGGGAAACTTTTTGAAGTTCATGCCGTTTTGCTCCAGAAGCCCCATTAAGCCGTGACGATCGGGGCACTTGAAACACAAGGATGGAGATGTCACCGCAATGCTTTCCGAAAGTCCCAATGGCACACCATCGGCCTCGAAGCGCATGTGGGTCGTCGGTTCTTCCCGCATCTCCAGCAGGGTTTGTGCGATTGGCGCCCAAAATTGCGCCGCGTGCAGCGCCTCTTTAACCGGCAGTGTCAGTTCCAGCCAGCTGCCACAAGCGGAGTCCTGTTCGGCCTCTTCGCTGATATTAAAAGTCCGGGCCTCCAGCATCGTCACCATGTGGCCGTCGCGATCCGCGAAACTTAATTCATTAAAGATATCTTCATTGAGCTGCATATAACTGAACTCGAATCCGTGGTCAGTCATTGAGCGTGCGTGCTTCGCGATATCCTGTTGCACGAACGTTACAGCCGGTGCGTCAAATTCCCGCTCGTGCAGACCGATGCTGATTTCACCGTCACTGACCACCGCGTATTTGTGCGACCAGACGTCACCAATTTCGAGTTCGACAAATCCAAGCGTTTTGTAGAAGTGCAGCGATTCGAGAATGTCGGCCGTACGGACCGAGAATTCGAGAAAGCGGCCGACGCTGCTCATTGGGGTGCGCCCATCGCCAGGGCGCGCTCCCGGGTTTCGGCCGCCTTCGCCGCTTCGTGCTGGCTGACCCAGCCCGCCATATGGCGCGTGGCCAACGCGGCGAGAAGCTCAACGTGATTGTCGTCATCGTTAAGTGCCGGTATGTAGCGCAGCGATTCGCCGCCGGCTGCCGTGAAGAACTCCGCGTTTTGCATTGCAATTTCTTCGAGCGTTTCCAGGCAGTCCGTCGCGAAACCCGGACAAACGACATCAAGCTTGCTGATGCCCTGATGCGCCAGCAATTTGACGGTTTCATCGGTGTAGGGCGACAGCCACTCTTCTGCGCCAACTCGGGATTGAAATGCGATGACCCAGTCGTCGTCTGCCAGATCGAGCGCAGCCGCCAGCAGTCGGGCGGTCTTCTGCGACTGGCAGAAATATGGATCGCCACGCTCGAGATTTTTCTTCGGAATGCCATGAAAAGACATCAGCAGCTTGTCGCCTCGCCCGTGTTGCTGCCAGTGGCTTTGGACACTGTCGGCCAATGCTGAAATGTAAGCCGGTTCGTCGTGATAGCTGTTGATAAATCGAATCTCGGGCACCCAGCGCAATTTGCCCAGCTTGCGATTAACCGCGTCGTAAACAGACGCGGTTGTCGTGCCGGAGTATTGCGGGTAAAGCGGCAAAACCAGTATGCGTTGCGCACCGCGCGCGAGGAGCTTGTCAATTGCCGAGTCGACGGAAGGATTGCCGTAGGTCATTGCGAGTTCGATATCGGTTGGTGCGGAATTCGCCGCCAGCCGGGTACGAATCTTGTCGCTCAATGACGTCGAGTAAAGCAATAGCGGTGAACCGTTCTCGGTCCAGATTTTTTGGTACGCAGCAGCTGACCGCGACGGTCGGACAAGCAGGATGACGAGATTCAGAATCAGCCACCACAATGCGCGTGGCAGCTCAACGACACGCGGGTCGGAAAGAAACTGCCTGAGAAAGCGTCGCACGGCGCCTGACGTAGGGGCTGCCGGCGTGCCGAGATTGACGACAAGAATTCCGGTTGTGTCGCGTTTCCCGTGCTCGAATTGCGGCGTTGTCTGGTACGTCGGCATAGTCTCGGAGGCCGGTCGGTAACGCGCCTAACAGTACTGCATAGAGTCGTCCCATGCCAGTGAATACGTCTATAATCGCTTGTCTTACTTACGATTTATGTCAGAGAAGCAAACATGGATGCAGCGCAGGACGAGAATTCCCCTACCGTTTCGCGATGGATGCTGATACGCGATGTCGGTGTATTCCAGGTCAAACTGATCGTTGACGGCTTGCGTGACCTGTTACTGGTACCGGCCGCACTGGTCGCCGGGATCGTCAGTTTGCTGTCAACCAAAGACGGTCAGCCCGGACCGCAGTTCTATCACCTGCTGCAGTGGGGCAAGCAGTCTGAGCGGTGGATCGACCTGTTCAACTCAGTCAAGAATGCACCGGAGCAAACTCCCGTACCGCCACAATTTGCGGAGCAGGGAATGGATGACATCGTTGAGCGATTTGAGGCATTCGTTGTTGCTGAGTACAAAAGTGGCGGTCTCACCGCGCAAGCAAAAGAACAACTCAACCGGCTACTGAAAACGGTACAGCGTCGGACTCGCGACGAGTAATTCTACTTTTGCACGTCGCGGCCACTGAGAAGATCATCGAGACTCGGTGGCGGGTGACCATCCCTGATGCGACCCGACTTCAGTCGTGCGACGTAATCCTTGTACGCCCGCATCGCCTGGTAACCAAACAGCCAGCAAATCGGAATATTGCCGAACAGCATGATGCCGGTGCCAGCGCCGGTTATATTGTCGAGGTCGGCGTCTGTCTTGATAAAGCCCAGTGTCGCAATAATGATCAGCATGCAGTATGCGATTTGATACGGCAGCACTGATTTTTCGCCTGCCAGGTAGACGATGCCCTGCTCGCCGTAATAACTCCACGAGATCATTGTCGAAACCGCGAACAGCCAGGCGGCGATCGATACCAGCCATTTGCCGAGGCCGGGCGCAACACTGTCAAATGCCTTCGCCGTCAGTGTGGCGCCGACATAGGTGCGATAAATGCCATTACCCACTGGCACCGGCTGCACGGAACTCGAAAAGGGCACCCAGTTGACGATATAGCCATCGCCGGATGCAGCAATGACACCCTCAATGCGATGCATGTGCTGGCTGGTAATCTCGTTCTCGTGTGCCTCGACAACCAGCATGACGCGATCATCGGCAACCCCGTCCGTACCGGGCACAATGCTGCGGGAGAATTGCCAGCCAGACTCCGTTTCGCTGGCGACCGGCATCGTAGCGAGCGCGACGTCGGGGCCACGATTCCAGATACCGGTCGACAAGATAATCAGTGCGGTAAACGTGCAGACAACGATTGTGTCGATAAAAGGTTCCAGTCCGGCGACGATACCCTCGCGCACGGGTTCATCCGTCTTGGCGGCGGAGTGAGCAATCGGCGATGAACCCTGGCCCGCTTCATTGGAGAACGCGGCGCGCTTCAATGCGAACATGAACGCTGACGCGACCGAACCGCCGACGAACGCGCCGGTTGCCTCGGTGGGCGCAAATGCCGACTTGACGATCAATACGAAGAGGCCCGGAATTTCAAAGAAGTTAATGGCCAGAACATAAGAGCCGGCGCCTAAGTACAAGATCACCATAAAAGGCACGAGCGTGGCGGTGACCTTGCCGATACGTTTGATGCCGCCGATGATGACGGTGCCGACCACAATTGCGAGGATGATGCCGCTGATCCAGCTTGGCACCCCGAAGTATTCCTGCGTCAGCTCACCGACGTTCCAGGCCTGGAACATGTTGCCGCCGGTCGTTGTAGATACCAGCAGGCATATGCAAAACACAGAGCCGATAAATTTACCAAGGCCGGGCAGTCCTTTGTTTGCCAGCGCCTTGTGGGCGACCCACATCGGGCCGCCATGCGGATTCTCGGGATCGTCGGTATTGCGATACAGCATCGACAGAGTGACCTCGGTCAGCTTGATCGACATGCCGAGAAAGCCGATGACCCACATCCAGAACATGGCGCCCGGGCCACCCAGCGCGATGGCTAACGCAACGCCACCGATGTTACCGAGTCCCACCGTCGCCGACAGCGCCGCGGACAAGGCCTGGAAGTGATTGATTGCGCCCGGGTCGTCAGGGTCATCGTAAACACCGCGCAGCACCGCCGGACCATGTGTCAGGGCACGGTACTGGCAGAAACCGCTCCAGACGGTGAATAGAACGCCGGTAGCAGCGATTGCAAACAGCACATACTCGTGCCACAGGTAACTGTTAAGCGTCGCGAGTAAAGCGCTGAAGTCCGCCATTTATCCCCCGGAATCCCGGTGAGTTTATGCTGCTTCCATGATTGCGCAGACGCCCATACCGCCCGCGGTACAGACGGAAATCAGGCCGCGTCCTGAACCTTTTTCCTGCAGCAGTTTCGCCATCGTACCGATAATTCGAGCACCGGTCGCGGCGAACGGATGCCCGACCGCGATGCTGCCGCCCTTGACGTTCAGACGGGACAGGTCAATCGGACCCATCGGCGCATTACGTCCCAGTTTGTCGCGGCAGAAATCCTCGGACTGCCAGGCCTTCAGGGTCGCGATCGTTTGTGCGGCGAAGGCTTCGTGAATCTCGTAGAAATCAAAATCCTGTAAAGTCAGATTAGCCTGTTTGAGCATGTCCGAAACGGCGTATGCAGGCGCCATTAGCAGACCCTCGCTCGAAATAAAGTCGACGGCGGCTGCTTTGCCGAACGTCAGGTAAGCCATAACCGGCAGGTTTTTCATCCGCGCCCAGTCTTCGGAGGCAAGGCAAACCGCGGCGGCACCATCCGTTAACGGTGTACTGTTCCCGGCCGTCATCGTGCCTGCACCGCTCTTGTCAAAAACCGGTTTCAGTGACGACAATTTCTCGAAGGTCGTGTCGCGGCGAATATTATTGTCTTCCTCGCAGTCCATGAACGGTATGACGAGGTCTTCATACCAACCGGCGTCATAGGCACCCGCTGCCTTGATGTGGCTCGACAGTGCCAGCTGGTCCTGGTGTTCGCGCTGCACGTCCCATTGCTTGGCAGTGATCTCGGTACTCTCGCCCATCGACAAACCGGTACGCGGTTCCTGCACACCGGGAAATTCAGGTTTGAAGTGCTTCGGTCGGATGCGAAACACATTCTTGATGCGATCCATGGCCGAGCGGGACCCGTGGATGTCCATCAGGATGCGACGATAGTCAGCGGGATAGACAATCGGAGCGTCGCTGACCGTATCAGTGCCGCCGGCGATTCCTGCCTCGATTTGCCCGAGTGCAATCTTGTTGGCAACGATTATCGCGGCTTCGAGGCTGGTGCCGCAGGCACGCTGCAAGTCGAGTCCGGGGGTACGCAGTGACAGGCCGGAATCAATGACGCATTCCCGCGCCAGGTTCCAGTCGCTGGAATGCTTGATGACGGCGCCGAGAGCTACTTCACCGAGCGTCTGGCCCTTGAGGTCCAGTTTGGTGACAAGGCCGTCCAGCGCCGCGACCATCAGGTCCTGGTTAGAGCAATGCCGGTAGACGGAGTGCGAGCGACAGAAAGGGATTCGTGAACCACCTACTACTGCGACTCGTATTGCTCGACCGTCATGCAACATGCGTATCTCCATTCCGGATTGTTATTGCGCGCTGCAACTTTACACCATCTACGGGCGTCACCGTAAGTTAAGATGCGCGAATGACCGGTTTCAGCGCCAGTGAGTTCAAAGTACAAGTCAGGGCACTATTGCGCCTTGGCGGCCCGTTAGTGGTCAATAATCTGGCAGTCGCCGGCATGCAATTTGCCGATGCGGTGATGGCGGGAAGCCTCGGCGCCAGGGAGTTGGCTGCGGTTGCTGTTGGCGGCAGCGTCTGGTTTCTCGGCTTTTCGCTATGCCTCGGCATACTCATGGCAATTTCTCCAATCGTATCCAGATATTTCGGCGCCGGACGTTTCGATTTGATCGGGCGCTACACGCGGCAGGGTCTGTATCTGGCTGTCGTGCTCGGCATGCCGATTGTATTGATCGGGCAGTTTGCGGCCGCACCCATGTTGGCAGCATTTGGCATTGACCCGGAATTTCGCGAACTGACAGTTGGCTATGTGAGCGCGATCACGTTCGGTGCACCCGGGATATTTGCGTTTCTCGCACTTCGCTTTACGACCGAAGGGGTCGGTCATACGCGACCGATCATGTATACGTCGGTGTTTGCGCTAATCTGCAACGTGTTCCTCAACTATGTGTTGATGTTTGGACATTTCGGCGCGCCTGCAATGGGCGCGGCAGGCTGTGGCTGGGCAAGTGCAATCTCGATGTGGGTGGTCATGATTGCGCTGGCAGCGTATATGATCGTCAATCGGCGCTATCGAAAATTTCACTTGTTTTCAAAGATCGCGCCGTTGCGCTTGTCCGCATTCAAGGAAATTTTTGCACTCGGCTTGCCGATCGCAATTACGATTACTGCTGAAGCGGGCTTGTTTTCGGCGGTCTCTATCCTGATGGGAACGCGCGGTACCAATATTACGGCAGCTCACCAGATTGCGATCAGCTTCTCCGCGACAACGTTCATGATTCCATTGGCGCTGAGCGCCGCCACCACGATCCAGGTCGGTCAGCTGATCGGCGCGGGAAAAATGCGCGATGCCCGGCTTGCCGGTGGCACGGGCATCTTTCTGTGCGCGGTGTTCATGACTTTTTCGGCTGCGTTCCTGCTGATCTTCCGCGATGCGGTTGTTGGTCTTTATACAAGCGATGCAGCGGTTACCGGTATTGCAGTCAGCTTGTTGCTGATGGCGGCAATTTTTCAGATTGCGGACGGTATCCAGATTGGGGCGGCGGGCGCCCTGCGCGGCTACAAGGACACCAGCGTGCCAATGGTGATTAATATATTCGCATTCTGGGTGCTTGCGTTTCCGCTGGCCTACCTGGCCGCAATCACTTTTGTCGCGCCGCCTAACTACGTCTGGGGTGGATTTATCGTAGGCCTGGGGGTCGCAGCAACTTTGCTGACCTGGCGCTACAACAAATTGTCAGCCAGGTCTCTCAAGTCATTGCCGGCGAGCGCCTAACCCTGTCCGAAATCGGGGCTGTCGCCGGCCAGGTACTCGGCTTCCTCGGGCGTGTTTTCGCGGCCGAGCAATTTGTTGCGGTGCGGAAATCGACCAAATTGATCAATGATGTCCTTGTGCAGTTCCGCGAACTGGGCAACGGTCAGAAATGTTTCTCGTTGCGTGGCGGATACCGCCTCGGCAAGCCGGTTATACAGCGCGACAGACTTTGCCTGCACTTTGGCAGATTCTGCGTGCTGCAACGGCATGTAGAAGAACACGCGTTGTATCGGTGACAGGCCCTTGTCAATTTTTTCCATAGCACCCTCGACACATAGCTTGAGTGCCAACCTGTCCTTGGCAAATGCGTCGGCAGTGTTGCGATAAATATTGCGGCGAAATTGATCGATCAGCAAGATCAGCGCGAGTCGGCCGTGCGGGTCCCTTGCCCAGTGATTCAATTTCCCTTCGGATGCGGCATTGACGTCATCGGCAAATTCCTTCTCTATCTCGTGATCAAACACCGGGTCTTCGCCGAACCACGTATCCATACGCCGGTCGATTTGCGGCGCTGAGAGTTCCTGTTCCTTAAACCAGAATGTGAGTACCGTCTGGATACGCGCCTGGTCCTCATCGGTAATGCTCGCATCCATGCTTTCGCTCAAGAGTTTTACTGGCATCGTTTTATTCCGGTCGTCTGAGTGTCAGCGTTGGCCAGGTAAAATGCGAATTGAGTCACATTTCGGGCCGAATTGACCAATTGTGGTCGCCGTTGCCAGTAGACTTTAGCAGATGATCCGGGGTGCCACTGAGAACTACCTTCCATTCACCAGGCAGATTTTGGCCACGAGCGCAGTATTGTGCCTGTTTCTGTCGGGTTGCGGCGACCCTGCCAGCACCGGCGAAGAGGAAATTCGGCAATGGATCAGTGACGGGCACGCTGAAGTAGAGGCAAAGGAGAGGCGCGCTTTGCTTGCGAGAGTGTCGCCGGGCTACGCCGATGCAAGAGGCTATGACAAAGACCGTCTCGACAAGCTGTTGCGTGTGTACTTCCTGCGACAAAATGCGATCAAGCTGCTGGTGTCGATACAGGATATTCGCATCTTCGGCGATACGGCAGCGGAGGTCGATTTGACGGTCGCTCTTACCGGGACGAATGACCGTGCGTTGGGCTTTAGTGCAAGCGCTTACAAGTTTGAGCTTGAACTTGTGCGCGACGATGATGACTGGCAGCTGATAGCTGCGCGCTGGGGCGAACTCGGGGACAGCCTGAATTGATGCGGCTGGAATAAAGCGACAGATTGGGGGCAGGCAATGAAACGAACAACAGGGGCACGAGCATGGGTGTTGATGGCGGCCCTGATTCTGTCATCGTGTGCTTCATTGCCCGAGGGGCTCCTGGCTGCACCGGACATCAGTCTCCGGAATGTCAATGTCATGGGGCTGGGCATCGACGGCCAGACTTTCCTGCTGACTTTCGATGCCAGCAATCCAAACGCGATCGCCTTGCCGGTAAAATACATAGCGTATGGTCTTGAACTGGACGGGAAACATTTCGCCAGCGGCAAGACAGCCAGCGAGTTCACAATTCCGGCCAACGGTACAGCGAGTTTCGCTATCAGTGTTGACCTCAATCTGTTGCGCACGGCGCCCGAGTTGTTGTTCGTCGTTCGCGACGGCACCCGCCGCGACATCCCTTATGCCGTCAAAGGGGAGCTCGGTGTCGATATTCCAATGACTCCCGTGCTTCGATACCGCAATAGCGGCGGCATACGGCTGGGCACCGGGTCGTATTAGAATCACGGTTTCGCGCGCAACAAATTATTTTGACTGCCGCCTCGTGTCGAATTGACGTGATATTCGGCGAAAACCGATGATATTTCGCGGAATTTGACGGAAATTTCGCACAGTGTGAAAAAATCCGGTTTTCCTGTCATATAATTTTTGGGATCTGACTTTCAAGTCGATCCCGGCGTCACGACGCCGCCTCTTGATAAACATTTTTCGGGGAGCGCCTTTACGCGTTCCTCGCGGCAACTATGACAGAGCATTCGGCAAAATCCTTGTACAACCCGGAGTTCGAGCGAGACAGCTGCGGCTTCGGATTGATTGCGAATCTCGACGATCTTCCGAGCAACTGGGTCGTCGAAACCGCGATTGCCGCGCTCGCGCGTCTGACTCATCGCGGTGCGGTTGCAGCCGATGGCAAGACTGGCGACGGCTGTGGATTGTTGATGAAGTTTCCGGAGCGGTTTCTGCGCAGCGTCGGAGAAGAGCTGGGCTTCAATCTCAACAAGCGCTTTGCAGCCGGTACTGTTTTTCTCAGTCAGCATGAAGCCAGTGCCACGGCAGCTCGCGCGCAAATCAATGCGGCTATCAAGGATGCCGGGCTCGAATTGGCCGGGTGGCGGGTTGTGCCACTTGATCCCAGCGCGTGCGGTGAGCAGGCGCTTAAAACGCTGCCGAGAATCGAGCAGGTATTCGTCAACGCCCCCGAGGGCATGCCGCGCGGCCGCTTCAATCGACAATTGTTTCTTGCACGTCGGCGTGCAGAACAGAAAATTGCGGACGAGGAAACGTATATCGCAAGCTTGTCGTCCGCGACGATCAGCTACAAGGGCATGATCATGCCATCGGCATTGCCGGTGTTTTATCCGGACCTGCGCGACGAGCGCATGGAAACGTCGGTGTGCCTTTTTCATCAGCGGTTTTCGACCAATACGCTACCGCAGTGGCGGCTTGCGCAACCGTTTCGCTTTCTCGCGCACAACGGTGAAATCAACACCATCAGTGGCAATCGCAATTGGGCACAGGCTCGGGCGAAAAATTTCGTTTCGTCCAAACTGCCGGACATTTCTGACCTCGATCCCATTATTTCGCTGCAGGGATCGGACTCATCCAGCCTCGATAACATGCTGGAAGTATTCAGGGCGGCAGGCATGGATGTCATCCAGGCGATGCGCATATTGATGCCGCCCGCGTGGCAGACCGTCGACAACATGGACCCTGATATTCGTGCGTTCTACGAATTTTATGACTGCCAGATGGAGCCGTGGGACGGGCCCGCAGGCATCGTGATGACGGATGGGCGCTACGCCGCGTGCTGCCTCGATCGCAACGGGCTGCGCCCGGCACGCTACGTCATTACCCGTGACCGCCATATTACGGTCGCGTCCGAAGTGGGTGTCTACGATTATGATGAGTCAGATGTGGTCAGCAAGGGCCGCCTGGGCCCGGGACAAATGCTGGCTGTTGATCTCGCAAACGGCACATTGCTGAAGAACGAAGATATTCACGACATCCTCAAGACGCGCGCGCCCTATAAAAAGTGGCTGAAACAGGGCGTTCGGTATCTCGATTCCGAACTGGTCGATACGGCGACGGCAGCCGAACCGATGGATCCGGCGACACTCGCCCGCTACCAGAAGATGTTCAACCTGTCGCGCGAAGAACTGGGCGATGTCGTTGCGGTACTCGCCAAGGCCGAGATGGAGCCGGTGGGGTCCATGGGCGACGATACGCCGATGGCCGTGTTGTCGCGCAAGGTGCGCTCGCCGTTCGACTATTTCCGGCAGCAATTTGCACAGGTGACGAATCCGCCGATCGATCCGCTACGCGAACGCATCGTCATGTCGTTGCAGACCAACGTGGGCCGTGAAAGCAGTTTGTTCGATATCGGTCCCGAACATGCTGAGCAAGTCATCATCAACTCGCCGGTACTGTCGCAGGCGAAGTTGCGGCAGTTGCTGGGGCCGACAATGTTCGAGGATGACCACGTTTTTCTCGACCTGAACGTCGACGCGTCGCTGGGCCTCGAGGAGGCACTTGCCCGGTTGTGCGCGCAGGCTGAACAGGCAGTGCGCGAAGGCAAGCTGTTGCTGGTGCTCAGCGACCGTTATCTCGAGCACGGCAAATTGCCGGTACACGCGCTGTTCGCAACGGGCGCAATACACCATCACCTGGTGCAAACGGGCCTGCGATGCGACGCGAACATCATCGTCGAGACAGGCGTTGCGCGCGACCCGCATCACTTCGCCTGCCTGATCGGCTACGGCGCAACCATGGTCTACCCGTACCTGGTCTACCAGTCCCTGCACGATGTGGCGCGACGCAGCAACACGTTCAAGCAGCAGCAACTTGGCCGGAGTTATCGGCGCGGCATTCGCAAGGGCTTGTTCAAAATCATGTCGAAGATGGGTATTTCCTCGATTTCAAGTTATCGCGGCGCGCAGCTGTTTGAGATTGTCGGACTCGATAACGACGTGGTGACGCGCTGCTTCCGCGGCACAACGTCACGCCTGCGCGGTACCAACTTTGACGACCTGTGGAGCGACCAGGAGATACTGGCGCAGCGAGCCTGGGATCCGCGCAGCACGATTGAACAGGGCGGTCTATTCAAATACGTGCATGGCGGCGAATACCATTGTTACAACCCGGACGTCGTCGCCACGTTGCAAGCCGCCGTGCGCAGCGGTGATTTTGAGCGATATAAGGAATATGCCAGGCTCGTTAATGAACGCCCGGTCGCAACACTGCGCGACTTGATGGACGTGCGACCGGCCGGACCGCCAGTTGCCCTGTCCGACGTCGAGCCAGTTGAAGATATCCTGATGCGGTTTGATAGTGCCGGCATGTCGCTGGGTGCCTTGTCACCCGAGGCTCACGAGGCACTCGCGATTGCGATGAATCGCATTGGGGCGCGATCGAATTCGGGCGAAGGCGGTGAAGATCCGGCGCGCTACGGCAGCGAACGCATGTCGAAGATCAAGCAGGTTGCATCCGGTCGCTTCGGAGTGACAGCCGAATACCTGGTCAACGCCGAGGTACTGCAGATCAAGGTGGCGCAAGGCGCCAAACCCGGAGAAGGTGGACAGTTACCCGGGCACAAGGTTAACGACATGATTGCGCGCTTGCGTTACGCCAAGCCGGGTGTCGGCCTGATTTCGCCGCCGCCACACCATGATATTTATTCGATTGAAGATCTGGCGCAATTGATCTTCGACTTAAAGCAGGTCAACCCCACCGCACTCGTGTCGGTCAAGCTGGTTGCCGAGCCCGGCGTTGGAACTATCGCAGCGGGCGTCGTGAAGGCTTACGCTGACTTGATCACGATTTCCGGCTACGACGGCGGTACCGGAGCGAGCCCGCTCAGTTCGGTGAAATATGCGGGCAGCCCCTGGGAGCTGGGCTTGTCAGAAACACACCAGGTGCTGCGCAAGCAACAGCTGCGACACAAGGTCCGGCTGCAGACCGACGGCGGCCTCAAAACCGGCCTCGATGTCATCAAGGCGGCCATGCTGGGCGCGGAAAGTTTCGGTTTCGGCACGGGTCCAATGGTGGCACTTGGCTGCAAATACCTGCGTATTTGTCACCTGAACAATTGTGCCACCGGCGTCGCTACGCAAAACAGCGTGTTGCGTAGCGAGTACTTTATCGGCTTGCCGGAAATGGTCATAAATTTCTTCACGTTCATCGCCGAGGAAGTGCGCCAGATTATGGCGGAACTGGGTGTGCGCAAGCTCGATGAGCTGATCGGTCGGGTTGATCTGTTTGAGCTGTTGCCGGGTGAGACGGATCGGCAGGGCAGGCTCGATCTTAGTCCACTGGTATCCAGCGATGCGTTGACCAATGACAGCGCGCAGTTTTGTACCGATCTGCGCAATCATCCGTTCGATCGCGGTGAGCTGGCCGAACAAATGGTGGCGGAGGCCTTGCCGGCGATCGAGGCCTGCACAGGCGGCCGTTACAAGTTCAAGGTGCAGAACTTTCACCGTTCGATCGGTGCGCGCCTGGCGGGTGAAATTGCACGGCGGCATGGCAACTTCGGTATGCAGGATGCGCCGCTCGACATTGAGCTGAGCGGAACCGCAGGCCAGAGTTTCGGTGCCTGGAATATCGCGGGTCTCAACCTGAGCCTGGTCGGCGATGCGAACGACTATGTCGGCAAGGGCATGGCGGGCGGCCGCATCGTGGTTTACCCGCAGGACGATGCCAACTTTGTTGCGCGGGATACCGCAATTATCGGCAACACTTGCCTGTACGGCGCAACCGGCGGCGAATTGTATGCAGCCGGTCGGGCTGGCGAGCGATTCGCGGTACGCAACTCCGGCGCGGTCGCTGTTATCGAAGGTGCCGGTGATCACTGTTGCGAATACATGACCGATGGCGTGGTCCTTGTACTCGGTCATACCGGCGTGAATTTCGGCGCGGGAATGACCGGGGGATTTGCCTACGTCCTCGATATCGAGCGTGATTTCGTCGACCGCTACAACCACGAGTTGATCGACATACATCGCGTGACGCCCGAGAGTATGGAGGCGCACCTGCACCATCTGCGTTTGATGTTGAGCGAGCACGTCGAACATACCGGCAGTGTCTGGGGCGATGCGATACTCGAAGATTTCCGTACATTCCTGCCGAAGTTCTGGCTCGTCAAACCGAAAGCAACGGAAATCGGCTCGTTGATTGAATCACTGCGCAGGGCCGCCTGATGTCGAAGCATCCACTGCAATTTCTGGAAGTACCGCGTCGCGACCCGGACAAGGAAGCTGCCGAAGATCGCATTAATCACTTCGGCGAAATTTACGGGCACTACGACGGTGCCAATGCAGCCGCGCAGGCAGGCCGCTGTTTGCAATGCGGCAATCCGTATTGCGAATGGCAGTGCCCGGTACACAACTACATTCCGAACTGGCTGGAGTTGATTGAGGATGGCCGCCTGTTCGAGGCGGCGGAGTTATCCCACCAGACCAACTCGTTGCCGGAAATCTGCGGGCGTGTGTGTCCGCAGGATCGTCTTTGTGAGGGGGCTTGCACACTGAACGATGCGAACGGCGCGGTCAGTATTGGCAGCATCGAAAAATACATAACTGACGAAGCGGTCGCGCAGGGCTGGCGCCCGGACATGTCGAATGTCACAGATACTGGCAAACGCGTCGCTGTTGTCGGCGCCGGGCCCGCCGGGCTCGCCGCCGCCGACGTCCTTGCGCGCAATGGCGTGCGCTCGGTGGTTTTTGATGCGTACCCGGATATCGGTGGCCTTCTGACTTATGGAATTCCACCCTTCAAGCTGGAAAAACGCATCGTTGAGCAGCGTCGCAAACTGCTTGAAGGCATGGGCATCGAGTTTGTTCTGAACACGCGTATCGGAGACGATATTCCGTTCGAATCCCTGCTCGATGACTATGATGCCGTGTTCCTTGGCATGGGCACATACGATTACGTAAAAGGCGGTTTTCCCGGCGAAGACCTGCCGGGTGTGTACGAGGCATTGCCGTATCTTGTTTCAAATGTGTACGAGGAACTGGGCTACGCCGATCCGAATGTCCCGTATATGTCACTTGAGGACAAGCGAGTCGTTGTGCTGGGTGGCGGCGATACCGGCATGGACTGCAATCGCACGGCAATTCGTCAGGGTGCTACAAGCGTTACCTGCGCGTATCGCCGCGACGAGGAGAACATGCCGGGATCGCGGCGCGAGGTTGCAAACAGCAAGGAAGAAGGCGTGACCTTCCTGTTCAATCGCCAGCCGCTGGAAATTATTGGCAAGGACCGTGTCGAAGGCGTCAAGCTCATCCAGACCGAACTGGGCAAGCCGGGACCGGACGGACGCCGCCGGCCCGAAGCCATCGCGGGCAGTGAAGAGATCCTGGAAGCCGACGCCGTCGTTATCGCGTTCGGCTTTCGGCCGGATCCGCCCGGCTGGTTTGATGACTTCTCAATCGACAAACTACCCAGCGGTCGGCTGCGTGTTGCAACTCACGGCAATTTTCCGTATCAGACCACGAATCCGAAAGTCTTTGCGGGCGGCGACATGGTCAGGGGCTCCGACCTGGTGGTAACGGCAGTGTACGAGGGTCGCGAAGCGGCCGCCGGAATCGTCCGTTATCTCGAATCCTGACGCGGGAGTCTGATTTCGAAGATCGCACCGTCGTCGGTGTTGTCTGCGGCAATACGACCGCCATGACCCTCGGCAATAAGTTTCGCGATATATAGCCCCAGGCCGAGGTGTCGAGAATCCTCTCCGGATCGTACAGATACCATTGAGTCGAACATCTGTGCGCGCATATGTTCAGGTAATGCGGGGCCGGGATTGGCGACCGATACGTGCAGGTCATCCTGCTCTGCCTGCAGAGCGATTCGAATCGTATCGCCCGGCTGGCTGAAGTCGACAGCATTATCGACAAGCTTGTCCAGCATCTGAATCAGAAGCTCCGGCGAACCGCGCATGAATACGGCGTCTGTCGGGCACAAAAATTCGAACGCGCGTTCGGTATACACGTCGCGGTAAGCGTCGATAGTTGACTGCAACACCTTGCCGAGGTCAAACGAGTCCTTGTCGATATTTTTCATCAGCTCTTCGACACGGCTGGCCTCGCTCATCGCGCTGAGAATTCGGCGCAGTCGATTGGCGCCCTCGCTGGCCCGGGCGGTATAAGCGGCCGACGTGTCCGCCAGCTTTTCGTGCTCCAGGTTTTCGAGAGACGAGGTAACTATCGCTAGTGGCGTTCGCAATTCATGCGACAACTTGGAAGCGAGCGTGCGCAGGTAGGCGTTGTAGTCATCCAGTTGCCGCAGCACATCGGAGAAGCTGCGTGACAGATCGCCGATCTCATCGCTTGCGAGCGCGCTCGGCAGTGACGACTGAAGGTTCTCGGTTTCCAGTGCGGCTTCGGTCGCAGCGGAGAGGTTCTGGATGCGACGTGACAGCCAGGAGGCATAGGCAATCAGCGAGCCGGCGACCAGCAGAGTCACGACCAGTGTCAGGTTAATCAGTCGTACCAGGTTGCGATTGGTCAAACTCAGAATGGCATCGGTACCCTGCTGCAATATCAGGGACCCGATGACTTCGTCGTTGGCAACAATTGGCGCGGCAACAGCGACGATGGCGGTGCCGCCGTCTTCGCCGCGAAACCAGGCGGGCATCTCGCGGCCGGCCAGTGCGGCGCTGACATAAGGTTCGCGTTCACGCCCCGACGGATGCGGTTCGGCCGACGCGTAATCCTCGCCGGATTCAACCAGCAAGCCGTAGATTCGATTTGACCAGCCGTTTTCGGCTGAACGATTCGGACCGGCGTTGGACAGGGAGCCTGCCGCGGCGATGCGCCAGCCGGCGTAGTCAGTCAGGATGACACGGGTCTCAGGATCAACAAGGCTGGCAACGATCGACTGCAATTCTTTTGCCGGGCGTACGACAGGCTGCGGCCGGTTGCCGGAAAAGCTGGCTACACGCGTTGCAGGCTGTTGTTCGTCAGACGTATTGCTGACAACAATGCCCAGGTGTGTGCCGAGCATGTCGGCTGGCAACCGCGCTTCGAGCCGATAGCCACCGGGCACGTCCTGCCAATAGGCGGCGACGGCGGGTTCGGGCCCAAATCCGTTGCTGTGCTGGCGATAGCTGATGATGGCGCCCGGGGCTTCGGCGGCAAATACGATCCGTTCGTCGAGGTACGGTGGACTGTGGTTGATCAATGTAATCCGATCGGCATACCTTGGACCGTCGTCGAGAATCAGCGTCTCGGCATTCGCGTAGACTAATTGCCTGTCGGCAACTTCGACGAACAGGTAGATCGAAATATCGTCTGTCGCGATCGCGATGCGAATTGGACCTTCCGCGCCGGCCAGCGTACGCAAAGCCCCGGCTGGCAGCTCCCAATCGTTGAAATAGCCGTCAACGACCGGGGCCTTGGCGAGTTGATGCAGGTACAGTTGCTCCCCGGCGATATTGCCGCCCTGGCGTTGCGGATATTCTTCACGATATTGCGCCATCGTATTGGCGAGTGCGCGTGCGGTACCGGCGAGCATTTGTTGTTGCACACCGCGCAAAGCTGACTCGGTTTCACGAATAAATTCGCAGCCCGCCCAGGGCAACAATAGTGCGAACAAACTGACAAGAAGTAGCTGGCGCTTGAGGTTCATTGTCGGTTGCTTAGTGACTCAACCAGCGGTAACCCATGCCGTAAACGGTTTCAATTGCGTCAAATTCCTTGTCGATCACAATGAATTTCTTGCGAATGCGCTTGATGTGTGACGTGATCGTGTTGTCGTCCAGCACCGCTTGCGCTGCATCCATTAGTTGTTGCCGGTTCTTTACGTGCCCGGGGTATCTCGCCATCGCATGCACCAGCCAGAATTCGGTCAGCGTCAGTCCGACAGCATTGTCTTGCCAATGCACCGTCATGCGCTCGGTATCAATGACAAGATCGCCGCGTTTCAGGCTGTTGTCGCTCCCCTGCGGTTTCTGCAGGGCTTGCATGCGACGGAACAGGGCGGCGACGCGTGCCATCAGGTGCGGCAGGCTGATGTCCTTGGTCAGGTAGTCATCGGCACCGAGACGCAAACCGGAAACGGCGTCAAACTCGCTGTCGCGTGCCGTCAGGAAAATGATTGGCAAATCGGCAGAGCGGGCGCGGAGATCGCGGCATAGCTCAAAGCCGCCCTCAACGTCATCTTCGAGGTTAATGTCGATGACGACAAGGTCCGGCAGGCGGCTGTCGAAAGCGGCGAGCGCGGGTGCACGTGCCGCGTATGCATCCACGGCATACCCTTCGCGACGGAACGCCGCCGCATAATTATCGCGGATCGCCGCTTCGTCTTCGATGATTGCTATACGTTTTGCCACGCTCGACTCCTGGTCAGTTGACCACAATTTGCCACATTCGGTCGGTGTATTGCCACGTACACGTCCACAGCATGCCCGATTGGCAGGGCTCAATGGATTGAACGCAATCAGGAGAGCGAAATGCAAGCAGTGAAATCCGACATCAAGTCCTGGGCATGGGTACTGGCACTGGTCGTGGTATTGCTCAGCGGACCGGAGCCCGTATCCGCCGAGGGGCCATCGCCCGCCGAAATGCAGTCTGGCAGCCTGCTACTGCGCATGCAGGATGGCTACAGCAGCGCGACATTGCTGAATACCGAAGTGGATATGAAAGTTAGCGGGCTGGTAGCGCGAGTGTCCGTGCGGCAGGAATTCCGCAATACCAGCAATAGCTGGGTCGAAGGTATTTATGTCTTTCCACTCCCCGACAAGGCCGCCGTCGATCGCATGCGAATGCATATCGGTGAGCGTTTTATCGAGGGCGAAATACAGGAAAAGGAACGTGCGAAGAAAACCTACGAAAAAGCCAGAGCTGCGGGCAAGAAAGCGAGCCTGGTTGAGCAGCAGCGCGCCAATTTGTTCACGACCTCGGTGGCGAACGTCGCACCCGGTGAGCTGGTCGTCGTCGAAATCGAGTACCTGGAAGATATTCGCTACGAAAAAGGGCAGTTCAGTATTCGTTTCCCGATGACGCTGACACCGCGCTATATATCCGGCAATGCACTGCCGGATCGCGTCGGCAGTGGCTGGTCACCGGATACCGACCGCATCCCGGATGCATCCCGGATCACGCCACCGCAGGTTACTCATTCCAACGGACACCAGTTGTCGCTGACGGCAAGCGTGAACGCAGGCACGCCGCTCGAAACGATAGCCAGCCGCTATCACCCGGTCACGATCAGCGAGGAAGACAATCGCTACACGGTTTCGCTGCGATCAGGCAAGGTGGCAATGGATCACGATTTCGAATTGACCTGGCGACCCGTGGCATCCGCCGCGCCCCGCGCAATGACCTTCAGGGAAACAGTGAACGGCAAGCCCTACTACCTGCTGATGGTAATGCCGCCGGACCAGGAAAAAATGCCACCTGGCAGTATTCCGCGCGAGACCATCTTCATAATTGATACCTCGGGCTCCATGCATGGTGTATCCATGCAGCAGGCGAAGCGCGCTGTGCAACTCGCGTTGCAGGGGCTGCAGCCGTCGGATCGCTTCAATGTCATCGAGTTTAATTCCTCTACAACAGCGCTGTTCAAACGGAGCCAGCCGGTAAACGCCGCCACCCGCGCCGAGGCCAGCGCATTCGTAAAACGGCTGCAGGCGAATGGCGGTACGGAAATGCGGCCCGCGCTCGCACTGGCGCTGGATTCACCGCCGTCCGAGCAGCATCTCCGGCAGGTCATTTTCGTCACCGACGGAAGTGTTGGCTACGAGGACGAGCTATTTTCCATGATTGAGGATCGGCTCGGCAACGCACGACTGTTTACGGTCGGCATTGGCTCGGCGCCGAACAGTTGGTTCATGCGTAAAGCAGCAGAAGCCGGCCGTGGCTCCTATACGTTCATCAGCGCGCTGCATGAAGTGCAGGAAAAGATGGCTGACCTGTTCCAGAAGCTTGAACAACCGCAAGTGACCAATATCGAGGTGCACTGGCCCAGCTCAGTAGTCACGGACAGCTTTCCGTCTGTCGTTCCGGATCTGTATCTCGGCGAACCCGTGACTGTAAAAGTAGCCGCGAGCGAACAGCCGCAGGACCAGCACGTCGTGCGTATTTCGGGTAACTCCGTTTCAGGTGCCTGGTCGAGTGAACTCAAACTCGGCCGTGCGCCGAATAGCCCGGGCGTCGCTGCATTGTGGGCGCGGGCAAGAATTGGCGAGCTGTCGGATATTGAGCGGCGTCACAGCGATGCTGAGGAGATTCGGGACAAAATTGTGCAGACAGCCCTGAGCCATCACCTGGTTAGCAAGTACACCAGCCTGGTTGCGGTTGACAAGACCCCGGTGCGGCCTGCCAGCGATGCATTAAAGAGTGACCAGGTGCCCAACCTGATGCCCTATGGCCAGAGTAGCAACGCGATTTTCGGCTTTCCTGCGACGGCGACCAGCGGGCCCGCGCTACGCTTTACAGGACTGCTGTGTATCTTGCTGGCACTCACGTTGTGGGCGCTGCAAGGTCGTGGAACACGGTCGCGCCATGCGCGCATTCGTTAATTCGCCACTCCGCCTGGTCGTGGCGTGCCTGTTGTGTTTCGGCTTCTGGCAATTCGGCCAGGGCGCCTATATCCCGGCCAAGGCGTGGCTCGCCCAGGCGTTAATGCAACGTGCCTGGGCTCGCACGCTCGATGGCGAAGAGCGCGCCGTACCCTGGTCATGGGCCGACACCTGGCCGGTTGCTCGGCTGACGGCACAATCGGGTGAGGTGGACCTGATTGTCCTGGCCGGCGGGTCGGGCCGCACTCTGGCATTCGGTCCCGGTCATCTTGGTGCAAGTGCGATGCCGGGCGGGACCGGCAATGCCGTCATTGCAGGGCATCGAGATACGCATTTCCGGTTTCTCAGGCAAGTAAAAACCGGCGAACTGATAACCCTGCAGTCAGGCGATGGTGTATTGCACAGTTACGAGGTGGTTGCGCTGGATGTGGTTGATTCGCGAACGGGCAGCCTGTTGCTCGATACGCAATCATCAGTCCTGAGCCTGGTGACCTGCTATCCGTTCGATGCACAAGCGGCAGGTGGACCGCTGCGTTATGTCGTGACTGCAGAAAAACGCCAGGCTGCAAATTTGCCACGGCCGACAGGTTAGTTATTTCCGGTCTTGAGTTTCCTGCCCATACCCTGTATTCGTCTCCCCTGACACACAAGTTTTGGGTTCTGATGTCATCACGCAAAGCCAGACTTACCGAGGGTCCGGTCGGACAACACCTCGTTAAAATGACCGTGCCTATGTTGCTCGGCATCTCGACCATGATGGCGCAGGGTTTAATCGACGCCTGGTTTCTTGGCAAGGTCGGTGACCGGGCGCTGGCCGCATTCAGTTTCGGGTTTCCGATCCTGATGATCATCACCAGTGTTGCAATCGGCCTGAGTGCCGGTACGTCGTCTGTTGTTGCGCGAGCGCTGGGCAATGGAAATACGCGACGAGCACGGCGTTTGACGACGGACAGCCTGATACTGTCGTTCCTGGTCACAGGCTCTCTCGGCGGTATTGGCCTGCTGACCATCGAACCGTTGTTCCTGTTGCTCGGCGCACCACCGGACATGATTCCCCTGATCAGTGGATTCATGATCATTCTTTACAGTGGTGTGCCGTTCCTGGTGGTTGGCATGGTCGGCACCAGTTGTATGCGCGCAACCGGCGACACACTGTTGCCCGGTAAACTCATGATTGCTGCAGCCCTGTTGAACGTGGTCCTCGATCCGATCTTTATTTTCGGCCTGGGGCCGATACCAGCGATGGGACTTAATGGCGCGGCCATCGCCGCATTGATCGCGCGCGGCTCAATGTTTATCGGCACGGTCTTTTTCCTGGTGTATCGCCTGCACATGATTACGCTGAGGAAACCCAGGCGCGACGAGCTGACACGATCGTGGCTCGATATTCTGCACGTGGGTTTGCCTGCGGCCGGTACCAACGCGATTATTCCGGTCGTTGTAACGGTCGTTACGGCGATGATTGCCCGCTACGGCCCGGACGCAGTTGCCGGCTTTGGTGTTGCCGCCCGTATCGAGTCGATGGTGCTGGTCATCTATTACGCACTCTCATCGGTAATCGGTCCATTCGTCGGGCAGAATCTGTCGGCAGGGCATCACGACCGAATCAAGCTTTCGTTGCGGCAATGTGCGGTTTTTTGTCTCGGTAGTGGGTTGGTCATTGCCATTGTGCTGGCATTACTTGCCGGCGTATTGCCGGGTTTATTTAGTGAAAACCCCGATGTCATGCGCGTCACCAGGCTGTTCTTGTGGATTGCACCGATCAGTTACGGTGCGTATGGCATTGTCATGGTTGTCAATGCCGCGTTTAACGGACTCGGCAAACCCATGCCCGCGGTGTATATCAGCGTCGCGCGCATGATCGTCCTGTACTTGCCACTGGCATTTATTGCACAGTATTTCCTGGGAGTAACTGGCATTTTTGCCGCATACGTTGCGGCCAATCTGCTGACAGGATTATTGGGCTACATTTGGGCCCAACGCACCGCGGACAATCTTTTTACGGTAAGTGACGTGCATGCCGATGCCGCGACTGCCCATGAATAGCAGCAGCGAAAACCACAGGCCATCATTGCCATACGACTGAGTCAGATACCAGGCCGGCAGGAACACACAGAAGGTTGAGACCAGCATAATGTTGCGCATGGCCCTGGCGCGGGTTGCCCCGATGTAAACGCCGTCATAGAGAAAACACCACACAGAAACCAGCGGCGAAGCGATCAACCAGGGAAGGTAGCGTGTCGCCGTTGCTCGTACGTCCGGCAGGTCGGTGAGGATGGCAATGATCAAGCGGCCGGCGAGCAAGTAAAACAGCGTAAATCCGGCAGCGAAAATCAATGACCATTTGAGCGTTATTCGGACGGCATGAATGAGTGCATCGCGGCGTTTTTGCCCGATAGCTTTTCCTACCATCGCTTCGGCTGCGTGTGCGAGACCATCAAGCCCGAACGACATCAGGTGCTGAAAATTCATCAGTACAGCATTCGCAGCAAGAATGTGCGGGCCAAGTCTTGCGCCCTGGGCGGTCACGAAGGCCAACGTGAACATCAGCGCCATGGTGCGTATGAATATATTCAGGTTGACAGAAAAGAAGGCGCGATAGGCCGACAGGCGTACAAGGCGCTGCAACGGCCATTGACCTGAATGCTCGCGCAGCGCTGCAATCGCGAATGCCGCGCCGACCGCGAGCCCGCAATATTCTGCAATGACGGATGCCAAAGCAACACCCGCGACCGTCATCCCGAGTACCACGACGAAGAACAGGTCCAGAATAATGTTGGTGACATTGATCGTCACAAATATTGCGAACGGCACACGCGCATTTTGCAGTCCGAGGAACCAGCCGATCAGTGCGTAGTTCGCCAGCGTTCCCGGCGCGCTCCAGATACGAACAGAAAAATACTCGGCAGCGAATCGCTGCGTTTCAGCGTCGCCACCCAGGAGCTGCAGCGCAAAGCCTTCGATCGGGACCTGCAAAGCCAGAAGAAGCACTGCGATGGTCAGGCCGACGAGAAGTGCCTGCCCCAATGCTGCGCGCAGTCCGTCCGGGTCTGCCGCACCGAAGCTTTGCGCGGCTATGCCGGTCGTGCCCATGCGCAGGAAATTCATCCCCATGTAGATGAATGTGAATATCGTTGCGCCGATTGCGACAGCACCGAGATAGGCGGCATTGTCGAGATGGCCGGTGACTCCCGTATCGACCATGCCGAGCAAAGGCACCGAGATATTTGACAGGATCATGGGTGCAGCAATGCGCCACATGTCCCGGTCCTGCGGCAGTTGAGCTGTACTCATGCGCGTCTTATCCGAACGCGTTGACTCCGGTCAGTTCTTTGCCAACCACCAGTTGGTGCACGGTTTCGGTGCCTTCATAGGTGATGACGCTTTCGAGGTTCAGCATATGGCGAATGGGTACAAACTCGGCGCTGATGCCGGCACCGCCAAGAATATCGCGCGCGTCCCGCGCAATATCGAGCGCGGCGCGACAGTTATTCCATTTCGCCATGGACACCTGCGTCGGGCTCAGGCGACCGCTATCCTTGATACGACCCAGCCGTAATGACATCAATTGAGCAGCCGTAATGCGCCGGCTCATATCCGCCATGCGAATCTGAATCGTTTGTGTATTGGCGAGTGGTTGCCCGAACAGGATTCTCTCCTGCGTATAGCCCATAACTTCGTTCAGACAGGCTTGTGCAGCGCCGATGACACCCCAGGTAATTCCATAGCGAGCTTGTGTCAGGCAGCTAAGTGGACCCTTCAGGCTGGAAACGCCGGGGAGAACATTGGCTTCCGGGACTCGCACATTGTCAAAAAACAGTGCGCCGGTCACCGATGCACGCAAGGAAAACTTGTTTTCAATTTCCTGGGTATCGAATCCCGGCATGTCTTTCTCAACAATGAAACCTTTCACGCCTTCATCGGTTTTCGCCCAGACAACGGCTGCATCGGCAATCGTCGCATTGGTGATCCACATTTTTGCACCGTTCAGGATCCAGTCGTCACCGTCACGCTTGGCATACGTCTTCATGTTGCCAGGGTCGGAGCCGCCATGCGGTTCTGTCAGTCCAAAGCAGCCAATAGCGTCTCCTTTCGCCATTGCCGGTAGCCAGCGTTGTTTTTGCTCTTCAGACCCGTACGTAAATATCGGAAACATGACGAGACTGCTTTGCACCGACACGAAACTGCGCAAACCGCTGTCGCCGCGCTCGAGTTCCTGGCAAATCAGGCCGTAGCTGACGCTATTCAGTCCGGCGCAGTCGTAGCCCTCAATCGAGCTGCCCAGCAAGCCCAGCTCCGCGACTTCGCCAATCAGGTGACGAGGAAATTCGTGTTGCTCGAATGCGTCCTGCATCAGCGGAATGACTTTCTCGTCGACGTAGCGTGCGACGGTGTCTTTCACCATCACCTCGTCTTCGCTCAATTCGGAACGAACGTCGAAAAGATCCATCGGATCGAGTTTGTTACTCACTGTGTGATTCCTGCGCTTTTGCGGTTTGGGGCGTCGATTCTAGCTGCTAAACAGGGATTCCGAAACGCCTGTATAGCACCGACAGTAGCCAGGCCGGCCCGATCATCATCAGTTGCAGGTCCTCGATCAGCGTGCGGATGTTGCCACCACGCCCGAGCGCCAGGCCGACGATTCCGGCAACCAGCAGCGCTATGGAGGTGCCCACGGCCGGCAACCCCGAAGCAAGCAGCCACAGGTGGATGGCTGCCAGCCCCAGCAGAAACGGTAGCAAGCCGATCGCGAGCGACAGCGAAATAATGAAGTAATAGATTGCCGAGACCATCAGGAAGGCGCTGCCCCAGTTCAACAGCGGCGAAATGCGCTGGAATTCGGCGGGTATTGGCAGGCTCCACAGCACGCCGACGAGGCCGGTCACAGCCATCGGTACCGCAACCCAGAACACAAGTGGATTGCGCAAATCCACGTGAGATTGCTGATACCGCGAAAGCCAGTTGTCCATATCGCTCATTGTCATATTCTACCCGCTGTGGCCGGTACTTGTGACTTGGCCCACATTCCGCGAGGATTGTCAGGAGTAGCTTAGCTATTTCGCCTGAATTAAGGCCTCGTTCAGGTACAAAGCGGTGTAATGCACCAAAACATGGCTTCAAAGGGAAGAATCATGAATATTCGATCGACAAAAATTATTCTTGCGATGACTGTTGCGACAGTTTTTGTGAGCGGCTGTAAAACGCTCGACGCCTACACGCGCGAGGAAAAAACCAGTTCAACAACCCGGGGCGCTCTTATTGGCGCTGCGGCGGGTGTGGTTGCCGGTCTGATATCCGGTGATGATGCTGTCGAAAGACGCCAGCACGCCCTGATTGGCGCCGGCATCGGCGCTTTGGCGGGCGGAGCCATCGGGCGCTATCAGGACAAGCAGGAAGCTGCATTGCGAGCCGAACTCGAGGGGACGGGCGTCAGCGTCGTACGTCAGGGCGATCACATTACCCTGAACATGCCGGGCAATGTCACGTTTGCCACCGATTCGTCGGACCTGAGTCCCGCGTTCTTCGATGTGCTGAATTCGGTTGGCAAGGTGCTGGGCGAATACGAACAGACCGTCGTCGAGGTTGCCGGTCATACTGACAGTACCGGTAGCGACAGCTACAACCAGGGCTTGTCTGAGCGGCGTGCGAATTCTGTGTCGCGCTACCTGACCGGACAGGGTGTTATGCAACAACGACTGATTACGTTAGGTATGGGTGAGTCTCGCCCGATCGCCGACAACACTACCGAAAGCGGACGCCAGGCGAATCGTCGCGTTGAAATCACGATGGTCCCGGTAACGTCGGGCTAACGCAACCCGCGGAAAACCAGGCGCGGCAACCAGGGATGGTTTGCCGCGTTTTTTGTGGCACTCTGCGAGTGTGCCCGAGCAACAAGAAGATGGGCGTGAGATGAGCGAACCATTCAAGAAAAGCGATGACGGCAGCTGGATAGAAGTGACGGGCTTCGTTCGTCGGCTGCTGTCAGATGACAATGAAGGTTCCCGGCATCAACGGTTCATTCTCGACATTGGCAACCGGCGAACATTGTTAATCGCGCACAATATTGATTTGGCGAAGCGGGTGCCACTGGGGATGGGTGATCGTGTGCGCGTACGGGGCATGTACGAATGGAATGACCTGGGCGGGCTGATGCACTGGACGCATCATGATCCCCTGGGCGTCGAAGACGGCGGTTTCATTCGGTACAGAACACGCGTCTATCAATAACGCATGCGAAACAGCACATAAAAAAGGCCGCTCATCGAGCGGCCTTGATTCTTATTCAAACGGCGTTGTCCGTTGCAATCTCTAGGCGGCCATCGCCGTTTTTAATTTTTTGATCGCGTTGACTTCGAGCTGGCGAATGCGCTCGGCTGAAACGCCGTACTCATTGGCCAGTTCGTGCAGTGTCGTTTTGTCCTCCGACAACCAGCGCTCTTCGAGAATCCGTCGGCTGCGGTCATCGAGAATGTCCAGCGCTGCGTGCATGCGAGTCGTTGCATCATTGTTCCAGTCACTGGCCTCAACCTGCGCGGCCGGGTCGGCATCCGGACTTGGCAAATAAGCGGCCGGTGTGAAGTTTCGTTCGTCGTCGGCGTCGGGTGTCGGGTCAAAGACTGCGTCACGCGAGTGCAGGCGCTTTTCCATTTCGGTGACTTCGGCTGGCTTGACGCCAAGGTCCTTGGCGACCGCCCGGGTTTCGGCGTCCGATAACCATGCAAGTGATTTCTTGTTTTTGCGGAGATTGAAAAACAGCTTGCGCTGCGCCTTCGTCGTTGCAACCTTGACGATGCGCCAGTTCTTCAGGACGAACTCATGAATTTCGGCTCGGATCCAGTGCACGGCGAACGATACCAGTCGTACGTCGTAGTCCGGGTCGAATCGTTTGACGGCCTTCATCAGGCCAACATTGCCTTCCTGGATAAGGTCACTCAATGGCAATCCGTAGCCAGTGTAGCCCTTCGCAATATGAACAACGAATCGCAGGTGCGCCATGACCAGCTCGCGGGCTGCTTCGAGATCTTCGTGGTCGCGAAGACGTCGTGCAAGGGACTGCTCGTCCGCTTTGCTGAGCACAGGAATACCGCCGACGGCCTGGATATAGCCATCGAGACTGCCTACCGGTCCTGCCAGCGCAATTTCGTAGTTCGATTTCAAAACAGGGCTTTTCATAGGTTCCCTCCGTGTCTGGGAGATCATTTTAGCACTCACGAGATTAGAGTGCTAACAATACCGTGAAGTTCCCAACACGCAAGAGAAATAACCTTATAAAAAACAGCTATTTAATCGTCTTTACAGCAAGATTATGTAAGACTAGCGGGGCTCGATGCGGTACATGTGCCGGGCTGCTGTGACCCAGGAGGCAAACAGGCCGAGAAAACAGGCAACGCCAACAATAGCGGCACTTTCAGCGAGGTCCAGTGACACGACCGTGATTTTGCCCTGGTACAGGCCGGCAAGGCGGGTCACCGGGCCTTTGAGCAGGAACAACCCGTACTCGACCAGCAGCAGCGCAACGATGCCGCCGCTCAGCCCATACCAGAAGCCGGTCCAGAGAAACGGCCGGCGCACGAACGCGTTGCTGGCGCCAATCAGCTTGGTGACTTCAATTTCCTCGCGACGGTTTTCAATGTCGAGCCGGATAGTGTTGCCGATGACAACCACGATCGCGATACCGAGCAAGGCGGCGAATATCGCAATGGCTTTTCGGACGATGTCGAGAATCGCGTGAAAGCGTTGTACCCATTCGGTATCCGCCTGCACGAGATCCGTCTCGGGAAGATTGCCAATTTCTTCCTGCAGCAACGTCATTGATGCTGTCGTGTTTCCGGCGCTGGGGCGGACGATTAACGCATGCGGCAACGGGTTGTCGCCAAGCTGATCCAGTGCTTCGCCAAACCCCGATTGCAGTTTGAAGTCGGCCAGCGCCTGGTCAGCGGTAACGAGGCGGACCGACTCGACATCCGCGCGTTGGCCGATAAGGCTCGCAAGCGCTTGTGCGTCGCGCTCCGACAGCTCGCGCTGCAAATAAACCGAAAAATCCAGCGCATTGTCCCAGCTGCCACTGACCGATTGCGCATTCTTGACCACAACATTGATCGCGGCAGGCAGCGCCAGCGTTACGCCGATAACCAGGATAATCATCAGGCTGGCAAACGGTTGTCGCGACAGTCTGCCCAGCGCACCGATGGCGGTACTGGCATGCCGCGTCAGCCAGGTAACAACCGGACCCGAGGAGCGCACTGGTGCGACCGCGTCGGCATTGCGTGTCACTGCCACGGATCGGCCTCCTGTTGCTGCAATTTGCCGTCCTCCAGCGCAATGCGCCGGCACCCGAGCCGGTCAATCAAAGCAATGTCATGGCTGGCTATCAGCAGAGTAACGCCGACTTCATTGAAACGCCTGAAAATGCGCATGACTTCCAGCGACAGGTCCGGGTCGAGGTTTCCGGTTGGCTCGTCGGCAATCAGCAGTTTGGGTCGGGTAACAATCGCACGGGCGATACCGACACGCTGTTGCTCGCCAGCCGACAGCGTCTGCGGATTTTGTTTTTCCTTGTGCAACAGGCCGACCTGGTCCAGCGCTGCCCGAACACGTCGTCCCGCATCGCGATGGCTGACGCCGGCAATGATCAGCGGCAGCGCGACATTGTCATAGACGGGACGGTCGTAAAGCAGCTTGTGATCCTGGAACACCATGCCGATCTGCCTGCGATACGCCGGAATTCTGCGTCGCTTGACCCGCCGCGTGTTCTGTTTGTCGACCAGCACTTGCCCGTTGGTCGGTCGTTCGATCAGTGCAATCAGGCGCAGCAACGTGCTTTTGCCGGCACCCGAATGTCCGGTTACAAATACCATCTCGCCCTTGTCGATGGACAGGCTCAGACCGGAAAGCGCTTCCTGTCCGCCGGGATAGCGTTTCGTCACGTTGTCGAGTTGAATCATCTAGTCGGAATTCCCGTCACCGGACGCCAGCAAGGCCGAAGCAAATTCCTCGGCGTCGAAAGCCTGCAAGTCGTCCACGGCTTCGCCAATGCCGATAAAGCGCACCGGGACGCGCAATCGATTTGCTATGGCCAGCAGAATGCCACCCTTTGCGCTGCCGTCCAACTTGGTCACTGTAATGCCACTGATGCCGAGCGTTTCGTTGAACTTTTCAGCTTGTACCAGGGCGTTCTGTCCCTGGCTCGCATCCAGGACCAGCATGGTTTCGTGCGGAGCCGAATCGTCGTGCCTTGCAACGACGCGCTTTATTTTAGCCAGTTCGTCCATCAAACCGGCCTGGCTTTGCAATCGGCCAGCTGTATCGGCAAGCAGGATATCAATATTGCGCGCCTTCGCCGCCTGCCAGGCATCAAAAATTACTGCCGCAGGATCTGCACCGGACTGTTGTGCAACCACCGTCACGTCATTTCGTTGACCCCAGGCCTGCAATTGTTCGACAGCTGCCGCGCGGAACGTATCTCCCGCAGCCAGCATGACGGAGTGCCCCTGGCTTTTGAAGCGACTTGCGAGCTTGCCGATAGTCGTCGTTTTCCCGGCACCATTGACGCCAATCATCAGAATGACAAACGGTCCGTCGCCTTTCTCGATGACGAGCTCCTGTTGAACGGGTTCGAGAATACTCAGGATCGACTGGTGCAGCCCTTGGCGCAGCGACTGCAGGTCCTGTAACTCCTTGCGCGCGAGGCGCTTGCGGAGGTCCGCGATGATCACCTCCGTCGTTTCGACGCCGACGTCGGCCATGACCAGCAAAGCCTCCAGTTCTTCGAGGACATCATCGTCAATGGTGCCGCCCGGGACGAGGTTTGCGAGGTCATAGCTCAGCCAGCTGTCACCTCGATTAAGGCGGGCACGCAGCCGCTTTATGAAGCCTTCAGGTTTGGCAGGCTTTTCTTTTTTTCCAAACATCGCTATACGTTCATTGGGAGCCAATTAAAATGACTGTTCATAGATCTGCAGGCAAGAAAAAATCCCAGTCGGGACAGTTGCGTATTGTAGCCGGAATCTGGCGTAGTCGCCTTTTGCAAATTGCGGAGCTGCCCGGTCTGCGCCCCACCTCGTCGCGAATTCGCGAGACGCTTTTTAACTGGTTGGCGCCGCAAGTACACGGAAGTCGCTGTCTTGATTTGTGTGCCGGGACCGGCGCACTCGGTATCGAAGCATTGTCACGCGGCGCCGCGAGCGTGGTGTTCGTTGAAAAATCGCGCGCTGCTGCACGGGTGCTGCTCGACAATCTCGCCATACTGGATACCTGCAACGCCCGCGTTGACGTCGCGGATGCCCGCGATTTCTTGACAGAGTCCCCAGCGACGCAATTTGATATCGTATTCATCGACCCGCCGTTTGCTGCCGGTCTGCACGATGAATTGTGTAGACTATTGGTCGAAAAGGGCTGGCTGGCAAAGAATGCCAGAATCTATATTGAGTTCGGCAAAGACCGATCAGAGCCGCGCCTGCCGCAGGCGTGGCGTGTACTTAAAAACAAAAAGGCTGGGAACGTGCGCTATATGCTCGCAAGCGCAGCTGAATGAGGGGCTCCAACATGACTGTTTCTGCAATGTATCCCGGCACGTTCGATCCGGTTACGCTGGGTCACGAGGACCTTGTGCGTCGGGCGGCACGATTGTATGGCAAGGTTGTCGTGGCAATTGCAGCTAATCCGGGTAGCAAGGCTCCAATGTTCAGCTTCGATGAGAGAGTCAGTCTCGCGAGCGAGGCGTTGAGCGATCTTGAGAACGTAGAGGTCACCGGCTACGAAGGCCTGACCGTGGATTTCGCGAGGGAGAATGATCTCGCTGTCATCATTCGTGGTTTGCGCGCTGTCTCGGATTTCGAGTACGAGTTCCAACTCGCCAACATGAACCGTCACCTGACTGACGAGGTTGAAACGGTTTTTCTGACGCCAACAGAGAAATACACTTTTATCTCGTCCAGCCTGGTGCGTGAAGTGGCGGAACTGGGTGGCGACATTAGCGAGTTTGTGTCACCGAAAGTCAAAGTAGCACTTCTGAAGCGATGTGGCCGAGCCTGATCAGGTTTGGCAGTGCTTGCAGTAAAACGTTGACCGCTGCCCCTGGACAATCGCAGTAATCGGCGTACCGCAGTAGCGACAGGCTTCTCCGTCACGACCGTAGACTTCCAGTTGCTGCTGAAAATAGCCGGACTCGCCATCGCCACCGTAAAAATCTCTGAGCGTTGTGCCGCCGGCATCGATCGCCTCGGTCAGCACATCTTGAATCGCTGCAGACAAAGTTTCGTAACGAGTCTGACTGATGCGTCCGGCGGCCCGTCGCGGGTGAATGCCTGCGAGAAACAAGGCCTCACTGGCGTAGATGTTGCCAACGCCGACAACGACCTGCGCGTTCATAATGAACTGCTTGACGCTGACACGCCGACTTCTGGATCGTTTCCACAAATACTCACCGTCGAATTCATCTCCGAGCGGTTCCGGCCCCAGTGATTTAAGCAGCTTGTGTTGCAGCGGGTTGCGGCTCCAGTGCAGGGAACCGAAGCGACGCGGATCGCGAAAACGCAACAGCTTGCCGGAGTTCAGCTCAATATCGACATGGTCATGTATCCCGGCAGGGGTACCCTGATCGACGATGTAGACACTGCCGGACATGCCAAGGTGCAAAATGGCTGCACCGGCGCTGGTTTTGATGAGCAGATATTTTGCGCGTCGTTCGACCGCTGTGATTACCGCGCCGCACAGGTTTCGATCAACTGACCGGGACACCGGCCAGCGCAGATTTCGATTACGTACAATGACGTTTTGCACTGCTCTATCGATGATATGCGGTGCAATGCCACGTCGGCTTGTCTCAACTTCGGGTAGCTCAGGCATGCTGCATTGTGGCGCAAAAAAAAGCCCGGTACACCCGGGCTTTCGCTCAATAAATAAGGTGACAGTGACCATATTCTTGCAAGAATATGGTCACTGTCACCTTATTTATTTGATCTTGGCTTCCTTATAAAGCACGTGTTTCCGAATGGTCGGATCGTACTTCTTGGTCTCCATTTTTTCAGGGTGCAGGCGCTTGTTCTTGGTCACTGTGTAGTAGTGGCCTGTTCCGGCGCTGGAGACGAGTTTGATTTTGTCACGCATGGCTTGTGCTCCCGCGATTAAATACGTTGGCCGGCGGCACGCAGATCGGCAACAACCTTCTCGATACCGTGCTTGTCGATGATGCGCAGACCCTTATGAGAGATGCGCAGACGTACGAAACGCTTCTCGGATTCGACCCAAAAACGCTTGCTTTGCAGGTTCGGCAGAAAGCGGCGGCGAGTTTTATTGTGTGCGTGAGAAACGTTATTGCCCGTTTGCGGCCGTTTCCCCGTCACTTGGCATACCTTGGACATGGGTAAGTCTCTGATTTTATTAAAAGTTGCCCGCGGCTGACGAGCAAAGAGCGGAACTTTATACCAGCGTAGGCATTGCTTTACAAGGGCGACGCGGCCAATCCGGGGCGACTTTACAATAGCCCGCGACTGGCGAGCGAGGTCGCGGCTCCGTGGCCGACGATCAGGTGGTCGAGCAAGCGGATATCGACCAGCTCCAAAGCCGCTTTCAGACGTTGGGTGATCCGTTCGTCGGCCTGGCTGGGTTCCGCGACGCCGGATGGGTGGTTGTGTGCGAGGATGACGGCCGCCGCATTGACGCTCAATGCTTCTTTGACCACTTCACGCGGATATACCGAGGTGCCGTCTATTGTGCCGCGAAACAGTTCGTCAAAGCGCAGCACGCGGTGGCGGTTATCAAGGTAAAGGCAGCAGAACAATTCATGATCGAGGTGCTGCATACGGGCCTTCAGAAAGCCTTCTGTGTCCGTCGGGCTGCGGATGGCAATGCCGGCGGGGAGCGACTCCTCAAAATAGCGGCGTGCGAACAAGGGCAGCGCCCGGAGTGCTTGCAGCCGCGCCCTTCCAATGCCACGGCAGGCGAGTAGCTCGTGGTCGGTGGCCCGCAATAAAGAACGAAAATTGCCGAAGCGCTGCAGGAGCTCAACGGCGGCCTGCCGCCCGGTTGAATTGCCACCCGCCACGAGGGACGCCAGCAAGTCAACGTCACAACATTCCTTGTCGGAGACGTTTTTCACGCTGCAATCCTGCGGCAAGCGCAAATTGCCGGCAACCCGCTTAATTGCCGGCAAGTCGGTGATTCAGCCGAAGCGACGCCGGTAGTCGGTGGGCGTCACGTCCAGCAGAGCAGCGAAGGCATAGCGCAATGCATCGGCGGAGCCGAAGCCGCAGCGGCTGGCGATAGTTGCGACCGGTAAACTTGTTGTCTCGAGCAAGGATTGTGCTTTGGTAATTCGTGCCCGCGTGAGGTAGCGTTTTACAGGCATCCCGACTTCATGTTCGAAGCGCCTGCGAAACGTACGTTCGCTCATACATGCTCGCGTGGCCAGGGCAGCAACGCTGAGGTCCTGTTCGAGATTATCGGTCATCCAGTCAAGCAAGCTGGCGAACCGCGTTGGCTGGCTCTGTGCGGCGATGAAGGTGTTGAACTGCAATTGATCGCCAGGGCGCTTGAGGAATACCAGCAAGCGTTTCGCCACCTTCAGTGCAGTGCGGCGCGAGTGATCCTGCTCGACCAGCGACAATGCCAGGTCAATCCCCGCCGTTATTCCCCCGGACGTATAGACGTCACCGTCACGGATGAAAATCTGGTTCGCTTCGACGCGTACGCGAGGAAAGGTCGACCGCAGCTCCTCTGCATCCATCCAGTGCGTAGTCGCGCGCCGGCCATCGAGTATGCCGGCGGCAGCCAGCAACAGTGCACCAGAACACACTGAACAGGTTCGACGCACGGAACGTCGTGCGCGCTGCACGAAGTCAATGTAGTCGGCGTCAGTAAAAAAATGTTCATCGCCGCTCAGCGCGCCCGGTACGATGAGCGTATCGATGTCGGCGAGATCATCCTGCAGACTCCGGGTCGCGTTGATTGAAAGTCCGGACATGGAACTCTCGGCGGTCTTGTCCCGCGCGACAACAACAACTTTGTACGCAGGGCTTTCCCGCTCACCGTCATCAATGAGCTGTTGCGCAGCCAGGTTAAATGTCTCGAGCGGACCGACGACATCGAGGAGTTGCAGCCCCGGGTAGACCAGTGCTGCGATAACACGTTGCTCAGGCATGCGGGCGACTGCCGGTTTCAGTGGTGCCCGGACGCCCGGGTAGCGACAAGACGCTCACGCACCGATTTCGGCAGATACTCAAAAATCGTCGGGTAAAATTGTACGAATACACCGTCATAGGCACCGTCCCGTTCGTGACAGGTAACACAATCGTTCGGCAGGGGTATTGCGGTGCCGATCGGCTCGCCATTGACAAGATTATAGAAGTTGGACCCATCCGGAAAACGCTCGTTGTCCTTGTAATGTATCTCGGCAAAATGCAGGTCATCCATAACGTAGCCAGCACGATTGATGGAGATCTCATTTTGCGAACCATAAAAATGCAATGAGAACATAGTGCCGTCAACGAATGTGCCCGTTTTCTTGAAGGCTTCGAATGCCCGCGGTTCCATGCGCACGATCTGGAACATCCCGGGGCTGTCTGGATCGAAGGCTTGCTGCGAGTAACCCATGCCGAGCGAGCTGCCTATGAATACCCACTCGTCGAGGTCCTCCGGCACCAGGATGTTCCCGGCGGCGTCGAACCGCGCTACTTCGATACGCGCATCGTCTTTGGCGTCAGCAAACAGCGCCGCCAGTATCAGAACAGCAGCCAACAGGAAAACAATCAATTTTTGCATGACTCCGGCCTCAAATGATTCAGAACCCGGTATAGCACCCGGCTTTCCAGGGCGTAATACCTCCCTGAAGGATTGGCCGGAAATGCCGCCAGATTGTCCGAAATACCGGCGCCGCTGTGCTCCCTGCGTGTTCTTTCGATAGAAGTATTCGTTCTCGATTACTGCCTTGATCCACTGGAATTGGCCGATATCTCCGGGATAAGCTCTAGTGCAGCATAACAAGCGGGTAATCCATTGAACGTAGTGCTCGGCATCAGCGGCGGTATCGCTGCTTATAAATCACCGGACCTGGTGCGGCGTTTGCGTGAGCGCGGCGCTGAAGTACAGATTGTCATGACGGCCTCAGCCGAGGAATTTGTTACCGCGACTGCATTGCAGGCCGTATCGGGCCGGCCAATTCGTTCCAATCTCTGGGACAAGGAAGCCGAAGCGGCAATGAGTCACATCGAACTCGCCCGTTGGGCGGATGTTGTATTGATTGCGCCCGCGACAGCCGAGGTCATGGCGCGCATTGTCAGCGGCGGAGCGCCGGATCTGCTGACCACGATTTGCCTCGCTACCGAGGCGCCGATCGCGCTGGCGCCCGCGATGAATCACGTGATGTGGAGTAACCCGGCCACGCAAGCGAATCGTGAAGTGCTGGAAGAGCGCGGCATTCATATTCTCGGTCCCGGTATCGGCTCACAGGCCTGTGGCGAAACCGGCGCCGGACGTATGCTGGAACCCGCTGCAATTGCAGCTGCGGTATTCAGTCTCACCGGGGGCAAGGGAGATGGACGCCTGGAAGGACGCAAAGTCGTGATAACGGCAGGCCCTACTCGCGAGGCCATCGACCCGGTTCGCTACATTACGAATCGCAGCTCGGGAAAAATGGGATATGCCCTTGCCAGTGCAGCCGCGGCGCAAGGCGCAGACGTTGTCCTGATCAGCGGTCCGGTGAGTATTGCGAATCCGGCCGGCATTGACGTAATCGATGTTGAGTCGGCCGAGCAAATGTATGCCGCGACGCATGAGATAATCGGTGACGCCGATATTTTTATTGCTGCCGCGGCAGTTGCAGATTATCGACCGGCGAACGCCGTAGATCGCAAAATAAAAAAGAACGACGAGTCGATGAGCCTGGAGCTGGTACGCTGCCCAGATATCCTCGCATCAATAGCCGCGCTGGAAACCGCACCGTTTACCGTAGGGTTTGCTGCAGAGACCAACAATGTCATTGAGTATGCGCGCGGCAAGCTGGAAAAAAAGAAACTCGACCTGATTGTTGCCAACCGCGTGGGCGTCGATTGCGGATTTGACCGGGACGACAATACCGCGACGGCGCTATGGCGCAATGGCGAAAAGAGTTTCCCTACCTGCTCGAAGATCGATCTGGCGCGGGATCTGATTGAGCTTATCGCTGAACACTTCTATGCTGTGCGCGGTGCCGACACCCATCCCAGGTTGACGGTCATCTCGAATTCCGACTGAAGGACAGCCACTTTTGCGATCAATCGAACTGAAAATACTCGATCCACGGATCGGGGACTCCATCCCGCTGCCGCATTATGCAACTGACGGATCTGCCGGCATGGATATGCGTGCATGTATCGACGAGCCATTGACAGTCGCGCCCGGTGAGACGGTGCTGGTGCCAACGGGCCTCGCGATTCACGTTGCTGATGCAGGCCTGGCAGCAGTCCTGTTGCCACGCTCCGGCCTCGGCCACAAGCACGGCCTGGTGCTCGGCAACCTGACCGGCCTGATTGATTCGGATTACCAGGGACAGGTATTCATCTCTTGCTGGAATCGAAGCGAAAAGCCCTACGAGGTGCAACCGGCGGAGCGCATTGCACAAATGGTGTTCGTACCTGTAGAGCAGGTTAAATTTGAGGTTGTGGAAGAGTTTGATGCGAGCGAACGTGGCGCTGGCGGCTTCGGCCACTCGGGCACAGCCTAGGTCTACTCGATTCCTTTCAGTTCCTTAAAGCGCGAGATGTCGCCGGCAAAGCGGCTGATGATGCGCTTCTCATCGTCCAGGAACTTCTTCAGGTTGCGCTCGTGCCGAGCGATGGTGTCCTTGGTAACCCGCAGGTCATTCGCCAGGTCTTCGGGAATCATCGCTGCGTCCGGGTCTTCGCTGTAGGGGCTGTAGCGTGATGCGTACTCACGCAGGTTTTCCATGCGGCGGCTCAAATTGCTGAGGTACAGCTCGGTTACTTTCGACTGCGCCTGGAACAATTCGACACGTCGATCGCGGTGCATCATGATTTCTTCGACGGTCAGGTATGTTGCGAGTAACGCCTGGTCGGCACGCTTACGCAATTCGATCGCCATCAGGCGTTCTTTCTCAATGCGTTCGGCTTCGATCTGTTCCGGTGTTTTCTTGCCCTCGAGCTCTTCGACAGCGACGCCGTGCTCATTAAGGACCTGTTTCGGCAGTTCGGCGTATTTGGCGGGAATGCTGTCACCGAAGTGCACGACGCCATTTTCATCCACCCAGCGAAAGACTTTCGCCTCCTGGGCGCCGGCGGCCACCAGTGGCAGCAGAACGGTCAACAGTGCTGTGAGTTTGATTCTCCGCATCTCTATAAATATGCCACCAATAATCGGGTCAGACTTGGGACTGGTTCTCGTTATTAAAGCTTAAGTGCAGCTGTCTCTACTGTAAACCGACGCCGGGCGCCTATCAATCAAAGACTTATGCGATGACGCCAAATTGTTTGCGATAGCTCAAAACGGGCTCGAGGTAGTCCTCGTATTCGCTTGATTCTTCGAGAATGTCGATCAGGTCGTCCAATTGGACAATACTTACGACCGGAATATCCAGCGATGACTTAAGTTCCTGAACTGCGGAAAATGGCCCCTGGCCGCGTTCCTGCCGGTCGAGTGAGATCACCAGGCCTGCAACCTCCGCACCGGCCGCGGAGATGATCTGGTAAGCCTCCCTGACGGCGGTACCGGCCGTTATCACGTCGTCAACGATCAGCACGCGCCCCGACAACTGCGAGCCTACAATGCTGCCGCCCTCACCGTGCGCCTTGGCTTCTTTGCGATTGAAAGAATATGGAACATCGATGTCATGTTGTTCCGCCAACGATGCGGCGGCGAGCGTTGCCAGCGGGATGCCCTTGTACGCCGGACCGAACAGCATGTCGAAGCGCAAATCCGATTCGGCAATCGCTGCGGCATAGAATCGTCCGAGTTTTGCAGCGGCATAGCCGGTATTGAACAGGCCGGCGTTAAAAAAATACGGACTGACACGGCCTGATTTGAGCGTGAATTCGCCGAACCTTAAAACACCCAGTTCGAGTGCCAATTCTATGAATTCTCTCTTGTACGCGCGCATCCGTTTCGTCTTTCCTTGGCCTGCGATGAAGCTTCTGTATGATGGCCGCGGTCGGCCTAACTTCGGGTCGGAGTATGACACAGGAGTCCGGATTTGTTTCGCGTAATCAGCCTCAATGCCAATGGCATCCGTGCCGCGGCCCGCAAAGGGTTCTTTGACTGGATGAAAAAACAGGATGCGGATGTCATCTGCATTCAGGAAACCAAGGCGCAGGCGCACCAACTGACCGACGAGGTGTTTTCGCCAGCGGGGTATCACGTGTTCTATGAAGATGCCGAGAAGAAGGGCTACAGTGGCACCGCGATCTACACCCGCCACGAACCGAAGAAGGTGGTGCATGGCTACGGCGACGAGGAGTTTGATAACGAGGGGCGCTATCTCGAGGTGCAACTCGGCGGAATCAGTGTCGTGTCGCTGTATCTCCCATCGGGGTCGTCAAAAGAGGAACGGCAGATCGCGAAGTATCGCTGCATGGATTCGTTTACCGAGCATTTGAAAAAACTTCACCGTCGGCAGTCCGAGTACATTATCTGTGGTGACTGGAATATTGTGCACAAGGAAGGCGACATTAAAAACTGGAAACAGAACCAGAAGAATTCCGGCTGCCTGCCCGAAGAACGTGCCTGGCTTGACAAGGTTTTTGGTGAGTACCGCTACACCGACGCATTCCGCGCGATTGAACAGGAGCCGAACCAGTACACCTGGTGGTCCAACCGCGGCCGCGCCTGGGACAACAATGTGGGATGGCGCATCGACTACCAGGTCGTGACGCCGGGACTCCGTGACAAAGTCCTGCGTACTGACATCTATCGCGAGCAACGTTTTTCCGATCATGCGCCTCTGACGATGGACTACGACTGGGACCATGGAGGCTGACGCCCAGATAGACCGAACGCGCAAGGAAAGCTTCAAAGAAGCGATCCTGAACCGGCGTATGCTGATCTGCGTCTTTACAGGCTTCACGTCGGGTTTGCCACTGTATTTATTGTTTCAGCTGGTTCCGTACTGGCTGCGCACCGAGGGCGTCGGGCTGGCGGAAATCGGATTGTTCGCGCTCGTGCAGTTTCCCTACACCTGGAAGTTTCTCTGGGCGCCGATCATGGATCGCTATACGTTGCCATTTCTCGGCCACCGGCGCGGCTGGATACTGTTAACGCAGGTGCTGCTGCTCGTTTCGATTGCCGTAACAGGCTTCCTGAACCCGCAGGTTTCGCTCTGGACCATCGCGTACCTGGCAGCCGCCGTCGCGTTTTTTAGCGCGAGTCAGGACATCGTCCTCGATGCCTACCGACGCGAACTGTTGCCGGATGTCGAACTCGGGCTCGGAAACTCGATCCATGTACAGGCGTATCGGCTGTCAGGGCTGATTCCCGGCGGGCTCGCGATTGTCATGTCGGACTATTTGCCGTGGCACGTCGTCTTTTTCATTGTCGCGATGTTCATGCTGATTGGTATCGTGATGACACTGGTCATTGACGAGGCGATCAAGAATCCTACGCCACCACAGTCATTGAAAGCCTCGGTCATCGACCCGTTTCGCGAATTTATCGGCCGATCCGGCCTGAAGCCGGCGTTACTGGTCCTTCTTTTCCTGTTCCTTTACAAGCTCGGCGATAACATGGCGACGTCGCTGCAAACGGCATTTTTTCACGATGTCGGATTCTCCGGAACGCAAATCGGTACGATCGCAAAATTCGTGGGTACGAGTGCCGCGATTTTTGGCGGCATGGTCGGTGGTTTGATCATGGTCAAGTTGCCGATCAATAAAGCGCTATGGGTGTTTGGCCTGGTACAAATCACGAGCATCCTTGGCTTCGCACTATTGTCTATCGTTGGTGCCAATCCGTGGATGCTCGCGTTAGCCATGGCATTCGAATACCTTGGTGTCGGGTTGGGAACCGTTGCGCTCACCGCATTCATGGCGAAGTCGACCAATGTTGCATTTGCCGCCACACAGTTTGCCTTGTTCACCGCGCTGGCATCTGTGCCCCGGGTTCTCGCCAGTGCGACGACAGGCATCATTGTCGAACACACCGGGTGGACAAATTTCTTCTATCTTTGCACGCTGTTCGCCATCCCGGGCATGTTGCTGTTGTTAAAGGTTGCGCCGTGGAATGAGGACAAGGTGTGAGCAATAAAGAAGTCGTTGTCGGCCGACTCGACGAACTTGACGATCCCGGTTGCCGGGAGTTTCAGATTGGTGACGGCGACTGGCCGTTGCGGGGATTCGTGGTGCGCAAGGGCGACGCGGTGTTCGCGTACCAGAATGTTTGCGTGCATGTCGGGCATCCGCTGAACTGGTCACCGGATCGATTTCTTACCAAGGATAAATCGGCACTCATCTGCGCGTCACACGGGGCAATGTACGAAATCGAATCAGGGGATTGCATTGCCGGACCGGGCAAGGGCCGTACCCTGCAGGTGGTCGACGTGGAGGTCCGCGACGGTCTGATCTACGTGAGCGGTCCGGACGGTCTGCGCTGAGGCACGGCAGCTTTGCGCGCCGTGATGTCAGAGTTTGTCGAGAAACTCCAGCGGGTCGTGATAGCCGTTGGGAATATCGTTTTCTTTGGTGCTGACGTAGTCTTCCGGGTCCATATCCATTGAGCCGGACCAGTCCTCCGGTGCACTGACCTCGACCAGCAGCAGGTTCGGCCAGTTCTCCATGTCGATTTCACTGATCGTGCCATCGAATAGTTGAATTTCGACGGTGCCGGCGTCGTCATCAATCGCAACGACCTCAAACAACGTGCCGTTCGGCCGGCGGAACCAGTGACCGATTGCGGGAGGTTGTATAGCTGTTGCCATCGCCAGCGTCCAGAATAAGGTGTACCTCTATTAGTTATAGTGTAAGCCCGTGCAAGTTCAAGCGATATCCGTAATTATCGCAATTTGCAGCACCAATCCCAGATGCGGTGTCCTTTTTTGAGTCCACGCTGTTCGAATTTTGTGCGCGGACGATCAAGCGGGTTTTCCCCGTCGTGTTCTCGCCGCTCTGCACAGATGAAAAACTCCGATTCATCGAGCAGTGCGTCGATATGTTCGGCATAGCCCTGCCAGTCAGTGGCAATATTGAGGCTGCCATCCTCGCAGAGGCTATTGGCAACCAGTTCCAGGAATGCTGGCTGCACGATGCGACGCTTGTGGTGCCGTTTCTTGGGCCAGGGATCCGGGAAGTAGAGATTGACACGGTACAGCGATCCTTTCGCAACCTGGTGTGTCAGTACGTCGATCGCATCGTGTGATATGAGGCGCAGGTTCTCGACGCCGTATTCCCTTGATTTCAGCAAGCAGTGTCCGACACCCGGTTGATGCACCTCGATACCGATAAAGTTCAGGTCCGGCCGCTCGCTGGCCTGTTGTACGAGTGTTTCGCCGTTGCCGAAGCCGATTTCAAGCACGACTGGCGCGGCCCGGGAAAACACGCGGTCAAAATCGACTCGCTCAGCCGTGAACTCGACGCCGTAATCGGGCCATAGCTCGACGAGCGCCTTTTCCTGCGATGGCGTCAGGCGTCCGGTGCGCCGGACAAAGCTGCGAATGCTGCGTTTATTTGTGTTCGGTTCAGACATGAGCTTGCGAATAGTAAAGAGAATGTGGCCACTGTGCCGCTTCTTTACCAACTGGCGACTTTCTTAACATATCGAAGTAGTGCCAGTAGCGTTGCCACGCGCACAACAGTATGCTTAGGATTGATCTAAATCAGGATGGGGGGACATCGTGATCAACACAATAAAAATCAATGGCTTGAGTGGCAGTTCTTTGCGGTTGGCCAGCGTTACGCTGTTGCTGGTGGCAGCAACCGCTGGCTTATTACTGCCGGATTCCGTGCACGCACAGGCGCAGGAGCGAAACGGTGCTGCCGGTGCATTGCTTGAGGAAATCGTTACGACCGCCCGAAAGCGCAGCCGGGCCGAGGCCGTGCAGGATGTGCCCGTCGCAGTCAGTGCATACGGAGCTGCACAGATCGACGCACTGTTCGTCAAAAAGCTGGAAGACTTAAGCTACCTGATGCCGAACGTCCAGCTGGAGGCCGTCGGCACTTTCCCCGGCGTACAGAATTTCTCGATCCGCGGACAGGGAATCAACAGCTCGATCCCGTCGGTTGATCCAACAGTTGGCGTCTTTGTTGATGGCCTGTACATGGGCACAACCTACGGCGTTGTGATCGATACTTTTGATCTTGAGTCTGTCGAGGTTCTGCGCGGGCCGCAGGGATTGTTGTTCGGCAGGAACGTGACAGGCGGTGCGGTTGTGCTGCGGAACGCACGACCGAACGGTGACTACAGTGCTCGCTTCCGTGTCGGCGCCAATAACGAAGAGCAGGTCAACGTTGCCGCATCGATCGAAGGGTCTCTGATCGATGACAAGCTGGCTGGGAAGATGGTTGTCTACTACGACGACGATCCGGGCTACTACGACAACCTGAATCCGTCGGCCGCAAATCCGGCGCCGCATCCGTTCCAACCCTTCTACATCAAACCGGCCGATGGTTCGAATGTCGGTGCGCTCAGGACGAAATTATTTCGGCCGTCACTGGTATGGACGCCCTCGGACTCGGTCGACCTGACCTTGATCCTGGAGCATGGCATTACCGAAGGCGATGGTGCGGCATGGACCAACATAACAGCGCAGCAGGCGGGCGCGCAGCCGGATTTCGCGACGACATCGGACGAGACCGGCTTTTCCGATATCGACTGGACGCAGATCATGCTCGAGACAAATATTGGTGAAGTTGGCAATGGGACGCTGACCAATATCGCCGGCTATCGTCGAGTCAATGCGGCTTCTGCGGCAGACATCGACGGTACCGACCTGCCCATTTTTGCGGCGCCGGGTACAACCGATCAAAAACAATTCAGCAACGAATTACGATGGTCCGGAAATTTTGGTGACAATTGGGAATCGGTCATCGGGTTTTATTACTTTACCCAGGACGTCGGCTATCGGGAGGCGCGCTATATCTGGTTGCCACCGCCGCTCGGTCCGGCACCGTTTGGTGTCAATCTGCAGGCAGCATTGGGCGGCGATATGGATTCGCGCAACTTTGGTGCCTTCTGGAGTAATGATTTCCATGTCAGCGACGCGTGGACGATCACGGCCGGTTTGCGCTACACCGACGAGAGCAAATCCGCGCAGATCATCATTGGCGGCTGCACAGATAACATGAGCTTCAATTGTGTGACTGACGATTTGTCCGGCGACTGGGACAATTTGACGCCGAAACTGGGAGCCCAGGTTCAGATTTCAGACAATCTGCGAATGTACGGCTTCTGGTCCAAGGGCTTCCGCTCAGGAGGATTCAATTTCCGCAATGCACGGCCGGATATTATTCCGCCCGGGCCAACGGTCGAAGAAGAGAACAATACGTTCGAGGTGGGTCTGAAGTCGGAATTCAATGATGGCAAAATGCGTCTCAATATTGCCGCTTTCCAGAACAAGATCGACGACATGCAGCGCGAGCTGAATTTGTCGGATCCGCAGGTCATCGTGTTGCAGGCGACGATTAATGCCGGCGACGTCACGATCAAGGGGATTGAAGCCGAATTCGTGGCCTTGTTGACGGATAATTTTTCCATCAACGCATCGTACGGATGGCAGGACGGTGAGTACGATAGCTACAATCCCTTCGTGCCGGCATTCGAGGCGCAGTTGCGTCTCGTCGGTGCGCTGGCCCCGGACGCAGTGTTGATCGGCAACGAACTGCCACGGCTGGCACCCACTAACTACAGTCTTGGTTTTTCCTGGGATATTCCGCTGGGCTCCGGCCTGGTTAATCTGATGGCGAATCACAGTTTTCGCGAGGGACACCCGTATAACGACAGCAATGATCAGAATTTTGTCGATCAACGCCGCACGAATGCGAGTGTGAACTGGTTTTCGGCAGACGATCGCTGGTCCGTATCGTTGTACGGCAAGAACCTGGAGGACGAGGCGAACTGGGGTAACCTGACATCAATCGCCGGTCTCTGGACGGCCGGGCCGATGAAGCCGGGGCGACAGATTGGGTTTGAGGTCAACTACCGTTACGAATGACGAATAGTACGCGCGGGTGTCAGGGCCTGCTCAGCGGGTTTCTGACACCATGCGCTTATTCGAATCGAACTGGCGTCGTGTTTTCGGGATGACGGCCGACGATGTCTTTGTAAAATTCGGCGCATTTTCGAAGGTCTGCCTCCGCATCGTCCGTCAGGTCGAGTCTCCCGGCGATCCCGACACGCTTCCTGCCGTAGTCAATGATGCCCAGAAACACCGGTACTTCAGCGGCTTTGGCGATCCTGTAGAAGCCCGTTTTCCAGTGTTTGCGATGGGCTCGCGTGCCCTCGGGCGCGAGCCCGAAATAGAAGCTGTCGTTCTTCTCGAACATTGCAACAGCCTCGGCCACCGCCGACTGCGCTTTACTGCGATCCAGTGGAATGCCGCCGAGCCCGCGTAACAGGGTGCCGAGCGGAAACCAGAACAGCGCCGACTTTGCGAAGAAGCGGATTTCAATGCCAATCGCAACCTTGTAAATCAGTGCCCAGATCCCGTCCCAGTTCGACGTGTGCGGTGCAGCGATAAACACGGCTTTTGGCACGTCCGGAATTTCACCGACCGGCGTCCAGCCGCCGAGGCGTAGCAGTAATCTTGCGACAGGCTTCAGCATCAGGCCTCACCTTTGCGGTCACGTGGGGGCAGCCAGCGACGCGCGATGGTTGGCAGCAGCGTAAGCGTAACCAGCAAACAACCCGCCAGTGCCAGCGAGGCTTGTGAGCCAAAGCGAATGAGTGAGGGACTGTCCGAAATCACAAACGTCCCGAACGCAGCGATCGAGGTCGTCACGGTAACAATGATCGCCAGCCCGGTTTCGGCAAATACTTCCTCGAGCTGGCCGTCGTGGCGTTGCCACGAAGAAACGAAGTGGACGCCACCGTCAACACCGATTCCCAGCACCAGCGGTGCGATCGCGATCGTTACTGCGGATACCGCGATTCCAAACAGGCTCATTACCCCCGCGAGCCAGATCAGTGCGAGTGACAGCGGCGCCAGAATCACGATCGGCAAAAGGACGCTGCGTGTGCCAATGACCAATACCGCGAAGATCGCCAGCGCGGCGAATGGCAGCACTCGCGGTACGTCTTTTGTCAGCAACTCATCGATCCGGGCATTCAGGGCAGGGGCACCGCTCGCTGTCCAGGTGCCGAGGCCCTCCGCCGATATCCATTGGCCGAGGGCTGCCAGCGTACGGTCGTAATCGGCGCGAAGGAATGGATTATCGACCGGGTGCACCTGCAACAGGCCATCCACTTCCGGGATCGCCATCATCGAATTGATTTCGACCGGGCGGTCTGTCGCAGCCAGCAGCTCGATGGCGTCATCGGCATTATCGAACAGCAATAGCAACGGCGAGGTCGTCAACTCGTGCTCATTGGCTATACGCTCTTGCAAATCGCGGGAGGGCAGGCCACTGGTCTCAAGCTTGTGATTGTCGCTTAACATCTCGAGATTGCTGGCACTCAACGACGCCAGCAACGCCAGTACAACAGCGATTGAAGACAGCAGTGCGCCGTGGCGACTGATAACCGGTGCGAGGCGTCGTACCGGGCGATCGAATGTCGTGGTGCGCAGCAGCCATTGTTCGGGGCAATACAACAATACGAGCGGCAGCAAGCCCATGCAGGCGGCGTAAACGCCGAGGGTAACCAGTGCGCCAGACCAGCCAAGATCGACAAAGCCGCTCAGGTTGGCGCGGCCAAGCGCAACGAATGTAATTGCTGTCGTAAGACTGGCCAGCGTGACCGGCCGTAGCATTCGTGTCCACGCGAGCAATACCGCCTGCTGCCGCGGCTTCCGGTCATGTGTTATCGCGTAGCGGCAGGACTGGATCATGTGAATGCAGTGATCGATACCGATACCGAGCAGCAGTGTCGGCACTGTCGCTGCGAGCAAGGTCAATTCGTTGCGTATCAGGCTGTATGCCGCCAGGCCCCACGCGATGCCGAGACCGACTGGAATCATCATGAACAAAGCGAGTAAGCCGATTCTGTAGACGAACGCAAACAGCAGGCTGACAAACACCACCGCCAGCGCAATGGCCACGCGCAAATCCTTGTCGACGCGACTTTGCATTTCATAAACGATTGCGGGTGTTCCGGTCAGGCCACATTGCGGTGCGGCCTCGGCAAGAATATCGCTCGCCTGCATCATGACAGGACGGGTTTCCTGCCAGTCCGACGCGTCGACTGCGAGCGAAAAGCCGTAGACCGGTGACTTGCCGCTTTGCAAATAGGATCGCGTGTGTGCCGTAACGCCGTCCAGGTCAACCAATCGGTTCAGGACTGGGCGATCAAGCATCGACTCGCTGTCGCAAACAATTAGCAACTCTTCCAGCCCGGGAGTTTGCGAGGACAACTCATCGAACAATTTCACAGCCGGGTCCTGCTGGCCGAGCAATCCGTATACGTCAGCCTCGATCCTGAGATCGAGCAGCAGAAACACTGACACCGCAGTCAGAATCACCCCCGCGATGGAAACCGGCAGTGTCGGCCAGGACCGGGTCATGTCGGGGGGTACGAGTGCTTCGATGCCGGAATTGCCATCGGGGCAGACTACGCAAGCCGTGCGAATTGTACAAACGGACAATTGCCGCAGCGGTGCACTCGCGCGGCGTTCTCAAGTATGGTCACCCTGTGAATACGGCAAGAATGATAACGGGCGATGCCAGGCGCCTGATGATCCGAATCCGCAACGGCCTGTTGTTGGGGTTCCTGCTGTTTTCGGCCACTGCCTGCCTGAGTACCCGTTTCGATCACCCGCGTGTTGCCAGCGAGGCAATCAGCCCGGCGCTGGATACGACGCTGCGGCGACAGGTTGTGTTGTGGCAGCAGAACAACCCGGGTCCGTCAGGGTTTTTCCCGTTGGCGTCCGGGACGGACGCGCTCGGCGCCAGGTTGCGCCTGACGGAAATTGCGGAAAAAAGTATCGACGTACAAACCTTTCTGATGAAGGGTGATACAGCGGGACAAGTGTTTGCCGGAGCGCTGTTGCGCGCTGCCGATCGCGGTGTTCGCGTGCGCTTCCTGCTCGATGATATTTTCACCACGATCGAGGATGAAGAGCTTGAGTTGCTCGACCTGCATCCGAATATTGAGGTGCGGTTGCACAATCCTGTCTCTCGACGTGGCGTTAGTGCTATCAACAAGGTGGCCACGTTTCGGTCGGCGAATCGGCGCATGCACAACAAGTCGTTTACCGTCGATAACCAGGCGACAATTGTTGGCGGCAGAAACATCGCCGATGAATATTTCGATCTGCGGCCGCAAAGTGAATTTCTGGATCTGGACATGCTGGCGATCGGGCCGGTAGCCCATGACGTTTCGGAAGTCTTTGACCGCTTCTGGAATCACCGGCGCTCGGTGCCAATGACTGCGTTCGCCCGCAAATATACGCGCGAGGATCTTGCCACTGCCCGCGCTGAAGTCAATGACAGTGCTCGGCAACGCGGGGAACAGGTCTATCGGACGGCGATTCACACCGGCCTGATCCAGGCCATGGTCGGGGGTGCTCAATCCCTGTACTCCGCGGATGCAACGGTACTGACGGATGAGCCAGACAAGCTGACATCACGAGTATCGCCCGACCAGATGCTGCTGGTTCAACAGTTGCTGGAAGTGATCGATGATGCGACGCGGGAGGTCATCGTAATGACACCCTATTTCGTGCCGGGAAAAGCGGGTGTCGCGTTCTGGAAGTCGATTGTCGATAAAGGCGTGCGCGTGGTGCTGGTGACCAATTCGCTGGCGTCGAACAATCACACAGCGGTGCACGCGGGCTATGCCAAGTACCGGAAGCGTATTATCGAGGCTGGCGTTGAGCTCTATGAAGTGCGTGCGCACGCGAGATCCGGCTCCCGGACCATGCACACCAAGGGCATGATCATCGATCGCCAGACTGTCTTCATCGGCTCCCTGAATCTCGATCCACGATCGATAGCGATCAACTCGGAAATGGGAATGCTTGTACCAAATGCGTCACTGGCCGGGTCGATGGCCGAGAATGCGCTTCAACATTTTCAGGAAGTGGCTTATCGTGTCGAACTTGATGACCATCGCCGATTGCGATGGCGAGCGACCATTGATGGGGTTGAAGTCGTCGAACAGTCCGAACCGCAAGCCAGCCGCTGGCACCGCTTCAAGGCCTTTCTGCTGAGGATCGTCCCGGAGAACCAGCTATGACTCGAAGAATGCGTCCATGAGAACATCCGGGTGGATGAAGCGGCAACCGTGGTTCTGGCCGATCAAGCTGTTTCTGAAACGCCTGTCGGGCAAGGAGCTTTGGTTGCGCCCGGAAGTGAGCGTCGAAACGACGGAAACCGCCGATTGGTCTTTTATTGGCAATCGTTTGAGCGCGGAGTCGATCATTTATTCACTGGGTGTTGGTGATTCGATTGATTTCGACCTGGACCTGATCGAACGTTTTGGGGCAACGGTGTATGCCTTCGACCCGACACCGTATGCGATGGAGTGGGTTTCGAAGCAGGACCTGCCGCGCGAATTTATTTTCAAGCCCTGGGCTGCGAGCGGTCAGGACGGTCACCTTCGTCTGTACCGCCGCGTCAATCGACACGGCAAAAGTGCCGAGGTCATGTGGACTGCCGACGCAAATGCGGGTGATGCAGATGATTTCATCGATGCACCGGCGTATACGATTGCCTCAATAATGGAGCAGTTGGGTCACGGCCGGGTGGACCTGGTCAAGATGGACGTCGAAGGCGCCGAATACGACATACTCGCCGGCTTGCAGTCGGTAGAGCGGCTACCGCGGCAACTGTTGGTCGAGTTTCACCACCGCTTTCCCGGTATCGGAAAAGGACGGACCGCCGCAAGCATCGAAAAACTGCGCGCGCTCGGCTACCGGATATTCGCGCTGTCCGAAACCGGTCGAGAGGTAGGTTTTTTGCTCGACGAGGAGAAACAGGCTTAGAGCGATGCTGGCCGGGCCGGACTAGGGACGTCCAAAATAAGCGGCGATTCCGCCGGCCGCGAGCAGGGCTGCGCCAGCCGTAGTGATGCCGAGACCCAGCAGGACAGTACCGCTTAACAAGGCTGTTGCCGCGCCGGCGAGCCAGAAGCGCTGTTGCCGCTGCTGTTGCAGTTGTCGCTGCATTTTTTCGAGTTCCCGGGACTTCAATTCAACTGTGTACCGGCCCTCGGCCGCCTGTTCGCCGAGGTGACGAACGATGCCCGGTAAATCTCGCAGCGCATCGCGCAGTTGTGGCAGGTTCTCGCGCAGGTCGTGCAGCATCGCGCGCGGGCCAACCTGGTCGTCCATCCAGCGCTGCATGACCGGATGCGCTGTTTTCCAGAGGTCGAGTTGCGGGTACAGGGCCCGGCCAAGTCCTTCAATATTAAACAGCGTTTTGTGCAGCAGGATCATCTGCGGCTGGATTTCCACGTTGAAGCGTTGCGCGACGCGAAACAGGCGCATCAGCAGTGCCGCAAACGAAATCTCGGCGAGGGGTTTGTTGAAAATCGGCTCGCACACCGTACGAATCGCCGTTTCGAGTTGGTCCACGCGGGTCTCCGCTGGCACCCAGCCGCTGTCGAGGTGCAACTTGGCGATGCGGTGATAGTCACGATCGAAAAACGCGAGGAAGTTCTCGGCGAGATAGCGCTGATCCTCCGGGCTCAGCGTGCCGACGATGCCAAAGTCGACAGCCGCATATTTTGGCTGCTCAGGGTCGGTCGTGATGACAAAAATGTTCCCCGGGTGCATGTCGGCGTGGAAAAAATTATGCCGAAACACCTGCGTGAAAAAAATCTCGACGCCATTTTCCGCCAGCACCTGGATGTTGGCGCCTGCGGCCTTGAGCGCCGCCATGTCGCTGATCGGCGTACCGTAGATGCGTTCCTGCACCAGGACCTCCGGCCGGCAATAGTCCCAGTAGACATCCGGGACATACAACATATCCGAGCCCTGGAAATTGCGCTTCAGCTGCGCGGTATTTGCCGCTTCACGCATCAGGTCAAGTTCGTCGAGAATGGTATTTTCATACTCGTCGACGACCTCGAGTGGCCGCAGTCGCTTGCCGTGCTCCCAATATCGATCCGCGAGACCGGCGAGCAGGCGCAGCACGGCGAGGTCTTTTTCGATCTGATCGAGAACGCCCGGCCGCAATACCTTGACGATGACCTCGTGACCCGAACTAAGCTTCGCCGTATGCACCTGGGCGATCGAGGCGGCCGCAAGCGGTTCCTTGTCAAAGCGTTCGAAGACGTCATCTACAGGCCTGGCGTAGGCGGCATCGAGAATAGCGATCGCCTGTTCGGCGGGAAACGGGGGAACCGCGTCCTGCAATTTGGCGAGTTCGTCGGCGATATCCGCCGGCAGCAGGTCGCGTCGGGTTGAGAGTGCCTGCCCGAACTTGACGAATATCGGACCCAGTTCTTCCAGTGCCAGGCGAATGCGTTCGCCCAACGGCGCTGAGCGGTTGCGACGCGTTGGTGACAGGTAAAAAATAAACCGCAGCGGGCGCAGCAAGTGCGTTTCCTTGATGACGTCGTCGAGCCCGTATTTCACCAATACGCGCTGGATAGCCAGTAAGCGAAACAAGGTACGACGATTATTCATCTCAGTCGCTGTTCCGCAGTCGGTTCAGTCTTGCCTCGACTCGCGCGACGTCGTCGCGCAGCGTATTGACGTCAGCTGTAAAGCGGTCCACCTCGTAGCGGCTCGGCGCATCCCGGCTTTCTTCCTGCAGATACTCGCGAATATTCTCGCCGAGTGTCCTGCGGGCGTCGCGGCCCCAGCGACCGAGGCCCCGCGCCATCTCGCCCAAACGGTGTGCAGCGATATCGCCGACAACGCCAGACAGCTCTTCTTCGAGGTCCGGCTTGGCAAGCATCAACAGACGTTGAAACCGGTCGGCGCGTTCGGCGTCGCCACTGAGTGACAGTGAACCGTCACGGATGGCGGCCTCACCCGATTCCCCGGCCATGCGCGCCAGCGTCAGGAGCGATCCCTCGAGCAATACGTCAGGCTCGGCGTCGAGGCCGGATTCAATGGACAACATGTCGTCATGTACGACAAACCATGCAGCCAGGGCCGAATCGGTGACGCGGACTGCGACGATCGTCCCGGACAGTTCGCGGCATAATTCACGCGCTGGTGTGGTTTGCGCAATATTGCGGTTCAGGATTTTGACGAGCGGGCGCAGCAATGCATCAAGCGGGTCCATCAGCGCCTAGATCCGATAGCCGATATGCAGCGCGACAATACCGGCCGCCAGGTTGTGGAAGCGGCAACGTTCAAAGCCGGCGTCTTCCATCATGGACTGCAGCGTTTCCTGGTTGGGATGCATGCGAATGGATTCTGCAAGGTACTGGTAGCTGTCCGGATCGTCCGTGACCAGCTTGCCGAGTACCGGCAGCACCTTGAAGGAATAAAGATCATAGGCCGGCCGAACAGCTTCGTGCGGTTCGGAAAACTCCAGGATCAGGGCTTTGCCGCCGGGCTTCAGAGCCCGCAACATCGACGCCAGCGCGGCGTCCTTGTCAGTCACGTTGCGCAGGCCGAAAGCGACGGTGATGCAATCGAACGTGCCGTCTTTGAACGGCAATGCCTGTGCGTCGACCTGCGCGATGGCAACGTTGCCGGCGATACCCGCGTCGATAAGGCGGCTGCGGCCCTGGCGCAGCATGGCGGCATTGATGTCGGCCAGTACGACTTGACCGGTCTTGCCGACTTTTTTCGAAAATTCGCGCGCCAGGTCGCCGGTGCCGCCCGCCAGGTCGAGCACCACGTCGCCGCTGTGTACGGCTGCCTGATCAATGGTGAAACGCTTCCAGAGGCGATGCAGGCCGGCCGACATCAGGTCGTTCATGATGTCGTATTTATCAGCGACCGAATCGAACACGCCGCGCACCAGGCCGGCTTTGTCACCCTTGCCGACGGTCCGGAAGCCAAAGTGCGTGGTATTTTCGTCGCCTGTATTCATGCGCTAAGAATACCCGCACTCGCGACGAAGATCACAATATATAGCGGCTCAGATCTTCGTTCTTGGCCAGATCGGCGAGATGATCGTTTACATAGCCGGCATCGACGGTGAGCTTGCTGCCGCTTTTGTCGGATGCCTCAAAGGAAATCGTCTCAAGAAGCCGTTCCATGACCGTATGCAGGCGACGCGCGCCGATATTCTCGGTGTTCTCGTTGACCTGGTAGGCCACTTCCGCGAGTCGCCGTACGCCGCTTTCGGCAAAACTGAGCGCCACGTCTTCGGTTGCCAGCAGGGCCGTGTACTGGGAAGTCAGGGACGAATCCGTTTCTGTCAGGATGCGCACGAAATCGTCGGTTGTCAGCGACTTGAGTTCCACGCGAATCGGGAATCGACCTTGCAACTCCGGGATCAGGTCCGACGGCTTGGATACGTGGAAGGCACCCGAGGCAATGAACAGGATGTGGTCCGTTTTGACCATGCCGTACTTGGTATTTACGGTTGACCCTTCAACCAGCGGCAGTAAGTCGCGTTGTACGCCTTCGCGTGACACGTCCGCGCCCTGTGTACCACTGCTGCGCGCGACTTTGTCGAGTTCGTCAAGGAACACAATGCCGTGCTGTTCGACGGCTTCGAGCGCCTGTGTCTTGAGCTCCTCGTCGTCGATCATCCGCGCCGCTTCTTCATCGGTCAGGTGCCGAAACGCTTCCTTGACCTTCAATTTGCGGGTTTTGCTGCGATTGCCACCGAGATTCTGGAACATGCCCTGCAACTGGCTTGTCATGTCCTCCATTCCCGGAGGCGCCATTATTTCAACGCCGACCGGCAGCGCCTGGATTTCGATTTCGATTTCCTTGTCGTCGAGCTTCCCTTCGCGCAGCATCTTGCGAAATTTCTGCCGCGTGTCGCTGTCGGCTGACTCGTTATCGGCGGTGAAGCCGGCACTCGAGCTGGCCGGTGGCAACAACGCATCGAGGACGCGTTCTTCCGCAGCGTCTTCGGCACGATGACGAACCTTGTCCATCGCGTCTTCGCGAATCATCTTGATGGCGGTGTCCATCAGGTCACGGACAATGCTGTCGACCTCACGGCCGACATAGCCAACCTCGGTGAACTTGGTTGCCTCGATCTTGATGAACGGCGCCCGCGCGAGTCGCGCCAGGCGACGGGAAATCTCGGTTTTGCCGACACCGGTGGGTCCGATCATCAGAATGTTCTTCGGCGTAATCTCGCTGCGCAGTGGCTCATCGACCTGCACGCGGCGCCAGCGATTTCTGAGCGCAATAGCGACGGCCCGCTTCGCGTCGTCCTGGCCGATAATGTGCTTGTCCAGTTCCTGGACGATTTCTCTGGGGGTCATCTGTGACATGGTTTAATCCGCGCGCGGCGCAGGCTCCTGCAGTGTTTCGATAATGATGTTCTGGTTGGTGAAGACGCAGATTTCGCCGGCGATCAGCAAGGCTTTCTCGGCGATATCAGACGCTTCGAGGGTGGTATTTTCCAGCAGGGCGAGTGCTGCTGCCTGGGCAAACGGGCCGCCGGAGCCGATGGCCATCAGGTCGTTTTCGGGCTCGATGACATCGCCGTTGCCGGAGATGATCAGCGACGTTTCCGCATCTGCAACGCACAGCAATGCCTCCAGCCGCCGCAAGCGGCGATCGGTGCGCCAGTCTTTCGCCAGCTCGATCGCGGCTCGCGTCAGGTTGCCGTATTGCTCAAGCTTGGTTTCGAACAGCTCGAACAGCGTGAATGCATCGGCCGTGCCGCCTGCAAATCCGGCAATGACGCGTCCGTCAGCCAGTGGCCTGACCTTGCGCGCATTGCCCTTCATGACTGTGTTGCCCATGCTGACCTGGCCGTCGCCAGCGATGGCAACCTTGCCATTGCGACGCACCGAGACGATGGTCGTGCCTCGAAATTGTTCCATTCGTTCCGTCCTGTTTGGCGCGAGGCTCTAGTCTTTTTTTCGCGCCCGTGGGTGTGTTTGGTCGTATATCTGGGCCAGATGCTGGAAATCAAGGTGCGTATAGACCTGCGTCGTCGATATGTTGGCGTGGCCCAGCAGCTCCTGGACGCCACGCAAATCATGACTCGATTCCAGCAGGTGGGTGGCGAAGGAATGGCGAAACAGGTGCGGATAGACTTTGACTTCGATGCCCTGTCGTTTTGCCCAGTGGTCAACCCGGGCCTGCACCGACCGGGTGCTGATGCGCGAACCACGATTGCTGACAAACAGCGCCTTTTCATCCTCGTACGCCAGTTCACCACGAGCGGCCATCCAGATGCGCAGGGCATCCAGGGCTTTGCGGCCGACCGGGATGATTCGGTCCTTGTTGCCCTTGCCGGTGACACGCACGGTTGCGTCGTGAGTATCCACGTCATCGCAATCCAGGCCGGTCAGCTCCGACAGTCGCAGACCCGAGGAGTACAACAGCTCGAGTATCGCCCGGTCGCGATCGACCAGCGGACCATCGCCGGGAATATTGAGCAAATGTGCCATGCGGTCCGCATCCAGGTTGCCCGGCAGCCGCTTGTTGGCTTTGGGCGCCGAGACGCCGTTGACCGGGTTTTTTGCGACGTGTTTTTCACGCATCAGGTAGCGGTAAAAGCTGCGGCAGGCGGACAGGCGGCGTTGAATACTGCGGGCTCCCAGCCCCTTGCGGTAGCTGCTCGCCGAGAATGCCCGGAAATGCTCGCTGTCGAGCCCCTGCCAGCTGTCGATGCCCGCGGCGTCGCGAAATTCGCGCAACACATTAAGATCGCGCCGATAATTCTTGCAGGTTTCGGGTGACAGCCTGCGCTCGAGTTCCAGGTGCCGAATAAATTTGTCGATCCAGCTCATTGCAGTCACTGCAGGCGGGTACTTAAAAGCGTTTCAGTGCACCGGCAACAAGCTCTCCCAGACGCGTCAGGAAGTCGATACTCATTCCCGGGTGAAAGCGATTGGTGTCGGCGCTGCCGATCCCCAGGAAGCCGATTTCGCAGCTCTCACTGAGCGGCACCAGCGCAGCCGATCCCACTTCGCTGGCGTCGTCCTGGAAAAGAAACTCTTTTTGCGCATCACGGATGCGTCCGCAACGCGCCGAGTTGCCTTTCAGAAAGGTCTTGAACGGGCTGAGTTGTTCGTCATCCCTGGCAATGACCCGGAAGAAACGGCCGGCGGCAACGTCGTCGAAAGCATCCGGGTCACCAAAGATGACCAGTACCGCCTGTTCTGCCCCGAAGCCACTGCGCATTGCAACTTCAAGTGCACTGACTGTCGATTTGAGATCGCTTGCAGCCATCAGCTGCATGGCCAGCTGGTGGATTTTTGCGGCCAGGACATCGTTGGCACGGGCGACGTCGATGAGTTCCTTAAGCTGCTTTTCGAGCTTCAGTTCCTTTTGCCGCAGCACCGAAACCTGACGCTCGACGAGTGATACAGCACCACGGGTTGAATGCGGCAGGTGCAGGGAATTGAGAAGTGCCGCGTGATTTTCGAAGAAATCGGGATGTGTGACCAGGTAATCATGCACCGCCTGCTCGGACAATTCCGCGTCTGTGTAATCGACTTCTGCTTGCGTACTCATACTTTGCTCATTCCTGTAGATTTATCATTCCATCGTCAATCAACTCGGCATTACCTTTGAGCCATACCGCTGCGTCGCCGCCGCGCCAGCTTACCATGACTTGACCGCCGGGCAGCCTCACCGTGACCTCGTCATCCAGCAGCCCCCGGCGGCGCCCGGATACGACCGCTGCGCAGGCGCCGGTGCCGCATGCGGCAGTCTCGCCGACGCCGCGCTCGTGTACGCGCAACGATATTTCATTTCGAGCTTTGATGCTCATGAAGCCGACGTTGGTGCGTTGTGGAAACCGTTCATGGTGTTCAATCAGGGGGCCCAGCTCGCCAACCGGAGCCGCTGCCACGTCGGCTACCATCAGGACGCAGTGCGGATTGCCCATCGATACGGCACTGATTTCAAGCTCCCGGTCGCCGGCGCGGAACGGGTAGACGTCGGCCGCCATGTCGGCGATAAACGGTATCGACGCCGGCTCGAAAACCGGTGCGCCCATCGAGACCGCAACCTGACCGTCCGCAAAAACCTTCGCAGCGATGGGGCCTGCCGGGCTCGCGAGCCAGAATTGCTGCTCTTCAGCTGCGTCGCCCGCCAGGTATTTCGCGACACAGCGTACGCCGTTGCCGCATTGCTCGACTTCCGAACCGTCGGCATTGAATACACGATAACTGGCGAGGGCGCCGTCGCCATTGTCGGGACCGATCCACATTAATGCATCGAAGCCGGGTCCACTTTCCTCGTCGCCAAGACGACGAATGATCCTGGCATCGGGTGGCGAGAACGTACTGGTGCGCTGATCGACCAGCAGGATCTTGTTTCCGGTGCCGTGCATTTTGATGTAGGGAATTTGCATGTCTTAAGATTTTGCCTGCTTCGCAATACTACCCAATGGACTTTATAATCCTGCCGCTGTAGTTTACATAAACTGCCAATCAAACTAACAAATCGCCCTTGGAGACAGACATGCGGCACATAATGGTACTGAACGCGAAAGGCGGCTGCGGCAAAAGCACTCTCGCTACCAACATAGCATCCTATTTCGCAACCGAGGGCGCCGCGGTTGCCCTGGCTGACTACGACCCACAACGCTCCAGTCTTGACTGGCTCGATCGTCGACCCGATGACCGGGCCGCCATCGCTCCGGTAGCAGGATTTAAGGACGGCCTGCGCAAGGCACCGCGCAATGCCGACATTCTTGTTATCGATGCTCCAGCCCGTTCACACGGGGCGGAGCTGACCGACCTTGTGAAGCATGCCGAAACCATCGTTGTTCCTGTGTTGCCATCCACCATAGACATGCAGGCGACGACAACGTTTCTCGAAGAGCTCAAGAATCAGACCAAAATTGCCAAGAAGCAGGCAAAGGTCGCTGTCGTCGCGAACCGGGTGCGCGAAAACACCCTGATCTACGATGATCTTGACGAGTACCTGACCAAGGTTCGGGTGCCGTATATTGCGGCATTGCGCGAGGCGCAGAACTACGTGCGCGCATACACGCGCGGACTGGGTATTTTCGAATTGCCGGAATACCTGGCGTGGCCGGATTGGGAAGAATGGGAGCCGCTGACCGCGTGGCTGCGCACCAAGCGCAGCCAGCCTTAACAGCTATTTACCAGTTAGCAGCCCTGATTTTGTTTATTAGGAATGGCTCGCTTCGCTGCGCTTTATTTCCTATAAACAAAATCAGGGCTGCTGGCAGGTAGTTAAGCCTGGATACTGCTCTAGATAGAAAGCAGGTCTGAGAGGTCTTTACAGGAAATAAAGCGCAGCGAAGCGAGCCATTCCAGTAAAGACCTATCGGTCCTGCTTGCTAGTCTTGCGAGCTATGCGTGATTGCTGGCAGCTTGTTTCCAGCCACCATGCCGAGACCGTCTTTGAAGGCCTCCGCCGCCGCGTGTGTTTCGCCCAGTTGATCCAGCAGGGCACCGTATTCGCGGTAGGCCTCGGGGCTGGGACGAAGAGAGATCACGGTTTCGAGGTAGCTGCGTGCTTTCCCCCACAGCTCATTGCGAAGGCAGAGCCTTGCTGCAGTTAGCAATAAATCCGGGTCCTCACTGTGGTTCGACAGCCAGCCCTCGGCTTTTTTGAGTTGCTTGCTGCTGTCTTCACCCTGTACCAGTCCGAATAGTCTGACCAGCGGCCCGCGCCAATTGGATTTCAGGGCCGACGCGAGTTCTTTTTCTGCCCGGGCGTGTTGATCCGTCCGCATCAGGCCGTCGTAGTAGGCCACCTGCAGGACGATTTCCTGCTTCATTTTCTTCGGCACCGCTTTCCAGGCTGCCGTGATCGCGTCGGCATCGGCCGCCGCGTCGATTTGCTCGCGCAGCACACGCAGTTCCCATTGCAACAGCGTTTCGGCTTTCACCTGGGCGTGCTTCCTGACGCGGGGCAGCAGCTCGCTCAACGCCGCCCAGTCTTCGAGCTGGTAATAAAGGCGTCCCATCAGGCCAAGTGCGTGGCCATGATCCTTGGAGTTCTCATCCAGTCGTCGCAGGGTCGCCAGCGCCTGTTCGTGCTGGCCCTGGTCGAGCTGGAAGTCCGCCTGGGTTAGCAATACCGCGTTCGCCGCCTCCGGAATCTCCTGGTAGGCGAGTCGCAGCCATTCGTCACGGCGCTCGTTCTGACCTTGCAGATGCGCGGCGCGTGCTGCCTGCAAATAGTTAAAGAGTGGCGAATCGCTGGTACTGGCTGCCCGGGCGAGCATTTTTTCGCCGCGGGCGAAATTGCCCTCGGCCATCTCAATCATGCCACGGGTCATCTTTTGCCCTGAGCGTGCTGACCGGTAACGGCCGGCGGCCTCACCGATGCGTCGCGGTGCAAGGTAAATCTTGCGGATCAGCCAGATTGCGCCGAACAGTGCCACCGTCACCAGCACCAGCCCCGGAACGGATGTTTCCACCAGGTAGCCGCGAAAATTGATCGCAACATAGCCCTGGTCGCCCATCAGGGCGTAGCTGACGACGCCACTGACGATCAGGACCGTCAGAAAGATGATGCCAAATTTCACTCGCTGTTCTCGCGCAGGGTTCGGTATTGGCGCAGTAATCGCAGCGACGTCGAAATATCCGGTGCGGATACGGTAAACACGTTGTCTCCGATCTCGCTGAGTGTCTGCAGAGTTCCGATAACCTGTTCGCTGTCGGTATCGAAGTAGTTGTGCAGCAGCGCACTGGTGTCGGCCAGCGTCTGCTCGAATATAGCCTGCTCACCGCGCAACAATGCGAGCCGGGCCGACTGTAGCTGCAGAGCAATATTGCTGCGCAGGAAATACTCGGCATCCGGGGACAGGCGCTGCAGTTTTGCCTGGTCGGGCGGCGTCACCTTGAACATTCCTGACATCGCATCCTTGACCGAGCCCCAGGCCCGCGTCATGGCGCCGGCGTCCGGGTCGCTGTCCCGGTCTGCATCGTCGTTTGCGTCGTCCGCGCTGGCAAGCGGTAAAGACTCCACCACGCGCGCCAGGCTGCCGAGTGTCAGTGTTGTACCCTCGAGGTCCGGTTTTTCCATCACTTCCAGCGCCGCCAGTTCGTCGGCGATTGCGCGCCGCACGTCGGTGAGCGCCGGATCCGACAACTGGGTAATGCGTTCATCGGCCATGCCGAGGGCAAGGGCCGCCAGTTCCGGATTGTTGGCGAGTTGCAACTGCGCATTGGCGATCTGCAGGTAGTATTCACCCTCAGCCAGCAGGAATGTTTCCCGGGCACCGGCGGATATACCGGCGAGTGAAGCAACCGAGTTTTCGATCGTCGACATTCGTGATGGCAATGAATTGAGCAGGCGAATGCGTTCCTCAACGTCGCTGCGGACCGCGTCGAAGTCGTCGCTGTAATCGGGGTGGGAAATATTCTCAATGCGGTTGTTCAGTTCAGCCAGGGTCTCGTCAACGTCGTCTATGCGGCGATCGACGCTTTCAATTGCCGCCAGGCTTTCGGCCTCGGTGTTGTCGCTCGCATTTTGCCAGTCCAGGAACAGGGTGTAGCCAACCGCCGCCAATGCAAGGACTGCCAGCAGGATGGCGATCCAGGCAACCGCGTTACCGCGTCGCCCGGATTCCGGCGGCGAGCTGTCTTCGACCACGAATTCCGCGTCACTGCTGGCTTCAAGGTCTTGCTGTTCTTCGCTCATGTCGCGTGTCCGGTGTCGTTCCTGTGAATGGAAATGATGGCTTCAAGCATGTCGTCCACTTGCGGACCCGCAGCCTTGACGGGCGTTGACGCAGGATAGAGTTCCAGCGCTTCTTTTATCACACGTGCCGCAGGCGTCACCAGCGGAACGCAGGCAAACCGAGCCTGGCACCATTCCGGCAGCACATTCACCAAATTGTGCAGTGTGGCTACGCTCATTACGACAATTGCGCCGATTTGTCCGTTACGCCAGGCCGACTCGACTGCCTCAAGTTGATATTTGCCAGGGTCCGGCAATTTCCTATCGTACACCGACAGGCAGAATACATGTGCGCCGCGTTCGCGCAGCGTGTCCGCTAGCAACTCGCGCCCGTCCTGGCCGCGGACGATCAATACCTGCTTGCCGCGCACATCCTGCAGCGCAGGGTGCAATAACAGGCTCTCGCTGTCATAGCCGCTGTCCGGCACGATGACGCGATCGTGGCCGGCGCTTCGCAGCGCTGCTGCAGTAGACGGTCCGACGGCTGCGACACGAGCATCGGCGGCGTGCTGCTGACCGAATTCGACCGCGTTGGGGCTGACAAAAATGGCGATGTCGGCCGCTGTCGCGTTCGCGAGTTGTTCCTCAACGTCGATTCTTCTACGTGGCACGATTTCGATGGCCGGAAAGTGGACTGCTGTTCCCCCAGCATCATGAATCGCGTCAATCAATTCGGTGGCCTGCGCGAGCGGGCGAGTGACAAGAACCCCAAATCCCGCCAACGGAGCGTCAGTCATCGCTCGCCTCGATCGAAGCGAGGATATCGCCGGCGCCCTTATCCAGCAATTTATGCGCCAGTTGCTCGCCTATTGCCCGGGCATCCGCCGGGCGGCCGTTCAGGCTGTCCCGGATAAACGGCGTGCCACTCGGGTGCGCGACCAGTGCGGTCAATGTCAGCGTCGTGGAATCCAGTTTGGCCAGCGCGGCAACCGGTGACTGACAGTTGGCCTGCAACACGCGCGCAATGGCGCGTTCGGCCGTCGTTGTTTGTACAGTCATCGCGTCATTCAGCGTGTCGAGCAGGCGACGCAAATCGTCGCGATCGTCCCGGCACTCAATACCCAGTACGCCCTGTGCCGCCGCCGGCAGCATTTCGTCGGCCGCAAACGGGTGACTGATGTGGTGCTCAAGGCCCAACCGTTCCAGGCCTGCCGCCGCGAGGACGATGGCGTCATAGTCGCCGTCCTGCAGTTTTTGCAGCCGCGTATTGACGTTGCCGCGCAGCGGTTCAATTCGCAGGTCGGGGCGCAGCATCCGCAATTGCGCCTGGCGCCGCAGGCTCGAACTGCCAATCAGTGCAGCGCGCGGCAGCGACGCGACGGTGGTTCCGGGCGCGGCAACCAGCGCGTCGCGATAATTGGCACGAGGCAACACCGCGGCGAGACAAAACCCGCCGGGCAACTCCGCAGGCACATCCTTCATCGAATGCACGGCGATGTCGGCGTCGCCGTCCTGCATGGCAACTTCGAGTTCCTTGATGAACAGACCCTTGCCGCCAATTTTCTGCAGGCTGCGATCGAGAATTTCATCGCCCCGTGTGGATAGTGGCACCAGCTCCGTCGCAGTAACGTCGGGTAAGGCCTGCAAAACAGCCGCGACATGCTCGGCCTGCCAAAGTGCCAGCGCACTCTTGCGGGTTGCAATACGAATTTTCAAGCCGCTCAGACTCCTGTTAATCGCCGGCGAACTTCCGCCAGGTGTCGGCGGCTGATTATCAGCTCTTTGTCGTCGAGTTGCGAATCGTCGTGCAGGTTATCGCGCAATACAATCCGGCATTTACCGTCGCGGTTTTTCTCAATACGACTGATGCGGTTCACGGCGACCAGTGCACTGCGATGGATGCGCACGAACTCGTCACCGAATTCACTGGCCAGTGATTTCAGGGAGTCGTCGATCAGGTCCTGGCCGTCGCTGTGGTCGACTGTCACGTATTTCTGGTCGGCACGAAAACAGTAAATCTCGCTGATCGGGATCAGCTTGAGCTCGCCGTGCGTACGGCAGCAAACGTGCCGACGGGCCGCTGGCAATCGAGCGTCAGTTGCCACGGCATGCAGTGTCGCTGGCGCAAGCCGTGCCGCCTGGGCCAGCGCAGCAGACAGCTTCGCGCGGCGCACCGGCTTTAATACGTAACCAACCGCCCGGGCATCAAATGCGTCGATTGCGTACTCGTCGTACGCGGTCGCAAACACGATTGCCGGGGGATTATCCTGGCCATTGAGATGATGCGCAGTCTCGATACCATCCAGGCCGGGCATGCGGATATCCAGCAGTACGATGTCCGGCTGCAGTTGTGCAGACAATGTTACCGCGTCGAGGCCATTGGCGGCGTCGGCAATGACATCGTAACCACCTTCGTCGTCGAGCAACTGCCGCAATCGATCGCGGGCCGGCTGTTCGTCATCAACGATCAGTACCTTCACGACGGATCCTCTTCGAGCGGGAAGCGCAACGTCACGGTAAATTGCTCGCCGCTGTCGTCAATGCGAACCGCGTCGCTATTGCCGTATGCCAGCTCGAAGCGTTGGCGAATATTCGACATAGCCATTTTGTTGCCACCGGTCGCGCGTTGTTCGCCTTTCGCGACCGGATTACTGATCGTTATTTCCAGGTGATCGTCGGCTACCTTGCCGTTGACAACGACATCGCCACCGTCCGGCAGCAATTCAATGCCGTGGTAGATGGCGTTTTCGAGCAGCGGCTGGATTGTCAGGCTTGGAATGCGAGCGCGCATCGGCAACGCATCGATTTCCCAGCGCACATTCAGGCGGTCGCCGAGGCGCAGTTTTTCAATTCGCTGGTAAATGGCCGCGGTCTCAAATTCCTGTTTCAGCGACGAACGATTGGAGGACCCGCCCAGGTTTGCACGCAGCAAATCGGACAGGTCTTCCACGGCTTCCTCAGCGCGTGCCGGGTCGGTGCGCGTCAGCGAAGCGATTGTATTCATGCTGTTGAACAGAAAGTGCGGCCGGATCAGGGCCTGCAGTGCGCTGATTCGTGCCTGTGCTTCGAGTACAATGCTGCGGCGCCATTCACTGGAGATATAGAGATAACGCATGGCCAGAGCCATCACGATCGAGCTGATAGCGAAGGTCCGCAGCAGGAACTCACCGTGTGAGCCTGTGATTATCGCCGATTGCCCGAAAATGCGTGTCGTGTGCCAGGCACCTTCGGCGACGAGCAGGCATACAAGTTCGAGTACAGCGAAGGCGATTACGAAAGCGCGAGTCGGCCCGGCTTTCTCCAGGTAAGTGCGCAGCTGGCACAGCACCACGGCGCTGAGCAGCGCGTTCCACAAAACGAAGAACGATGTCTTCGAAAGCTCAATCAGGAACGGATGTTGATTGTCATTCGACGCCAGCGCCAGCATGATCGCAATCAGCGCAGCCACCAGGACAATGATGAATACTGTCGAGGCCGCACAAAAGTCCGGCAAATAGGCCTGGCTGGTTTCGTTATCGGAATCTCTGGCGACGGTCAATACGGCGCTCCGGTGACATAAGCGGGTATTGTAGCGCCAGCAACGACGTCAATGTGAGGTCGGGCGCTCGGACCCCGGCTCAGTTGTCGCAGTTTTCCTTGATGAGCTCTTCGGCTTTGGTCCGCGCTTCGGCGCGCGCAACGTCATTCAAATAGACGCGCTCGCCGTTCTCATCTTCGCGGTAGACGCGGCGAGCTTCGAGCATGGTCTTCAGTTTCTGCCGGTAATCGGCACATCGGGCCGCCTTCGCTTCGGCCGCGGCACGCTCTTCTTCAGCCGTTTGCCTGGCCTTATCTCTTTCGTCGCGCGCTTCGCGCCGCTGCGCGTCGGAGTCCTGTCGAGTTTTTACCCGGCTCTGAACAGCGCTGTTGTCCGTGCGGTTATACGAGACCTGCAACATTTCTTCATTGGCTTGCCCGCTGGGACGATCCCCGTAATGCACGTTGCCGTCGGCATCGGTCCACTTGTAAATCTCGTTCGCGAACGCGCCGCCGCTAAGGGTGAAAGCGATCACAACAAGGCCAGCTGTCAGGTGTCGGATTTTCATGCCGTTATTAAAGCACGGCAAGCCATTGCTTGTTGTGATGCTGGTCACAGCGAAATCGGGAACTGGGCCCCGTCAGGGCAAAAAAAACGGGCCTTGCGGCCCGTTAAGTTGTTGATCACAAAGGGGTCGTGATCATTTTTCGCAAAACATTATGTTACTCGGCGGAGTTGAATTCCGGGTAAGCCTCGAGTCCACATTCGCTCAAATCGACACCTTCGTATTCTTCTTCTTCCGAGACACGAATACCGATCGTCGCTTTCAGCGCGAACCAGAACAACAGGCTGACGAGGAATGCCCAGGCAAAGATGCTGACGACACCAACGAACTGACCCATAAATGTCGCATCACTGTTGGTGAACAGAACCGCCAGGACGCCCCAGATGCCGACCGTGCCATGCACCGAGATCGCGCCGACCGGATCGTCGATCCTGATCTTGTCAAACGCGACAATCGATCCCACAACGATCAGTCCGCCAACAGCGCCAATGGTGGTCGCTACTATCGGCGTTGGTGACAGCGGGTCCGCGGTAATCGCGACCAGGCCGGCCAACGCACCGTTGAGCGCCATTGTCAGGTCAGCCTTGCCGAACCAGAAGCGCGACAGCAACAGCGCGAACACCAGGCCGCCGGCGGCTGCCATGTTGGTATTGACGAACACCAGGGAAACCGCGTTTGCTTCGGCTACGTCGGATACTTTCAGTTCGGATCCGCCGTTGAAACCGAACCAGCCGAGCCACAGGATTAATGTACCCAGTGTTGCCAGCGGCAGGTTACAACCCGGGATGGCATTGATCTCGCCATTCGGGCCGTATTTCCCTTTGCGCGCGCCGAGGACGATGACACCCGCCAGAGCAGCGGCCGCGCCACACAGGTGCACGGTGCCGGAACCGGCGAAGTCGAAATAGCCAAAGTTCTCCGTAAGAAATCCGCCGCCCCAGTTCCAGAAGCCCTGCACCGGGTAAATGAATCCGGTCAGGACAACAGAAAATGCGAAAAACGACCAGAGCTTCATGCGCTCGGCGACGGCACCGGAGACGATCGACATGGCCGTTGCGACAAACACGACCTGGAAGAAGAAATCCGACAGGTTCGAGTAATAGGTGTCACCACCGCTCGCAATGACATCCGCTGCAGCATTGTCACTGGTCGTCAGGAGTCCGCTGCCCAGCGTTGAAATGCTCTGGAAAATGCCGCCGGCAAAATCGCCCGGGTACATCATTGTGTATCCGCACAGCATGTACATGATGCAGGCGATTGAATACAGGCCGACATTTTTCGTCAGAATTTCCGCTGTATTTTTCGCCCGTACCAGGCCGGATTCGAGCATCGTGAATCCGGCGGCCATCCACATGACCAGTGCGCCCATTACCAGAAAATAAAATGTATCGAGTGCGTACGACAGTTCAGTTACCTGCGCCGCTATTTGAGTAGTTGCTTCCACGTTTTAGTCCTCCGTGAAGTCTCTAAACGGCTTCGCTACCGGTTTCACCGGTGCGAATTCGAATGGCCTGAACAAGTTCGGTGACGAAAATCTTGCCGTCCCCGATCTTTCCCGTACGTGCTGTGTTGCTGATTGCCTCTATGACCTGGTCGACGATGCCATCGTCAACAGCCAGTTCGACTTTCGCCTTGGGCAAAAAATCGACAACATATTCGGCGCCACGATAAAGTTCGGTGTGGCCGCGCTGCCGGCCGAAGCCCTTGACTTCGGTGACCGTTATGCCCTGGATTCCGATGTCGGCGACAGCCTGTCGTACATCGTCCAGCTTGAACGGTTTAATGATCGCAGTGATCATTTTCATGATGTTTCCCCTGTTTTTTGATTTATTTGATGTCGAATGACTTACCGATCGAGAAGATCAGTGCTTCATCGGATTCGCCGTCACCGCTGAGCTGGTCGTCATTAAAGATGAGCGATACGCCGAGGTCGATCTCGGCAACAGTGGCGCCGTAGCCGAGTTCAAAATATTCCCCGTCGAAATCCTGTGAGAATCCGGCGTACTTGCCGTAAAAACCGTCTTTCTCAAGTGTCAGCGAGTAATAGGTGTAGTCCTGCGTCGGGCCGGTGAAGTTTTCGTACTCGCCGACAGCGACATCAACAGCCAGCAGTCCGTAAGAACCGCCGAGATTGATTTCCTGGTAGGTGTCGTCAAAGTCGCCGGTGTAGAAGTAGCCGGTGTAGCCAATGCTGTAGCCGAAATCGCCGGCTTCGCCGCCGTAACCGAAGTAGCCGTCAACTTCGAGGCCGTCTTTAACATCAGCCGCCCAGGTGCCTGCGTAGAAGCCGCCTGATTCGTAGTCCAGCCCGCCGCTGGCCGAAGATCCGGCCTGGAAAATGCCACGGTAGTAGTAGTCACTTGCGAAGCCCAGGTTTGCGGAAAAATCGGCATGGGCGCTTGTTGCAGCGAGAAGTGTTAATGCAAAAATTGAGGTAATTCTGGTTTTCACGTTTGTGCTCCCTTCAGGTTGATGGCCGTGCTGGCCGTTTGAACCCTATAGAGCAGGAAGCGTGCCAAGCTTTAAAATACTAATAGTATTAACGCCTTACTTGACCGGTTGGTATTTACTTGCGCTATTCGGGTGCAGGCGTTTTCCTGCCTTGCACCAAAATGGTGAGCAAGCGAGGTTTCTTAGCGGACGGCAGCGATTCGCTGCTGGCGTTTTCGTGATCGCTCAGGTATCAATTCCCCATGACGAAAGAAAGCATCGAAAATCTGGCGAAAAAACTCGCGGAATCGGTTCCCGGCAGCCTGCGCTCTATGCGCGACGACCTGGAGTCCAACTTCCAGGCAGTCCTGCGCAGCGGGATCGATAAACTGGACCTCGTGACCCGGGAAGAATTCGACGTACAGGAGGCGGTGCTGGCGAGGACTCGACAGAAACTTGAGGAGCTGGAGGAAAAACTCGAGGCGATCGAGAATAAGCGTTAAGCATTCTGCATCATGATCGCGGCCACGGAGGGCCCGGCAAATGAGCCTCGCAATTCTGCATTGTCGAGCACAGTACGGCACAAATGCACCGCCGGTCACGATTGAGGTATTCCTGTCCGGTGGATTGCCGGTATTCACGATTGTTGGCATGGCTGAGACCGCCGTGCGCGAAAGCAAGGATCGCGTTCGCAGCGCCTTGCTGAGTTCCGGCTTCGAGTTTCCACAACAGCGAATCACCGTAAGCCTGGGTCCCGCGGCAATGAAGAAGTCGGGCGGCCGCTACGACCTTGCGATTGCGCTCGGCATTCTTGCCGCAAAGAAGCAGTTTCCGCGGCAAACGCTTACCGACGTCGAAGTGTACGGAGAGTTGTCGCTGAACGGCGAGCTACGCAGCGTACCGGCAATCCTGCCTGCCGCGATGAGTGCGGCAATGGCGGGGCGAAAGTTGATTGTGCCGACTGGCAATGCGGCGGAGGCGTCACTGGTATGCAACCGGGTCATCGCTGTCGACTCACTATCCGATGTCTGTGCGCATCTCGCAGGTCGCAAGCCGATCGCGGTCACTACACGAACGGATCCGCCGAATATCGAGACGGTGCAGAAAGATCTGCGCGATGTTCGCGGCCAGCAGCAAGCCAGGCGTGCGCTGGAGATCGCCGCGGCCGGCGGACATAACCTATTACTCGTCGGTCCTCCCGGGACGGGCAAGAGCATGCTCGCGCGCCGTCTGCCGGGCATTTTGCCCAGCATGACAAACGAGGAAGCACTGCAAACAGCCGCGGTCAATTCGGTGCTGGGTGTCGGCATCGAATTGCGGAGCATGCGGCAGCGGCCGTTTCGCAGCCCGCATCACACGGCATCGGCTGCGGCGCTGGTCGGTGGCGGACCGGGCCCTCGACCCGGTGAAATCTCGCGGGCACACAATGGCGTATTGTTTCTGGATGAATTACCGGAATTCAACAGGCGCGCGCTCGAGGTATTGCGCGAGCCCCTCGAAACCGGCGCGATCACTATTGCGCGTGCCGGCGGTCAGGCGGACTACCCGGCGCGGTTCCAATTAATTGCGGCCATGAATCCGTGTCCATGTGGATATCTCGGCGATCGCTTTGCAGATTGTCGTTGCAGCGCGGACCGGGTCGTCGCTTATCGGCGCAGGATTTCCGGGCCATTGCTCGATCGCATTGACCTGCATGTTGAGGTGTCGCGTCCTGCGACGAATTCGCTGAAGGCGAACGGTGTTAGCGCAGAGTCCAGTCGCGATGTTCGTACGCGCGTCGAAGCCAGCCGGCGGCTGCAACTGGACCGCAGTGGATCTTGTAACGCGTGCTTACGCGGTGAGGCGTTCGAGGCGGCCTGCGATGCCGATGACGACTGCTGGTCAATGCTGGAGGCAGCGGCTGAACGGTTCAACTTGTCAGCCAGGGCGCACCACCGGGTGCTGCGCGTCGCAAGAACGATTGCCGATCTGGCGCAGGACGAAAAAATTGCGCCACCGCACGTCGCAGAGGCCCTGTCGCTACGCTGTATGGACCGGCAAAACTAGGCTGGTGCGCTAGTTGACCTCGCCGATCATGAATTCGACGGCATCGGTGATTTCGCCATCGGACAGGTCCATGCGCCCGCCTTTCGGCGGCATGTAACCGGCGGAGCCGGTAAAGCCTTCGAGGGCATGTTGCTTGAGTGTGTCCTCGCCCTGGGCGATACGTTCGACCCATTGCGCCGCGTCGCCGAGTATCGGCGCGCCCCCGATGCCCGCACCATGGCAGGCACTGCAGGCCTGGTTGTAGACCTGCGGACCCGTAAGAACCGTTGCGACCGGCTCCGGCTGTGCCGGGGTGTTAACCGTCGGTGCGGCGGCTGCATGCTGTTCGCCCGGCAGGTAGACCTGGCCAACGGGCTGTATTCGTTCAAGGACCGCGCGCTGGTATTCATCCGTGTCGCGGGTGTATACGCCCTGTGTCAGGTCCTGCATTTTCATTGCCAGCACGAGAATCGCGAGTGCGACCGCGGCAAGGACGCCAATGACGAGGGAGTACATATCAAAAAACTTCTGGTCCCGACTCAAAGTATTGCTCCGACGGATGTGATTGGAAAGCGCGGGTCTTATGCCCGGTCTGGCCGGCGATTATATAACATCAGCCGGTCAGGAACAGTGCTCCGGCCGTATAGAGCGTGATTGCGATGGCAGCAGCAGACAGAGCCAGTGGCAACTGCGTGAAAACATGGTCCATCAGGTCGGAACCGCAGGCCAGCGAGGACAGAATTGTCGTGTCGGATATCGGCGAACACTGGTCGCCGAAAACGGCACCACCCATGATGGCGCCAAAACACAGAGTCACGAAGGTCGGATCGGGTGAAATTGCGTAGGCGAGCGGCAGCGCAATCGGGAAAACCACCGCGTAGGTGCCCCACGACGACCCGACCGAGAATGACACCAGCATGCAAATGATCATCAGGATGCCGGGCAGGACATACGGTGCAGCATTGAAAAATGCCGTGCTGTATTCGATGACGAACGCCGATGCGCCGACGGTTTCCGAAACTTTGGCCAGCGTAACGGCGAGTCCGAGGATGATCGCGCCGACGGTAACGCCCTTGATGCCATCAATCAGTCCTTCGAAGACGTCACTGACTTTCATGCCGCGAATAATCGAGCTCATCATGCTGCCGACAAGTGCCAGCCCGAAGGCCTCGAACACCATCAGCCTGCCGCTGACGAAGTACGGGATGATCGAAACGCCGAGCAGAATGACGATAGGCACAAAGAAGTCGATGACCGACGGCGTGTAGCCTTCCGGCACATTGCGATCGGCGAGTTCCCTGGACATCATCGGTTTCGCATCCGGGCTGTCCAGTTCACCGGTTTCCTGCGCACGCGTCCGCGCCGCACGCATCGTCTTACCAACCCAGGGCAGCTTGTCGAGCGCGTACAACAGTGTGAACGTTACGGCGAGCCAGCCATAGAAATTGAACGGGATTGCTTTTAAGAACAAAGTAATAGCCGCGTCGCGGTCGGCAATGAAATGGCTCATCGATGGCAACACAATCAACCCGGCGACATAGACGGGCCAGACGTTGAAGGGAATAATCGTCGCGACCGGAGAAGCCGTGGAATCGACCACATACGCCAGCTCTTCGTGTGCAACTTTTTCCCGGTCTGCAACGGGGCGCACGGTCGTCCCGGTCAGTACCGTACTGATCGTGCCACCCTGGTGAAAGATGACGCCCATGATCCAGGTAAAGAACAGCGCGGAGCGGCGCGACTTCACATGTTTCTCTGAAATGTGTTGGGCGAAGGCATAAGCACCGCCATTGCGATTCCAGACGCCTATCAATCCACCCAGCGCCCACAAATAGACCAGTAGAATTTCCGCGAAGCGTGTCGTGCCGAGACTCGGAATCAGAAAGCTTTGCACAATATTGAATTGCCCGGTCACCATGCCGCCGAGCACAACGCCCATAAATAATGCGAAGATAACGTTGCGAGTTGCGAAGCAGATGACCAGCGTTGCCAGTGCCGGAACCAGTGCGAGCATTCCGTAGTGACCTTTTTCTGCAACCAAGGCAGGATCCAGCGTGCTGGCGAACCCTAGAACCGCTGCACACAGGGCGATCAGCCACAGCCAGGCATATTTTCCACTGATTATTTGCAAGCCGTTTTCCTCAACACACGCCCGGGCAAGGCGCCAGTATAGTCGGGTCCCAGCACCATTTCGCCGCCGACCAATAGCGCTTCGACGCCACTGGCCAATTCTGTGGGCTGTTCATAGCTTGCCGTTGAGCGAAACGATTTCGCATCGATGACGGCAATGTCGGCGATGAACCCTTCGCGGAGAAAGCCGCGATCACAAAGCCCGAAGGTCTCCGCGACCAGCCCGCTGCTGCGGTGCACAAACTGCTCGCGCGACAGCAATGCGTTGCGGACGACGAAATCCTGGAATGCCTTCGGGTAGGTGCCGTAAAGGCGCGGGTGGCCACGTCCGCCGTCGGAACCGGTCATGACCCAGGGCTGCACCGCCAGACGATGAATATCATCAGGACGCATGACGAACGATGCGATGGACGGATCTCCTGCCAGCGCAATATCGATGGCCGCCTGCAGAGAGTCCTTGCCGCTTGCCTGTGCGATTTCTGCCAGCGTCATGCCGACAAAAGGACTTGCAGGTCCCGTAACCAGCATCGCATCCGCACCGCCGCGACGCGCCATGTTGGCTCGCATTTCGCTGCGAATTTGCTCCTGCAGTTCGGGGTCGGCGAGCCGCTGCGCCATTTTTGCTTTTGAGTCCGCCATAACCCAGCGCGGAATCAGGGCGCTGCTGAAGCGGGTCCCCGAGGCGCGCCATGGGTACTGGTTCGCCGTGATCGCCACTCCGGACGCGATTCCCTGCTCAACGAGCTGGACAATTTCGGCACTCAGCCCCCAGACGTCCTGGCCAAGTGCCTTGATATGCGAGATATGCACCGCGATATCGGCGGCGGCGCCAATTTCTATTACCTCGCTGACAGCGGCAAGCAAACCGTCGCCATAGCTGCCCTCCGAACGCATGTGGGTGTCGTAGACACCGCCATACTCTGTGGCCACTTTCGCGAGTTCTATGACTTCCTCCGTGTCGGCGTAGCTACCCGGTGCGTAGTAGAGCCCGCTCGAAAGCCCGAACGCACCGGCTTGCATATCCGCAGCAACGTGCTCGCGCATCGCTTCGATCTCACCTTCGGTCGCGGCGCGGTCAGCCATGCCCATGACGGATTTGCGAATGGTGCCGTGACCGGAAAAGAAGGCTACGTTCGTGCCGGTACCCTGCGATTCAAGCTGCGCAACGTCGGCGTCACGATTGTTCAGGCCCGCACCGTCGTTGCCTATGAATACCGTGGTGACTCCCTGCTGCAAGTAGTTGCGATTGGCGCTCGTCTCAGGGTCCAGTAAATAGCGACTGGCGTGCGTATGCGGATCGATAAATCCGGGCACAACCATTTTGCCGCGCGCATCGATTACGGTCGTCGCAGCGGCGTCCGGGCGCGCTTCCATACTGACAATGCGACCTGCTTTGACAGCAACATTGGTAACTCGGCCTGGCGCCAGCGAGCCGTCATAGACAGTGCCACGCAGGATCAGCACATCGTAGGGTTCGGGTGCCGGCGAGCAGGCCGCGCCGAGCGCCGCAATCAACAGCAGTATCGACTTAAAGTTCAGCAAGCATCCGCTCCATCAGTTCTTCGGCGAAAATTGTGGCTGCGGCGCGAACGGCTGGCCGATCCGTCTCATCGCCGACTTCGTAGGTCAGGCTCGGTACACCGTAGCGCTTGTACATGTAGTTCTTGGCGACACCGATCTTGCTGACCGAGTTTTCGTCGTTGTTAAACTCGTAATTGCTGATTCTCAACCTGGCACTGTCAAGCCATCGACGGGTGAAATGCGGCGGGTCAGTCGGGTGGTCGTCGTCTTGCGTATAGAAGACATTCCGGCGTGTTGAATGAAAGTCGAGAAACATGCGAATCTTTTTGCCATCGCTATCGAGTCGATCCAGCAATTCCTTGATGTGCTGCGTTTCCGGCTGGCGAAATAGACCCCAATCGCGATTCAGGTCCGTCGCGCCGAGATTGTGTCGCCAGTTTCCGCCCACAACGCCATCCGGATTCAGTATCGGTATTGCCACCACCTGGAAGCGCTGCCGGAATTGTCCGGCAAGCTCCGTATCAGCCATCAGGGCCTCATAAAATGCGAGAAAGGCGACCGCGCCGGACACCTCGGGTGGGTGTTGCCTGCCGACCAGGAATAATACGTCCCGGGCATCGGGGTTGCTGTTCAGCAGCGTGATCGGCAGCCCGCCGCGTGACTTGCCAAGTTCAGAAGCCTGCACGTGTCCTGTTTCGACCATTTTCGTTTCCCACAACGAATAGATGGCCGGTGTGAGTAACTCCTGGCCGGCAATCCAGAACGGTTTGTTTCCGGTGCGCAGCGAAATGTCAGCCTGCTGACGGTCGGCCGATACCAGCACCTGGTCTTCGGGCAATGGTGTCCAGTGGATCAGGTCAAAGCTGATTTTGGGTTGGTAGCGATGATGTCCACCACGGTATTTCATCGTGATCGTCGCATCGACGTCGGTCTTCGGGATCACTTTAAATGCAAACCAGGCGCTATCGTTAATATAGCCGCTGCTTTCCGGCAGGATGAGTATGCGAACATGATTGTCGTCCATTACTGCACATTGCCCCCGACGAGCGCCGGCGAAATCGTCAATGACAGTAAATGTACTTGCCTCGCACGGCTGCTGTGCTGGAACGGAGGGCCCCGTCGCGCAGGAGGCGAGAAAAACAATCGCAAATAGAAAGAGTATGCGTTGCAACATTGTATGACCTGATTCTAGTGAGTGGAATTTGTTACGGTTTGTGCGATGTCGCGCCCGCTTGCGCATGCCAGTGTCCAGCCCAGCATACCGTGGCCTGTATTGAGGTACAGGCCTGCAAGCGATGTTCGGGCGGTACGCGGTTGTCCATTCGGCGTCATTGGCCGGAAGCCGCCCCAACCGGCGCGCTCCTCTGCGCCGTAGTCTGCTGCTTGTGGTGCGAAGCTGCGGGCGACAGCAACAAGCGTGTCCTGCCGTTCGCTGTCGCTGTTGGTCGAGAAGCCACTGAAATCAGCGAAGCCGGCAATGCGCATTTGGCCGTTGATGCGACTGAATACGATACGTTGTTTCAATGCTGTCACGCTAACCATTGGCGCCTGTTCTCCCGGCGGTAGTGTGACGCTGTAACCCCGTACCGGGTAGATATGCGTATCGATGCCAAGTGGCTGCAATAACCCGGTGCTCCACGCGCCCGCACAAACTATGGTTGCGTCTGCTTCGATTTCCTCCCCGGCAACAAGAACAGAGCGCACGCGATCGCCATATCTTGGGATTTTCTCGACCGGCGAGCCGAGCATAAACTGCACGGACGCGTTTTTTTCAAGCCAGTCTTTCAGCCGCAAGGTAAAGAGGCGTGCGTCCGCCACTTCATCATTGCGCGAATAGACCGCGCCAGAAAAAGTCTGCGACAGACACGCAAGTGCCGGTTCAATCTGGATGGATTCACCCCGGGTCAGGACATCCGTGTCGCAGCCGTACGCGTTTTTAGTTTGCGAACTGATTTTTGCTGCTCCGAGATCTTCGTTGTCAGAAAGGATGACCAGTTTTCCAGCGGCGCGATGCGAAAAATCGAATTCGACGTCACGCCGCAGTTCCTGCAGCAGCCGGGCAGACCGCATGGCAGTCTGCAATACAGCAATGGTATTTTGCCTGGCTTTCTTGCGCGTGCATTGCGATAAAAAACGCCAACCCCAGCTCAGCATGTCGGTGGACAGGTGTACGCGTGAGCCACGATCACGACCGGCGATGAGGGCGGGAATTTTCGCAATAAATTCCGGTTTCGCCAGTGCATCGGTGAAGCTGTAAGAAAGCTGGCCACCATTCGCGTGGCTTGCGCCTGCTGCAACCTCGTTTGCGCTATCGATAATCGTCACCTCGCAACCTGCTCGCGACAGGTAGTAAGCGGTTGTGACTCCAATAACGCCGGCGCCGATGACAACAACGTGCATCGAGATTCCCGATAATGGCCAGCGCCTGATACTACGGAGCGCGTTTGGCGTCGCTCAAATGATCATTGTTGGGCATCCCATAACTCGTGTTTATGGGCCGTTCAGCGCGCCAGGAAATTACGCAGCGATTTCGACAGGTGTTTGACAAAATTTTGCGATCCAATCGACAGTGGCACCGATGCAAGGTGCAATGCCTTTATTTCAAAGCGTAATGCAGGGGTTAACGGCAAGACCATCAGGTTGCTGCGGTCGCCTGAGCGGGCAGTGATGTCGTCTGTAATTGTGACGCCGGCGCCGCATTCGACCAGGGCTTTTGCCACCTGGTAGGTTTCCGACCAGGTGACGATATCGAGCTCTGCCTCGGCCGAGCCAAGATACGTCGCCAGCTGGCGGCCGAGCGGCCCGCGGCTGTTCATGCCGATAAACGGATGCCCGCGCAGGTCGGATGCAGACAATTCGGTCTTGCCGCCAAAGTCGGTGCCGCACGGCGCGAGCACTACGAAGCGGCTCCTCGCGAGCGCCTGTTCAGCGATGCCGGGAGTGGCTCCGGGTTCAAACGCCAGTCCGATGTCGACCCGCGATTCCAGCAGAGCGTCCGTCATTTCGTCATGATGCAGCGTCTCTATTTCAAATACGACGTCAGGATGCTTGCTGCGGTAGGACGCCACCGCTCGCGGCAGCAACTCGACACCAAATGCCGGGGTGCTGGCCACTCGAACATGGCCGGTATTGCCGCTGCGCAGATTCTCGGCAACATGCCGCAGCCGATCGACGTCGCTATAGACAGTGGCGACGTGCGAGAACAGGCGGTGTGCCTCCGGCGTCGGCACCAGCTTGCCCTTGACCCGGTCGAACAACAGGTAGCCGAGCTGCTGTTCCGCGTGCGCCAGTACCTTGGATATCGATGGTTGCGATACGTTAAGCATGGCGGCCGCGGCGGTCATCGAGCCTGTTGAATACACTGCGTGAAAGACTTCTATTTGTCGCAATCGCATACTGAACCCCCGTCCTGGCGGTAGTATAACCACAGGTTATGCGGTGAATTCACAAAAGAATTCTGCGCCATTGGTCGCGGTGGCATCATGCTGCGATGCTGAAATTCAATTCCTTGCTTCTGGTCATGACCCTGCTCGCAGGCGCTGCCGCAAGCGGCGCTTCTGTCACGGTTTCGGGGATGGTCACAGGCGAAGATGGTGCGGCACTCCAGGCGCTGCATGTTCAAGTCGGTGCGACGATTATTGCCGTCGACGAATCCGGCCGCTTCGCTTTCACCTTTGGCTGTGACACGCAAGACCCTGTGTTATTGCGCGTCTCTGCTGAGGGTTATTACCCTGCTGTACAAGCCGTTCATGCCACGGATTTTACGAACAGGACGACGATCCCGCCGATTGAGCTGGTTCGTCGACAGGCGGGTCGCAGCCTCCTGCTTTTTGCCGGTGATGCCATGCTCAGCCGCCGCTATTTCAAGCCTGTATCCGGCGAGCCGGTACTGGTTCGCGATGCGAGTATCGAGCGCGATGCGCGTGGCTTGCTACAGCACATCAAGCCATTCATTGAGCGGGCTGACTATGCGTCGGTTAATCTCGAGTCCCAGTTATCCAGCGAGGCGCTGACCGAGCGGCTGCCCAAATCGGTCACTTTTTATTCGCCGCCGGCGCTGGCAGATGCGCTGCGATGGGCGGGTTTTGACTACGCCGCGTTGGGCAATAATCACATGTTTGATTATCAGGACCAGGGTCTGCGCCCGACGCTAAGAGCATTGCAGCGATCGGGGCTCGACTATTCCGGCGGCGGTTTCAACGAAGCGCAGGCACGCGAGCCCGTGGTCATCGGAATCGAAGGTCGTCCCCATGCGTTTCTGAGCTACGTCGGCTGGCCCGGGACATTTTCGCCGAGCCAGTCAGCCGCCGGTGACAAAGGCGGCGCCGCTCTGGCCACAAGCGACGACATCGCCGAAGACATTGGCAAGCTGGTGAACAATGCGGTGGCGATTTTGCAGGTGCACGCCGGGCTTGAGTACGCGGCGCACCCGGCGATGAGCGAACGCAGCATGTATCGTCAGGCCATAGTCGACGGTGCAGACCTGGTGCTTGGCCACCACCCCCATGTTCTGCAGGGCTTCGAGATTTACGCCGACCGACTGATTGCTTACTCGCTCGGCAACTTTTTGTTCGACCAGTACCACTACACAACACAACTGGGCATGTTGCTGTATGTCTGGATGGATGGTGATCAACTGCACCGTGCAGAAGTCGTTCCTTTGCACATTAACGGCTATGTTCCGACACCCGCGACCGGGGCGATGCGTTATTCAATCCTGCATCGCCTGGCACGCCTGTCTGACGACCGCAGCGTCTGCATGCAGCCAAACGGACTGCATGCGACGGTATCCGGCTGTGACGGAGCGCGAACACAGATCGTTGATGCCTCGGGTCTCGAGCCTGCAGCGCTACCCATCGCGGTCGATAGCTTCGGCGTTTCGCCGCTGCGAGCGGTTGCAATAACGGCAGCGCACGCACCGTATCGCCTGGGGACGGATATTCTGCGACGCGGCGACTTCGAGTATGCAAATCTGTACGGAACTCAGGACAAGACCTGGATAGAGAACAGCCAGGTTCGCGTGGTCGCGCATGACAAGCATCACCTGCGTATTGAGCTTGCGGCGGGGGAAACAGCGCGTACCGGGCAAAAAGTGTTTGAACGTGTTTTCAGTGCGTCAAATCCGGCTACTGTGTCCGGACATATCCGGGTATCGGGTCCACTTCGCTTGCGTGTCATGCTGCAGCGCCGTCGCATCGGTGAAAGTCTGTCAGACGCACTGGCCAACACCGCCCTTACTGAAATCGGGCAAGTCGAATTTACGCAGGATGGCGACCACAGTTTCGGATTCGACTACGTGCAGCCGCGCATAGCGACGCGTTCCGTGCGCCTCCTTTTCGACATCGAGGAGCTGTCGGGTGATGGTGCGACAGCAATACTGGATGACCTGACCTGGGTAGAGTGGCATACCCCGTGGTTGCAACGTGGCGAAAATGCGGCAGCCGTTCATGCGACACATGTCCAGTTGCAGCCGTAAGCATCCCTTGTTCACGCTGCTACCAAGTGGCATGGTTAATGCGCTGCTACAGGTCTGAGGGGATTCACGTTCAATGCGTTCGGGGCCTGGCATGTTGACCCTGGACGGCATTGTCCATAGACGCTGGTTATAGGCCGCGGAAACGTTGCTATTGGATACGTTTCAGGTGCCTTGCTAGCGTGATAAGTACAAAACAGGCAGGTTCATTCAGGGGGAAGTTCATGTTGTTTACGTTGCGTAAAGGCGGCGCCAGATGCCGTCATATTCCATTCGGATTCGCCATCGCCGCGCTGGTAGCAGGGCCCGCGCTCGGTCAGAACGATGACACCGAAGACGATGAAATCGAGGAAATCACGGTAACCGGCAGCCAGATCAAGGGTGCCGCGATCAATGAGGCCCTCGCGATTTCGGTTTTCTCCGAAGAGGATATTGAGTACCTCGGCGTTGAGTCGGGCGAGGAGTTGATGGACCTGATTCCGGAGAACGGCCAGAACTTCTTCAACGAAACGGACACGGCAGGTGGCGTCAACAGCGCGCGCGGCGACGTCGGTGCTTTCAACCTGAGGAACATGGGCACCGGCAATACACTGGTGCTATTGAATGGCCGCCGCATGGTCAATGCAGCCACTTACCAGACGGAGGAAGTTGGCGGCAGTTTCGTTCCTGTTAACTCGGTCAACACGAATCACATACCGGTATTTGGCGTCGATCGACTGGAAGTGCTGCGAGATGGCGCATCCGCTATTTACGGCGCTGACGCGGTCGCCGGTGTTCTCAACACCGTGCTCAAGGATGATTTTGAGGGCTTCACGATTCGGGCCCGCTATACCGCCTACGATCATCTGCCGCGCGACGACCAGGCTATCTCGCTTGAATGGGGCACTGCTTTGAATGGCGGCCGTTCTCACGTTGGCGTATTTGCCCGCTATTATCAGCGCGACCGGGTTAACGCCCAGGACGAATCACGATGGGCGGATTCGGATTTTCGCTATCGATTTGACGATTCGTCGCCGTATTCAGAGGCATCGGGCAGTACGATTTTCCGCAACAACAGCATCAACTCGCTGTTCGGACTGTATGACATCGTGCCATCGATCGGCAGCAGCCACAGCCTGCGGCAGAATGATGTGGTCGACAACCTCGGTGAGTTCAACCTGTATCCGCTGGGCGACCCACGCTGTGTCGGCGGCTACGACATCGGCAATGGCATTGCCTGTGGACGTGAGGACAGTGCGTCGCGCGATACCTATCGCTACAACCTGAACGAGCATCGCGACATTACCTCGGAAGCCGATCGCAGCACCGTCTACGCCTACTTCAATCACGAGCTGGACGACAACGCGACCGAATTCTTCAGCGAGATGTACCTGTATCGCTCGAACACAAACCGCAACCTGGCCCCATCAACGCAGCTGACCGCTGTAGAGCACCGTATTGGTGCCGCCAATTTCTACAATCCGCTTGGCCCTTGCGGCTCGCCAAACCGCTTACCGGACAGCATTATCGGTACCGACGTCCCCTGTGAAGGGCTCGATGTGCGGCTCGATAATTATCGCTTTATCGATTCGCCGCGCGTGATCGACGTGCAACGCGACTCGTATCGACTGCTGGCCGGGCTCAGGGGCTCCGGCGGCGACTGGGACTGGGAAACTGCACTCGTCGTTTCAGAATCTTCCGGTGACGATATTGCCAGCAATCGAATCTCGAATACCTTGCTGGCCGAGGCTTTGTTCGACCCGACAGCCGCTGCTTACAATCCATTCAGTGGCGGCATCGATTCGAATATCGAACGCGTGCAGATCGATGTGTATCGCAAGACAGAGGCGACGCTGCGCATGCTGGACCTGAAGCTGTCAAATGCGGAAATTTTTGAAATGCCGGCCGGTCCTGCCGGCATGCTGGTGGGTGCGGAGGTACGCGAAGAAGCGTTCAAGGACGATCGTGATCCGCGTCTCGATGGCACGATTCAGTTCACGGACTATGAAGGTGATACCTATCCGCAAACATCCGATGTTGTGGGTTCGAGCCCGACACCGGACGGCTCGGGATCACGTGTAACAACCTCGCTGTTCGCTGAGTTGCAATTGCCGGTGTTCGAGACGCTCGACGTCCAGCTCGCGGCGCGCTACGAAAATTTCAGCGATGTCGGCGAGACGACGGTCGGCAAGCTGGCATTTGGCTGGCGGCCGCTCGATCAGTTGCTGGTGCGTGGCTCGTATTCTTCGGCGTTCCGCGCGCCGAACCTGGTGACGATCAACGAACAATTTATCGCGCGCTCGAATACGCGCAATGACTGGGTTGTGTTCTACGCGGTCAACGAGGGCGGTGTTCCTGAAAACAATAGTTTCTCGGGCGATGGTCGCTACAGCATGCAGCGATTTGCAACCGGCAGTAAGGATCTCGAAGCGGAAGAGTCGATTAATACATCCTTCGGCATAGTCGTGGATCCGATCGACAACCTGACGTTCACGCTGGATTTCTGGACTATCGAGAAAGAAGACACGATCGGCCTGTTCGGCGAAGAGAACCACGTCCTGCTCGACCTCGTCATGCGCTTGGCTGCGGGCACCAGTGACTGCGCCAATGTGCAGGGCAATCCGGCCGTCACCCGCGGCGATCCGAATGATGACTACGATGCGGAATTCCTGGCATTGGGTCTGTGTCCAATCGGTCAGGTCGATTATGTTTCCGATACCTATACCAATCTCGACACGCGCACCATTGAAGGGTACGACGTCGGAATCTATTACGATATCGAGACGGGTATCGGGCGCTTCGGATTGAAGTACAACGGCTCTTTTTATGAGAAATACAATCAGGAGGCGAGCTCCGGTCCGACTGTGACGCTGGAGGAGGCGAAAGCGGCGAACCCGGGCATCGATGAGTTCCCGATTATCGGCATCGGTGATCTGCTGAAATTTGAAGGTAACCAGGAAGAGCGCCATACCGCGACCCTGTCGTGGCGCAAGAGTGATCTCGGTGCGTCGGTGACCATGTTCCGCATTGGCGATTTTTACCAGGAGTTGTCGAATGGCGATCGCTTCCCGGTACCGTCGATGACGACCTACAACATGACACTAGACTATTCCTTCGATGTTGCCGATACGGATACGCGACTTCGTTTTGGCATGCGCAATTTTACCGATGAGCGTGCGCCGCTCTACGACAGCTCGTTCGGCTATTCTTCGGATGCCCATCGGGACTATGGTCGTACCTACTATCTCGATTTGAGGATGCGGTTCTGATCGAGCACTTGATGCATGCACAGAAAGGGGGCTTTGCCCCCTTTTTGTTGACAGGTGAGGAGTCGCAGTGAAGTTGTGGACCCTGGCGATTCTATTAATGGTATTCGCGGCAGCCGATGGTCTTGCTGCCGAGAGTGAATGGCGTTTTGATGCCTGGGATGGACGGGACTTCGGTGTGCGCATGTACGTGCCCGATAACGCCGGGCCGGATACAAATATCGTCATCGTCATGCACGGGGCGAGTCGTGATGCGCCGCGCTACTTCAGGGACTGGAAAGCCCTGGGTGAAAAGCTTGGCTTTATTGTGGTGGTGCCGGAATTCACACGCGAGCAATTCAATGGCTCGGCTCGCTACAACCTCGGTTTCGTATTCGAACCGAAAACCGGCCGCCAACGAGCGGAACCGGAATGGACTTTCTCGGCAATAGAGCCGCTGTTCGATGCTGTCGTGGCGCGCACGCCTAGCAAGCAGGAGCACTACACGATCTACGGTCACTCGGCCGGTGCGCAGTTCGTGCATCGTTTTCTGTATTACAAGAGCGAAACACGAGCCAGCCGTTATATTGCCGCGAATGCGGGCTGGTATACGTTGCCGCTGAACGAATTCGAATACCCTTACGGACTCCTAAATGCCGGTGTCGACGATACACAACTGGCGCGAATTTTTGCCAGTCAACTGATTCTGCTGCTCGGTGAGAAAGATACGGATGTCGCTGGCAGGAGCCTGCGCCGAACGCCGGAAGCGCAGCAGCAGGGGCCGCATCGCCTTGCGCGTGGCATGACGATGTTTCGCACTGCAAAGGCGCGCGCCGAAGACTTAGGCCTCGAGTTCAACTGGCAGATTATTTTCGTCAAAGACGCACATCACAGCAATGCCTTGATGGCACCGACTGCGGCGGCCATCGCTGCAGAATAAACACTGCAGCTACTTGAGTAAGGGGTGATCGTCGGGCAACTGGTGTGTGACCCACATCGCGAGCCGGTGCCGGATATTCGGCATTGATTCCTGCCCGCGCGGGAGCGGGGTAATGGCCTTGTCGTGTATCAGCAAGCGATACGCATACTGGATCTTGAGATCGTGCGAATCCGTTGCGTCGAATTCAACGACGCCACGCTTGACGGCGTCCTCGAGGACCATGTCGAGCGCTTCCTTGAGCAGTGCCTTCTCATTCTTGAGCTTCTTCGCCATATTAATTTTGACTCTACTACGCAGTCTGCGGTTCCGCGACGCCCGCGGGTGCAATAACTTTTCCCAGCAAGCGAAAGCCGTGCCACAGCACCATCCAGAAGCCGATCATCAGGCTAACGCCACTCAAAGTAAACACAATCAGGAACGGGCGGATACCGCTCATCATTTCCTGAAACGACGAACCGTCATAACTGCCTTTGCCGATGCCGGCGAGCACCAGTGCAGTGAAGAATACCGCGAGTGAGAGGTTGATGGTCAGGTAGCCGGCACGCAGGTGCTGCGAACACCTGGCATGCACCTCGTGCGGTAGTTCCTCGCGTATGACATAGAACACCGACGCGAGCAGGATCATCAGGTTGATGCCGATGGTGCTGCCCATGGCATGCGCCACGGTAATATGCGTGCCGTGCGTGAACAGGTTAAAAGCAGGGACTGAAATGACCAGTGCCAGCGCCAGGTTGACGAAAACCCAGATGTCCGCTGCGAACAGGAATCGATACGCATTGCAATGGCGATTCTTTTGCCAGTCCTGCAACGACGCTCGCCAGTCCCAGATTATTTTTCCGAAAATAAACAACTCGGTCATGCTGACAAAATAGGCGAAGCTGCGAATCCAGGTATCGGAGGGCACCAGGTAAGTGTGATGTGCCCAGCCGAACATCAGGTTGAACAGTCCGAGGAAATACAGGCCGAATGCCATTTTCGATCGCGCATATTTGTCACAGCCGGAGATTCTGGTCGCGAGGAACAAGGCTGTGCCATAGACCAGCATGTTCCAGGAGCCGGTCAGGGCGCCGTAAGACTTCCATTGCACCATGATCTCGCGAACCATGTTTTCGCGGAAGTAGGGAATCAGGTACAGGTGTGCTTCGGTGTAGGTGATAAAGAAAAAGACGATGCCCGTACCCCACATCCAGTAATAGACCGGCCACGCCGTTGCATCCTGGCGGACCGTGTTGAAGTAATTCACGCCGAACAGGATCCAGGTCAGGAAAATTGGCAGGCTTAATATGGGCGGAAACTCAAAATACTCGCGCCCGCCGAATTGACCAGACAGGTAACACAGGATGATCGCGATACCGGTCGCGAGAAAAATCCAGAAATGCAGCTGTACCGCGCGGATGGAGTACAGCGCCAGTTTGCACTGTCGTGGCAAATAAAAATAAATGCCGCCGATGGCAAGCAGGAAGATCGACGCGATGACCAGTGAAACGTGCAGCGGCCGGGTTTTGGTGAACAGCAGTTCTTGCAGGAATTCCGGGAACAGGAACTGAAAGCCGCCGATCACGCCAAAGAACATGCCGGCGGCCAGGGACAGGATGCCGAGACGCATGAAGCGCAAGCCGCCAAAGTGACTCGTGTCGGCATTCATTCGGGATCGTCCTCCTGCGACACGATACCGTTCCAGGCGACCTTGTAATTCAGAGGCGGATAGGTACCCGTCTGGTCAACAAAGCCAAGATATGCCACCAGCGCGGCGACTTCCGATTCGCTCAGCTTGAAGTTCGGCATTCGTGCCGTACCGGCGCTGATGAATGCACCGGCATAGGTTTCGCCGCGTGTGGATATGACGTTCGTCAGGTCAGGGCCCATGTATCCGCCGAGACCGTAGAACTGGTGACAGGCTGTGCAGTTCTTGTCGTGGTAGATCCGCTGGCCAAGCCGCGCTTCAGCACTCATTGGCTCGACATGAGCAGCTGCGGTGCCGCGGGTATAAACGCTCACCGAATAGATGGCGAAAGCCAGGCACAGTGCGGCGAAAATGCTTCGCTTGTTGATACCGACGTCTCCCCATTGTTGGCGTGCCCGGATGGGCTCCGGCCTCCATTGTAAAGATAGTTACAGAGGAAAGGGTTTCTAATGTTCGTGAAATATCCATAAAAACCGAATATTATTCGAAGAAAGCACCATATAATCGAACAAGAGGGAGAAGAATGGACAGCAAAGACAAACTGATTCTTGCAGCGTTACAAGGCAATGCCACCGAGACCGTTGCGGAGCTCGCCGATCGGGTCGGGCTGTCCAAGTCGGCGTGCTGGCGCCGCATCCAGATACTGGAAGAAAAAGGTATCGTCGGTGCCCGGGTGACGCTGCTGGATCAGCAGAAGCTCGGGCTCGACCTGACCGTGTACTCCGCGATCCGGACGCACGAACACACCGCGGACTGGTTTAGTCGATTTCAAGAGATGGTGTACGCGATGCCAAACGTGATGGAAGTGCATCGCCTTAGCGGCGACATTGATTACCTGATGCGCGCGGTGGTTCCCGACATGCGCAGTTATGATGAGATGTACAAGAACATGATTGCCAATATCGATCTCTATGACGTGAGTTCCAGTTTCAGTATGGAAACGATCAAGTACACGACCGCGTTGCCGCTGGATCACTTGTAGGCGGGCGACGCGCAGATGCAGTATCCTCACTTGTAATGACCCGCCTTTATAAATCCCGCGTTTTTGCGCTCATTGCCGGCGTGTTGCTTGCCTGCAGCAGTTTTGCGCAGGACGCGGAAAAAGCCACCACGCCAAAAGCGCCGGACCTGTTATCGCTGGGAACCAACTGGTGGGCATTTTTCGAGCAAACTGGCGACGACGCACGACAGCGAATCGATGAGTACCTGGCGGATATCAGTACGCAGACGACTAACCTGCAGGCGGCCAACCAGCCGGTCGCAATGTCAATTCATGCGGCTATCGAGGACAACATCGAAGTCTACCGGGCGATGCAAAATGAGCCCGAGCTGATTCCGCGGACGCTGCCGGCACCGCAACTCCAGTACTCCATCGACGAATTGCTTGAAATCGCGGCGGCGTCACGCCAGGCAGATGCGGTGGCGATCCAGGAACAGCTGGAAGTCGAACGCGAGCAACGCGTCCTTGAAGGGGCGTCGCGCCGGCGTGACCTGACCTTCAAGAGTTATCTAAACGCGGGATCGGGCGACGAAAAAATCCTTGCGGGGTTGCGACTGATGCACGACCGTTCTGCGCAGGCGATCGCGTCGCGAAGGCTGAACGTGTTGCAGCGGCGTTACGATCGTGCGGCAGAATTTGCTACGGCGATGGCCGCGAGAGTGACTTACGCAGCGGAAAGGCTCGCGACCACTCCCGAGACGGCCGACCTTGACACCCTGGTCCAGCAGGTGGCCGACACGGAAAGGCTGGTCGCAGAAGATCGCGAGAAGCTGCGTACAGCGGAGCTGGCCGCCACAGGCCTCGAGGTGGAAACCGAACTTGGCCGCTCCGAGCAACGCTTGCAGCAGCAAGAACTGGTCGAAGCTGGCGTGACGCTGGCGCTGGACGAAGTTGCGTTGGCCGAATTGCAGGCCAGGCGCTGGTGGACCGAAATGCAGCTCGCCACGTCGCTGGACGCGGACCGCCTGCAGGACGAGGCGCTGGCCTGGTCGGAGCTGGTCCGCCGCTTGCGAGACAGTACCAGCAACTGGCAGCGCGATATCGAAAATGAACTGCTTGCTGTGCAGAGTGTTTCACACGATGGGCTTGATCGTGCGTCGCGGCGCTTACTCGACCAGCGGCTCGCCACCGCACAACGCAATCTGACCCGCATCGCGGAGTTGCGTGACGCAAGATCGAATCTTGAGTTGATCAGCGATGTTGTCGACAACGAGTTTGCCGAGTATTCGGGCGGGCTAAGTTCATGGTTCTCCGGCGCGAGCCGCGATATCAAGTCTTTCGCGCAGCGAGTATTCGGTCTCGGCGATGTAAGCCTGTTTTCAATCGGTGAAGCGCCGGTAACGGGCAAGGATATTTTACGCGTCATCATTATCCTGGTGATTGCGTTTTTGCTGTCACGCGCGATCCGCCATGCCATCTGGCGCGTAAGCCGCAGGGAATCGGATGGTACGCAGGCATCCCTGTACACGGTTGGGCGGCTGACGCATTACGCGATCGTTATCATCGCGATTTTCGTCGCACTGTCGTCGCTTGGTATTAATTTCACCAGTCTCGCGTTGGTCGCAGGTGCACTGGGTGTTGGTATTGGATTTGGTTTACAGTCGATCGTCAGCAACTTCGTCTCCGGGCTGATAATTCTGTTTGAACACACGTTGCGTGTGGGCGACTACATCGAGCTGGATACGGGCCTGACCGGAACAGTCAAGGCAATCAATGTCCGCAGCACTCTGATAAATACCAACGACAATATCGACATCGTGGTGCCGAATTCGGAGTTCGTCAGCAGCAGGTTAACCAACTGGACCCTGGGCGAGCGAATTCTCAGGGTGCGCATTCCTTTCGGCGTCGCCTATGGCAGCGACAAGGAGCTGGTGCGAAAGGCTGCGCAGGAAGCGGCGGCTGAAGTGTCTTACACGCTAACCAACATGAAGGGCAGGGAACCCGATGTCTGGCTGGTTGAATTCGGAGACAGCAGCCTGAATTTCCTGTTGCTGGTCTGGGTCAATCGCCAGGGTGCATCGCGACCTACCCGAACCAAGGCCACCTACCTCTGGGCGCTTGAAACCAAGCTTTCTGAATACGGCATTGAGATTCCGTTTCCGCAACGCGATCTTAATTTGCGCAATGGCTGGCCGGGGACAGACAAGGCAGTGGAAGAATTGCCGCCTGTGGACGACGATGCGGGCGATGCGGAGGCAGCTCCGAGCAAGGCCTAGCCATCAAACCAGTCGGGCAGGTCAAGTCCCTTGGATTGCAGAAATTCGCGATTAAATAAGCGTTCCATATAGCGCGTGGCTGAGTCGCACAGCACGGTGACGATGGTGTGGCCGGGGCCGAGTTGTCTTGCCAGGCGGCAAGCGCCTACGACGTTGATGCCGCTGGAGCCACCGAGTACCAGGCCCTCCTCCTGAATCAGCCGGTACACCATCGGGATCGCTTCCGTATCCGGGATTTGCCAGCTTACGTCGATCGGGCAGTCTTCAAGGTTCGCAGTAATTCGGCTGTTGCCGATGCCCTCGGAAATTGACGATCCTTCGATTTTCAGCTCGCCGTGCTCGAAATAATGATGCAGCGCGGATCCGCCCGGGTCGGAGAGACCGATAACAATATCCGGATTGTGCGCCTTTAATGATCGCGCGACACCACCCAGAGTACCGCCCGTGCCGACGGCGCAGATAAAACCATCAACGCTTCCCCCGGTTTGCTCCCAGATTTCCGGCCCGGTGGTTTGTTCATGAAATTCACGATTGGCGAGATTCTCGAACTGGTTGGGCCAGTAGGCGCTACCGGGTTGCTGTGCATTCATGGCTGCGGCGATACGTCCGGATGTGTGCACGAAATGTTCGGGGTTCTTGTACGGTACGGCGGGTATCGGACGGACTTCCGCGCCATGGGCTTTCAGCGTTTCGATTTTTCCGCGGCTTTGGTTGTCGGGCATGACAATGATCGAATGACAGCCGAGTGCTCGGCCGACAAGTGCCAGACCGATACCGGTATTGCCTGCGGTACCTTCAACAATGGTGCCGCCAGCGCGGAGTTCACCGCGTGCCATCGCGGCTTGAATCATGCCCAGTGCGGCGCGGTCCTTAACCGAGCCGCCAGGGTTCATGAACTCGGCTTTACCGAGAATTTCACAGCCCGTCTCATCGGACAGGTGACGCAGGCGGATAAGGGGTGTGTTGCCGATGCAATCCAGCAATGATCGTGAATTTTTCATGCCCCGATCATAGTGCATTTCGGCGCACGGTAATCTTATCCCGGACAAACCGTCTGCCCCGGAGCCGCTATTTAGGTCGCAGGCCTTACCGCCCACTCCGGGACAAGTCCCGAAGTGGGTCGGTGACTAGCTGGACAAGCTAAGCGGGTCGGCTTACAGCTATACGCCGTAGTGGCGATCGAACTCGTCTTCGTCGTAGTCCGAATAGTCCTCGAACTCATAGTCGTCCCAGTCCTCGTCCTGGGACCCGGAGTAATACCGGGAGGACATGCGGCGCTCTTCGCGTCGCTGTTCACGCATGATTCGACGAATCGCAGAGTTGTCTTCGAATCCGAAATCCTCAAATTCTTCGTGTAACGGGCGCATTGTCAGATACTCCTTATCGTGTCTGTTGCAATTGCTGTCAGGGAGCTGTCAGGGTTCCCACAGGCTGAAGTATCTGACAAAATAGTTTGATGTCAAGTATTTTGATATAAAAATAGTTACTAAGGAACTGGAATGAAAAAGGACGCCGTCGACGACATACTGGAGCAATGGTCCGATGAGCGCCCGGAGCTGGATACAGCCAGCCTGGGCGTCGTGATTCGGGTCATGTCACTCTACAAGGCCTTCTTTGGTCAGGCGTCGGCGGCCCTTGAGCCGCTGGACCTGGAGGTGTTTGAGTACGACGTGATGTCGGCCCTGCGGCGCCAGGGCTCGCCCTTTGCATTGGCGGCCTCAGAGCTCGCAGCAGAGACCGGCATGAGCAGCGGCGCGATGACGAATCGCATTAATCGCCTCGAAGATCGTGGCATCGTGCAACGCAAGCAGGATAAAAGCGACCGCCGCGGCGTCATTGTTTCGCTCACACAGCGGGGGCTGTCAATCATCGACGATGCCATTCGCTTACGACTTGATGCGGCTGACAGCGGACTCAGTGGCATCGCTGCCGGCGAACGCCGGCAGCTTGCCCGCTTGCTGAGAAAATTGAATCTTGCAGCCGCCTGACCGCTGTCTTCAACAGCTGAAAATTGCACCGTCAATTGCGACATACGATTGCGGTCGGCGCGACGTAGCAGCCGCCTGTGCCTCGACATGCTGGCCGTTCGCATTGAACATGACCGAGCAATCGTCTCGTGCACCGGCCCACGCGAGAAACTGTCGCTTGTTTGCCAGCGGCACCTTGGTGCCATCGGTCAGGATCGCGAAGCACTCCGAATAACGCATGGGAACTTCGACCGAGTAGCGCGTAACCTCGGCATGGCTCGCACCGCGAAGCGGGACTGACTGGTCCAGAAACGCGGCATCGTAGCGGTCGTTATTGCGGAAGACGGCAGAGTCCTGCGGACGCCTTGCCGGGTGAATTTGCGCATTGCTGTTAGTTGCCAGGTTTAACATGGTGATTCCTCCATTCCGCTTCAGGCGACGAACTGCTCTTCTTCGGTACTGCCGGTCAGGGCCGTGGTTGACGAAAGGCCACCCATAATCGTGTTTTGAACGGCGTCAAAGTATCCGGCACCAACAAATGACTGATGCTTCGCTGCCCGGAAGCCGTGCGCCTCATCTGCAAATTCCTTCTGCTGTAACTTCGAATAGGCGTACATGCCTTCTTCCTTGTAGGCGCGAGACAGGTTGAACATGCTCGAATTCAGCGCGTGCCAGCCGGCCAGGGTAATGAACTGGAACTTGTAGCCCATCCGGCCCAGTTCCTCGCGGAACGTCTTCATGGTTTTTTCGTCGAGGTTGGCCTGCCAGTTGAAGGATGGCGAGCAGTTGTAGGCCAGCAGTTGATCCGGGTACTGCGCGTGAATCGCGTCGGCGAAGCGCTGCGCCTGATCGAGATCCGGCTTGGAGGTTTCACACCAGATCAGATCCGCATACGGTGCGTATGCCAGGCCTCTTGAGATCGCCTGATCGAGTCCCGCATTGGTGCGATAAAAACCTTCGCTGGTTCGTTCGCCGGTTATAAAGCGATGATCGCGGGGATCTGAATCCGAGGTGATCAGGTTCGCAGCATCGGCGTCGGTGCGTGCGATTAGAACGGTCGGGACACCACAAACGTCCGCTGCCAGCCGCGCTGCACTTAACTTGCCAATTGCCTCGCTTGTCGGCACCAGCACCTTGCCGCCCATATGGCCGCACTTCTTTGCAGATGACAATTGATCCTCGAAATGCACTCCGGCCGCACCGGCCCGAATCATGCTCTTCATCAGCTCGAAAGCGTTGAGATTGCCGCCAAAGCCCGCTTCGGCATCTGCGACGATGGGCGCGAACCAGTCAATACTCGTATCGTCGTTAAGCGAGTAGATCTCATCGGTGCGAATGAAGGCATTATTGATGCGCTCGACCATTTTCGGTACAGAATCGACTGGATAAAGGCTTTGATCCGGGTACATCTCGCCGGCGCTGTTGCCATCACCGGCAACCTGCCAGCCGGAGCAGTAGATCACCTTGAGGCCAGCCTGGATTTCCTGAATTGCCTGGTTGCCCGTCAGGGCGCCCAGTCCGCAAACCGGCTCCCCCTGGTTGATCAGGCGCCAGAACTTCTCGCTGCCACGTCGCGCCAGCGTGTGCTCAATCTGCACGGAGCCACGCAGCTTGAGTACGTCGTCGGCAGTGTAGTCCCGTGCAACACCATGCCAGCGCGGGCTATTCGCCCATTCCGATTTCAGTTCGTCAATCTGTTGTTGATGAGACATCCCGCCACTCCTGAAAATTGAATTGTCAGGGGCTATACTACGGTGAAATATTGACAAATTTCACAAAGAAAATTTCACAGTGTAAATTTCACAAGGTACAGGATTATGGCAAACTCATCCGGGCTGCGGCGTAAGGCACACTTTCTGGGAACGAAGATCAAGTCGTTGAGGAAGCGCAACCGACTGACGCTTGACGACCTTTCGGTACGCTGTGTACAAATCGATGCGGAGGCTGCCCCCTCGGTTTCGTACCTGTCCATGATTGAGAATGGCAAGCGCGTCCCGTCAGAAGCCTTGTTGCGCATCATTGCCGACATCTTTCAGAAGGACCTCGACTGGTTTTTCGACGAGTCGCTGCAAGAAGAGGAGATCGATCCTGCACCCCTGGCGGCGATCACGGGCATGCCACTGGAACCCGGGTTCCTGTTTTCCGAACCCCTGCTGCAACGCGCAATACCCGAGCTGCTGTCGCAGACCGGCACCACCGGACGCCAGTTTGCGCATCTCTTGATACGTGCCCACCAGGAGGCAAGCCAGAATGCCTTCCCGGATCTCGAACGCGCTGCGGAAAGTATTGGCCAAAAACAATTCCCGTTGCACGTGCAGGACGTTCTCGGCTTTGCGAAGCAACTGGGATTGAAGATCCGATGGTTTGACAATGCGGTATTCAAGGACAGGGGTGAGACAGACAAACCCCTGAACACATTGGTGCGATCATTTTACGAGCCGCCGGGCACCGTCTATCTCAATCGCCTGCTTGAGGAAAACCCGGCGCGGTTAAAATACGACCTCGCAAATCACATCGCGCATAAAGTGCTGCACGATGGCGATGGTGCTCGTGCACCGCAAGTGTCGGGCGGCAGGGTGTCCGGGCGTCGCCTTGACGAGGGCTCATCGAGCTTCGATGCCAGGGACATCCTGTATGCGTGGCGCGACTTCGAGTGCAGCTATTTCGCCGCGGCATTGTTGTCGCCAAAGGCGCCGCTGCGACAGTTTCTCAGCAAGCACTCGTACGCGATTGACTCGGCGGACCGGATAGAATTGACGCGCACGCTGGTCATGCGGCGCATGCCGAGTGTGTCGCCCTATCCGCACTGGCACTACTTTGACGCTTATCCACCGGGTAACCTGCGCGCCGTGTATCGCGGCAACGGTATCCCTTTACCGTGGGGAAACATGACGCTGGTCACCGATCCCTGCCAGCATTGGGCGGTATTTCGCATGCTTAATTCGCGTTCGAAAAAACCGTCGGCGCAAATATCCGTGTTGCGCAGCGGTGACGACAAGCGCTTGTACTGTTGTGAGTCGGTACGCGGCAAGGATGCGGCGGGCAACCCGCACGTACTCTGTGCCGGTGTTGATCTTGCGCCTGCGCTGGCATCGCAGAATATCGACCCCGCCGCGACGATTGACATGATCGAAGAAAGTTGTAACCGCGGCGGTGGATCGGGCGCGATGCCGGCTGAAGCACGCAAGCAGCTCGAAAGCATCGGCAAGATTCTCAACATTGGCTGGATACGCGAAGGCGCCGCAAAGGACGCCATCATCATCTGCCAGCGCAGCAGCAACTGCCCCAGGGATAAGCATTGCCTCGGCAAGGCGCCGCCGATGCTGACGTCACAGATAGACAACATCCGAGCAGCTGTTACCGGCAAATAGGCGCCTGATTCCCGGCAGGATACTCGCCGTACAGCGAAGGATTTTTTCGAGTTCCGACTCTTACGTTCGGTACAGGCTACGGTTGGCCTGGCTTTCTACCGGGAGATTCGGATGCGGCGTTCAGGCTCGTGAACATGCAGGAGCTATTGCTTGCGATGCTGCTGGCGATGGCGGCCAGTGTCGCGCAGTCAGCCGACCTTGCCGCGAAAACCGTGGGCGTCAGTCCGGTCAGCGGTGCTGCCGAGCAATTGAACTTCAGTGCCCTTGAATCCCGTGGCGCTGTTATTGGTGAAATTCGCATCGCGAATAACAACATCTTCGACCTCAATGACCCGGCCGAGAATCGAGCGCTCTTCCGCTTTGCCAATCGCGCACACATAACAACGCAGAAAGACGTCATCTACCAGCAGTTGCTATTCACGCCGGGTGACAAGTTCTCGAGCCAGGCGATAGAAGAGTCCGAACGACTGATTCGTGCCAATCGATACATCCAAAACGCCAGCGTTCGGCCAGTCGCGGTCAGCGGCGATGTCGTCGATCTGGAAGTCGCGACATCGGACGTCTGGACGCTAATGCCAAAGCTCGCGTGGTCGCGCTCCGGCGGCACAAACAAGACGGCCTATGGCGTCAAGGAGACCAACCTGTTCGGCACGGGTGTTGAGCTTGAGGTCGCCTTCAAGTCGGACGTCGATCGGGACTCGTCGTCAATCAAGTATCGCGATCGCCATCTCGGTGACAGTTGGTACACGCTGGGCGCATATCTTGCCGATAACAGCGACGGCAAGGTGCTTTCACTGCAATTGCTCGAGCCATTCTACTCATTGAATAGCCGTACTTCGAGAGGCATGGAGTACCTGGACAGCGACAAGGTGGAGTCCTTCTACAGCGGCGGCGACCGTGTGTCCGAATACCGCCACAGCGAACAGGCGTCAAATCTCTTTCTCGGCTGGTCGGCGGGATTGCGTGACGGCTACAGCAAGCGCTTTCTAGTCGGCCTGGCCACAGAAGTTCACGAGTTTTCGGGGCTGCCGGAATCTGACTGGCTGCAGGGGCCTGTGCCTGAGAACCGCAAGCTCATCTATCCCTATGTCGGATTTGAGCTGCTCGAGGACAACTACGAAAAAACCAGCAACCAGGAACAGATTGGCCGCGTTGAGGACCGGTTTCTCGGCACCCATTTCTTCGCAAACGTAGGTCTTGCATCGGCTGCAGCCGGTTCGGATCGTGATGCGTTGTTGCTGGAGACCGGGATAGAAAAAGGCTTTGGTAGCAGCGCCGACCGCTCACTGTTTTTGTCGGCCAGCCTGGACACGCGCATTGAAAAAGGCGGGGTTGCAAACCTGTTATTGGACACCCGCGCGCGCTACTACCGGCGGCAATCCGAGCGCAGCCTGTTGTATGTCGGCCTGAGCGCTGGTCTCGGTACAAACCTGGATCTCGATCAGCATTACGAACTCGGTGGCGATAGCGGCCTGCGTGGCTATCCGCTGCGCTATCAGGGCGGCGACAAACGTGTGCTACTGACAATCGAGCAACGCTACTTCACAGACTGGTATCCGTGGCACCTGTTCCGGGTTGGCGGTGCCGTGTTCGTGGATGTCGGTCGTGCCTGGGGCGATACACCGGTAGCGCAGACGAATTCGGAACTGCTTCGCGATGTCGGCTTCGGCTTGCGAATCGGGAATGATCGATCCGGGTTCGGCCGTATGACGCACATCGACATCGCCATGCCCCTGGACGGCGACGGGCAGATTGATGACGTTCAATTCCTTATCTCTACCAAAAAGAGTTTTTAATGATCTTATATCCCGATTGGCGGTCCCGAATCGCCGCAGCCTTGATGCCTCTGCTGTCTTTTGCAGTGTTGATGCTTTTGGCACTCTTCGTGTCTCGACTGCTGCTGGTCATATGGCTATGGGATCGTGTTGAAGCCGCCCATATGGTCTCGGTGGTGTTCGCGCAGGGCTTGCGTTTCGATATTGTATTGCTGGGCATGCTGACGGCTCCGCTGGTGCTGCTGTTTCCAATACTTGCGTCAAACGACTGGTTAGTACCTGTGTGGAAAAATCTGCTGCGCTTGTACTTGCCGGCGATATTGCTGGCCGCAATTTTCATGGAATTGAGCACGCCGTCGTTTATCGAACAGTTTGACTCAAGACCCAATATCCTGTTTGCGGAATATCTTGATCACCCGAAGGAGGTGTTTGCGACGCTGTGGGCGGCCTATCAGTTGCCGCTCGCAGTCGCCGCCGCAGTCATCACCGGGCTCGCGGCGGTCTTCATTCGAATGTTTTCTCGATTGACGGCCGCTGTGCGCCCGACCGGAATTGTTCCAGCCCTCGTTCTTGCCCCGTTACTGTTGATCGCCTGCACGGCGATGATACGGTCGACGCTGGATCATCGGCCTGTTAACCCAAGTACCGTCGCGCTATCGTCCGACCCCCTGGCCAACGACCTGGCATTGAACTCTGCCTATACGCTGTTATATGCGTTGTATGAAACACGTCACGAAGACGACGGCGGAGTTCGCTACGGGGAGATGGAGGGTGAGCGTGTTGTGTCACTGGTGCGTAACGAAATGGGAATCGATTCCTGGGAGTTCACGTCAGACGCATTGCCGACTCTGCACCTGCAGCAACCCAGCAATCGCAACGGTCGGCCATTAAATCTTGTCATCATTGTTGAAGAGAGTCTCGGCGCGGAGTTTGTGGGTGCGCTCAGTGGCGCGGACCTGACACCCAACCTGGATCGCTATACAGGCGATGGACTCTGGTTAAAGAATCTGTATGCGACCGGCACGCGTTCGGTGCGCGGACTTGAAGCCATCGTCAGTGGCTTCACGCCGACTTCAGCCCGCAGTGTCGTAAAACTTCCAAATTCGCAACGAAACTTTTTCACGCTCGCCGGGTTGCTTGCAAAAAGGGGGTTTGAAACCAGCTTTATTTACGGTGGCGAAGCGCAATTCGACAATATGCGGCGGTTTTTCGCGAATAACGGGTTCGAACGAATTATCGATGAAAAAGATTACGAGGAACCGGAGTTTACCGGATCGTGGGGTGTGTCCGACGAAGACCTGTTTGCAAGAGCGCACAGGGAATTCCAAGCGTACGGCGACAAGCCATTTTTCAGCCTGGTGTTTACGTCGTCAAATCACTCACCATTTCAATTTCCGGACGGCCGCATCGATCTGGTCGATGCGGAGAAAAACACGGTCAACAACGCGGTTAAGTACGCCGACTATGCGCTTGGCCAATTCCTGGATAAAGCACGTGACTCCGATTACTGGGACGACACAGTGTTCCTGATTGTTGCGGACCACAATTCACGTGTCTATGGCAGCGAGCTGGTGCCGGTCGAACGTTTTCACATTCCGGGCCTGATTCTGGGCGGTTCAGTGCAGCCCGGCGAAATCGATACGATTGCCAGTCAGATTGACCTCGCACCGACTTTGTTGTCGATGATTGGAATGGAGGCTGAACACCCGATGATCGGCCATGACCTGACTCAGGCCAGCAACACGCAAGTGCCGGGAAGGGCGATCATGCAATTTAATGCGACGCAGGCTTACCTTGAGGGCGACCGGCTGGCGGTGTTGCAAAAAGACTTGCCGGTAAAGCAGTTTCGCTATCAGGATGGCCGGCTTGTCGAAGTAGAGGCGCTTGATCCGCTGCTGACACAAAAAGCGCTTGCGCATGCGAACTGGTCATCAATGGCTTACCGCAAATCGCTGTATCGCCTGCCCGAATTCAGCAGTTCCATTATTGGCCAAGTTCCGCTTCAGGCCCGGCAATAAAAGACGACACTAGTCCGCAACAGCTGTACGTGCATACTCGGCATCCCAGATAGACGTCCAGGTATCGCCACCGTCTGTGGAGGTTTCCCAGTACTGTCGCACGATGCCATTGCCGATTTGCGTGAACTCGAACTTGTGTAGCGTCTCGCTGCCGTCGGCAGGGTTGATCGTTTGCGCGGTGTAGAAAATGCCGTCATCGCGGGCGACACCGGTAAATTCGATAAAAGTGCCGTTATCGCTGATCCAGATCTGCCGCCAGTGATCGTAGCCCGGGTCGTAATAGTTGTAGCTCTTGCCGGTGGTGCCGGACGCGCCGGTCCATTGCTCGAATATCGTGCAGTGCCCGAGGATGGGCTGAATGCTATTGGTGCCGGCAAACGTGCCGCCCACGGTCACCGTCCACTCGCCAATCCAGAAATCGAAGGCATGATGCCGTTCATCTGCCTCACAGGGAAAACGAGCGGCCCGGATAGCATCCATCGCGGCAACGAAACGTTCATCGCCCCTGATACTGTCGTAGTCGTCCTGGTTCTCGACGTAGCTCAGCTGGCCAAATCCGCCGTCAGCAAGAATTTGCATTTGTTCGAGCGCATTGTTCTTGCGGTCCTGACGCGCGTAGATTCGGGAAAGCCGATAGGCGACACCGAGCGGCCGGAACTCGAGCTCCCGCGCGCGTTCAAAGTGCCTGATAGCGGCAAACAGGTCGCCGTCATTGTCCATCAACAAGGTGGCGAGCTGATAGTGGGCGGTACCATCATCGGGGGCCAGTTCGAGGATCTGCTCGAGCTTGTCGGCAGCGACCTCGATTTCACCGGCCGCGATGGCTATGTTGGCCTCCGCGCGCAGACTCTCAAGGTCGGCCAGAGCAGGCGAATTGAAAAGACAGAAAATCAGGATCGATAGCAGTGCACGCATGAGTCAGCCCTTCGCAATTATCATGAACAGGGGTATCCGTCATGATCGCGAAAATTTTCGCTCTACGCTTGCCTAAATTTGCTTATTTGGAGCATGCAGGAATGCCCTGGAAAAATGACCATCTGGCAAGCGTCGAAACCCTGCTGTTTCGCAGTGCCCTTGTTAAAGTCGGCTCGTTTGAATGCGGCGCAGATGATCCTTGCCAGCGGTCGACCGATATTCTGGACAACGACGTGTTCGTCGTGCCGCAGCGACCGGTATGGATTCGACGAAACTCAGGAAGCTTTCGATTCGCCGAACCGGGTGCCATCCTGATGCATCGTGCCGGTTCTGCGCTGCAACGGCGATTTTCAACGGCCGATGGCGAACGCACATACTGGTTCGGCGTGCATCCCGACATCTTTGTCGAGAGCTTGCTACGGCACAAGCTGTCGACGCGCCAAATGGGCGGTGCGCTGATCGTAGAACCCAGGTTTCGCTATCGACTCGCAATGTTCCTGCGGCAACTGGATTGCGGGCCAGCAGACCGTCTCGCTGTCGAAGAAGCGGTGTTGACACTTTTTTTTGAAATCTGCGAAATGCGAGCGTCCCGGGGACAGCATTCGGGTGCCTCCAGGAGCGCGACGAATCACAGGCAACGGCGGTTGGCCGACAAGGCACGCGCTTACCTCGATGCGCATTTGGCAGAGTCAGTTGGGCTCGAAACGGTTGCTGCGGAAGTCGGCGCGTCCCTGTATCACCTGTGCAGGGTATTCCGGCGGCAAACAGGCATGACGATGCACGCCTACAGAACGCATCAACGCCTGGGGCATGTGGTCGACAGGCTGGTCGATGGCAATTCGGATAGCCTCGCGGCGCTCGCGCTGGATACCGGGTTTGCCAGTCACAGTCATTTGAGCCGCGTGTTCCAAAAGGCACTCGGTATACCGCCGTCCGCGATAAGGAGCGTACAGCCATAGGGCGCTGTAGCCGGCGCGGGCTTTTTTTGTACCTATCCCGCGCCCGTTGGTGAATACTAGGCGCCTGTTCAGTCGGTGCCCGGAGCAGGCAATGGATTTCGAGTTTTCAGCAAAAGTAGACGATCTACGCGAGCGCCTGCTCGGGTTCATGGACGAACATGTCTATCCCAATGAGTCGCGGTATGCGAAAGAAGTCAATGACGGCAATCGCTGGCAACCGCCTGCGCTGCTTGATGAGCTGAAGTCGCACGCCCGGGAAGCCGGGCTGTGGAACCTGTTCCTGCCGCGGGAATACGGTGAATTCAGTGCCGGTCTCACGACACTCGAGTATGCACCGCTGGCAGAAATCATGGGCCGCGTGCTGTGGGCATCGGAAGTATTCAACTGCAGTGCACCCGATACCGGCAACATGGAAGTGCTGGCTCGCTATGGCAACCGGCAGCAACAGGAGCGTTGGCTGGTGCCGCTGCTCAAAGGGGACATTCGTTCTGCGTTCGCAATGACCGAACCCGACGTTGCCTCGTCCGATGCAACCAACGTACAGACATCGATCACCCGCGATGGCGATGACTACGTGATCGACGGGCACAAGTGGTATATCTCCGGTGCCTGCAATGCGCATACAAAAATCATGATCGTGATGGGGAAAACAGATCCTGGTAATGAGAATCGGCACCAGCAACAGTCCATGATCCTGGTGCCGATGGATACAGCCGGCGTCAAGGTCATCCGGCCAATGCAGGTCTTTGGTTTTGACGATGCACCGGAAGGCCATGCGGAAGTGATATTCGACAGGGTGCGGGTGCCCGTCGAAAACCTGCTGCTCGGCGAGGGTCGCGGCTTCGAGATTGCACAGGGCCGGTTGGGACCGGGGCGCATTCATCATTGCATGCGACTGGTCGGCATGGCGCAGCGGGCGCTTGAAGCCATGTGTGTCCGTGCAGAAAGTCGCGTTGCGTTTGGCAAGCCGCTCAGTCAGCAGCAGTCGGTGCGCGAAGATATTGCACGCTCAGCTTGTGACATAGAACAAGCGAGGTTGCTGACCCTCAAAGCCGCGTCGCGAATGGACACGGGTGGCAATAAGGCGGCGAAGGATCTGATCGCGATGATCAAGATTGTTGCACCGACCATGGCGTGTACCGTCATTGACCGGGCCATCCAGATTCACGGCGCTGGCGGTGTCAGCCAGGATCACTTTCTTGCGCATGCGTATGCGGCGGCGCGGTCTATTCGTCTTGCGGACGGCCCGGACCAGGTTCACATGATGCAGCTCGGCCGCAATCTTGCCGCCGCGTCGAGCAGGCTGTAAGCGGCGCCGTAATGCGAACCGAAGTCGACAAACTCGACGAGGCAGTACTGGCACCTTATTTAGAGAAGCACGTCGGTGGCTTCGAGGGGCTTGAACGTGTGCAAAAGTTTTCGGACGGACAGTCGAATCCAACGTTCAGGCTGACAGCCAGGTCTGGCGACTATGTGCTGCGGCGGCAACCGCCGGGCGAGCTGCTGAAGTCCGCGCATGCGGTAGATCGCGAATTTCGTGTGCTCTCCGCGCTGGCGGCGACGGATGTGCCGGTGCCGACCGTATTCCATTTGTGTGAGGACCGCGATGTCATCGGTTCAATGTTCTACGTCATGGAGTATTGTCCGGGCCGAATATTCTGGCAGGCGCCATTGCCTGCGATTGCGCGAGCGGAACGGACCCGGATCTACGATGAGATGAATCGTGTCCTGGTCTGCCTGCATTCGGTCGACGTCGACGCCGTCGGGCTCGGCGATTTCGGTAAACCGGGAAACTACTTCGTGCGTCAGTACGACCGCTGGAGCAAACAATACCGCGCCTCGGAGCTGCAGCGGATTTACGCCATGGACTCATTGATGCGCTGGCTCAGTGACAATCTGCCGGACGATGACGGCCGCGTTTCGCTGGTGCATGGTGATTACCGCCTCGACAACATGATCTTCCATGCCTCCGAACCGCGTGTCATCGCATTGCTGGACTGGGAGCTATCCACTTTGGGCCATCCCTTTGCGGATGTTGGCTATCAATGCATGCAGCTGCGCATGCCGGACCAGCAAGGCAGTATTTCCGGCCTTCGCGGTCGCGATCTCGCCGCGCTCGGAATTCCGGATGAAAAAGAATACGTCGCGCGCTACTGCGAGCGCATGGGGCTGGAACGCATTGAAAATTTCGAGTTCTACGTCGCGTTCAGTTTTTTCCGACTTGCCGCAATTGTGCAGGGTGTTGCCAAGCGGGCGGTCGATGGCAATGCGTCAAACGAGAAAGCCGCCGAGATGGGTGCGCTTGTTGGCCCCCTGGCCGGGCTGGCGCTCGAGGCAATTGAGCTTGGATCCTAAGCCGCTCCTGTTACTTTTCGCGCTGCTGTTGGCAACCGCGGCCTGTGATTCGGCGCCGTCCAACGAAGAACGCGGCTTCCTGTACTTCGGGTCGGG
>CAXBJV010000003.1:0-202674 GCA_963976215.1 uncultured Woeseiaceae bacterium | reverse complement strand
TGGATCTATATCACGGAGATTCAGTCGGCCATTGAGATCACCGCATAGCAATGCGCATCAAGTCGTCGAGTCAGCCTGCACCCGATCGACGTGTTCGCCGACAGCTTGGAGGAGGGTAAGTCAGTGACAGCGTTCAAAAGCGTTCGATTTCTCATGTTAGTCGGAATGCCATTTCTATTCGCCTGCTCAAACGTTCCTACGAGGATTCATGAGCCGGGCGTGGTCATTGAATCGGCGTCAAGTGAGGTGGCACGACTCCGGTCGGTCGGTTTCTGGACCGATCGCGACGGTTTGACGTTGCGCGGCGAAGTGCTGCCCGCGCTATCTGGGCAAACTTTGCCAGGTGGTCATGTCGATATTGCTATTACCGTGCCGGATCGTTCGAGCACGGTTTGCACGCTTGCACCGATATACCAGGAGAACCAGCACGCCGATAGCGACTTTTCGCGCGCGTTCGTCGCCCTGCCGCCGCGCGGAAGCCGAGTTCGGGTGGCCTACCACGCGACCGACATTACTCACGATGATTGCGCGAATTGAACAGAGGTCTCAGAAAGTTGGCGTTCCAGGCGGCGCGAAATGCTGAGGCTCTTTGGGACAAAGGAACAGCATTGGTGACTCTTTACTTCGTTGTCAGTGTGCTCTTTTTTATTCTGCTGGTCGGATTGTTTTTGTGGCACCTCTCTACGGCACACAACGATTGTGGTGAACCAGCAACCGACTCATCACGTATCGTCGATTCGCAACCGGGAAGCCGATGACAAGACATCGATGCAACCGCCCTTCACCGCTCCGGAATGCCGGGGACACGGTTGATGCAGTTTGTCGTACTCAGTCCAGGTTCTTGTTGGCGGCGAGGAGAATCAGAACTGCAGGAATACTTAAGCACCGCGAATTTGAACAAACTTGCAATGCGATTGCTTCAGTTCGGCGACAACGCCGATTTGGGAATTTGGGCGAGTCGAGCACCGTACCGGCGCCGATCGTTGGTAGACGATGAATTGCTCAATTCGACAAAATCGTGACCTGCTACCACGAGCCGCCGTGGGCGCGATCCTCGGCGTGTTATTCCTGCACCCGTTGATGACGGTCGTATTCTATGCTGAGTTCAATGACCTGTTGGCAAGCCCCGCCGATTCGATCTGGATGTTCGTCGAAACGCGATTACGATCCGCCGCATGGCTGGAGTTGATTCCCATGAGCGTTGCGTTCGCACTCATTGGAATTGCTTTCGGATTACTGTTTGGGCGCTACGCCACTGCCTTGAAGTCGTCGCAGGATCGGGTGCAGTGGCTGGAGCATGAGCTGAACTTGAGCTTACCAAGTCTCGTCGCCTTAGGCGAAAACGAACGCCTGGAATTTAAGTCAACGCTGCGGTGGGATCTCAAAGAGCGATGTACCAATAAAACACTGGAAAATGTCATAGCCAAGTCAATAGCCGGACTCATGAATCATCGTGGCGGCAGCTTGATCATCGGGGTTGCCGACAACGGTGACGTCATTGGCATTGGCGCAGACTGTCAAACATTAAGACACAAAAATATCGATGGCTTCGAGCGCGCACTCATGGATGTGGTACGAAAATCGCTCGGCGCGCACGCCTGTACGCTCATTCATTGCCAATTTCCCTACCTGGGCGACGAGCAAGTTTGCCGATTGATTATCGAACCATCGGTGGTGCCAATATTTATCCAGCACGGTGGCACAGCGCACTACGTCGTCCGTACTGGCAATTCAACCCGGGAACTGGATGCCCGCGAAGCCCATGCGCACGTCGAGCAACGAAACGCGGAAGCGCGACGGTAGTTCCGATGGCAATTGTATTCGCGAAGGAAGCGTCTTTCCAGCGCGACGAGGAAGATTAAGGAGATGTGATGCGCGTTAAGCGATTCACCCGTTTGGTGTCTTTCGGCCTCGGCGTACTCGGCTTGTCGTCGTGTGCGTGGATCCCCAAGTACATCAGCGACCCCGGCGTCGAAATTCAAACACTGCCGGCCAGTGACGGCCGCGTCACCTCCGCTCATTTTTGGCGAGATGATAAAGGAATCCAGCTGTGGGGGGAGGTTGTCGGCAATCCGGTGACCAAAGGCCCAATCGGCGGTCACGTTGACGTCGCCATCACCTTGCCGGACGGCGAGGGTATTGAGTGCCGGACAACCCGGCAGCGAATTCAACCGCGGCACACGAGGAAGCCGTATTTTCTTGATTTCGACGCGCTCCCGCCACCGGGCAGTGTGGTCACGGTGAAACACCATGCGGCCGGCGAGCAAGGCGCTTGTGCACATGAATGGTAACGATGCTTTTACGACGTGGGCAACGATCGCAGCGAGACGGAGCATATAGATGACGACAAAGACACAGCTTGACCTGGAAGTATTGCTACCCGATGTGCACGAAGAAGGCGATGCGTGTTTTCAGCGACTGCGCGATCAAATATCGGCCCGGACCGGTGTTGAGAAAGTACACCTGATTGAACGAGTGCAGGGAGATCCGCTGCGACTGTGCGTGCACGTCGATTCGTCCAAATTCTCCGTTCAGGAGCTGCGTCAATTTGCGAATCGAGCAGGCACCCGGCTGCAAGAGAAGTATGGCCATCTGCTCTTGAGTATGGCCGCGTTACCGGCCTCGCGAGCAAGACGTCTTGGCAATCAACTTGCATCGGCCGCCGGAGTGCTGGAGGCCATAGTCGCGCCGGATGGCCAGGTACGAATCGAGTTCGATCGGGAGCAGACCGATGAAGGGGCGCTTCGCCGGCACCTTGATGCCCTCGTCGGTGCAGGACGTGAACCCGGAGAAGCCGACCACGCGCACGGAACCGTGTTCGGAAAGAACACCGAACTCGCGTTTGTCGCGTTATGCGGGGCCACGTTGCTGGCCGGTTGGTCGCTCGACGCCTTTTCTGACATATCGAAATGGGCGGCGCAAACATTGCTGGTAGCCGCCTACTTTTTTGGCGGCTGGTTTACGCTCCGGGAAGCAATAGCGAATCTTCGCGCTGGTCACTTTGAAATCGATACCCTGATGCTGGTAGCCGCAATCGGCGCGGCATTCCTGGGCGAATGGGCCGAAGGCGCCCTGTTATTGTTTCTGTTCAGCCTTGGTCATGCCCTAGAGAGCTATGCCATGGGGCGCGCCAAGCGCGCCATCGAGTCGCTGGCCGATCTCGCTCCCAAAACGGCCTCGCGTGTGCGAGGCAACCGCGTAGAAGATGTTCCGGTCGAAGAGTTAGCCGTCGGCGACATAGTGCTTGTTCGACCCAACGAGCGTTTGCCGGCAGACGGTTTTGTCATCAAGGGCACGAGCAGTGTCGATCAGGCACCCATCACTGGCGAAAGCGTACCAGTGGACAAGCATTCTGTTCCGGATACCGAGGAAGCAGCGGAAGATCCCGATTCGGTCGATGCAGAGAGCCGGGTATTCGCCGGGACGGTGAATGGTAGTGGTGGCTTGCACGTGTACATCACGAAAGTCAGCGCTGATTCTACGCTCGCACGGGTCGTGAACATGGTTCACGAAGCAGAAACCAATCAGTCGCCGACTCAGCAGTTCACAGATCGTTTTGAGAGGACCTTCGTTCCCACGGTTCTGTTTGGCGCGGTGGTGACGTTGTTGGTTGGTTTTTTCATCGATCAGTCGATGAGCGATAGCTTTTACCGCACATTTGCGTTGTTGGTTGCCGCAAGCCCCTGCGCACTCGCGATCGCCACGCCCAGTGCCGTCCTGAGCGGCATCGCACGCGCCGCGCGCGGCGGTGTACTCATCAAGGGTGGCAGCCCGCTTGAGCACTTGGGGCGGCTACGATCGATCGCGTTTGACAAGACGGGCACATTGACCGAGGGCAAACCTAAGCTGACTGATATTAAGCCGACGGAGGGTGTCACGAAATCTGAATTGCTTCGCGTAGCGATCGCGGTCGAGTCGCTGAGCGATCATCCGGTGGCGGCGGCCATTGTACGGGATGGTTCTGAGCACATCGACGACACATCCGCAATGACAGCGACTGGTTTGCAGAGCATCACTGGTCGCGGTGTTACTGCAAGCATCAATGAGGACATAGTCCACATCGGCAAAGATGACCTGTTCGACGAGGTGGAAGGGCCCCCATTGCCCGAGTCGCTTCGCGCGGTCGTCGAGGAACTCGAATCGGCGGGGCGCACCACCATGATCGTGCGGCGGGGCGCTGATTACCTTGGCGTCCTGGGGCTGATGGATACACCGCGATTGGCAGCGCGCATCGTGATCGAACACCTGACCAAACTCGGCGTACGACGCATGGTCATGATCTCCGGCGATAATCAGAAGGTGGCGGACGCTGTAGCAAGAGAAATCGGCTTGACGGAGGCGCACGGCGACCTTATGCCAGCGGACAAGGTTGAGACGATTCGCAAACTCCGCGAAGAATCCGCCGTGGCTATGGTCGGGGACGGTGTCAACGATGCGCCCGCCATGGCCAACGCCACCGTTGGCATCGCGATGGGCGCAGCGGGTTCTGACGTCGCGTTGGAAACGGCTGACGTCGCGCTCATGGCCGACGAACTCCGCCACCTGCCGTTCGCCGTCGGATTAAGCCGCGCCAGCAGTCGTATCATTCGCCAAAACCTCTGGTTCAGTCTCGGCATGGTGGCGGTTCTGGTGCCCTCGACGCTTTTCGGACTGAGCATAGGGGTCGCGGTTCTGATGCACGAAGGTTCGACCGTGTTGGTGGTTTTCAACGCGTTGCGCCTGCTGGCCTATCGCGCGCCCGAAATGCCTGACAATCCGGTGTCGCCACAGAACGGTCTAAGCACTCAAACGCGAGCGTCTCCCATTGCATAGACGGAATCAGAGGAATACATAAAAATGAAAAATCGTTCACCCTTAGCAGTCGCCGCAAACCACGGTGTCTTGTTGTCGACATTCATTACCACGAATGCGGCCGCCAACCCAAGTAATGGATAGCGGCGGATCAAATGCGGGGCCACTCGGGACGACTGTTGGTAATCGATGTGTCCGAACGTGACGACTCATGAGCAGGCGACGAAAGCGACAGCCGCCGCCTAAGCGAACGAGTTTTTTCGTCTGGGTGCGGCGCCGATCCGAGAGGTCCGTTCGGCCGATATTGAGCCTCGCTGGCATCGCGATCTTTATGTTCTTTTGGATGGTGACCCGTTACGAACCGGCCACCGCACCCGAGGATGCGGATGTGGTGGTGTACGCCACCGCATCCTGTAAGTGCTATCGCCCGTGGGTTAGAGCGCTTAAGCGAGATGGCCTCAAAGTAGGCGTCGTGCAAACACGATCTATTATAAGAACGCAGGCAGACCTCGGTGTGCCCCGCGAGTTTTCCGCGTGTCACACGGCGGCCGCCGGCGGCTATTGGTTTGAAGGCCACGTGCCCGCCGAGTCGATCGCCCGTTTGCTTGCGGATACGCCCAGCAACATCAGTGGTCTTGCCAATCTGCGGGCGGAGCAGCAAACGGGCGAGCGACTTCTCTGGGAGGTGGTCACCTACGATGCCGAAGGAGACCCTATTTCGAGCATCCCGCAGGTTGAAGAATTCAGCGAGCGAGGTGAAGGGGTAATCCATGAACAATGATGGCCCGCGTTATGCCGATACGTGGATAATCACGGACCAAAAGCGTACCGGAGGAACTATCCATGTGTACCAAGAGGACCGCTAACGTTTCTACAGCTTGCGTGAATATCGCTACGGCGGAGCTCGTGTGAATTGAGGATCGAGCAACAATGGTGTGAGCGCACTCTTGTGGCAATTTTTAACCGGATAGGGATCGGCGGTCTACTAGCGATTGCTGGAGAAGCACCGTTCTGTCAACCGCGAACGACCGTCGATCCCACCATAACAGCAGGCGACAGACGGGGAGTTCAGCAAGGAATACAACCGCTTTTCGAAGTGAACGCGGCTCTCATGATTGGGTCGCTATACAGCAGCAGTAAGGTAGAACAAGGAAAGAAAGACGTGCGAACGTACATGTGTGAAAGTCACATGCTCGATCGCAGAAATTTATAACCTCAGCGTCAGCGGGAGGTGATTGGATGAGCAGGAATTCGATTGGCCGGGTAACCGCCATAATGGTGGCGTTTCTTGCGGTGGGTACGATCGCCACCGCGTTTGCGCAGCGACCTGGACATAACCCCATGACACTCATGGACCGGGATAACAACGGCTCAGTCTCACTGAAAGAGCTGAGGGATTTTCGGCCCGAAATAACGGATGAGATGTTTGCACGGTGGGACGTGGACAGCAGTGGTGGTCTCGAACAGGAAGAGCTGATGTCGGCCGTCAGAGAAATATTGGCGACGCAAGCGGAGAACGACGAAAGCTAAGCGATTTCGCGAGCCGTGCAAGGCCCGAACCTTCTACCGTGAATTAGGTCCAATATTCTCGCTAGCAAGACGTTGCTGGGCTGCGCTAACCGGCTTGGCGCCCCTAGTCATGTATGGCGATTTGCGACGACAGGGCGTCAGATCGTTGCCTAAACCGTTCGTCTGCCGACGTCCTTTTTCGAAAAGGGCGGGCGAGATTCTTGAGGAGTATGCGGCTTTAGCTGCGTTTCCGACGAACAGTATCAAAGTTGCGTTCCGATTGCCCAGCCACGCCGAGCCCCGACAACGAAGTTTTCGGAGAAAGCATGATGAAAGTAATAATTCTCTTAGCGAGCTGTCTCGCCGTGAGCGCCTGTAGCGCGTTTGGTTTGGACCCTCGATCGTCGCCGGGCCAATATTCTGCATCGCTGCCGGGTTCTTACGGAGGCGCTTACCATTCTTATCCGAACGGCGCGCAGATTCGTCGCTCGTCAAATGGCCCATATGGCGTTTATAGTCGGCATTATTTGCGCTCGCGCCACACCTCAACCTACGGCTATAGCCCAGGTTTCTATCGAAGCCTGGCGCATGGTCATTCAAGCAGCGTCACGCCCGGGTTCAGTCATGATCCCTTGCACAATTCGAGCCTCTTAGGCGAGCATCGGTATAGCCTGAATTTCGACAATCGACACGGCAGGTATGGGAACAAACATCGTCGTCCGCATTGAGCCGAGATGCAGATCAAGAGGGGGATTCTTAAGTTGTTGCCCGGTTGACGCTGAGACCGGCGAACCTCAAGCAGATTCATCGGAACGCGTATTGGCCTATTGATGGCTCTAACCCAGGAGCAAGTAAGCATGGTCGATCTGAGAGCGTTCGTCAGGGGACATCGCTTGTTCAAACCTGGACATTGAAAACACCGAGTCGGGTATCGGGATCGTCCGGACCGTGGGCGCCCGATACTCGCGGCGGTGCGCGTCTAAAACCCGTAGGTAATGCCCAAATACGCCGTCCGCTCCAATCCCGGACGTACGCCTGCTGGCCGCCTGGCGGCCACGTAGACCTCGTCAAGCAGGTTGTCGATCTTGAGATAGGTGCTTACCGCGTCGGTGAATCGCCAGCTGCCCATCAGGTCCCAGACGACATGAGCGTCGATCGAGTCTTTCGCCGCAATCGGGCCTTGGCCTGCTGTTGCCCGCATCTGTCCGACGTAGGTGGCGGACAGATTTGCGGTCCACAAGTTGGCGTTCAGCCCGGCCGCTGCGCGTATCTGATGCTCGGGTATGTACGGCAGTTGGTCGCCAACGCGCACGTCACCCCAAGGCTCGTACTCGCTCTCGAAAGCATTGCGGAACTCGGCTACGGTCGTCCACGTGTAGTTAAGGCTGAGCGGAATGCTTATGCCGGTACTGCCGATATCACCAATGGCCGAGCTCATGCTGAGTTCGACACCCTGCACCGTAACCTCGCCTCCGTCGTACTGGTCTCCGACCTGGCCGCTGCCGCCGGTCGAGGCAGTTACCGTGCCGACGAGGTTGTCGTAGTCGTTCAAAAAGTAAATGCCTTCGAAATTCAATTTCTCGTTGTCGAATCGCGCGCCGAGCTCGAAGTTCAGGCTGTTTTCCTCTTCGGCGCTGCTTCCCGGCGCCGGCGGATTGAACCCCTTGTGTACGCCCCCAAGCAGCCGCCAGCTGTTATTCAGCCTGAACAGCACCCCCGTGCCAGGAATTACCGCCGAAATCGAGCTCTCACGTATCCGCGTCGGTCCAATCAGCCGGTCCGGATCCGCCGTGGAATAATCGCTGCGTACGAGGTCGATGTCTTCGAAGCGAACGCCGGGCGTGAATATCCAGCGGCCGTTGCGAATCTCCGTGTCAACAAACAGCGACTTCACGTCCGCCGTGCTGACACGATTCGTCTGTGAACCCGGGGCACCCGCGGTGGTCTGTACGAGCAGCAAGTTTTCCATCCGGTAGCGATTGTCGCGTTGCAGTCGATCTTCTTCGTCTTCGTGAATTCTGAGGCCGGTCGTCAGCGATATCTGCGTGTCCCCGAAAAGCAGGTCCCAGGTGATGTCTCCCTGGATGCCCTGCGAAAAATAGTCCCGGTTGTTATGGCGCTTGACGATGGCATCGTCCGGGCTGGTGCTGCCGCGCAGGTAGTCGAGTTCCGTCGCATAGGCCTGCGAATCTGCCAGCACGTCGCCGATGCCGACGCCCGCTACTGAATCGAGTTTGTACCAGTCTCTGGAGAAATCGTTGCGATAGGCTGTAACCTCCGCCCGCCAGTTGCTGTCGCTCTCGATCATGTAGCTCATTTGCAGCATTTTGTGCTCGCCATCAAACACATCCCCGGCTGATGCGGCGTACCGGCGATTTGGATCCGTGGCAAAATCGTCGTCCGTAAGGCCGAGGTAGGTTTCGTCGGACTGCTGATTTGTGTAGCCGGCTTTGAGGCGCAGGCTTTGGTAGACGGACGCATCCGGGGCACTGTCCAACTGCAGCTTCAGCAGGTAATCCTCGATGCCGAACCCGGTAGTGCCCATATCGGTGGCCGCAGGCCCGTCGATCGTCTTGAAGCCGTCGCTTTTCGCCTGTACCGTTTCGATGAGCCATGAGAAGCGTTCGCCGCGCATGCCGAAATTCACCAGCGCGTCCAGCGTGTTGCGCTGGCCGACTCGGAAATCGACGTAGCCGCCGCTGGACTCCGGAATCGGCGTCGAGATCAGGTTGATTGCACCGCCCGTGGTGCGCGGACCGACGGCGATCGCTGCCGGGCCTTTTAACACTTCCAGCGCGTAGATGCGGCGCTGGGTAGGGAAATAGTAGGCGGCAGGCGCCGAGTAGGGCGCCGGTGCAATCAACACGCCATCCTCGAGCACCGCAATGCGCGCGCTGCGATCGAGCCCAGAGCCGCGAATACCGATATTGGGCCGCAGGCCGAATCCTTCCTCTTCCTGCACGTAGACGCCGGGCACGGTCCGCAGGACGCGCATGACGTCGCTCTGCAGGAACAGCTGGAGCTCTTTCTGGTTGATTAGGTGGGCTGAGCCCGGCACGTCGCTGACGTCGCGCTGGTGGCCGATGATGGTGACAGTGTCGATCGGGTCGGGGCTATCCGCCCATACCGGCGAAAAAGCGATACAGATCAGTGTGATAACGCTCAGCGATGCTTTGTGCGAGAAGGTCGGCAGCATAGGTTTTGTAGTTTCCGGAGGAAGCTGGAGGGGAATATGCCGTAAACGTTAACGCAAATGAGAACGATTCGCAATAAGTATTTCCCGACGAGTGGCAGGAAGGGCGAGGGACCGGGTTCTACCCGGTCCCTTTACTTCATCGAAATATCCCAGATCATACTCCAGGAAGCTGACCAGCCATATTTGGTCATCAACCTCCCGTATGCCAATGGTTTGGCCGGCGAACACCGAGCTGAGATTGATCTTGCGTCTGCTGAGGCAGATGCGCCCGGTGTGGTTGCTTGTTGTTGTAAATCCCGATGAAGTTATCGAAGCACTCTTGCTGTTGCAGGAAGTTGAAGGAAGCCGAACACGGATTCTTTGAAAGACGACGAGCTGATAGAGTCGAAGCGCGAGAACCTCAAGCTACGAGCAGAACGCCGGCGCGTGAAGGAGGAGCGCGACATCCTGAAAAAGGCCGCCGGGTACTTTGTCAGGAACCAAGGGTAAAGTACCAGTTCATCGAGGCCCATCGTCAGTCGTTCTGTGTTGCCGTGATGTGCCGCATCCTGAAGGTAGCTCGAAGCGGATACTACGACTGGATCGATCGTCCGCTGTCGAACAGGGCATGCGAGAACGAGCGCCTGCTGGCGCTGATACGCGCATCACACGCGGCCAGCGGCGGCATCTACGGTTCGTCCCGAGTTACCGCGGATCTGCGCGAAGTCGGTGAGACTTGCAGCAAAAATCGAGTGGCTCGTCTGATGCGAGTCAACGATACACGGGGTATCACGGGGTTCAAGCGGCCCCGACCGCTGGTCGGCAAGCCATCGCTTCTCATGCCCAACCGACTGCAGCGGCAGTTTACTGTCGGCCGGCCTGATGAGACCTGAGTTACCGACATCACCTATGTCCGCACTTGGCAGGGTTGGTTGTACCTGGCCGTGGTGATCGATCTCTTCGCGCGCAAAGTCGTGGGCTGGTCAATGAAGCCAACGCTCGCCAAAGAACTCGTTCTCGACGCGCTGCTGATGGCGGTATGGCGACGCAGGCCAACTGAGCCTGTCATTGTCCGTTCAGATCAGGGAACGCAGTACGGCAGCGACGCCTGGTATCGATTCTGTATCTCGCATAACCTCAAACCGAGCATGAGTCGTCGAGGCAACTGTTGGAACAATGCAGTTGCCGAATCGTTCTTCGGCAGCCTTAAAAAGGAAAGAATCCGCAAACAGATCTATCGAACTCGAGACCAGGCACGTGCCGACATCTTCGACTACATAGAAATGTTCTACAATCGAAGACATCGTCACAGCCATCTCGGTGACGTCAGCCCAGAGGCCTTTGAACAAGCCTCAAAATGCAGTGGAGCCGTGTCCGTCTAACCAGGGGAATTTCATGTCGAGTAGCTCATCATGTAGGGTCTTGAGACCCTACACTACCCGTGTCAGCAACTCTTACGATGCACTGAGTTATCTCGAAAACGGAACAGATCGATTGACGGTGGCGGCGAATAAGAACCGGGGAATTTCATTATCATGACCGAGTCGCTAATCGGCACAATTCAGAGACTACCGCCTGACGACTGCGTCACCCTGCAGGAGCTGGATGGCCCAAACGGGAAGCTGCGAGTCAGCCAGCATGGCCAATATCGCTGGTTGCAGATGGCGGACGCATCCATTCAGTCGCTGGTAGATGTCAGAGCGCCTTCGCGAGTGCTGAGCCCGTCAGTTGTTCTGATGCTGATGGGCTTGGCTTTTACTCAAGGTCGGTCGCGTCTGCTGAACCTGGGCCTGGGCGGCGGCGCCATCGAGCGGTGCCTGCGGAAAGACTTTCCGGATCTAGCGGTAGAGAGTGTGGAGGTGGATTCACTGGTTGTCGCGGCAGCAAGAGAGCATTTCATGTTGTCCGATAGTCAGATTGTCCACGAGCAGGACGCGGAACGGTTTATTGCAAATGCATCGGGCCTTTATGATCTGGTGCTGTGCGATCTTTTTTTCGCTGATCAGTTAGCCGCCTGTGTTGAGCGCAGCAGTTTTTTCGCCGACATAAAGCGCTGTCTGTCCCCAGGGGGCGTTTGCGTGATGAATTTGCTGTACACCGATCAGCACGCCTTGGTGAACGCATTGAAAGCAGCCAGAACGCATCTGCCAGCGACCTGGCTCATAGAAATCAAGGGTCATCAGAACGTCATTGCCTATTTCATGCATGAACGCAGTGAGGATGATGCCGAACTGCAGCTGGCATGTAAGCAATTTCTGCAAACGCTGGACGCAGAACCACTGACTTTCGAGTGGGAGTTGGCGTTCCTGCCAGATCGCCGGCCCTGAACATCTGGCGTGAAATTTACCGTCGCAATATTTTGGCCGAACCGACGCCACATCTACCTCGGCGGCGAACGCGATTAGCCCACCCAATACCCGTTCTCAATTCAGGCGGCTTGGCCCCATCGAGTCGGTTGGTGTTTAGATATCTACGTCGTGCTCGCGCAGAAGTCGTTCGAGAGACGCTAGCTGCGACCGGTAGTTTTTCCACTTACCAATGGACGTGCTGTAGATTGGTCGCCGCACCTCCACCGCGCTTGCTGTAGTTACCACGGTACTCGATTCGTGAAACGACAGGCACGCCCGGTCCCACTCAAGATCACAGTAGTCGAGTAGTTTTCGGGTCTGGGTTTCCTGATCAGCGACCAGGTCTTCGTAGCGAACATTCAGAATGCGTCCAGGTAGACAAGCATTCCAGTGCCGCATCAAGCGCCGGTACGCAATGTAATAGCGCCCAATGTCGTCGAGCGAGTAAGTAAACGGGTAGGCGCCCTTGAAGATCACCTTGTACATCGCGTAGCAGGCATCCATTGGATCGCGGTGCACGTGAATGATTTTTGAGCCGGGCAAAGCAAGGTGAATCAGGCCGGTATACAGGAAATTCAGTGGCATCTTGTCGGTGAACATCCGCGTGCCGCCGGTGAGATGGCGCGTACTGTCGACATAGGCCGCGCCAAGAGATGAGAAATCAAGGCATAGAGTTTCGTCAACTAGCGTATCAATTGGCACCTGTGTCGTGCGCATTTTCGCGTAGATTGGCCGCATCAATTCTATTGCGAAGTTTTCAAGTTCGCCGGCCGACGTGACTTCTGCATGGCTGGTCAGTATCCGTTCGACCAGCGTCGAACCTGCGCGCGGTAGTCCCAAAATGAATACCGGCTCTGAAGACGGACAACCGGTGACGTTGTCATTCAGTCTTTCCGAAGTAAAGGCAGTCTCGATTTTCTGCAACTTCGCGACGTCCTGTTGCACGTCGTAGCGCATGTTTTCACGCCGCTTATTGGTACCTCGTTGCAAACAGGCAAAAGAGCGATCCCATTCCTCGAGATCCTCCAATTCTTTTGAGAGCGCATAGCAAAGTAGCATCTCGCCTCGCCACGGCAGGGAGTCCGCGTACAGCTTATCTGTGAGGGCAGCCACGTGATTATTATCGGACGTCTGCTTGCGCAGGCCGCTTCGCGCATAGCAGGTTTCATAGTCGTCCGGACGGAGTTTGATCGTACGGTCGAAACAGCGTTCGGCACCTTCAAAATCACCAGCGAAACGCAGCGCCGTCCCAAGGTTGTAATGGTGGCCGGCATCCTTCGGCGCAAGTTTCACTGCCCCCTGGAAACACGCTAGAGATTTTTCGTGCGCGCCACAACGGGTATACACGGCCCCGAGTGTTGCCAGCGTATCGCCGTGGTCAGGCGCAAGGACCATCGCACGGTCCGCCACAGTTACCGCTGCTGCAAAATCTCTGAGCGACGCCAGATTACTGGCCTTGTGAGCAAGCAGGCTGGCGTTGTCGGGCTCGAGTTTTTCGGCGTTCTCGATATGTTTGAGTGCCCCGCGGTAGTCCTTCGCCGCAACGGCGATAGCGGCTTGCAGCGACAATACATCGACCGACTCCGGAAACAGCGACACGAGTCGGTCACCCAGTTGCTTGGCTTTGGCCACATCGCCCAGTCGTAGCGCACGGACCGTTGCCGAATATTCAGCGGAAGCCCGGCCCAAATCGCCGCGACGGGCACCGCTCATGCGGGGAACGACAACCGCGGCGCGTAGCCGCCGTCGCACGACTTGCTACTTGCTGTGATAGGTAAAACGGATTCCATAGTTTCGCGGCCTGGTGACAAAGTAGAACTGACCTGCGGGCCCGTTCCTCGCAGCAGGAATGCCGCCGGTCACGCCCGGTTCATCGAATACATTATCGACAAACGCTGTCACTGACCAAGATTCGGAGCGGGATGCGAAGGTCGCGGACACATCCCAGATGGAGAATCCGTCAATTTCGAATAAGCGAATTCCTTGGAATGCGGAATCTGTCTTGCTGCGGTAAAAGCCGTTCAAATGGTAGTTCACGCCGGAAAACAAGTTGCTTGACAGTGTCTGTTGGTAGTCCAGTGTCAGGCTGGTCATGTGCTCCGGTACGCCGGGCAGGGAGTCTCCGTCGCTTCCGGTACTACCATCGGGTGCCGTGAAATCTGCGGTCAGTTCTGCGCTGGTATAGGCATAACCAAAACTGAAGCTGAGATGGTCCGTGAGGTTACCGAACGTCTCCATTTCCAGGCCTTGTGTTCGCGCACCTTCGCCATTCACCACCGCCGGGTTGCCGAAAGGCGTAAAGGCATCAATCTGCGGGTCTTCCCAGTCGATGTAAAATGCCGCCAGCGTGTATTGAACCCGGTCCTCAATTCGACCCTTCAGTCCGATTTCCCAGTTATCGGCGCTATCCGGCCTGTAGGTGAGCAATTCGGGTGGGTCAGGCAAGAACGGATGGGTCAGTAAGGCAATATTGCCGCCACCGCGTCTATAGCCTTCGACCCAAGTGCCGTACAGCATAAGGTCGTCGCTGAACGCGTAGGACGTGTTCAGCTTGAAAATCGAGTCACTGTCGTCCTGTTGAACATTGGCGAGGATCGCACCGTTCGGATCAACGCCGTCGGTCGCGCAGTAATAGCCGCACTGCGGCAGAAACTCCACGAGGTCCTGCTCGAAGTCCGAAGAGAAGACTCTGGCGCCCAGCGTAACTTGCCATTGGTCGCTGACGTGATAGGTCAGTTCGCCGAATGCGGCCAGATCCTTGACGACGATCTTGCGATCGAATATTGCGTTGACGTCGCTATTATTGGCGAAGGAATAGGGTGGTGGATCGCCGGCAACCCTTGTCAGATCGTTCCACGCGGGCGCACCAGGAACCGTGTACAGAGACAAGACGTCATTTCTTACGTCAGAATAAAACGCGCCGACCAGCCAATCAACCTTGCCTTCACCGTTCGAGCGCAGACGCAATTCCTGAATGAGACCTTCGTCTTTGGTAATACTTTGTTCCGGTGCGATTACGCGCGGGAATGCTGAGTAGTAGTATGGCTCGACGTTGACCGTCCAAAAATCCGTGTAATCGATACTCTGATCTGATTTATTTTCATAGACGGAGGTTGCGGAAGTCAGCGTCGCAAATCCGAAATCGACGTCAACTTCCAGCGACGCGAGATTGACCTCGCGTTCGTAAGGTTCACTTGTCGCGTGATATTCGACGTAATCCTCGCCGCTGCCGGAGAACGGGTTCTGGATCTGGCGACCGTCGGACTCATCGCGCTGGTTAAGATACGTTAAGACCGCGTCCACGCGATCGTTCGGCTGAAACCGAAGTGCCGCTCGGGCGTTGCGGCTGCGGGTGTCACTTATATCTTCGACGCTTTCGATGATCGGCGCCGAGTTCACGAGGTCGGCGGAGTCAGCCGGCAGTGCCGCACCCGCACTGTCCAGGCTATATCGACCGTTTGCGTCGATAAATCCTCCAACGTTTTCGTAGCCCGCGTTGACTCGCAACGTCCAAGTTTCGCCGAGAGGGACGTTCAATGTCCCATTCAGGTTGTAGCTTTGCTCGTCGGAGTCCTTCGTCCAGAACGTCCCGCCGCGGATGTCGACAGAAGTCACGCCGGGGTCCGGTCGCTTGGTCATCAGCTTCAGCGTGCCGCCCATGGCGCCCGAGCCGTAAATGGTGCCCTGCGGGCCGCGCAGAACTTCCACGCGCTCGAGGTCATTAAGTTGCAACGGGAAAAACACCGGTGTTTCATTCAGGTAGGTCGATATCGGGGCCACCGCAACGTTCGGAAAGTCAAACGAACCGATCATGGCGTTGGCGTTGATACCGCGTAGGATGATATTCGGGTTGTTACCGCCGATGCGGGCACCTTGATCGAGAAAGGCAACGCCCGGCACCAGGCGCAATAAATCGCCCAGGTCACCGACGCCCGCTCTCTCGATGCCATCGCCCGAGATGGCGCTGATATTGTAGGGAATATCCTGGATGGACATCGAACGCCGCGTGGCCGTAACGACGATTTCTTCGAGAGCCTCCTGTGCTAAGGCCGGCGCCGACTGTAAGCCCAGGCCGCCAGCTGCGGCAATGGCTGTGATACCGCCACTCCTGAGCGTATTACGGCGTGACTTTTGGCGGATACGGCGGACCTTGTTGTGCCGGCATTTACTGTTCTTGACTCGCTTTGACATGTCGTTCCACCCCTTGGGTCCCGAATATCACTCACTGAATTGCAGCATAAACCGAAGGATTATTCAATTATTCGGCAATTGAGTGGGAGCGGCCGCGATTTTGATGCAGGTTCGGATTAAGGTGCTTCAACTGCCTGTGTCGTGTGTGGGTCGTCGTCCTGGTGTGAACGTAGCAGCGTCAAGACCATCAGTTTGAGATCGGCACAGGTGCGTTCGGATCGCCGCGGGCGTTGTTCGACGACAACAATTAACAACACGTGGCTTAACTCGAGAAAAGCGCGGCCGAGGCGATTCAGTTCATTTTCTGTCGCACGAAACCCGAGTCGCAAAAAAAGGCTGATCATCTTGGAGATAATCAGGTCATCGTGCTCGGCGTCGAGATGGCGCAGCTCGGGAATGGCGCACAGTGCTTGGGCAAGTGGCAGTAGTGCGCGCTGGTTACGGTAAACGACTACGAGCTGATCGATAATCTCATCGACGAACTCCGTCAGCTCCATCTGCTCCACGTTCATGCGCTCTATCGCTGCAAGCGCAGTGGTCATTTCATCGAGCCACGTGGTTCCTAACCTATTAAGGATCGCGTGCTTGTTGGGAAAGTAGTGATACAGTGACCCGACCGAAATTTTCAGTTCGTCGGCGATCATCAGCGTCGTAAGGTTGTCGATACCTACTTCCTCAAGCAGGCGCGCCGTGATATCGAGGATTGCTTGCTTGCGCACTTGCGCACGGCGTTGCTGTGGTGTTCTGCGCAGATTCAGCGATTCTTTTTTCGACGTGCGGCGTGGGTCAGGCATGAATTCGAGCTCCCTGATGATAGCTGCTGTCGGAGCGTAGCAGAAATAACACGCGCGATTACCGAGGCCGGTAGCTCAGGATGTTCCGGGGTTGTCTATTCTCAATCGTCACAAAGCGGCAGTTTCGCGGCGCGAAAGAAACGCCAACGAAAGTGCACCCACGCCGACAATCGCCAATTGGGCGCTTACGCCTTGTACGGTGGGATAAATCCCGAGCCAGTCGATTCTCGGCACGCCGACGAAGGTCACGCCGATCATGCCTGCTTCCTGGAGGGCCGCAACGCCTTTACCCGCGAATATCACGGCGAGAACGAACATCAGCACGCCGTTGGCTCGAAAAAAGAGCCGTAGCGGCAGGCGCGCTCCAAGGCGAAATACCACCCAACCTGCGGCGGCCAGTGCGAGTGCCGCCAGTGAGCCCCCCGCAATGAGTGGTGATGCATTTTGAGATTGCAGCCAGAGCGCCTCGTAAAATAATACTGTCTCGAGAATTTCGCGATAAACAGCAATGAAAGCCAGAGCGGCCACGCCCCACAAGGTACCGCCCGACAAGCTTTTACCGAGTCGTTCACTAAGGAATGCCCGCCAGTGTGCCGCGTGGCTGTGACGATGAAGCCAGATACCGACATACAATAGAACAATAGCCGCCAGTAATGCAGCCACACCCTCGATAAGTTCCCGTTGTGCACCGCTGATATCGATCACTGTTTTGATACCAATCCAGGTCAGTGCGCCTGCGGTCAGAGCGCCTATCCAACCGAAGTGCAGGTATTGCATTGCTGAAGGATGTTCGGTGCGCTTCAGATACAAACTCATCGCTGCAAGCAGTACGATAGCTTCGAGGCCTTCACGCAACAGGATCAGAAAGGCGCTTGCGAATAGTGTCGCTGTTGACGATCCGCTGGACGATAGTATTTCTGCGGCTTCCTGCAAGCGCATTTCAAGCCCGGCCGCCGACGATGCGAGATCATCCTCAGGTACGCCGTCGCGGATCATGTTTCTCAGAACCAACAGGTCCTTCTCGATGCCGACCGCGAGCTGGTCATCCAGCATTCGAAGCGGAGCTTCGATCAGTTCGTAGCCTTCGAGATAGGCGGATAAGGCCAGTTGGGAGGCGGTATCCGCCTTGCCACTGCGGTAAGCCGAGACAACATCTCTTAGACCGGCAATCGTACGTTGAATGGGATCGCCGGACGAATCAGTCAGTGCCTCCGGGTGCCGGCGAAGGTACGCGAGAACCGGGCTGGGCAATTCCATGTTCGCCTCCATCTCGGCGGGCGTTCTTGACGTGAAATTTGCGAGACTCGGCAGTGTGTCACGCCATGCGTTGTCATCCCAGAGTCCTTTTCCCAGTGCAATTGCGTCCTGGTCGTCACGCAGGCCAGCAACGTAAAACGCGAGCGACCAGCGCTGATTTTCTGTCAACGATGAGAATGACGGCATGCCAGTCCCTGTAACGCCCAAAGTGAGTGTTGAGTAAAGGCCGTACAGGCTGCGCTGTCGTGCTCGCCCGACGTCATGGAAATTCGTTGGCGACGGGTCCAGCGCGAATCCCGCGAGGCCGTCCCCACGTCCTGAATCACCGTGGCAAACTGAACATTGCTCGGCATACAGGGACGCAACGCTGCCTGGAGCCGGCACGAAGATAGGAGCGGTGACGACATCGTAAGCTTCGATTAAGTTGGCGACGAGACGACGTGAACCTGACGCTACCTTGTCGCTGGGAGCGCGCCGATTTATCAGAGACGCCAAAGCCTGAGCTTGTGAAAGTAAATCTTGTCGTTCCGTTTTAGGGGGCAGCGTGAACAAGAGTTCGTTGACTGTGGTGAGAAACTCGCGTTGCTCCGCATACTCGACCGCATTGACGACAGCCCCGGCTTGTACCGCTTCGGGATAGTCGATCGCTACGTAGTCCAATGCGGCGACAATCGACTGCGCGCTGGTTTGCCATTCCGGGGGCGTGGGCGGCTGTGACTGAGCACCAGCGATAGCGCTGAAACCAACTAGAATCGCAATGAGAATTATTCGCATTGTGAGATGCTAAGTGAGTTGTTTCGGTTCGGCAAGTCCCCAAGGAAGTACTGGGACCATTTGCAATAAAAATATTGGGCGATACCTCGTCGGCGTCCTAGCCTGGCGATGCTGTCTTCGGCCAAAATTCAACCGATCATGTCAGCATGAGTAAAATCACCCCTAAATGCAGAACTTTAGTCCGGCCTATAAGCGCCTACGACATACACCAAGGCCTATCGCGCACAAATCTATCTCGCGACTGTGGCACCCGTTGATCCGGATTTTCAGCGGCTATTAGCAGAAACGGATCATCACACCGACGAACGAATCAGGACCCGCAGGCGCCGCTGCGAGGTAGCGAAATCTCGAAGCACGTACGGCCGTCGGCTGACAAGACGCTGACGGTTCCGTCGTGCGATTTGACGACGGACTTTACGATCGCGAGCCCCAATCCCACACCCGGATCGTCGTGCTGTCGTGACGGATCAATACGATAAAAGCGGTCGAACAGCCTCGGTATGTGCTCGGGCGAAATCGTAGGCCCAGGATTGGAGACGGAAATGCGGATGCTCCCTTCATTCGACGGACCAAGTGACACTTGCACGGTCCCGCCGGCTGGCGTGTAACGGATCGCGTTGGACAGGAGGTTGCTCAACGCGCGGCGCAGCATCAGTCGGTCGCCAGTGACCCTGGTGGCGCCGGTCAGGGCGAGCGTGACGGCACGTTCTTCCGCCCAGCCCTCGTAAAACTCGAACAACGCGGTGACTTCGCTCGCCAGATTGAACTCGGTAAGACTGTGCTCCTGGCGGCGGTTATCCGATTGCGCGAGAAACAGCATATCGCCGACCATCTTCGCCATACGATCATATTCTTCCATGTTTGAGTACAGTATTTCGCGATACTCATCGGCCGCGCGTGCCCGCGATAAACCTACTTCAGTCTGTGTCATTAGCGTCGCGATAGGCGTGCGTAATTCATGCGCGATGTCGGCATTGAATTCCGACAAACGATGAAATACTTCATCGACGCGCTCAAGCATCTCATTGAAAGAGACTGCGAGTTCCCGAAGTTCGGCCGGCACGGCGTCCGGGGACAAGCGAATGTCCAACTCGTTCGCGCGGATGCGACGGATCCGCTCAACGATGTCGTGCAGCGGCGCATGACCGCGGCGAACCGCGATCCATCCCATCAGACTCATCAGCGCAATGCTAGCCACGATCAGCAGCAACAGGTTGCGGCGGAAATCAGCGAGAAAGACCAGATGATGTTCGATAGGTACCGCAACTGCCAGCATATACGGAACCTTGGCGGTTGCGTCACCGATGTACACGAACTCGGTGAGTACACGGTAGTTGTGATCCGAATCGCTCCAGTCCCGCACCGCGTTGGCGCCAGGGCCTTCGCGGACTCCGGAGGCGAGCGGCGATAGATTTGGGCCCGCACTCGCATAGAGGATCCGCCCGTCGGGCCCGCTAACATATAACGACGCTTCATGATGCCCGACCAGAATGTCGGCGAACCGCCGTTCGAGAAGCGCGTGTTCCAGTCGTGCGCGGTTGTCGGAGAGCACCGCCTGGGCGGCATCGGCAATAACCTCGAGTTCGTCGCTATCCTGATCTTTGAAGTGATTCTCGGTCGACTGGACAATGACCCAACCGAATATCGTGAAGGCAACCGCCGCCGCTATCCCGAACATTAGCGTGAGGCGCAGGGCAAGCGATAGCGGACGCCGCACCGTGATGGCTCAGGACTCGCCAGCGGCTTCGAGCATATAGCCCATGCCGCGGACGGTATGAATCAGCTTGCAGTCAAACGAATCATCGACCTTGGCACGAAGGCGTCGAATTGCCACATCGATGACGTTCGTGTTGCTGTCGAAGTTCATGTCCCATACCTGGGAGGCGATCAGGGAGCGGGGCAGCACTTCGTTCTCATGGCGGATGAGGAGTTCCAGCAGCGCGAACTCCTTGGCAGTGAGGGTGATGCGCCGCCCGGCACGGATAACGCGCCGACGCATCAAGTCAAGTTCGAGGTCGGCGACGTTGAGGCTTGTTTCGATCGCGGGTGCCGCGCCGCGCCGCAGCAATGTGCGGACTCGGGCTAGCAATTCGGCGAACGCGAAGGGCTTGACGAGATAATCGTCGGCACCCAGTTCGAGCCCCTTGACGCGGTCATCCACGGTGTCACGGGCAGTCAAAAACAACACCGGGACCTTGTCGCCGGCATCGCGCAGCGCCTGCAGGATCTTCCAACCGTTAATGTCCGGCAGCATGACATCGAGAATCACCAGATCGTACGATTCGGTCATCGCCCGATGGTGGCCATCCAGCCCGTTGCGGGCGAGGTCGACCAGGAACCCTGCTTCGGTCAGGCCTTGCCGCAGGTACTCGCTGATTTTGGCCTCATCTTCGACAATCAGTATTTTCATACACGGTCCGCTGTGTCTCGGTTGACGCGACAACGTCGGCGTCTCCGGGTCTTACCCGACTCGGTAACCAGAGTACGCGCTAAGGGATGGCAACAAGATGACGGAAGCATTACGTGATTGTAATGCATATGACAGGTTGCGGTCAGGGCGCTGAGTATAGAGTAGCGCGTCTTGTGCTCCTCCAGGAGCAACGCATACGGGCTTAATTCTATGAACGGGAACGCGGCGTCACCCTACATTTCAGCACTTCGATTTCGCTGGTTAACGCCTTTGTACGATGCGGTCGTTCGGGCGACAACCCGAGAGCGGCATTTCAAGCCGGAGCTGATTGATCAGGCGACCATTCAACGTCGTCATCGGGTGCTGGACCTGGCCTGCGGTACCGGAACGCTTTCGATCTTGATAAAGCAGCGTTACGCCGAGCAGGAAGTATTTGCGATTGATGGAGATCCCGCCATCCTGTCGATCGCTGAACGCAAGGCACGTAAGCGCGGTGTCGCGTTGCGCTTTGACCAGGGGTTTTCTCAGGATTTGCCATATCCCGATGCCCATTTTGATCGTTTGTTGAGCAGCCTGTTTTTTCATCATTTGAGTTGGGATGACAAGCAGCGAACTGCGGCCGAGATACTGCGTGTGCTGAAACCCGGCGGTGAATTACATGTTGCGGACTGGGGTATGCCCGCCAATAGCCTGATGCGCGCAGCGTTCCGTCCGGTGCAATGGCTGGACGGTTATTCCAATACGCAGGACAACGCAGCAGGCAAGTTGATGCCGTTGTTTTCAGAGGCGGGCTTTGTGGACGTTATTGAGCATCGTCACATCAACACGCTGTTTGGCACGTTGCGTCTGTTCAGTGCCAGCCGTCCGACAGGGCAGGATGTCGAGGAGAACACACCCACATGAAGATTCCCAAAATACCGTCGCCGTTTCCCCACACTTCCCGTCGAAGGTTTGTGCAAGGGCTGGCGGCCGGTGGAGTGCTGGCCGCGATGCCAGGTCTGCTTTATGCACGCGCCAAATCGGAATTTGCCCATTCAGGTACGGCCCCGGTGCTGTCCGGACAAGAGATCGATCTGGTCATTGCTAAATCGCCGGTGAACTTCACCGGGGCAGCGAGAATGGCAACCACCATCAACGGCTCCATTCCCGCGCCCACCTTACGGCTGCGCGAGGGCGATGAGGTCACCATCCGCGTAACCAACCAACTTTCCGAGTCAACCTCTATTCATTGGCACGGCATCATTTTGCCCTTTCAAATGGACGGCGTTCCTGGCATCAGCTTCAGCGGTATCGCCCCGGGTGAGACCTTCGTTTACCGCTTCAAGCTCCAGCAAAGCGGCACCTATTGGTATCACTCGCACAGTGGTTTTCAGGAAATGACAGGCATGTACGGTGCGCTGATTATTGAGCCACGTGGCGAGGACGTGATCCACTCCGACCGGGATCACGTGGTGGAGCTGTCGGACTGGACGGACGAAGATCCGATGCGGGTCTTCGGCAAGCTAAAAATACAAGGCGACAACTACAACTTTAACCAGCCAACTGCGGCGGATTTCCTGCGAGATATGTCGGAGAAGGGCCTGGGCGGGGCAATGCAAAAGCGCCGGATGTGGAATCAGATGCGCATGAATCCGACCGATATGGCCGACCTCTCCGCAGCGACCCTGACCTATTTGATGAATGGCACCACACCGGCCGGCAACTGGACGGGCTTATTCCGGCGCGGCGAGCGTGTTCGTCTGCGTTTCATCAATGCCGCCAGCAACAGCATGTACGATGTTCGTATTCCGGGTTTGAAAATGACCGTGGTGCAAGCCGACGGTCAAAACGTCGAGCCGGTCAGCGTGGATGAATTTCGTTTCGGTCCTGGCGAAACTTACGATGTCATCGTAGAGCCTGACGACGACGCCTATACCGTGTTTGCGCAGAGCATGGATCGAACCGGCTATGCACGCGGTACCCTGGCGACTCGGCCCGGGCTGAGTGCCGCTGTGCCCGAACCCGACCCGGTTGAGTGGTTGACGATGAGAGACATGATGGGAAATATGGTGCATGGTGGCGGCGCCGGTAGCATGAATCATGCGGCCATGGGCCAAGACATGCCGGGCATGAACCATGGCGGTATGGCGATGGACCACAGCGCCCATACCAAGCATCATAATCCCCTGGCGGTACCATCACAAGAGGTGCGCCATGCACGCACTGAGTACGGCCCTTCGGTGGATATGCGCGTGGACACGCCGCGCACCAATCTCGATGATCCTGGTATTGGTTTGCGTAACAATAACCGGCGCGTTTTGACGCTGGCTGATCTGCGCTCTCTCGACGGTGTTATCGATAAACGTGGGCCGAGACGTGAAATAGAATTACATCTGACTGGCAACATGGAGCGCTATAGCTGGTCGATCGATGGTTTGGAGTTCGGCCAGAGCACGCCGGTGCACATGGCGCACAACCAGCGACTACGCGTGATCCTGCAAAACGACACGATGATGACCCACCCCATGCATTTGCACGGCATGTGGAGTGATTTGGAAAGTGATACGGGTGAGCAGCTGGTGCGCCGCCATACCATTCCAGTGCAACCGGCACAGCGCCTCAGCTTTCTGACAACACCTCACGATTTGGGGCGCTGGGCATGGCATTGTCATTTACTTTTTCACATGGATGCCGGGATGTTTCGGGAGGTGGTCGTATCATGACAGCTCCTCATGTAGTGACAATCCTAAGAGTTTTTCTGATCGTCGGCGCCCATACGCTCGCAAGTGCAACGCTTTGGGCGCAATCGAGCATGGAGCACCAAGGGCATTCTATGCCTGCCGAAGCATCTGGCGACACAACTACTGTGGCGGAACAGAAACCGAGCATGAATGACAGCCCGATGGCTAGCGGCGGCGAGACCATGGTTAATGACAGTATGGATCACGGCGCCATGGATAAGAGTGCACAAGGCGGTGAGGCACCGGCCGACGCGCGCGATCCGCATGCTTATTCCGGCGGTTATACCCTGACTGAGGGCCCCTATGCCTTGCCCGGACCGCGCCAGCTCAAGCTGGCCGACGAACACATATTTGCATCGCTGTTGGTGAACCGTTTTGAATACGACGTCGACAACGAGTCAGGCGTTTATGACCTGCAAGGCTGGGCAGGTACCACCTATGATCGATTCGTGCTCAAGGCTGAAGGCGATATTGCCAACGGCGGCGTGGCAGAGAGCCAGACCGAACTATTGTGGGGACATGCGATAGCCACCTTTTGGGATACGCAGGTGGGCCTTCGTGTGGATACCACCGATGCGGGTGAAGACAGGCAGTGGCTCGCCTTTGGTGTACAGGGATTGGCCCCCTATTGGTTTGAAGTGGATGTGGCCGGATATCTCGGCGACGGTGGTCGAACCGCCCTCGCGCTTGAGTTGGAGTATGAGCTGCTGTTTACCCAGCGTCTCATTTTGCAGCCGCGCGCCGAATTTACGCTGTACGGAAAAAATGACGAGGTCAACGGGATCGGCCGGGGCCTCGCCGATGCGGCCCTGGGCTTGCGATTACGCTACGAATTTAGCCGACAATTCGCACCGTACATTGGCATTGAAAGAACCGGTAAGTTCGGACGAACAGCCGACTACGCCGAAGCGCTGAATGAGCCAACGAGCGTGACCAGCTACGTCGCCGGACTGCGGTTTTGGTTTTGAAACGGTTTCCGGCCGCTGCCGTTATTTTGATCACAAGGAGCAACACCATGAAAAATCTAATCATCACGATTTCGACTCTATTCTCGATTACGGCACTGGCGTCTACCGCGCAGGCGCACGAACCCGAGCAACACATGAAAGACGCCGAGAAGCCCAACTGTGCGGCAATGAAGGACATGGACCACAGCAAAATGGATATGAACGATCCCGTCATGCAGGCCATGATGAAGCAATGCATGGAATCAATGCACGCCGACGATGAGGCATCAGAGACGCCCGCCGATGATCAGGATGAGCATATGAAGCACGATGCGCCTCCGAAAGACGACGAAACAGCAGCGACCCCGGATGATAATCATCATGAGAAAACAGAGGCGTCAGAAGACAAGCCGGGTGCCGAACATAGCCACTAGTTTCGGTATTTCACGTCCAGAGTCCGTTGCGCCGGTCGACTGCCGGTGCGCGGAACTGTGAGCAATCGCAAGGAATAAAAATGGCATTAACTAAACCCCTCGGCTGCATTAAATGCCTTAGCGTGGTGGCAGTCGTCATCGCCCTCGGCGGAATCGGCTTTGTCTATTCCGGGCTCTATTCAATGGGCGCGGATGTGCCGCACAACAAATTGACCTACTGGGTTTTGGAAACCTTGCGAGAGCGCTCCATTGCTCGTGCCTCTGGCGACATTCAGGTGCCGACAGATATCGACTCTCCTGATCGGCTGCTTGCCGGCGGTGCCGATTACAATGATATGTGTGCCGGTTGTCACCTTAAACCGGGCCAGAAAGACAGCGACCTGTCCCTGGGGCTTTATCCCGTGCCACCCAATTTGACAGAGACGCAGGGCGAGCATGGCCATGCAGACGATGACCAAACGCAACCAGACCAAAGACGCTTCTGGATCATCAAACACGGTATCAAAGCGTCGGGAATGCCCGCATGGGGACCGGGGCATGACGACGATCGGATTTGGAATATGGTGGCCTTTATCGAGAAATTGCCAACCCTTTCATCAGGGCAATATCAAATACTTACTGCGCGCGGTGAGACAAGAGATGGCCACGACCAAAAATAATTTAGTGTGCGCACGACTCAAACGCTAGAACAATTTTCAGCTCGAAGAAACTGGCAAAAAGTTCATCAAACGGGGGAATACCATGAATATGAAGATCAGGCAGTACACGGCATTGTTGGGATTTATCTACACTCTGACATTTTTTTCTGGAATCGCATGGGGTCAGGCGGCCGCAAACTCCGGTAGCTTGCTGGACGAGGTCGTCGTCACCGCGCAAAAGCGGGAATCCAATCTGCAGGACACGCCGTTAAGCATCAGCGCCCTGTCGGGCGATACGATGCAAAAAATCGGTATAGATACCATCGAAGACTTTCAGTTCTTTGTGCCGGGTGTCACCGTGACCAATGACTCAATGGCAATTGTGAATATTCGGGGAATCGGTACGTCGGCGTTCGGCGTCGCAACTGACCCCAGTACCACTGTTCATATCGACGGGATCTACCAGCCGAGACCTACCACGGGCTACATGGACATGTTTGATGTTGAACGAGTGGAATTGTTGCGCGGCCCGCAGGGAGTGTTGTTCGGTCGAAATTCTACCGGTGGCACGCTCAACATTGTTTCGAAGATGCCGACTGAAGAATTTGAAGGCGCAGTTAGTTTCACGGCCGGAAATCTCGATAAATTCGCATTCGATGGCACGATATCAGGAGCTCTGAGCGATAAAGTCCGGGGACGATTCACGCTGCGCCAAAATAAGCGGGATGGCAGGTACACGGATATTGTGACCGGTGCCACCTACCAGGATCAGGATACAATTGCGGCGCGCGCAACTTTCGTTTTTGACCTGTCCGATGATTTTTCATTGGAAGTGCGTGGCGACGTCAATAACGACGACGAAACCGGATTCCCGGCGGTTCGCGCAGGCTATGAACAGGACATTATTGACGCCGGCGCCACTATCCCTATCGGGGAAGACAATGTTGCGTTTGATACCGCACCGGTCAATAAGACGGATACCTGGGGACTGTCGACGGTCGCAACCTGGGAGGGTAGCGACTACACATTCAAGTCCCTGACGTCTTTCCGCAAAAGTGAAGTCGATCAGGTCATCGACGCTGACGCAACGGATCTATTTCTGTTCGACATCGGCTTTACGGAGAATTCGCGTTCCTTAACTCAGGAGTTGCAGCTGTTCAACACCAACCCGGATCGTCTGGAGTGGATTGTTGGTATATTCTTCCTGAATGAAGATGGCGACGGCGGAATCGATATCCTGTTTCCGGATCCGACCATCATCATCGGGGAACGGAACACAACCAACGCCTATGCGGTTTTTGGGCAGGCGACCTATCATATTACCGATAGATTGCGTGCCACCGCGGGCGCTCGGTATAGCCTGGAGAGAAAAAACTACAGTTTTTCAACCGCAGTAAATGGCGCCGTGGTTGATGCAGGGGCACCCTCGGACGATTGGGATTCGGTTACACCCAGTTTTGCGCTGGCCTATGACATCACAGATGACGTGATGGGCTATTTGTCGGCCACAAAAGGCTTCAAGTCAGGCGGCTTCCAGCTGGGCGATGCAGGGTCTTTTGATCCGGAAGAACTGTGGAGTTACGAAGCTGGTGTAAAATCCACGCTGATGGACGGACGGATGCGGGCTAATGTCGGCGTATTCAGTTACGACTATACGAACCTGCAGGTCGTCGAGTTTATTGGGGGCGTTGCGACAACATCAAATGCCGGCAAAGCCTCGGTGGAAGGTGTGGAGGCAGAGTTCGCTCTACGAGTCACTGACAATTTCGACATCAACGGCACAGTGGCCGTCATGGACTCAAAGTATGACCTGTTTTTCGAGGGAGGCGAAGACTTCTCTGGCAATCGTCTCGCGAACGCACCTGATCTGACATACACAGTTGGCGCTCAATACATAGTGGATCTGAACAACGGCGCCAGCGTGGCACTGCGGGGTGACTACGCGTTTCGCGACGATGTAGATTTCAAACGCAATAATCTTGCCCAGTTCCGCTCCGACTCCTATTCAATCCTCAATGCGCGCGCTACTTACATCACCGGCGACCAGCGCTGGGAATTGTCGGTCTATGGGCGGAACCTGACTGATGACCGTTATGCCACGTACATTACGGTCGGCCGGAACGCCGCCAGCGAAGCTGACAACAACGTGCCGGTTACGGTACATGGCGACCCGCGCCAATATGGGATCCTGGTTCGGCGGAATTTCTAACGGAGTTTTTCTGGTCTGAGTCTCCGAACGACCGGGGAATGCTACTCGCCAATATGGATTAGCGTTCCCGGTCGTTCGGAATCGAGACGAATGCTAAACTTTAGCCATATCAGAGCTAGCAACCGAGCGCCAGTCGAGCACCCAACCCTAGGCCGAAATCCGGTCGACATTTTGGCTCTCAGTCCTTGGCCAACAGAAATTGAGGCCAGCGTGAGAGCGGTCGGCTAGTGGATCGCTGCGTGCGGCAGACGAGTTGTGGGGCGGTTTCGATTTCGACGCCATCCACAATAAGCGTTCGCAAGGTCAAGAAATGAACAAGACATCTTTTCACTCGAGATCCAGGCGACGCTTTGTACAGCAAGTCGGAACGGCTGGTGAGATTCTTGACCTGAATTTACTGCTCCCCGCGTTCTCGGGTCAAAGTACAGGTCTTAGATCTGGCGCGGGAAGCGGCCCGATCGATCTCAGCATTACTAGCAAGCCGCTGGATATTGGAGAGCTGTTGGGTGACACGGCAACAATCAGCGGCTCAATTCCCGTCCCACTTGTCCGCCTGATGGGGGGGCTGGGTGAAGCGATGCAGGCATCAATCCGGGCGATACGTTCCGGTAAAAATTACTATTGGGAGATATTTGATGAACAAGAATACCAAAAGCGCATTGAGAAACGCAGCAGGCGCCTTCGTGATATTCGTAGCGACCTCAGGCGCACAGGCACAAGACGCCGACGCCGACGAGATGACGGCGATTATTCAGGCCATCGAATTCGGCTGGGAGCGGGCGGATGGCACCCCGTTTCGCAAGCACTTCCTGGACTTCGATGGTGCGCGCTATGTGGAGGGTGGCGGCCAAAATATCGGGCTCAGCGACCTGATCGATCACCACGTGGAGCCGGAGGGTGACGCTCTGGACGGGTTTGAGCTTAATTTTTCGAATATTGAAACACACGTCGAAGGACCCTTTGCATGGGCGGTTGCGGATGTCGAGGTTATGGCGGTGGTCAAGTCTGACGGTCGGAAAATTCATAGTCGGGGATATGAGACATTTCTATTTCGGCGCGTCGGGAATGAGTGGAAAGTAGTGCACACCCATAGCTCATCGCGTCCGGTTAAAACCGACGAGGTAGAGCACAAACATTAAGTCGCGACACTTCGTCAAAAGGGCTTGGCCCTCCCACGCCGGACAGAAGTATATTGTCGTCTCCAATCGCCGACATGAAAACTGGTCCGTAGCGACGTTTTTGATCCACACCAAGCGTCGACAACAACTGTGTCGGAGGAAGCGTCATAGAACGATTATTTCTATTAGCATTTTGTCTCGCCCTAAGCGCCCGCAGCACGTATTGGCCGGCCCCCAGATCCTCACGGCGAAAACTGGGCACTCCTCGATTGCAAAATCCGCCATTGCCTGAGAGCATTTGGCCTTTTGTAATCGGAGCCGAAGGATGAACAAGGACCAAGACGTGAACCCCATTCGCCGCCGCGTGGTCGGCGCGCTCGCTCTCGGAACGGTAGCGAGCTTCGTCAGTCCCCGTCCGTCAGAGGCGAAGGGATTGCCGATCAAGGTCTACAAGAACTCGAGATGTGACTGCTGCGATGACTGGATTACTCATCTCGAGGCGAACGGCTTCTCAGCGATGGCCTTGGACGAGGGTAACAGCGACGCGCAGAAGCGCCTGGGCATGCCTGCCCGCTTCAGCGCCTGTCATACGGGCGAGATCAACGGCTACGCGATCGAAGGCCACGTGCCGGCGAAGGAGATCCATCGCTTGCTGCACGAACGACCGGATGCGGTCGGCCTGTCTGTTCCTGACATGCCCCGTGGTTCGCCGGGCATGGATGGGTCAATCTACGGGGGAATCGTCGATCCGTACGACGTACTGCTGGTAGGTACCGATGGAGAGGCGACCGTCTTCCAATCCTACCGTTGAGACGGCCATCTCGGCTGACGGAAACCGTAGTTCGGTAAGCGCCACTTGCTCTCGTCGTTCTCGAGGAGGAACTGCGAAACTTCCCGGTAGCCCAGGTAAATACATGGTACCTTCGCGATCGTGCCTTGTTGTTATTCGGCTTCGCCGACGCCTGTTCGCCGTCCCGGCAAGCCAAACCGCAAGAACAGGCCCATCAGTGGATTTCCTGGACAACGTCGCTTCACGGTGCGGTCGTTGAACGACGTGTTGGAAGGCAATAGCGTGCAGGTTTCTCGCGCGGAAACACTGGCTGGCTTGATTCCAGTTGGCTACGTGGAAGGGGTGTTTGCGTCACCATAAACCTCCTCTTTCGAATTCACCAAGTATCAGACAAATTACAAGAGGCGCTTCTTGTAAAGTAGGCTTGGTACAAGGCCCAGAGACAACATACGATTTCAGATGAACTTCATTAACACAAAAACTCGGCGCTTGCCGATCCGATACTTCATCGGTGTCATCACAGCCGTGGTTTGCCACTCGATATCGGCGCACGCCGACACCGCGCTCGGCAGCGCAGAGGCGCCCGTGACGATTGTCGAATACGGATCGCTGACTTGCGACTATTGTGTGCGCTTTCACAGGGAGGTTCTGCCGCTCATTCAGTCGCGCCACATCGATACGGGCAAGGTACGCTTTATCTACCGCGATTTTCCAACGGGTGCGGCGGCAACGCGCGGTGCGATTGCGGCACGCTGTGTAGCGCCCAATCATTACTACAGGATGCTGGACGCCCTCTTTGTGACGGTCGGTCGCTGGTCACGCGAGCGTGATGTAGATGCCGCGCTGGTACAGCAGGCGAGTGCGCTTGAGATTGATGATGCCGCATTTCGGGCCTGTTTGAAGGATCCTCGGCGGATGCGCGACCTGCGCGAGGCCCAACGACAAGCAACGCAGCAATACGCGGTGATTGGCACACCTACGTTTCTCGTCAACGGTGAGATTGTGCGGGGGATAAGAACCATCGACGAAATGGAAGCGCTGATCGCTGAAGCCCAGTCGCGCGTGCGCACACAAGACGCGGATGGCGACACAAAGACTTCATCCCCCGAGGAGGAGTGATCGATCACGTCGGCGCCACTCAGAGCAAAACAGCGACGCAGTATCGATGAATGTCCGGAGGTGGCGCAGTCCGATTGTAATCGCGTGATAGCGGCAGCAGCGACACAACAGCGACACAACAGCGACACACGTTGCTGATGCTCCTGAGTATTAGTGCCGCCATGGTCGTCGTCGAGCCCGCCGGCTTGATCGCCGATTGCCTGAACATGGGGTAGTGACCCGACGCGGTGGTGCAGCGACTGAAGCACAGTTACCCCACACGGATTGTGTGTCGTGGCTTGGACTCTCCTGCTCTTGCGAGCACCGCTGCTCACGTCCAGAAGCGCGCTTCGCTTGCGCTCGACCATCAGAAATCGCTTGACATGGAGTCAGCTCCAGGTCGTAGGCTGTGGTTTATGGTGACAGATATCCCCGCTAAACGCGTCACATGGCTGGCCCTTTTTGCGTCCACCGGTACGCTAATTTGCTGCGCGTTGCCGATCGCGCTCGTCACCTTGGGATTCGGCGCCACAGTGGCGGCCTTGTCGAGCAAGGTGCCGTTCCTGGTGACCTTGACCCTGCACAAAGCCTGGGTGTTTGGGGTGTCCGGTGTGCTTCTCGCTGTATCGGGCTGGCTCATGTTCCGTCCGGGCCGTGCCTGTCCGGCTGATCCGACACTTGGCGCATTGTGTGACCGGACCCAGGTGTGGAACCGCCGAATCTTCTGGATATCCGTCGCCATTTGGGGTGTGGGTTTCTTTACCGCCTACCTCGCACTGCCACTGCGGCTATGGCTGGACGTTTAATCATGAACAATGGGGATCGTTGATTGGAGTTTCGTATGAAAAAGATCGCGTTGGTAGTAGTCGCACTGTTGTGGCTACCCACCGCCGCCTGGGCGGTGGATCAAGAAGTCGTGGACATTGGCGTGAGCGGTCTCGCCTGCCCGTTTTGTGCCTACGGTCTTGAGAAAAATCTCAGTAAGTTGCCCGAGGTTGACAGTGCCGAGGTGAACTTGGCAGCGAAATCTGCACGCGTGTTGATCAAAGCCGACCACACCGCGGATCTCGAACGGATCAAACAGGCCATCGTGAAAGCCGGGTTTACGCCCGGTGAGGCAACCACGTCGGTAGCGCAAGAGTAGTGCGATTATTTTTTGCACCGGCCACCAGCGTTGCCACCATCATCGGTTGGGTTGGTAGCGCGTGGGGCGCGCCCGTCACGTTTAATACCGCGTTGCCGGTGGGCGGCGGAGAATTCGTCGCCCGCGAGCTCGTCGTGAGTAGCGAGTCGGGACGTGATCCCAGCACGGCTGACCGAAGCGTAAATACTACCTCCCTGACCTCAGTCCTCGGCTATGGGGTGACACCGAAACTGGCCGTGTTCGGCGTATTGACCTACGTGGACAAAGACCTTGATGTCACGGTCAGCGGCAACCGAGTGAACCGCAGTGCCAGCGGTTTCGGCGATGCGACAGTTTTTGGCCGCTATACACTCGTCCAACGCGACCGGCCGGGTCGTACCTTTCGCGTGGCGCCCTTTCTCGGTGTCAAGGCACCGACCGGCGAAGATGACAAACGAGACGGTCTCGGGCGACTTCCGGCTAGTCTCCAAGCGGGCACCGGGGCCTGGGACGTGTTCGGCGGAGTTGTGGCCACCTATCAGGTGTTCGCGTTTCAAGCGGATGGTCAGGTGAGTTATCGGATCAACAACAACGCCAATGGATTTGATCCAGGCGATGAATTTCGACTCGACGGTTCCCTGCAATACCGGTTGTGGCCGAAGTCATTGGGCGAGGGGGTTCCGAGCTTTCTCTACGGTGTGCTCGAGACCAACCTGGTTTATCGCGACAACAATGAAATGGACGGCACCACGGACAACAACTCGGGTGGCACGACGCTGTACCTTTCGCCTGGCCTGCAATACGTCACCAAACGCTGGATTCTGGAAGGCGTGGTACAACTACCCGTGATTCAGAACCTCAACGGCGATGCACTGGAAAACGACTATGTGGTGCGCGCCGGTATACGATTCAACTTCTGATCATGACAATCAAGGTCGAGCTGTTCGCTTCGCCGGGATGCAACCGGTGCGCGCAGGCAAGGAAAGAACTGCAACACCTCGTCGAGGCGGTAGGCGACGATCGCCTGGAGTGGCGGGCAGTCGAAGTATTGGATGAGATTGATTACGCCGTGGCACTCGGCGTGTTATCAACGCCGGCAATTGCGATCGATGGCGAACTCGTTTTCACCAGCTTGCCGAGCACTACAAAGCTGCGCCGCGCCCTTGACGAGCGGTTGGCGAACGAGCCTACACGTGGACGTTGAAGCGCTGCGGCTCGCGCTGCAAGAAGCCAGTGTCGCTGGACTCGGGGCGGGATTCCTTTCATCTAGTGGGAAACATACAGTCATTGCAACGATCTAACTGTCTATGGACGGCCTTGGTCGATCAAAAACGAGTGAGTCATGAATGCCTATCAAATCAGTGAGCTGTCCAAGCGGATCGGCGTGAGTGCCGATACCTTACGCTACTACGAGAAAATCGGACTGTTGCCACCGGTGGCCCGCAGTACATCGGGTCGGCGCATTTACGGCGATAAGGACATATCGAGGCTAAATTTCATTCGGCGCGCGCAACGCATGAACTTTACGTTGGCTGAAATCGGCCAACTCTTGGAGATGCGCGAAAACCCTAAGAACGCTCGCGCCGAGGTCCGCGCCCTGATGCAAAAAAAGCTACAGGAGGTCGAGGAACAGTTTGAGGAACTGAATACGCTTCGAAACGAAATGCGCCTATTGATCAACTTGTGTCGCGGTGCGGAAGAGGGCTGCCCAATCATTGAGGACATTGATCACGATGGCTGAAGAGTCAGTCGATCTCTTGACGAAAGGCCTCTTATGTAAAGAGTAACGTCGAATGGTGAAGTGGCTGTGCAGGCTCAGCAAGATCAGTGAGAAGTGATCAGGTGGCGAAATGTAAAGAGTTGACGGCCGATAATCTCATCTTCCCCGCAAATGGGTGCAAGAAAGGGCGACTGTTTCTCGGTGCGGATTCAATCGACGGTTGCAGCACCCGCTAAAGTAGCCGCTCATCAGCGGCAAGTTTCAGGTAGAACATCGAAATCGCAAGTGGCAAGTATTGGCCGTTTCTTACCGCCCGGGCGGGGTAGGGACCAAGATCTATACAAATGCTTAAATTGAAGTCGGTGCCGCACAGCGGAGCGACGCAGTTGCGACCTCGGATCGAATTCGTGTGGGAGATCTGCGTGATTCGACTCCGTGTGCTGGCGTCAATTTTTCAAAGCGCCTTCTAACGGAATGAACACGTTCCAACCGGCTATTGGGAACTAGCTTCGCCAGTTCGGCTGTGCCGTTCATGAATTTATCCGTCTTACTTTTTTCCGCTACGAATCGCGACAGATTCCGGCCGTAAATGCGTGTAACGACTCAATGTTCCCCAGCTGTCATGCAAAGTGAACTGTTGGACTTCCACGATCGAGTATCCTGCTTCAAAAAGCCTGCTGGTCGCCTCGTGTCGCAAGTCATGAAAATGCAAATTGTCTATCTCGAGCACGCGGCACGCTCGTGTAAAAGCAGCACCTATCGTCTTGGGCTCAAAGGGGAACACTCGATCCTCATCATGATTTTGTCGACGTATGATTTCCCATGCGTCATCAGAATACTTAAATCGGCGAAATAGATCTCTATCCGATGGGTGTTTCAGATTCCGAACAATTCCTGTCTGCGTTTTTTCGTCATTGTCATCGATCAATAGACTCGTGATTTCACTTTGTCGGCGTGCCGAATGAATCGCGAACCACATGATGTCCCGCATAGGCATACTTGAGCGTCGTTTTTCTTTCTCCCGAAAATAATCTGTTAACGCCGAAAGTTCCGAATGTGATGGCCGGCGGGATCTTGCTTTCGATTTAGCGACCAGTTTCTCGGTTCTGAGAACCTCGTAGGCGTCATCGATCACCGATAGGTCGATAGGGACATTCCACGCAGCGCGTGCATATCGCAGGATGATCCGCAACCAGACCAGGTCATTATTTACCGTTGAGGCGCCGGCTCCGGATCTCCGTCGAGCACGCGCGTGTTCGATCAAGTCAGACGAATTGATATCGGTTACATCAATATTCGCGAGATTCGTTTTTTCCAGGAACTTGATGTGGGACGATTTGCTACGACCCATCGGGCGAATGTCAGAGACTTCCTTGCGATACTTCAATAGAATTTTATTCAGTGGGCCTCGCGGTGTGTGTTGCTTACGCCCGGGAAAGGTTTTTGACTTGCCAAGTTTGCTCTCCCGCCGTGCTGCCCACTCTGTAGCAAGGCGACGCTTGTCAAAGGTTCTGGATTCGCGGTGAACCAGGCGGCCATCACGTTTGATTCGTACCTCGGCGAGGTAGGCTGTGCTGCCATCACGACGTTGGCGTGGTCGAATTGTGGCCATTTTCACTCCAATTAGGTAAAAGAAAGTGCGACATGAGCAGTGCGACACGGTGCGACATGAGCCATTTTTGATACAAAATGGACGAGAATAGGTACAGAATGAGTTGAAAATAGTGCAAAATAACTAATTGATTAATAAGTAAAAAAGACGACAAGTGACAGACTACACAAGACCTTCGAGAGTGTCAATTGCCCCCATGATGGATTGGACCGACCGCCATTGCCGCTATTTCATGCGCTTGCTGAGCCCGTCGGCTTTCCTGTACACAGAAATGGTCACGGCTGCAGCAATCCACCACGGCGACACGCATCGTTTCCTGAATTTTGATCCAGCTGAGCATCCGATTGCCCTGCAATTGGGCGGTAGCGATCCGTCGCTGATGGCGAGTGCTACGCGGCAGGCTGCCGCCTACGGATATGACGAGATAAACATCAACGTCGGCTGCCCCAGCGACAAGGTGCAAAATGGTCAGTTTGGCGCCTGCCTGATGCAGCGGCCGGATATCGTTGCCGATTGCTTCCGTGCAATGCAGGCCGAAACAGACCTGCCAGTTACGATCAAGACACGCATCGGTATTGATGACCTCGATAGCTACGAGTTTCTGTGCACATTCGTGGATCAGTTGGCCAATGCCGGATGCCGGAAATTCGTTGTACATGCTCGAATCGCCATTCTTGACGGATTGAGTCCAAAGGAAAACCGTAGCGTGCCGCCGCTGCAGTACGAACGGGTTTACAGGCTCAAACGCGAGTTCCCGGAACGCGAGATCATCATCAATGGCGGATTGCGGGACATCGCCCGCATAGAAGACGTATTGCAACAGGTCGATGGAGTCATGATAGGGCGGCAGGCCTACCAACAGCCCTTTTTCCTGGCTGAGCTCGAGCATCACTTCAACCCGGATTTCGAATTGCCTGAACGTCGACATATCGTTGAAAAAATGTTGCCGTATATTGACGCCAACTTAAGCAACGGTGTGCCGCTGCACCGAATGACCCGACATATGCTGGGTCTGTTCGCCGGCCAGCCCGGCGCTCGAGCATGGCGCCGGGAAATCAGCGAGAACGCACACAAAGCCGATGCTGGCAGCGAAGTGCTGGTTAATGCACTAAATGCTATGCCTATTGCCGCCTAGGCCGCTACAATGCACGGCCGCAGCATAATTCATTCACTACAGGACGTTGAATAAGACAATGAGCGCAAAATCTGCGAACAAACATCAGACGATGGCTGAATCTGCCGATATTCACGAGTTGTACGAATTATCGGTGCAGAATGTCGAGAATGAGATCGAGTTCCTGCAGGCGACGTTCCAATCCCTGACCGGGCGAACAGCATACCTGTTCCGCGAGGATTTCTGCGGCACAGCGAGTGCGTCGTGTCAGTGGGTACGGCAGGGCACCGAATATCAGGCAATCGGTGTCGATATCGATCCATCGGTGCTGGAGTGGGGGCGGAAAAACCGTATTGGCAAGCTCGCGACCGAAGACCAGGCACGCGTGAGCCTGATCGAATCCGACGTCATGACCGTCGAGACGCCCAAAGTTGACTTGCTGGCGGCCTTTAATTTCAGTTACTTCATTTTCGACACGCGCGAGTCATTGCTGGCGTATTTCAAACGCTGTCATGCAGCGGTCAAAGACGATGGTGTATTCTTCTGTGACATGTTCGGCGGCCCGGAGGCTCAGGAAGAAACCCGCGAAAAAACCAAGCATAAGAAGCACGGCTTTACCTACATCTGGCACCAGGCCGAGTTTCACCCGGTGACTAACTACATTCGCTGTCATATTCATTTCAAATTTAAAGACGGTTCGAAGATCAAAAAGGCCTTCACCTACGAGTGGCGGCTGTGGTCGGCGCCGGAGTTGCGCGAGTTACTGCTGGAAGCGGGATTTCGGAAGGCGACTGTCTACTGGGAAGGCGAAGATGAGGACGGGGACGGCAACGGAGAATTTACGCCGGATGAAAAAGGTGAAGCGGATCTGGCCTGGATCGCGTACATCGTCGCTGAAAAATAGTAGTATTATTAATCGCTTGGCGCGTTATTAATGAGCCGTGTTATGGCAAAAGATCTTGAAGTAGCAATTGTGTTTGCTGACGTGGTCGGCAGTACACAGCTGTATGACAAGTTTGGCGATACCAAGGCCAGCGAAACCGTGGCGTCCTGCCTCGATATCATGAAAGACGCCACCTACCAATTCAACGGCACCGTTATCAAGACGATCGGGGATGAGGTTATGTCCACTTTTGAATCGGTTGATGATGCTATGGGCGCCGCAGTTATGATGCAGTCCCGCATCTCCGAGGCCGGTAAAAAAGAAGACGGGATACCCGTATCGATCCGCATCGGCTGCCACTATGGGCCGGTCGTGCAGGAGCAAAACGATATTTTCGGTGCCGCAGTGCACACGGCGAATCGTATGACATCGCAAGCCAAATCGAGGCAAATTGTCATATCCGGGCACACCGTCGAACAAATGAGTCCCGAGTTGCGCAACCAAACCCGCCAGATTGATGTTGCGACGGTGCGTGGCCGGCTGGATGAAGTCGCCCTGTTTGAGCTGGTCTGGCAACCGGAAGAGGCGACCAGCATGCTGCCGACCATCGAGTGGGAGAGCAAGGGCCGCCGGGTCTCCAAATTATTGCTGAATTTCCGAGATTCAACGGTCGAAGTCTCCGACCAGCGCAAGAGCATTAATCTCGGGCGTGCCGACGACAACGATGTCGTGATCAAGGGCAACCTGATTTCGCGTATTCACGCGAAAATTGAGATGCGCCGCGGTAAATTTGTGCTGGTCGATCAGAGCACCAACGGCACTTTCCTGACGAACGTGCAGGGCCACGAAACGCTGGTGCGTCGTGACTCTACCGAACTGGCCGATGAAGGCACGATCGGGCTGGGGCGGGCAGAAAAGCCCGGATCGTCGCTGGCGATCTATTACAAGACGATCGAGTAGCACAAAATACGGTGACAGTGACCCTATTTTCTAGAAAATAGGGTCACTGTCACCGTATTTTCAGGGGCCGCCTCCTACGACGAAAGGGCCCGAGATATTGCCTGTTGTTGTTCTTTAAGCGCCTGCGGAAGACGTTCGCCGTAGCTGTCGAGGTATTCTCCCACCGACTCCATTTCTGCACGCCATTGCTCGCGATCAATTGACGTCAGGGCCTGCAAAGCCGCGGCGCTGATGTCGAGATCGCTGGTGTCGATGTCTTTTGGATGTGGCAGGTAGCCGATCGGCGTTTCAGCGGCGTCGACGCGATTTTCACAGCGATCGATGATCCATTGCAGAACACGCAGATTCTCACCGAAACCTGGCCACAGGAAGTCACCATCCGGCGTCTGGCGGAACCAGTTGACATGAAAAATTTTCGGCAGCTTCGCGCCCCGATCGGCAAATGACAGCCAGTGGGACCAATAGTCTGCAAAGTTGTAGCCGCAGAACGGCTTCATGGCCATCGGGTCGCGGCGTACGACGCCGACCTCGCCGATATTTGCGGCTGTCGTCTCAGAGGCGACGCCGGCGCCGACCAGCACGCCGTGCTCCCAACTTTTGGCCTCGTAGACGAGCGGCGCAAGTTCCTTGCGGCGCCCACCGAAGACAATCGCTGAAATCGGTACCCCTTCCGGTGCTTCGGCCAGTGATGAGTAGATCGGGTTGTTGCTGGCGGCAACCGTAAATCGCGAATTGGCATGCGCAGCATCACCATTGGCGGGATCGTACGGATGTCCCTGCCAGTCGATTGCGGGTGCACCTTCGGACTTGCCTTCCCACCATGGGTTATTGTCGTCGGTTACTGCGACGTTGGTGAAAATCGTATCGTGCTTGATCATGTCGTTGGCGTTCTTGTTGGTTTTCTCATTCGTGCCGGGCACAACACCGAAGTAACCGGATTCCGGGTTGATCGCACGCAGCTGACCGTCATCGTCCATATGCAACCAGGCGATGTCGTCACCGACCGTCCAGACTTTCCAGCCCGGCAGCGATTGCGGCGGAATCAGCATGGCGAGATTGGTTTTGCCGCAAGCCGACGGAAACGCGCAGGCAACATAGTGCGTTTCGCCCTGCGGGCTTTCGAGCCCGACGATCAGCATGTGCTCAGCGAGCCAGCCTTCCTGGCGTGCCTGGTAGCTGGCAATACGCAATGCGTGACATTTCTTTCCGAGCAGGGCATTGCCGCCGTAGCCTGAGCCAATGCTCTTGATCGACAGTTCGTCCGGGAAATGCATGATCAGTCGGCGTTCCGGGTTCAGGTCGCCGTTCGAATGCAATCCTTTGACAAAAGATCCTTCATTTTCAATGCGTTGTAATGCTTTCTTGCCCATGCGTGTCATCAGTTTCATGTTCACGACAACGTAGGGGCTGTCCGTAATTTCGACGCCACAGCGGGAAAAAGGTGAGTCGATCGGGCCCATGCAATACGGAATGACGTACAAGGTACGGCCCTGCATACACCCTTCGAACAAGGCATCGACTTTCTTGTGCGCCTCGCCCGGATCCATCCAGTGATTATTTGGGCCAGCGTCTTCTTCGTTTTGCGTGCAGACAAACGTTAAGTGTTCGACTCGGGCTACATCACTTGGGTCGGAGCGGTGCAGATAGCAATTCGGATACTGCGTGTCGTTGAGCTTTGTCAAAGTGCCATCGGCCAGCATCTGGTCGATCATTTGCTGGTATTCGGTATCGCTGCCGTCGCACCAGTGAATGGCATCAGGATGCGTAAGGCTCGCGACCTGGTCAACCCAGGCCTGCAGTGCCGGAAGTGTCGTCATGTGGGGCTCTCGTCGGATTGTATGGAAAAAGGAAGTTTCCCGGGAAACAGACGACGCATTATAGCGACCTGTCGACAAATTTCAGTACGCAATCGTCAGTATCTTCAGTGTGATGCGGAAATCAAAGTGTCGCGAGGATACAGCGGTATCGTCCGCCGGGCCCTAGTCGCAGAATTGCGGAATTCCATCGCGCAGTTCGGCTTCAAAACTGCGCGTCGTGTGAAATTCGCGACGCATTTCCCGGGCCGATTCGTCAAAACTGAAACGCCATTCCACGACATCCACCCGGTCGCAGCGATCGCTGCCCTGATTATTCACCAGGGCCAGCAGCAATGTGTGCGTCAGGTCATTGGTGCCCGGCTCGCCGTAGCTTGAGATAACCGCTTTGCGTGACACGTCAAAAAAACGAAACTGCCACATGTATTCGGTGAACTCCTGCAGCGATTCGGCGCTGGCGGGCGACGCCATCAGTCGGCCCGAGTAGCCGTCCAGCAGGTTGCGATCAACACCTGAACGATCCGCGTAATCGCATTTGAAGACGCGGGCGTAGCCCGGGGACGTGGGGTCAGAAATGTTGCCCACATCCTGGGTGTAGTCGAGTTCACGTACAAACTCGAAATAGCGATCATTCTCGATAGATGTTACGTAGTAGCCGTTTACCGCTCGGGATGCGTTGTCCTCCTGTTCCCATTGCTGCGCAATAACGAGATCGTTGGTACAGCGCTCATAGGAATTCGAGGCATCGAGGACATGATGTACCGTGTAGCTGCGTGTCGTGGTTTCAGCTCGTTCGTCGACATAAAAGCCGACGGGCACATCGTAATTGGGATCGTAAACCTTGCTCAGGATTTCGGCATTGTCGGGCAGCGCAACGGGTGCCGCTGACGGGCTATTGCGCGCGGTTTGTTCTTCGCTTGCGGCACCCGATCCGCCGCATGCGGCCGCAAGCAACAAAACAGGAAAAAGTGTAAGCGCGGAATGTTTCATCGAATCCGTCCGAAGCTGTCCCGCATTCACGCCTGCCAATGCGTGATTCACCTTGTCACGCGGGACTGTTTGCGCCCTATGCGGCGACGTCGTTCTTGCGCCAGATCGAGAGTTCGTCGGGTGCCTGAACTCCCATTTTTACGCGGTTGTTATTTGCTGAAAATATGGTGATTTCAATCGGGCCATTCTGGAACAGGTCGGCAAGAGTCAATGACGGGTCAATGTCGTCACCGGGTCTGATCAAAATGGATTCCGCGTCGCGTCGGCTCACAATCAACATAGCTTAGTATCCTTACTCACGATTGAGGTCAGGCCTGCGCCAGGGATCGGTGGCCAAAACCACCTGCTTCCCCGCCGTGCGGGCCATAAGTATCAGTACCCGGGTTTACGCCCCGGAGTACCGCAAGACTCGATTCAAAATGCTGCTGGCGGACGCGGATTATTGCGCCGTTTGTCATGTTTAATGCGCTGCTCTCAGCTGCGACGACCAGCAGCTGGTCCCAGCGATTCCGCAACTCGTCCTTGTCATCACACCAATCGATGAGCCGCGCCATCTGGTCCGCGCCGGCCGCAAATCCGCAGGCTGTGCACAGATCAATTCGTTGTTTGTCGAGTTGCTGCAGCCGTGTGACACATGCGCTCTTGTTTGTCACGCTGGCTTCGAGGCTGTCTGTATCCTGGGCCTGCAGCGCATTGTGCTCCTCAAGCAATATCTCCTTGAGGCCCAGAGCGTGGTAAACGGTATCGTTCAACAGCTCGACGCATTGCGTCCTGGCATCGTGTGGAGGCAGAGAACTCATCGTTATTCGCCGAATGAACGATCAAGTCGAATCATCGCGTCCGCGATTGCGGCCGAATCAATCTCATAATCGCCGCTGTCAATTGCGTTGCGAATCTCTGCAACACGTTCTGCATTGACGGCCGGCAACGTTTCAAGCGTTTTGTCCAGTCGTTCGAGGAGTTTGGCGCTGCTGGTCAGGTTGACCGTGTCACTCGTCGGTGTAGCGTTCGCCGCTGCCGGGTCCTGGCCGGGCGAATTGGCCTTGACCTTGCCATTGGTCGAGGTTTCGTCGACCTTGCCGCCAATTTTTCCCAAAGTACCCTGATCCATTGGACCGATCCTGTTTGTCATAACGTATTAACCTCAACGATCATTGTTGCTAAACCCCGTATCGGCCACTGGCGGCGATACTTTAGGTCCGGCGTGAAAAAAACTGTTGTCGCGTGAGAGCAGGACTTCGACCTGCTCGCGGGAGCGCACGATACCCTCAATTACGCGCCCGGAATTATTGTTTTGCACCCGAATTCGCTGGTTGAGCGCGCCGTCCATCAGGGCGGTACCGGCCATCGTTATCGCGAAACCATTGGTGTTGGCGGTCAAAGTCACGCTCTGGCCGCGCTTGATTGCGATATCGGCCTGCAACATCGCGGGCTTGAGTGTTTTGCCGGCCAGGACCAGGGTTTTGACGCGCAGGCCAATGACTTGCGCCGCATCACTCAAATAGCCGCCACGTACGCGTGACACGTCACGCTGCTCCGTCGCCAGATCGTCTGCGCTCAGAACCTGGCCTTTGACCAGTGTTTGTCGTGCGACCAGGACATTGGCCGTCACGACAACATCGACCGGCACATAGACTTTCCACGACTTTCTGCCCTCGCAGCGCACACCAACGATCGTCCGCGCCCTGATTTCGGTGCCGGAGCGCAGAAAAGCCTGCAGCGGCTGGTCACACCGAGCAAGGCGGTGCCGCGAATCAAGAAGGCCGGCGCGCACGTCTGTTTCACCCGCAAGGCTCTGAGTACGATCACGCAGGAAGTCCTCCGCGGCCGCCGCGATTTGTTCAACCGGGTGCCAGCCGGAGGAAGTTGTCGACTCTGCCGTACCTGCAAATGCGATAGACGCCGATGCAAGCGCCAGCAGGGCGACGAATAAATGTCGCCCAACTGGCATTGCCGTCAATTTCTCGACGAATCTGCGGCGTTGTTTTGGCGACTCAAGACAAATCAAGTTTTAGTGCTCCTGCTTAAAGAACCGGTAATCACGGTGCCCTGCGGTGTTGGCCGCTGTTTGCCGCAGCCAAAGGCCGCGACGTCTGTATAGGTACGATGCAATTGCCATGCCAGCGTTGAAAGTGAGCGAATTTGCAGGGGTTTTCGAGCGACTGGAAGCGCGGCAGGGACTTGCCGGCAACGCGGCAGCTTCTTGCCGGCCAGGGAAAAGTTCTATCCGTCATCGTTATCGGCGCGCGGCGTTGAAGCTTTAGTCACGCTGGCAAGCAGCCGATTTTCGCGGTATTGGCACGCGCATTGCATAGACCATGGCAGGAAGGAAATTACTGGAACACGCAGGCAGAAGCACAATGGACATACCGGCACTAGTACAACACGAACAGGCATTGAAGTTTCGGGCACAGCGAAATGAGGTGCTGGCGTCGAATATCGCCAATGTGGACACCCCAGGCTACAAGGCGCGTGATCTTAACTTTCACGATGTACTGAGCAGTGCCCGCGAAGACACGTTGAAGATGACGCAGACCAGCGACCTGCACCGATCCGCCTGGAGTAACGGCAGCGGGGATTTTACGACTATGTATCGCGTGCCGACGCAGCCAACACTGGACGGCAATACCGTCGAGATGGACGTGGAACAGGCCGAATTCGCTGAGAACGCGCTGCAATACAGGGCAAGCCTTGCGTTTCTCGATGGAAAAATTCGCACGATGCGATACGCATTGAAGGGAGGTGACTGATGTCGCTATTCAAGGTTTTTGACGTCGCCGGCAGCGCCATGAATGCGCAGTCAGTGCGTATGAACGTAACCGCAAGCAATCTCGCCAACGCGGGCAGCGTAAGCGGTGATCCCGACAAGGTGTATCGCGCTCGACAACCGGTGTTTGCCACGTTTAGTGAGTCACTCGCCAATCAGGCTGGCGTCGCAGGCGTTCGCCTCGACGGCATTGTAGAAAGTGCTGCACCGCTGCAGAAGATTTATCAGCCCGACAATCCGGAAGCTGATGCGGACGGCAATGTATTTGCGACCAACGTTAATACCGTGGAAGAGATGGTCAACATGATCTCTGCGTCGCGTTCCTACAAAAACAACGTCGAAATGATCAATACCACCAAGGATCTGCTGTTGCAGACGCTTTCACTCGGACGCTAAGCGTTAAAGAGACTTACATGACTACAATTTCGCCTATAGATGATTTTCAGACTATTGCACCGCAGCCACAATCTGCCGAGCGTGACAGCCTTGGCCAGGAAGACTTTCTGACCTTGATGATTACGCAGTTCCAGAACCAGGACCCGTTTGAGCCAATGGACAACGGCGAATTCCTGGGCCAGCTGGCGCAGTTCAGCACCGTGAACGGGATTTCTTCATTGAACGATTCCTTTGCAGGGCTTTCCGGCTCGATGCAGGACAACCAGGCGCTGCAGGCCGCAGGGCTTGTCGGTCACTCGGTGCTCGCTGTCACGGACATCGGACACCTGGCGGACGACGCGGATCTCAACGGTGCACTGGAAATAGAATCGAGCGCATCGAATGTGCAGATCGACATTACCGACGAATCCGGCGCCCTCGTGCAGCAGCTTAATCTCGGCCAGCAACCGGCAGGACTGGTGAATTTCAGCTGGGACGGCGTTGCGGCCGACGGTAGTCGTGCCGACACCGGTCATTATCGCGTCAGTGCCAGGGTCATCCGCGGCACAAACATCGAAAGCGCGGCAACCGTCATCGAATCGAAAATCGAGAGCGTGACGCTGGGCCAGTATGGCGACGGCATGTCATTGAACCTCGCCGGCGGGCAGAGCATGCCGCTCGGTCAGGTCTACCAGATTATTGGATAACAACAGAATTTAGCCAGGAGCAAGCATATGCCATTTGCAATAGCACTCAGCGGTCTTAATGCCGCCTCATCCGATCTCGGCGTTACAGCGAACAATGTCGCGAACGTCAACACGACCGGATTCAAGATGTCGCGCGCACAGTTTTCGGAAGTTTTCGCGGTCGGCACGCAAAGCGTGAGCTCGAGCGCTTCCGGGAGCGGTGTTCGTCTCTCGGAGATAGCGCAACAGTTTACGCAGGGCAATATCGATTTTACGGATAATGCGCTGGACCTCGCCATAGGTGGCGAAGGCTTCTTCGTCATTAGCGACAACGGCGCCCGAAGCTACACGCGTTCGGGTGCATTCGGCGTGGATAACCAGGGCAATGTCGTTAACGCGCAAGGCGCTCGATTGCAGGCCTATCCGTACGCAGGTAACGGCTTGTTCAATACCGGTACGCCACAGGACCTGCAGCTGACCATTGGCGCAAACCCGCCGCAGGCATCAACTCGCGCGGCATTCGGGATCAATCTGCCCGCTGACGCGCCAGTACCTGCAAACGGTGTATTCGATCCGACGGACCCGAGCAGCTTTAATCACACGACGTCCGTGACCGTGTACGACTCACTGGGCGCCGCACATACGGCGACCGTGTATTTCATCAAGGATGCCGCACCCAACACGTGGAACACAGAGATTGAAATTGATGGCAGCGCGGTTACGGGTGCGGCACCCGTGGTGTTTAACCCGGATGGCAGCCTGAACTCGCCGGCCGGTGGTTTGATGCCACTGGGCGCGTATACACCGACGACCGGCGCAGACCCGCTCAACCTGTCACTGGACTTCGGTTCGGCAACGCAATTCGGCGACAACTTTGGCGTGAACTCCCTGTCTCAGGATGGCTTCACGACGGGTCGCTTGACCGGTGTCAGCGTTGACTCGGAGGGTGTGGTGTTCGCACGATTTACCAACGGCCAATCGACGTCGCTCGGCAAACTCGCGCTGGCGAATTTTGTAAACCCCCAAGGTCTACAGCAACTCGGTGACACCACCTGGGGCGAGTCCTTCCAGTCGGGCGATGCATTGCTCGGCGAAGCAGGAACCGCTTCCTTCGGCAATATTCAATCGGGTGCACTTGAAGCGTCGAATGTCGACCTGACTGCACAGCTGGTGCAAATGATTACCGCGCAGCGAAACTTCCAGGCGAATGCCCAGATGATTTCGACTGCCGACACCATTACCCAAACTGTCATTAACATTCGATAAGCATTCGAAGAGGGTGACTGACAATGGATGAGATGATTTACCTGGCGATGACCGGCGCACGACAGACGGAGTATGCGCAGACCATCAACAGCAACAATCTGGCGAATGCCTCGACGACCGGCTTCCGGGCGGATCTGCATTCGTTTACCTCAATACCGATCGACGGGCCTGGCGTCGATACGCGTATCAATGCCGTTGTCGATTCGTATGGTACCGACCTGTCACAGGGACCGCTTGCGAGTACAGGTCGCGACCTGGATGTTGCTGTCAGAGGTGATGGGTATATCGCAGTTCAGGCACCCGATGGCAGTGAGGCTTATACGCGTGCCGGCGATCTGCGCGTTGAGTCCGGCGGTCTGCTCACGACCGGCGCCGGTCACCTCGTGATTGGAGATGGCGGGCCGGTTGCAATTCCGCCGAACAGCAGTCTGCTTATTGGCGGGGATGGCACGATTTCCATTCAGCCGCTGGGGCAGGGACCGGAAACAGTTTCAATCGTCGACCGGATCAAGCTGGTGAAGCCGGGTGCTGCGAACCTTGCGAAAGGCGAGGACGGACTGTTGCACCTGAGAAACGGTGGCGAAGCCGACGCGGATGCCAGTGTTTCCCTCGTGTCCGGCTCACTTGAGCAAAGCAACGTCAATATTGCCAAGACGCTCGTCAACATGATCGAGCTGGCACGGCAATACGAAATGCAGGTGAACGTGATCAAGACATCTGAAGAAAATGCAGATACTGCGGCAACCATGATGCGGCTCGGTTAGTCGGGCGCATAACAGGAGAGACAGATGAACCAGGGTTTATGGGTGGCTAAAACCGGACTCGACGCGCAACAGACGCGTATGGCGGTGGTATCCAACAACCTCGCGAATGTTAATACCACCGGATTCAAACAGGATCGCGCGGTATTCGAGGACTTGCTGTATCAAAACGTTCGTCAATCCGGCGGACAGAGTTCACAGGACACGGTTTTGCCGTCCGGCATGAACCTGGGCACCGGCGTGCGTGTTGTCGCTACGGAAAAACTGCTCACGCAGGGCAGCGTATTGCAAACCGGCAATGCGTTGGACGTGGCGATCAATGGGCGCGGCTACTTCCAGATATTGAAACCGGATGGCGAACTGGCTTATACGCGAGATGGTACGTTCCAGCTCAATGCCCAGGGTGAAATCGTGAATTCGAGTGGCTATGTCGTGCAGCCGGGCATTACGATCCCGGATGGCGCCCAGAGCATTACCATCGGTACAGATGGCGTGGTATCGGTCAAGCTTTCCGGGCAACCAACGCCAACGCAGGTCGGATCTCTTGAAGTCACAGACTTCATCAATCCGGTCGGTCTGCAACCCATCGGCGAAAACCTCTACATAGAAACGGCAGCGAGTGGTTCGGGTCAACCCGGCACGCCCGGTCTGAATGGATTGGGACTGATAAACCAGGGTGCGCTCGAAGGTTCGAATGTCAATGTCGTTTCGGAGTTGGTCAATATGATCGAAACGCAGCGCGCATACGAGATGAATTCGAAAGCGATCTCTACGAATGACCAGATGATGCAATACATCAACAATAATCTTTAAGAGAATGTCATGACTAAACTATCCAGGGTTTCGATACTGATTTCTGCGTTTCTGGTACTGCCAGCTTGCGGTCTGACGCGTCCATCGGAACCCATACCGCCGCAGCCTGTTGTCGTGCCACAGGTCTATTCGAAGCCAGCGCCGGGCACTATTTACAATGCCGGCACCGACATTCGGCTGTTCGAGGATCGTAAGGCGAATCGCGTCGGCGACATACTGACAGTCGTGTTGGCAGAGCAAACCAATGCGACCAAGAACTCGCAAACAACGACGAGTAAAGCGACGGATGCGACCATGGGCAACCCAACGGTTTTCGGTACGCCATTGACGCATAAAGGTATTCCGCTTTTCGATGGTGCGTTGAGTGGCAGCAGCTCATTTGACGGTACAGGTGCGAGTAGCCAGAGCAATAGCCTGGCGGGTGACATCACGGTAACGGTTGTCGACAGGTTGCCAAATGGCAACCTCGTTATTAGTGGAGAAAAATGGGTCACGCTGAACCAGGGGCAAGAGTTCATTCGCCTGTCGGGAATTATACGACCGGACGATATCGAGCCCGACAATTCGCTGGTGTCGACACGCATAGCGAACGCGCAGATTACTTACAGCAGCAAAGGTGTTCTTGCTGCGGCCAACAAGATGGGCTTGATCAGCCGTTTCTTCAATTCCGTCCTACACCCTTACTAGACAAGGAATCATGATGCACATCAAATGGAGTACACGCATGACGCTGAGGCACTTTTTCCTGGTGCTAATGCTCGCCGGTACCTTCGTTGCCGAGCACGCCTATGCGGACAGGGTGAAAGACCTGGCAAGCGTCGCAGGTGTGCGTAATAACCAGCTTGTCGGCTACGGACTGGTGGTCGGACTCAATGGCACCGGCGATCAAACGACCCAGGCACCGTTTACGGTCCAGGGCATCGTGAACATGCTGACCCAATTCGGCGTAACAGTGCCAACCGGGGAGCGCATGCAGTTAAAGAATGTCGCCGCCGTGACGATACATGCCGAACTGCCGCCATTCGCCAAACCGGGACAGAGGATTGATATCACGATTGCTTCCATCGGCAATGCAAAAAGCCTGCGCGGCGGTAGTTTGTTGATGGCGCCGCTACGCGGCGCTGATGGCAATGTCTACGCGTTGGCGCAAGGTAATCTCGTCGTCGGTGGATTCGGTGCTTCCGGCAATGACGGCTCCAGTGTCACGGTGAACATCCCGAGTGCTGGCCGGATTCCAAATGGCGCGACGGTTGAGCGTGCAGTGCCGAACGACTTTTTGACACAAGAATCAATTGTTCTGAATCTGAATGTCCCGGACTTCACGACCTCGAATCGACTGGCCGCGCAAATCAATGCAACGATGGGCGAGGGCACAGCGCAGTCGCTCGATGCAGTATCGGTCGCAGTGCGTGCACCGCTCGATCCGTCGCACCGAACTGCATTTGTCGCCGCCCTGGAAAGCCTCGAGGTGGAGCCGGGTGAAGTTCAGGCACGCGTTATTGTGAATTCGCGCACAGGCACTGTGGTCATCGGCGCCAATGTTCGTGTTACGCCGGCAGCGGTATCGCATGGTTCATTGGTGGTCACGATTAGCGAACGACCGTTTGTCAGTCAGCCGCTTGCTCCTTTCAGTAACGCAGGCGAGACGATCGCACTGCCGGACTCTGACGTCAGTATTACGCAAGAAGACGCCAGCATGTTCCTCTTCGAACCCGGCACCAGTCTTGACGAAATTGTGCAGGCTGTTAACCGGGTAGGGGCGGCTCCGGGTGACCTGGTCGCAATTCTCGAAGCGCTGAAGCAGGCAGGTGCGTTGCGGGCAGAGCTCGTCGTGATATAGAGATGCGGAGTTCCGATGTCGTCAGCGATAACTGATTTCACGCAATACACTGATTTGCGCAGAGCAGCCGGGCAAAATGACCCGGCGGCATTGCGTGAGGTGGCGACACAGTTCGAAGCACTGTTCCTGCAAACGATGCTGAAGAGCATGCGCGATGCATCGCTGGGTGATCCGCTGTTTGGCGACAGTGAACAAATGGAAATGTATGAAGGGATGATGGACCAGCAGCTCGCCGTAGAGTTGGCGAGCGGTAAGGGCGTAGGCCTTGCGGACTTGCTGGTCCGACAACTGGGTGGAACAACCGCCACAGAAAATCCTGATCGTCCGCCACAGAACTATCCGATTCGACGCCCGCAGCAGAGTATTGCGGCTGAACCGGCCGCCCGAACGAATACGAATAGCGCTGCAGCGAGTTGGGCGAACGCCGAGGATTTCGCCCGGGACGTCTGGCCGCATGCGGAGCGTACCGCTAAAGAGCTGAATGTCGCACCCGAAGCAATTCTCGCCCAGGCGGCACTAGAAACGGGTTGGGGTCAGCATGTCATTCCAGCGCAGGATGGTGCACCAAGCTTTAACTTGTTCGGTATCAAGAGCGGCTCCAGCTGGGACGGTGACGAGGTCGTACGCAGTACGCTGGAGTTTGAAAACGGTGTACCGCGCCCGGAGCAGGCGCGTTTTCGGTCCTACAGCAATGTCGCATCGGCTTTCGCTGATTATCGCGACTTCTTGTCCTCGAATCCGCGTTATGAGGGTGTTAGTGACCATGGTGACAATGCCGCAGGGTTTGCACGGGCATTGCAGGACAGTGGTTATGCGACCGATCCGCTGTATGCCGAAAAAATTGGCAGGATAATGGAAGGCCCGACGATGCGTCGGGTCATGAGCGAACTAGAGGCAGGTAGTTGAAATGGCAGGAATACTGAATACAAGCCTGACCGGGATGCTGGCGTTTCAACGGGCGCTGGACGTGACCAGTCACAATATTGCGAACGCAAATACGCCAGGCTATAGCCGCCAGGTTGCCGAATTTACCGCACGTCCCGGCTCGGGCAGCGGGGTTGGCTACATTGGCTCCGGAACGCAGATCGCATCGATCGAGCGCATGTACGATGCGATGCAAACAGAACAACTGCGCACGACGACGACGGGCTACGCGCGATTTAATACCTTGAACAATCTGGCCAGTCGAATTGATGTGTTGCTCGCCGACCCGGACACCGGGCTCAATACCGGTCTGCAAAGTTTCTTTAATACGGTGCAGGATCTCGCCAATGATCCGTCGTCGATTCCGACCCGGCAGGCCGTGATTGGCGAGGCCCAGAGCCTGGCATCACGATTTCAGTCTCTCGACGAAAGCCTTGATGCGCTTGAGGCGGAAGTCAATGATCGCATTGAATTGTCTGTCGCCGACATCAACCGTCTCGCGAGTTCGATCGCCGACGTCAACGAGAAGATTTCGCTGGCGAATGGTACCGGCAATGCACCTAATGACCTGCTGGATGAGCGTGACGCTCTGGTCTTGCAGCTGTCGGCGCAAGTCTCTGTGTCCACTACACTGCAGGACGATGGCACGATGAGTGTTTTCATCGGCTCGGGGCAATCCCTGGTACTGGGCGGTGAGGCGCGGCAGCTGGGTACCGGCGGCACCGAGTTCGATATGACGCGCATGACGGTCACTTACCAGAGCGCGGCAGGTAGCACGCCGTTGGACACCACGTCGACTGGCGGCAACCTTGGCGGCTTGCTGGACTATCGATCCAGTATTCTGGACCCCACTCGACAGTCGCTGGGCCAGACGGCCATCGCCTTTGCCAATAGTATTAACGAACAACATGCCGCAGGCATGGACCTTCGTGGCAACCTGGGCGGCGATCTGTTCAGCGTCGATGATCCAGACGTCTTGCCATCCTCGAACAATTCAGGGAGTGGCACAGCGACTGCGAGCGTCTCGGATCTCGGCGCTTTGACCGGCGTTGATTATGTCCTCGAGTTTGACGGCAGCGCGTACAGCTTGCGGCGCACCGATAACAACATGACGGTAGCGTTGTCCGGTACTGGCACGCCGGCCGACCCATTGACAGCTGACGGGCTCAGTATCGTCGTCGGCGGTTCTCCGGCAGCGGGCGATCGGCAGTTGATTCGTTCAGCGCACGATGCGGCTGGATCCATTCGCAGCGTTATAACAGACCCGCAAGCGATTGCGATGGCAGCACCAACGAGAGTCAGCGCAGCACTTGCAAATACTGGTGGTGCCGCTGTGGCAGCGACCTCGGTAATGGACGCGACAGAACCGCAGCTACTTGATACCGCTGTCATCGAATTCACGAGCGCGACGACATTCACTGTAAACGGCAGTGGCAGCTTTACGTATACCGATGGCGCTCCAATTGTCGTCAACGGCAGTTCGTTCACACTCAGCGGCGTGCCCGCGACCGGCGACCAATTTATGATTGAACCCAATTTCGGCGCATCGGGAGACAATGCCAATGGGCTGCTGGTAGCCGAACTGCAGTCGGTCGGAATTCTGGAAGGCGGTTCGATCAGTATTAATGAGAATTACGGTCGACTGGTGTCGGGAGTCGGTTCGACGACGCATCAGATTCAGTCTGGCCTGGAGGCGCAGGCCGTTGTCCTGAAGAATGCGGAAGATGCAGTTTTGTCGACATCGGCCGTTAACCTCGATGAGGAAGCGGCAAACCTGATCAAGTACCAGCAGGCGTACCAGGCTGTCGCGCAAGTCGTCAGTGTCGCTAGCACGCTGTTCGACAGCTTGTTGAACGCGACCAGGAGATAACATGAGAGTTTCGACCCGTGGCTCATATTTGCAGGGCTTGAGCATGATGCAGCAACTGCAGTCATCGCTCGATTATACGCAGCGGCAAATTTCGAGCGGCCGCCGCATCCTGACGCCGTCCGATGATCCGATCGCCTCGTCACGCGCGCTCGAAATGCGCGAGGCAATCAGTCGTCTGACGCAGTTCGATCGTAACGCGGGTATTGCGACGAATCGATTGTCGCAGGAGGAGAGCGCGCTGAATTCGGTGAACAATGTGTTACAGCGCGTCCGCGAGCTCGCGCTGCAGGCCAATAATGCGACGCAAAGTAATGAAACGCGGCAACTGATCGGTGTGGAGTTGCGTCAGCAGCTCGATCAGCTGGTGCAGCTTGCAAACCAGAAAGACGGCAATGGCAGTTACCTGTTTTCGGGCAACCAGACCGATACGCAGCCTGTGTCACGCAGTGCCGCAGGGTTTTCTTACAACGGCGACCAGGGTCAACGCCAGGTTCAGATCGGTGAGGGCCAGCAGGTTGCCGATGGCGATTCCGGTGCAGCCGTGTTCTTTGCAATCGCAGATGGCAACGGCAGCTTCAGCGTTACGGCTGGCAGCAGCAATACCGGTACTGGCGTTATCACGGCAAGCAGTCTGGTCGACCCGACAGCGTGGGTGCCGGATCAATATACTGTTCGCTTTATCGATTCCGATAATTACGAAGTGCTGGACTCGTCTGCAGCGGTCATCACGACCGGAACTTTCCAAAGCGGTGGTTCAATTGCGTTCAACGGAATAGAGTTTTCGCTGAATGGCGTACCGCAGGGTGGGGATGAGTTCGACCTGGCGCCCAGTCGCAACCAGGATGTTTTTACAACGGTCACGCAGATAATTGCCGCTGTTGAAATGGGTGTCTCCGGCGAGCAGATGCAAGCCGCTCAGAGCAACGGTATTAACCAGGGCTTGCAGAATCTTGACCACGCGATTGGCAACATTCTTGATATCAGAACACAAGTCGGATCACGGCTCTCGGCGATAGAGAATCAGCTCGACAGTAACGGTGGCTTCGCGCTGTCTTACCAGGAAACGCTGGCCAGCATCGAGGACCTCGACTACGCTGAAGCGATTTCCCGCTTGAGTATGGAGACGACAACGCTTGAAGCGGCGCAGCAATCCTTTATTCGCACACAATCGCTATCCTTGTTCAATTACTTCTAGTCTAACGCGCGTCATGCGTGAAAATTTAGTGCATTGCGTCACAACTTTTCGCATTTTTACTAAAGTTTCAGCGAATGCTGTCGGTGCCCGTCCGGGCCACTTCGCCGCAGCCGACAATCATTTCTAAAGATCCTGGCGTCACGACCGATAACCCACTCGAACGGTGGTCTTGAATGGATTTCGTGGCCGTAAATGACTTCCGGCAGCTTTAGCAGACCGGACTATTTGATTAACAGGAGCTTTAAAATGGCACAGACGATTAATACCAACGTTGCATCGCTTAATGCGCAACGTAATTTGAATCGTTCGCAAGGTTTGCTAAACCAGTCTTTGGAACGGCTGTCTACTGGCCTGCGAATTAACAGCGCAAAGGATGATGCGGCAGGTCTCGCAATTTCCGAGCGCTTCACAACACAGATCCGTGGCATCGACCAGGCAGTCCGAAACGCAAGTGACGGTATTTCCCTGGCGCAGACCGCAGAAAGTGCATTGGGTGAGTTGACCAACAACCTGCAGCGTATTCGTGAACTGGCGGTACAGTCAGCTAACGCGACGAACTCCGGTTCTGACCGCGCTGCACTGAACGCAGAAGTTCAGCAGCGAATCGCAGAGGTTGAGCGAATTGCCAGCCAGACGTCGTTCAATGGCCGCAAGGTTCTTGATGGTACGTTCGGCAGCGCGCAGTTCCAGGTTGGCGCAAACGTCGGTGAAACGATTTCTGTCAACCTGACAACCGGCATGCGTTCCAGCCAGATCGGCCAGATTGCAAGCGCTGTTGGCACCGCAGTAACAGCAAACGCCCTGACTGACAACGGTCTTACGATCGCCGTCGGGACAGGCGCAGCGGTTAGTGTTGGGGCATCGGTAGCTGGATCACTGAATGGACAGGAAGCCGATAGTGCTTACTCTAAAGTCCGCGCGATCAATGATGCGGGCGTAGCCGGTCTTACTGCTACTGCAAATAACTTGCACACCGGCACCTTCAGCACGGTTGCATCAGCCGACGCGACGAGTACCTACAACCTGACGATTAACGGTACAGCGATCTTCAGTGGCAGCGACAACATCGCAGCGGATGGTTCGCTGACAGCGTCGGACGTTGCTGCACAGGTCAACCTGTTCTCGTCACAGACGGGTGTTTCTGCATCGGTCAGCGGTACGGACCTGACGTTCACATCGGTCGACGGCCGTAACACTGACATCACCGAAGTGCTGACCCAGGGAACGGGTGCAACGTTGACGGGTACCGGTATTGCGACGGCTTCAGAAGGCGTTGTTCGTGGCACGATCACGATGTCTGCCTCAGACAACATCACGATGACCGGCCAGTTCGCCGACGTTGGTCAGGCTGCAACAATCGCCAAAGACTCTGGCACGCTGGACGGCGTTGATGTACTGAGCGTTGCGAACTCCGAATCGGCGATGAGCCGAATCGACTCTGCGCTCACCGTCGTCAGCGACCTGCGCTCAACTTTCGGTGCTATCCAGAACCGCTTCGAGTCAACGATCGCCAACCTGCAAGCCGTTTCCGAGAACCTGTCTGCTTCGCGCAGCCGGATCCAGGACGCGGACTTCGCGGCCGAAACTGCGGCGCTGACGAAAGCACAGATTCTGCAACAGGCTGGCGTCGCCGTCCTGTCGCAGGCGAATGCTCAGCCGCAGCTCGCATTGAGTCTGCTGCAGTAATAGCGATGAGTTAAACCCCCGACGGAAGGCGGCAAGGACGCCGCCTTCCACTGGGATCTAGGATGAAAGGGGAAATTGCATGTCTGCGCAAGACATAAACCCAGTCTCCGCACAAACGGGTACATTTGCGGTGTTGAGACCCGCGTCTGACAAGGCGCAGGCCGGCAACGCTGAGGCCGAAAGCGGCAATAAATTGCCGGAACCTGCAAAGCCGGACCTCGAAAGTCTTGCCCGCCAGATGAATATCGCCAGCCAGACGATTGGCCGCGATCTGCGATTCCGGGTGGACATGGAAAGTGGCCGCTCGGTTATCCAGGTACTCGACCGCGAAACCGGCGAGATTATTCGGCAAATTCCGCCCGAAAATGCGAAAACCTATGTTTCGGATCTGGGCGAAGTGGCGCTGAGACTATACGACAACCAGGTCTGAACGGACACAGGCGCCGCTGAATGGGGATTTGGCATGGATCTTGTAACTCTAAATCCAGTACTACCCCAAGGAACGCAATCAGAGACTGAGTTATGGCAAGTATTATTTCATCGGGAATCGGCTCCGGCCTGGATATTAGCGGAATCGTACAGCAGCTTGTTGCTGCGGAGGGACAACCCTTGGAGACCAGACTCGGACTGAAAGAGGTCGAGGCACAGGCAAAATTATCCGCCTTTGGCAGCCTGAAGTCCGCGTTGTCGAGCGTCCGTGACAAACTCGAAACGATGACGTCGGCGGACAAATTCCTGGTTCGCCAGGCAACTTCGAGCAACGAAGACATTTTCACCGTTAGCGCTGACACCGATGCGGTGCCGGCTCGATACGCGGTTGAGGTCGTACAAACAGCAACGTCACAAAAGCTGACATCCGGCGCATTTACCGGTGCCGATGCAGTTGTCGGCGTTGGGACGCTGACTATCGATGTCGGTGCATCGAGAATGATTCTCGATATTTCCACAGAGAACAATACACTTGCCGGTATTCGCGATGCGATTAATTCGTCGACCAGTAATCCCGGCGTGTCCGCAACAATTGTCAATGCCGACAGCGGCAGCTACCTGATTCTGACGGCCGACGATACCGGCTCCAGCAACACCCTGACCGTCACGCAGGCGGGCGGAGACGGTGGCCTCGCAGCACTTGAATACGATCCGGCTAACAGCCTGATGGCTATGACGGAGTCGCTGCCGGCCCAGGACGCAATTATCCGGATCGATGGGCTCGAGGTCATGAGTTCCAGCAATACCTTCACCGGCGCTGTTGAGGGCGTAAGCATTTCGGTCCTGAGTGACAGTGCAGGCCTGAGTGAATCGTTATTGGTAGAGAACGACATCAGTGCAACGAAAACGCTGGTTGAAGACTTTGTTAACGCCTACAACGAAATGATTACGACAATCGACTCGCTTACCGCCTATAGCGCGGAAAGTGAACAGGCGGCACCGTTGCTGGGTGATTCGACCATACGTGGCATTCGCGACCAGATCCGACGCGAGATGAGCACCGCGGTAACAGACATCGACGCCTCGTTTTCCACTTTGAGCGAAGTCGGAATCGAACTGCAACTCGACGGCAGTCTGTCAATCAACGACACGCGTCTAAGCGAAGTCCTTGCGGAAGACTTCGTCAAGTTCGGACAACTATTTTCAACTACAGATGGTTTTGCGACGCGTCTGCACGAGCTGACCGATGGCTTTCTTGAATCGGATGGCATCATTGAATCGCGCACGCAGGGCCTGACCGCTCAGATCGACGGCATCACGGACGATCGCGAAGCGCTCAATGATCGCTTGCTGGCACTGGAAACGCGTTTGTTGCGACAGTTCAATGCACTGGACTCTTTGCTTGCACAACTGTCGACAACGAGTAATTTCCTGTCGCAGCAACTGGCTAACCTTCCCGGCGTCTCGAACAGTGGCGGCGGCTAATATTTAAGGACTATTGATGTATACAACGAGCGGCAACGAAGCCCTGCAGCAGTATCGGCAAATCGGCAACAGTTCAGTGGGTGAGTCCTCGCCACACCGGCTGATCCAGATGATGATGGAGCATGCACTGAGCCGCATCAATTTCGCGCGCGGCCATATGGAGCGCAAGGAAGTCGATCGCAAGGGTAAAGCCATCGGCGATGCAATCAGCGTGATCAATGGTTTGCAGGTCAGCCTTAACCATAAAGCCAACAAGCGTATGTCGGATAATTTCGATGCATTGTATGCATACATGATGCGACGGCTGCTGCAAGCAAACCTGGAAGACGATCTCGCGATTCTCGACGAGGTATCCGGCCTGATGCGCGAACTCAAAGAAGCATGGGATGCAATCGCCGACGATCCGGAGGTCATCGCCGCGACAGGAACGAGCGACTAGGTGGCATAGCCTGGACAATCGATAAACGTCAGGAGGACAGATAATGGCTGCAAATCAAGCAAGGCTGGACGACAACCCGGCGGATGTGGCAATGGACATCGTCGCCCGCATGGAAGCGCTCGCAGTCGACGGCGACTGGGGCCGGATCGAGCAACTGGCGGTGCGATTGCGCAACACGATACTGGAAATTCCGCAGCGGGAACGACAGGCGGCTATCGTCAGCATTGGTCAATGCCTTGAAAGATTGCAGATCAAGGTGCTGGTATCGCGAGGCGAGGTGGCCGAAAAGCTGTCCGATATCCGCCGCGGCCAGGCCGCGAGACGCGCTTACGGCCAGCCAGAGCGCCGCGCACCGGATTCGCCATTACGTTAAATAAGTACGTATTTGTGAAATAAGTCACAAATCCGGCCGCTTTTTCGGTCTATCCTGATGCCAGTCGAATGATACGACGCAGGGGATCGAAGGGCGACAATGAGCGAGACAAAGGCATCCTTGGGCAGTGTTCTGATACTGGACGCAGACCCGCAACGCACAGCTGAATTCAGTCGCTGCCTGCGCTACCTCAATTATGCGCCGGTCGTTGCCGGGCAGGACCGGGATATTAGCGATTTGTCGGGCAAAAGCGATATCGCGGTCGTCATCGGCAGTCTCGAGTCTGATGGCCCATTACTCGATGCCGCCTGCGATTACCACCAGGCTCACAAGAACATACCGCTGATCCGTTTTCCGGATGTCAGCTGCGCGCGCGCGGAGCTTGCGGATGGTCACAGCTGGACACTGGATTTGCCATTGCGGCGCTCACAGTTGCTGCGACTGCTGCAACGTGCCGAGCGCTACAACGGGCAGGATCGGCGCCAGCGCCTGACCGGGACGTCACCCTCGATTCGCGGTGTACGCACGCTGATTGAGCAAGTCGCCGATTTTGATACCAATGTCCTGATCACAGGACAATCCGGCACCGGTAAGGAACTCGTCGCCCGGACGATCCATGAGCTGTCGAATCGCAGCGGCAAACCCTTCGTGCCCGTTAACTGCGGCGCCATCCCGCCTGACTTGCTCGAAAGCGAGCTATTTGGCCACGAAAAAGGTGCGTTTACCGGTGCAATTGCAGCGCGAACCGGCCGCTTCGAGCTCGCCGAAGGCGGGACCTTATTTCTCGACGAAATTGGCGATATGAGCCTGTCGATGCAAGTCAAGTTGCTGCGAGTGCTGCAGGAACGCTGTTTCGAACGGGTAGGCAGCGGCAAATCGCAACATTGCAATGTGCGCATTGTCGCGGCGACCCACCGGGATTTGCCGCAAGCGGTCGAGGACGGAGAGTTCCGCGAAGACCTGTTTTATCGCCTGAATGTCTTTCCAATCGAAATGCCGCCACTGTTCAAGCGCGTTTCAGACTTGCCACAGCTCCTGAATGAGCTCTTTATCTCACATGACCCGGATGCAGGCACCGAGCTGCGGGTTACACCGCAAGCGGTCCAGGTGCTGGCCAATTACCCGTGGCCCGGCAATATTCGCGAGCTGAGTAATCTTGTTGAACGCCTCGCAATAATTAAGCCTAAAGGCATGATTGACGTTGCGGATCTGCCAGCGAAGTATCGCGACACCCCGGCAGGACCGATCGCTGAATTGAATAATGTCAGCGAGGCAATGCAAATGACGCAGGCCAACCTGAAAGAACACTTGCAGCAGGTCGAACAGTCGCTGATCGCCCAGGCCATGGAAGCCACCGGCGGCGTGGTCGCAAAAGCGGCTCGTATGCTCAGCATGCAACGCACGACCCTGGTCGAAAAAATCGGCAAGTACAACATCGCCGTCTAGCCCACCCCCGCGGCAGAAAATCGACGACTCGACCTCCCAGTCATTTTTTTGACGGCTTTTGACGCATCGAAAAAACCCTAAGTCATTGAAAAACATAAAGTAACCAGTTTGGCATGCAATTTGCAGTTAACTTTGTAGACGTCGTTACTGACATACAGGAGCGCCATTTTGGCTACAGCAATTCACAATGTCGCGAAATCGCAGGATGTATTCGAGCGATTCGGTCGTCCGTCAGGGTTGCTCGAGGATGCCTTCCCCACGTCGCGGCAGTCGAATTCTCGATTGCAACACCGCGCGGAGCGCTTGTCGGCGATCGGTGCGATGACCGCGGAATTTGCGCACCAGGTCCGTACGCCGCTGGCATCTGCCATGTTGTACACAAGCCAACTCGATATTAGCGATCCACGGCAGGCTCGAGTCGTAAACAAAATTCAAGCCGGACTCGCAGAATTGAAACGCATGGCCAGCGACATGCTGGGTTTTGCCGCGGGCGCTCGCGCTGAGCAGGAACCGGTCAATGTGCAGGCGCTGTTTAACGACGTTTGCGACTGCATGGATGCGCAGCTCAAGCCGACTTCGAACCTGCGCGCGTCGGTGACCGACAGCAACCTGACGGTTGCCGCCAATAAAGACGCCGTTAAGGGTGCGCTTTTGAATCTTGTCATCAATGCGGATCAGGCGAGCAGTAGTGGCGTCAATATTCTGCTACACGGGCACCAATTTGGCAGCACGATTCATCTGTGTGTAACCGACGATGGGCCCGGTATTCCCGGTGATGTGCAGCCGCGCCTGTTCGATGCTTTTTTTACTACCCGGCCCCAGGGCACCGGGCTGGGCTTGTCAGTGGTGCAGGCTGTTGCTGCTGCGCACGGTGGCAAGGTTAGCGTTAATTCTTCCAGTCTGGGCAGCAGTTTTACGTTGCAGATACCGCTCGAATCCCACGGAGATGACACACCATGACCCGAGCTGCGGTTTTGATCGTTGAAGACGATGCCAATTTGCGAAGTGCATTATTTGACACGTTGGCGAGCGACGAGCAGCCGGTATTCGCCGCTGACAACGGTGCCGCCGCGCTGGAAATCATCGACAGCTCGGCGATCGGCCTGGTGCTGACCGACTGGCAGATGGAGCCGATGGATGGACTGACCCTGCTGGAAAAAATTCGCGAGCAACACCCAACATTGCCTGCCGTGATGATGACGGCACACGGCAGCATAGAAAGTGCGGTCGATGTCATGCGCAGTGGCGCCTCAGATTACCTGGTGAAGCCGTTTCCGGCCGATGAACTCAAGGCCGTGGTCGACAAGTATCTGCAGCCGTCCACCGAGGCTGAATCACCGATTGCTGCTGACAGTGCAACGATCGAGCTGCTGGACATCGCCAGGCGAGTTGCCGGTACCGATGTCACGGTAACGATCAGCGGTCCGTCCGGGTGTGGCAAGGAAGTATTCGCTCGCTACATCCATGAGCAGTCGCCGAGAAAGGAAGCGCCCTTTGTTGCGATCAACTGTGCGGCTATTCCGGAAACGATGCTGGAAGCGGTGTTGTTTGGCTATGAAAAAGGCGCCTTTACCGGGGCGGCTGGCGCACATGCGGGCAAGTTCGAACAGGCGGCCGGTGGCACCTTGTTGCTTGATGAAATTTCGGAAATGGATATCGGCCTGCAGGCGAAGCTGCTGCGTGTTATCCAGGAAAAAGAAGTTGAACGCATCGGCGGTCGCAAGGTGATCCCGCTTGACGTACGGGTCCTCGCGACGACCAACCGCGACTTGCGCCAGTACGTTGCCGACGGCAAGTTTCGCGAAGATCTGTACTACCGCCTGAATGTATTTCCATTGCACATCAAGCCTCTGTGTGAGCGTCGTGGCGACATTTTGCCGTTGGCTGAGCTGGCGCTGCTGCGACATGGCAACCGCAACGTGACGTTGTCTGAATGTGCCAGACAGGCGCTGCTGAATCACGGCTGGCCCGGCAATGTACGGGAACTCGAGAACCTGCTGCAGCGTTCGCTCATACTGCACAGCGGACGGCAACTGACTGCGTCCGATCTGGCCTTCGAAACAACGCCAACACCGACAGCAAACGAGTCCGGGCTCGACGAAGGTCTCAAAAACCATGAATTCCAGTTGATCATCGACGCACTGACAGCGCACAACGGCAAACGTGCCGCTGTCGCCGATGCGCTCGGGATCAGCGCTCGCTCGCTGCGCTACAAACTCGCACGCATGCGGGCGGACGGCATTGCCATTCCGGGAGACGCGTCATGAATGAGATTAATGCAACGCAATTGCTCAGCCAGATTCGCACGCTCGGTGCTGATCTGCAGCCAATTCAGCCGACGGCCGAACCGCCGAAAGCAGCATTCAATGACTTGCTGAAGGCGTCATTGAACGCGGTTAACGATGCACAGCACGAAGCGGCCGCATTCAAGACAGATTTCGAGAATGGCACAGGCAACAAGAGCCTTGCGGAGGTCATGATCGCATCGCAAAAGGCTGATCTTTCATTTCGTGCCGTCACTGAAGTACGTAACAAACTGGTAACCGCTTATCAGGACATCATGAATATGCCGGTGTGATCGCGGATCACATTGGCAATCGACAACAACAAGGAACGCACATAAATCATGGAAACCGGAACTGTCATTGAGTCAACTGCGGTACCGACAAGTCAGATCAGCTTGTTGGGTGTACTGCGCATTCCTGCCGTGCGCCAGGTATTGCTGTTGGTTGGCGTTGCAGCAGCTGTTGCAGCGGGATTCTGGATTGTGCTTTGGTCGCAAGCGCCATCCTACGCGCCGCTGTACGCAGACCTGAGTACCCAGGAAGCTGCCCAGGTAGCGGAAGCACTGAATGCGTCGGAAATTGAATACAAACTGAACGGAGATGGCAGCATCCTGGTTGCCGGTGATCGTGTGCACGACGCTCGCCTGCAACTCGCATCACAGGGCCTGCCGGCCAGTGCATCGGCGGGCATGGACACGATGCAGGAACAATCGAGTTTCGGTGTCAGCCAGTTCATGGAAAACGCTCGCTACCAACATGCACTGGAAGCGGAATTGGCGCGCACAATATCGTCGTTGGGAGCAGTACGCGAAGCTCGCGTGCATCTTGCATTGCCGAAGCAGACTGCCTTTATCCGCGACGCGAAGAAGGCCAGCGCATCCGTCTTGCTGCACCTCTATCGCGGGCGAATTCTTGAAGAAGACCAGGCCTCGTCAATTGTGCACCTGGTCGCATCCAGTGTGCCGAACCTGGTCGCAGGCGACGTCACCGTCATCGACCAGAACGGCCGACTGCTGAGCAACGGGACAGATCAGCCAGCCAACGCATTGGCGGCGTCGCAGTACAAATATTCGCGACAACTTGAAGAAACCTACAAACGACGCATCGAAGACCTGTTGACTCCGCTGTTAGGTGCGGGCAGGGTGCGCGCCGAAGTGGTCGCCGACATTGACTTCACCTATGTCGAAGAAACACGGGAGTCCTTCGATCCGACTCGTTCAGTTATTCGTAGCGAACAAATTAATGAAGACCAGTCGGGTGCGGGTGGGCCGCTGGCAGGCGGTATTCCGGGTGCCCTGAGCAACCAGCCGCCTGTTGATGCTGGTACTGCGGCGCAGCAGGCAGCTGCAAGTGAAGCCGTTGCGTCGGAAGCGCAGCAACTTGAGCCGAAAAATACATCTCGCAGCAGTATTCGCAATTTCGAGGTCGACCGGACGATCCGTCATACGCGCCCACAGTCCGGCGCGATCCAGAAGCTATCGGTCGCGGTATTGGTCGACGATTCGCCGTTCACCGAAGACTCTGACCAAGGGGCCGTTAGTGATGCGGACATCGAGCGCTACACCGCACTGGTGAAAGAAGCGGTCGGTTTCAGTGACGCCCGCGGCGACACCGTGGTTGTCATGAGCGAGGCTTTCCTGGCTGTCGAAGATGCAGGTGAGGTTGAACCACCACCGATCTGGGAGAAGCCAATTTTCCGCGAATCGATCAAACAGGCTCTTGGTGCCATCGTCGCACTCGCGATCGCGTTCGGTATTGTCCGGCCGATGCTGCGAGGGGTCGTCGGCGGTAACCCGGGCGTGTCGGGTGAGTACATCGCTGGCGGCGGCCAGTACACCGGTAATTTCGGTGCGCCGCAGATCGCCGGCGCAGCAGGGGCGATCCCGCCACCGAACTACGATGAAAAAGTTGCCGCAGCCAAGAATATAACCGGGCATGACCCTGCGCGCGTGGCGCAGGTGGTCAAGAAATGGGTAAGCGCCGATGAGTGATACGGCGACGCAAATGAATGGCACAGAACGGGCCGCACTACTACTGATGACGCTTGGCGAAAACGAAGCGGCCGAGGTCCTGAAGTTTATGGGGACCAATGAAGTCCAGAAAATTGGTACGGCAATGGCATCGCTGAAAAGCGTCAGCCGCAACGATGCCGACCAGGTTCTGGATATATTCATTATGGATGTTGAAGACCAGACGGCGCTCGGAGTGGACACGGAAAACTACGTACGCAAGCTGCTTGGCAATGCCTTCGGCGCAACGAAAGCAAACGCGTTCATAGAAAGAATCGTCAGTGGTGACGAAGCCAAAGGGCTGGAGGCACTCAAATGGATGAGCTCCAGGGAAGTTATTGACATTATTCAGGACGAGCACCCACAGATTATTGCCATCGTGCTCGCGTACCTGGACAACGCACAGGCAGCCGAGGTTATTGAAAACCTGCCGGCCGAAATGCGCTCCGATATTGTTATGCGCGTCGCGCGCCTGACCGATATTCAGCAGAGTGCGTTGGCGGAAATCGAAAACCTGATCGCCAACAAGTCTGCGAATACCAGTCGCGGGGCAACCCGCAAGGTTGGAGGCGATAAGGTCGCGGCTGCAATTGTGAATGCTCTGAAGCCTGATCAGGGTGAAAAGCTGCTTGGCGAAATCAAGGAACGCAATGCCGAATTGTCGCAACGCATTGAAGACATGATGTTTGTCTTCGAGACGTTGCTCGAAGTTGACGATCGTGGCATCCAGGCGTTGTTGCGAGAAATTTCGAATGACCTGCTGGTTGTTGCGCTGAAGGGATGCGATCCGGAAATCAGTGACAAGATTCTCGGCAACATGTCGAAGCGCGCTGCGACGCTACTGCGCGAAGATATGGATGCGAAAGGTCCGATCAAGCTGAGTGATGTTGAAACGGCGCAGAAGGAAATTCTCGACGTAGCGAGGCGTCTTGCAGATTCCGGTGACATCAACCTGGGCCAGGGCGGTGAAGAGTATGTCTGAGGACGCGGCGTCGAAAGCCGTGCAACGCTGGGATGTCCCGGCGATTGACGGTTCCGATGGCAAAGGTTATCTGACCGCCGGGCGTCTGCAGGAGCTGCAAAAGGACGCCTATGACGAAGCCTGGAAAAAGGGCCATGCAGAAGGTCTGGCTGCGGGTCAGCAAGAGATTGCGCAGCGTGCAGCTCGCTATGACGAACTGCTGCGCGCGTTGAGCCGGCCGTTCGATCAGCTCGACGAGTCGATCGAAAAACAATTGCTTGAACTTGCTGCAGCCCTGGTCAAACAACTGTTTCGTCGCGAGGTCAATCTGAACCCCGAACACGTAATCGGCGCTGTGCGCGAGGCGATCCAGGTGTTACCGGTTGCGAGCCGCAACGTCCAGGTCCATCTGCATCCGGACGATGCGGCCCTGGTTCGGGAAACTCTGCGACCGGCCGATGGTGAACCAGCATGGATCATTGTCGAAGATCCGCTGGCAGGCAAGGGTGGCTGCCGGGTAACGACCGAAAATTCACAAATCGATGCCAGCGCCGAGTCTCGTTTGCAGGAAGTCATCAGCCGCTGCCTTGGCGACGAGCGCGAGCAATGAGTGATACGCCAATCGTGCACGTCGGCCCGGACCCTGATCGCAACCTGGAGCGTGCGTTGCGGCTGGGACCGTATGTCGATCGCGCCTACGATGAAAAGCCGCCGTTGGTCGTGGAAGGCGTACTGCGACGCACGGTGGGTCTCGCAATGGAAGCCGAAGGTTGTCACGCAGCTCTGGGTGGCAGATGCGATGTCGTCACAGCGGATGGCAAGCGTGTCGAAACGGAAGTTGTTGGCTTCTCGGGTGAGCGGCTCTACCTGATGCCTGTCGGCGATATGCGCGGCGTGGTGCCCAATGCACGCGTCATCCCGGTATCCGAGGCACCGGAAGTTATTGTCGGAAATGACCTGCTTGGTCGGGTGCTCGATGGCCGTGGGCAACCGCTGGACGGCGGTGCACCGTTGGCACGTGGTGAAACGGTACCGTTGCAGGGGCCGCCGATCAATCCGTTGGCGCGGCAGCCGATTCGTACTCAGCTCGATGTCGGGGTGCGTTCGATAAACAGCTTGTTTGCACTTGGGCGCGGGCAGCGCATCGGTCTGTTCGCCGGGAGTGGCGTCGGCAAGAGTATGTTGCTCAGCATGATGACGCGCAATACTGAAGCCGACGTAGTCGTTGTCGGGCTGGTCGGCGAACGTGGCCGCGAGGTGAAGGAATTTATCGACCAGTCGCTCGGCAGCGAGGGACTGGCGCGCTCCGTTGTCGTTGCAACACCCGCCGACGATACGCCGCTGATGCGGCTGCACGGTGCATGGTTGACGACGGCAATCGCGGAATACTTTCGCGACCAGGGCAAGAACGTATTGCTGTTGATGGATTCCCTGACCCGCTTCGCGCAGGCACAACGCGAGATCGCTCTTGCGATCGGGGAGCCCCCTGCAACGAAAGGGTATCCGCCTTCGGTGTTCGCAAAACTGCCGCAATTGGTGGAACGCGCAGGCAATGGTGCCGAAGGCAGTGGCTCAATAACCGCTGTTTATACAGTGCTCGCAGAAGGGGATGATCCAAACGATCCAATCGTTGATGCTGCGCGCGCTATTCTTGACGGCCATATTGTTTTGTCACGCAGCATGGCCGATGCAGGTGTGTACCCGGCGGTTGATGTCGAGTCATCGATCAGCCGCGCGATGAACCAGTTTGCCAGCGAAAGCCAACAACAACTCGTTGCCCGGTTTCGTCAGGTATATGCGACCTACCAGGAGAACCGCGACCTTGTTTCGGTGGGTGCCTATCAGCCTGGTTCGAATCCACAGCTCGATGAGGCAATAGCGTTGTGGCCTGCGATCACCGAGTTTCTTCGACAGCACCAGCAAGAGAATATCAGTGCCGCAGCGGGCCTCGCACAACTACGCGAACTGTTTGACGCAATTGACGCCTCGGCACACGACGAACAATGACGCGCAAAACAAAGAAAATTGGCAAGGTAGTATCACTTGCCGCAGCCGAGGAGCGCCGCTACAGCGAACAAACCGGCCGCTCGCAGCAGGTGCTTAATCAACAGCGCGACCGGCTGGGCGAGCTCAGTGACTATCGACGCAGCTACGCAAGCAAGGCCCCTGTTGATGCGAGCATCAGCTCTGTGCACTGGAAGGACTACCAGACTTTCATGCAGCGACTGGACCAGGCTGCGCAGTCACAACGCCAGGTCATCCGCGAATGTGAACAGAACCTGGAGATGCACCGGCAACGCTGGCTGATAAAACGGCAGAAACTCGAATCGCTGGAGCGCGTTCTCGAAAAATGTGAAAAGCGAGATGCGATTTACGCCGCTCGGCTTGAGCAAAAGCAGCTCGACGAACTGCAGAACAATCAGCAAAACGTATTCAAAGACGGTGATGGCTGACACTTGGCATACATCTTGCTCTTTGTATTGCAGGGCACCGTCTATAAAAAAGGAAATCACATGCTCGCATTTATGAATCTGCAGACGCCGTCGGCGAGTCCGTTGCTTGAGGGAGCGCCGGATCGCGGCGATTCAGGGCTGGACGCTCACGGCGACGCAGGCTTTTCGTCGATGCCATTCGCAAATCTGCTCAGGGCGCGCACGGAAATACCCCCGGTGCAGACTGAATTAGCAGGCGAATTCTTGCCGCCGGGCGGCAATTCGTTGCCGTCGTTGCCACCGCCATCGACGCCGACGGGGGAGCTGCTGACGGCAAAAATGCCTGGCGCTGAGCCGGGCGCATCGTCGGTTGAGCAAGACCTGCTACAAAGCGCGGATTCTGTTGCGCCGGATTTGCGTGCCGGCCCGGCCGCGGACGCGCTCACGAACGGGCGGCCACAGATCGATGTCGAACTGGACCTTACAGTAGCGTACCCGGATAGCGAGCAGCTGGGCGATGAGATTAGCGGCGTAAGCCTGCTGCCCGTCACGCCGGAATCGGTGCGCCAGGCTCGGCCGACGCATGCCGATATCGCAATTCCGGCGACGCGGATCGGTGGCGCGCCGATGCCGGCGGTCGCACAGCAGGCAATCGAGGCGCCGCTCACGGCGGCGACAACAAGCGAGACGGCGCAGATGCTTGCATCGGCGAGCGGAGAAGTTATCGCTGCGACTGTCACGGATGGTCCACTCCGCGACAAGGTCCTGGTGTCGCCGGCGCCGGTTAGCCGGCCGGTTGCTGCCGCTCTGGATAACTCACTCTCTGCCGACGATGTGCTGGACGAAGAATTGCCGCCGATTCTGGGCCGAACAGCTACAGCGCTGGAAACGGTGCAGAAACCCGATACGCGCGTCGCGGCTGTCAGCAATTCACACTCTACCGTGGTAGCCAATTTGGCGAGCAACGCGAACAGTTTCAATATCGAGGCCGGATCAGGCCGAGCAGAAACGATGCTGGATACCATGAGTACGCCGGTACGCGACAGCGCCTGGGGCGAGAAACTCGGTGAGCGCGTGCTGGTGATGACTGCCCGGCAGTTGCAGACCGCCGAAATTCGGCTGACGCCGGCAGATCTTGGCCCGGTTCGCGTTCGCGTGAGCGTTGAGGAAGGTGCTGCACACGTCACGTTTCATGCGCAGCATGCGGTGACACGAGAGGCTATCGAACAGGCGCTGCCAAGGCTGCGCGAGATGCTGACGGAGAATGGCTTGTCCCTGGGGCAGGCGGACGTCAGTGACCACGGTGTTGCGGATGGCCGTGACGACAGAGGCTTTAATTCGGACGCCGATACGCTGGCTGCAGACGAAGTGGCCGAGGCGCCGCGTGAGACCGAAATGACCGAGCGACGAAAAATTGTCGCCAGCAACAATTTGCTCGACACCTTCGCCTGAGTAGTCAAAAAACCGACGCTTCCAAGGCCTAATAGAATAACGAGAAAAAGTTTATAAGATATTGAAAAATAATCAATAAATAGCCCACAACTTGGTTTGGCACGGCACTTGCATTACCCATAGCAGGACTTTTTGGAGCAAGTGATGGCTGAAGAAGCTAACGAAACTGAGACAGCTGAAGCGCCCAAGGGCGGCATGATGAAAAAGCTGATTATGGGTGTAGTGGCGCTGGCGCTGGTCGGTGGCGGCGTCGTTGCCGGCATGACATTGCTTGGCGGAGACGAACCCGCCGCGGACGAAGCGGCCGCGGAAGATGCAGCGCCATCCAAAGATCCAGCGCTGTACACCAGCCTGCATCCACCGCTGGTCGTGAATTTCAAAGACAGCACCGGCTCCTCGCATTTCATGCAAATCACGATGGAAGTGATGGCGCGCGAACAAACCACCATCAATGCGGTGCGTGAGCATACGCCGGTTATTCGTAATGCGCTCATCCTGCTCTACAGCGGTGCCGTCTACGAAGAAGTCATCACGCTGGAAGGCAAAAAGAAAATGCTGGCAGACGGCCTGGCGGAGATCCAGGCAGTTATGACCGAGCAAATCGGCGAACCGGGCGTCGAGGCCGTGTACTTCACGGCGCTGGTTATCCAGTAGGCGCCTCGTATGACGGAAGAATCAATAAATGAGCCGGTAATATCCGACGAGGAAAAGGACGCATTGCTTGACGGCATGTCGAGCGGCGAGGTCGAAGTGCATTCGCGCAAAGGCCCCGCCTATGCGTCAGTCAGCGACTACGAGGTCGGGTCGAGATTTCGCATCGTCACCAACAGTTATCCGCGCTTGCAAAGCCTCAACCGGCAGTTTGCTGCGCGCATGGAGAACCAGGTTGAGGTCCTGCTGAACGCGGAATGCGAATTGACGTTCGGTGAGATCAGGACCTGCACATACAGTGAGTTCAGTGAACAGAATGATGGGCTGTCATTGCTGTATGAGTTTGCGCCGAAGCCCTTAACCGGCTCCGCACTCGTCAGCCTGCATGCAGCACTGGTTGAGACCCTGGTCGAGACTTTCTATGGCGGAGCTGGCAATGATTCATTGCAGCAGGATGCCGATTTTTTTACTCCCGGCGAAACCAATGTTGCGATGCTCTTTTGCCGCGCAGTTATTGATGTGCTTGGCGAGGTGTGGCAACCGATCGCCGAATTTGATCACGAACTCGTCGGGCCGCACTTGAGTTCCGGCGTAATCGACTGTGTTGAGGGTAGCGAAACAGTGATCGCCGCCGCATTTGATCTGCAAATCGGCGAAAAGTCGCAAACCTTTCACATCGTTTGGCCACACAGCACCATCGCGTCGCTGGTACCGGTATTTGACGGGCAAAAACGCGAACGCGACGCGGCTGAAGACGCTCGATGGGAGCGTTCCCTCCGCAGCCGGGTCGTCAACTCAGTGGTCAGGATTTCATCGAATGTTGGCAAAGCACAAATGACGCTCAGAGATGTCGCCGAACTCGAGGCCGGCGACATCATCGCGATCAGCAATCCACAGAAAAGCACGGTATTCGCACGGCAGGTAGCAATCCTGGAAGGCCGTTTTGGCGTCCACGACGGACGCCACGCTATCGAAGCCACACACTGGATCGATGCAAACGCGGGCGGCGAGCCAGCAGTTAACTAGAGAACGAAGGACTATTAATAATGGAAAACGAAACACCGGAACCCGGTAGTGACCATGAATCAGCAGCGACGGGCGACGACGGCGCTACGCCGCAGTACGCACCGGACGAATTGCAGGATGGCAAGAAATCGGCCGATGGGTCCGCTGCCGACGTGAATCTCGACCTGGTACTCGATGTACCTGTCGATATCTCGCTGCGTGTCGGTTCGACAGATATTTCGATTCGCGACCTGGTATCGCTCGTCGAGGGTTCTGTCGTAGCACTGGATCAGGACGCCGGTGAGCCAATGGACGTACTCGTGAACGGAACGCTGATCGCACACGGTGAAATCGTCATCGTGGATGAACAGTACGGAGTCCGCTTGACCGATGTCGTCAGTCCCGTCGAACGCATCGAAAAGCTGCACTGAGCGGCACAACGATGACATCGGAATCGGCAATGATTGCAGATAGCGCGAACGCCAGTACGGCGACGGTTACGCCAATGGTGGGTGGTGGCGAGCTACTGGGTATGGGAATCAGCATGGCGATTGTCGTCGCCGCGATTCTGTTGCTGGGCTGGTTGTATTCACGATCGCGGCTCGCAGGAAGCGGTGCAAGTGACGTGATCAATGTAGTCGCCAGCCGCGCGCTGGGCCCAAAGGAGCGACTGATGGTCGTCGAAGTTGCCGATCAGCAATTGCTCATCGGCATGACATCAACCGCGGTACAAACACTGCATGTCTTCGAAAGTCCTGTCGAAATTGCGGCGCAACCGGTCGCGAGCAGCGGGTTTTCAAATCGATTGAAGGCGGCGATGCGGGAGATGCGCAAGTGAGGTATCTGCTCGCAAGCGTCATTTTGCTGCTTGTCAGCTCGACAGCCGGCGCACAAACCGCGCCGCTGGCGCTGGCGACCGATGCGGCGTCGGGGCAAAGCTATACGTTGAGCATTCAGATTCTGGTGCTGATGACGCTGCTTACGCTGCTTCCGGCTATCGTGCTGTCAACCAGCGCCTTTATTCGCATCATTATCGTTCTGTCAATCCTGCGGCAGGCACTTGGCACCGCGCAGACGCCGCCGAACCAGGTGCTGCTCGGTATCGCCTTATTTCTGACATTTTTTATCATGGCACCGGTCATCGGCGAGATTAATCAGCTAGCTGCACAGCCTTACATCAACGGTGATCTAAACGCTACCGAAGCCTTTAACGCGGGTATCGAACCATTGCGGCAATTCATGCTGTCGCAGACTCGCGAGAGTGATCTTGCCCTGTTCGCGGGCATTGCGGGCGCGACCGACATCAGTTCGGCCGAACAGGCACCGCTATCGATAATCGTGCCGAGTTTCATGGTCAGCGAACTGAAAACGGCGTTCCAGATTGGCTTCCTGATTTTCATCCCGTTTCTGGTCATCGACCTGGTGGTTTCCAGCGTCCTGATGTCGATGGGCATGATGATGCTGTCGCCAATGCTGATATCCCTGCCGTTCAAGATCATGTTGTTCGTGATGGTCGACGGCTGGGCGCTGCTGCTCGGCACACTCGCCTCAAGTTTTTACACATAGGAATTTAGATGACACCGGAAATGGTAACCACAATCGGGCAGCAGGCACTTTGGGTGACGATGATGATCGCGTCGCCATTGTTGTTGTCCGCACTCGCCGTCGGTCTGCTGGTTGGCATGTTCCAGGCGGCGACGCAAATCAATGAAATGACCCTGAGTTTTATTCCGAAGCTACTTGTGCTGGTGCTGGCCCTAGTCGCGGCTGGCCCATGGATGCTCAGCGTAATCATCAACTACACGCGCCAGTTAATGGAGCAAATTCCTACCCTCATCTCGTGAATCGGGAAAGGACAGAGAAATGTTAGCGAACAATTTTTATGAACGTAGAAATAGCAATTGGACCCCTGATCGAAATGTTGACGATATACATTTGGCCTTTCGTCAGGATCGGGGCATTCCTGATGGTAATGCCACTGGTTGGCTCAAGCTTCGTGCCGGTTCGGGTGCGTTTGTTGCTGGCGATCGTGCTGACGATAGTCATTGCACCGACGGTTCGGGATACGGCGACTCAGGACGTGTTGAGTGCGGCGGGTCTGGTCACGATGATTCAGGAGATCGGGATTGGCGTCGTGATGGGATTCTTAGTGCAGCTTGTCTTCGACGCGATCGCGCTCGGCGGGCAGGTGATCAGCATGAGCATGGGTCTTGGTTTTGCGGTATTCATGGACCGGGCAAACGGCGTAAGCGTTCCGGTTCTGGGCCAGTTGTTCATGATGCTCGGTATGCTGATCTTCCTGGCGCTGGACGGGCATCTCGCGATGATTCAGCTGCTGGCGACCAGTTTCCAGGCGTGGCCGATTGCCGAGAAGGGGCTGACAGTCCCGATTCTGGAGGAGTTGCTGGCCTGGACCTCAAACCTGTTCATCTTCGGTCTGAAGATTGCGCTACCGGCAATTACAGCGCTACTCGTCGTCAATCTTTCTTTTGGTGTGATGAGTCGCGCGGCGCCGACACTGAATCTGTTCGCGGTGGGATTCCCGGTCGCGATGTTATTGGGATTCGCGGTCATTTTTCTCAACATGAGTGTGCTGGTCGAGAACGTGTCGGGATTTCTGACGCTTTCGATCACAGCGATTTCGCATTTGCTTGAATTGTAGATTCCCAGGGACGCGTAAGCTAAGTGGCAGACGAAGCGCAACAGGACAGGACCGAACAAGCGACGCCCAAGCGTCGTGAGGACGCGCGCAAGAAAGGCGATGTGCCCCGGTCCCGTGAATTGACGATGACCGGTGTCATGCTGACCGGCGCCGGCGGTCTGTTGTTGTTGGCAGCGCCAATTGGCCGGGACCTGATGTCCGCATTCAGCCAGGGATTTTCAATAGAACGGGAGAAGCTGTTCGACCCGAATTTCCTTGGGCCGTCTTTCGCGCAACTGGCAGGGAAAAGCATGTTGAGCCTGTTGCCATTCGCCATCCTGCTGATACTGGCTGTATTCCTGAGTGCCACGCTGATCGGTGGCTGGTCCTTCAGTATGAAAGCGGCGAGCTTCAAGGGCGAACGCCTCAATCCACTAAAAGGCCTGAAAAGAATTTTCAGTGCCAACGCGTTGAACGAGCTCGTCAAGGCGATGGCGAAGTTCTCGCTGGTGGGTGCGATCGCTGTGGCCTGGCTGTGGTGGTCAGCCGATGATCTGTTGTCGCTGGGCCGGGAGCCTATCGAAACGGCAATCGGCGATGCCATGCGCAAGTGCGGTCTGTCACTATTGATTGTCAGTACCGGGCTGATCGTTATTGCCGCTGTCGACGTCCCATTCCAGCTATGGCAATACCAGAAAAAATTGCGTATGACGCGCCAACAAGTCAAGGACGAGTTCAAGGAGACCGAAGGTCGCCCCGAGGTCAAGTCACGCATCCGTCAAATGCAACAACAAGTGGCCACTCGCCGCATGATGGAAGAATTGCCGACGGCGGATGTCGTAATTACCAACCCGACGCATTTTGCGGTGGCGCTTAAATACGACGCATCGGGTCCGGCAGCACCGCGAGTCATTGCAAAAGGCAAGGATTTGCTGGCGCAACGAATTCGCGAGGTTGCGACAGAGCACCGCATACCCCTGTTCTCGGCACCGCCGTTGGCGCGTGTGCTGTTCCGCACGACAGAAATCGGAGACGAAATACCGGCGCGTCTTTATACCGCGGTAGCACAGGTACTGGCTTACATATTCCAGCTCAACGAAACCTTGCGGCCCGGGCAGAAGCGACCGGAAAAACCGGTGCCGGACATTAATGAAGACGATTTTCCCGGACCGGGGCGTCCGCGGCGAGTAGATAACGATGGCGATAGATAACAGCAAAAATTACTGGGCTGACGTGGTACAGGGTCTTGGCATGCCAATCCTGATGTTGGCAATTCTGGCGATGATGATGATTCCGTTGCCGCCACTGGCGCTGGATGCGTTGTTCACGTTCAATATTGCATTGTCGCTGGCGATATTGCTGACCACGGTCTACGTCAAGCGGCCGCTCGAGTTCGGCGTGTTCCCGACAGTGTTGCTGGTAGTCACGCTGTTGCGGCTGGCGTTGAATATCGCATCAACTCGCGTGGTGCTGCTTAACGGTCACAGCGGTACGGCCGCGGCCGGTGAGGTCATTGAAGCATTCGGCGAATTTGTGGTCGGCGGCAACTATGCGGTTGGTCTCGTCATATTCGCGATTCTCGTCATTATCAATTTCGTTGTTGTCACCAAGGGTGCCGGGCGCGTATCCGAAGTGTCTGCACGCTTTACGCTCGATGCTATGCCCGGCAAACAAATGGCAATTGACGCCGATTTGAATGCCGGTGTAATCGACCAGGAAGAGGCCCGCAAACGACGCCAGGAAATCGGTGAAGAGGCGGACTTCTACGGATCCATGGATGGGGCCAGCAAGTTCGTCCGTGGTGACGCAATTGCCGGCATCCTCATCCTGTTTATCAATATTGTCGGTGGCCTGATCATTGGCACATCGCAACACGATCTGTCGCTGAGCGCGGCCGTGCATAACTACACGCTCCTGACAATTGGTGACGGGCTGGTTGCGCAAATTCCTTCACTGCTGTTGTCGACGGCTGTCGCGATTATCGTGACTCGTGTGTCGAAGTCGCAGGACATGCGCAACCAGGTTTCGACGCAGCTCTTCAACGATCCGCGCACCATTATTGTTACCGGCCTGATCGTCGGCATTCTCGGATTGATTCCGGGCATGCCGAATTTCGCCTTCCTGAGTCTCGCTGCGCTGTGCGGCTTCGCGGCCAAGCGAATGATCAACAAGAACCGCGTTGAGCCCGAACCGGAGCCGAAAATAACGGACCCCGATGCCGCATTGCCGGAACTGAGCTGGCATGACGTTGATCCGGTCGACCTGATCGGGCTCGAAGTCGGTTATCGACTCATCCCGCTGGTGGACTCGCAGCGAAACGGCCCGCTCGTCGCACGAATCAAGGGTGTCCGCAAAAAACTGACGGAGGACCTGGGTTTCCTGGTGTCACCTGTGCATATCCGCGACAACCTCGATCTGCAACCGAACGCCTACCGCATTTCACTGGCGGGTGTGACGATCGGCGAGAACGAGGTGCATATCGACAAAGACCTCGCGATCAACCCCGGCCAGGTATTCGGCAAGATCGAAGGTATTGCAACCGAGGACCCGGCATTCGGCCTCGAGGCCTACTGGATTGAGGCATCGCAGCGTGAAGAGGCGCAGATGCTGGGATATACCGTCGTCGACCCCGCGACCGTCGTTGCCACTCACCTTAGCCAGCTGCTGCAGACCAACGCACACGAACTGCTGGGCCACGAGGAGTGCCAGCAGTTGCTGGACCGGCTGGCCGCAGCGTCGCCGAAGCTGGTCGAGGAGCTGACACCGAAGTTGCTGCCGATGAGCGTGATCACTCGTGTGCTGCAGAACCTGCTCGAAGAAAACATTCCGTTGAAGAACATCCGCAAGATCGCCGAAACCTTGGCGGAGCATGGTGCCAGGAGTCAGGATCCCGACGTTTTGTCGGCGGCAGTGCGGGTCGCGCTGGGGCGCTCAATCGTCCACAACGTAGCAGGGACGCGGCCTGAGCTGCCCGTAATGACGCTGGAGCCAGAGTTGGAACGAATCTTGAATGAGTCTGCACAGGAGAACGGAAATATCGGATTGGAGCCGGCAATGGTCGAACGATTACATCAGTCACTGACAGAAAAAGCGCAAAGCCAGGAAATCGCCGGTGAACCGGCCGTACTGCTGGTAGCGCCGACGGTCAGGCCGTGGATGTCGCGCATGATGCGCAATATTCGCAACCTGCACGTGCTGGCTTACAACGAAGTACCGGACGACAAACGCATACAAATGATTGCCGCGGTCAGTTAGGCGCAGCAATCGGACGTGGCTGAGAAGCAAGGGCATGGAAAAGAAGGTAACGAGCGAAGCAAGAGCGAGTAAACGAATGAGGAACCATCGTGAAAATTAAACGATATCTGGATAAGGACATGCGACAGGTCTTGCGTCGCGTACGTGAGGACCAGGGCCCGGATGCGGTTATCCTGTCCAATCGGCGTGTTGCGGACGGTATCGAGGTTATTGCCGCAATCGACTACGACGAGGCGTTGGTGCGCCACGCGCTGGGCGACGCGCAAGGCAGCGAAACGCAGATCAATAGTGACGTGCTCGCGAAGCTTGCCGACGACGATTCCGTCGCGGCGACTGCCGATCTCGAAGTTGTCAAAGCCGACCTGGCACCCGCACCCGTGCCGCGCCTCGATGAGTCTGCGGAGACGGAATCAAATGCACATGCAATTGCGGGCATGCAATCGGAGATTGCATCGATGCGTGGCCTGCTGGAGACGCAGCTGTCGGGCCTGCTATGGAAGGAAACGTCGCGACGTTTTCCAGTTCGTGCACAGATATTGCGCAACATGGCGCGAGTCGGGCTGGCACCGGACGTTGCCAACATGCTGGTAAATCGACTGGAGCCGCTCGGTGAACTCAATAACCTCTGGTCGAAGCCGCTGGCGGCACTCGCAGCGATGTTGCCGGTCACCGACAGGAACCTGGTTCAGGACGGTGGCACGATTGCCCTGATCGGCCCGACCGGCGTTGGCAAAACGACAACGATTGCGAAGATTGCCGCCCAGTTTGCGATGAACAACTGGGTTGATGACATCGCACTGGTGAGTGCGGACTCGTACCGGATCGGTGCGAAAGAACACCTGGCGGCCTTTGCCAACATTATCGGTGCGAAGGTGTATTCAGCCGGCAGCTTCGATGAGCTGAGTGAAACGCTGCATAAACTTCGCAACAAAAAACTGGTGTTGATCGATACCGAAGGCCGCAGCCAGCGAGATCGTGACTTGTCGAGTGCACTCGCGGCCTACGGGCGCAATGCTGATCGGGTACGGTTTTATCTGACGCTGTCGGCTGCCACCCAGGAAGCCGCGCTCGAAGAGACTGTACGCGCATTCAATAAAGTACCGCTGGACGGCTGCATTGTGACCAAGATAGATGAGGCGGCACAGCTGGGTTGCATTATCAGCACGCTTGTTCGCAATGATCTGCCTGCCGCGTTCTTTTCCGACGGACAACGAATTCCGGATGACCTGCACGGCGCGGCCAAGAAAAAACTCTGGCTCGTCAACCAGGCAATCGACTGCCTGGAATCAAGTCGTGCGCGCGTCGATGAGCGCACGATGGCCGAACAATATTCACAACCGAGTGCTGCCAATGCCTGATTCCACTCAATCCTCGAATCTCAAGAGAACGCTGCGCCGCAAAGCCCCTAAAGTTGTCGCTGTTTGCAGTGGCAAGGGTGGCGTTGGCAAGACAAATGTCGCGGCCAACCTGGCCGTCGCGCTGTCAAATCGCGGTCGCAATACCTGCCTCTTCGACGCCGACATGAGCCTCGCAAACGTCGATGTTTTGCTCGGCTTGCAGCCGTTATTCAACTTGTCGCACGTTGTGTCGGGCGAGGCGGATCTGCGCAGCACCATTATCAACGGGCCTGGCGGTATTCGCATAGTGCCGGCATCGTCCGGCAGTTTTTCTATGACTGACCTGCCGGTGGCGGGACAAGTCGGCATCATTCAGGCATTCAGCGAACTCGCGGATCAGCCGGAAGTTCTGGTCGTTGATACAGCGGCAGGGATTTCACCCAACGTCGCTCGCTTTGTGCAGGCTGCACAGCATCCGATTGTGGTGGTGCGTGACGAGCCCGCATCGCTGACCGATGCGTATGCGCTGATAAAGGTGTTCAGCCAGAACTATGGCATCAATCGATTCCAGGTAGTGACTAACCAGTCACGCCGTCGCGGCGATGGCAGGCACTTGTTCCAGAAGTTGTCGCGCGTAACGGACCACTACCTGGATGTGATCCTGCGGCATGCCGGTGATATCCCGGAGGACCGTTATCTCGCCAAGGCGGTGCAGGAACAACGTGCAGTGGTCGAGGCCTATCCGCGCAGTGATTCTGGAGCGGCATTTCTCGCTTTGGCAGGGCATATCGACAAGCTGCCGTCCGTTCGCGAGCCGAGTGGCGGGATCGAATTTTTCTTCGAACGGCTGTTGATGAGCGATTCGAACAGGCGAGGTAAGGTCGCATGAATACCTACAGCAATCTTGCAACACACGGCAATTATTCCAGCAACGACCTGGTAACCGAACACGTTGAGCTGGTAAAGCGAATTGCGCATCACCTTGCAGCGCGCTTGCCGGCAACGGTGGATGTAAACGACCTGATGCAATCGGGGATGGTCGGATTGCTCGAAGCGGCCGGCAATTTCGATGCTTCTCGCGGTGCCAGTTTTGAAACTTACGCAGGTATTCGTATCCGCGGCGCGATGCTCGACGATATTCGCAAACATGACTGGACGCCGCGATCGGTGCATCACAAGTATCGACGCGTCACTGAAGCGATCAACGAGATTGAAGGTGAGACAGGCGAAGCAGCGAGCCCCGAACAGGTAGCGCAGCGTATCGGTATCTCGATCGACGATTATTACAAGATACTTTCCGACAGCGCTTGCAGTCGCCTGTTCAGTTTCGAGGAGACACTCGAAGAGCCGACAATGCAGCGCAAACCACCTTCATCGGATACCCCTCGTCCCGACGAGGAGTTGTACCGGGAACAGTTCCGGGATCAGCTTGCCAGCTCGATTGAACAACTGCCGGAACGTGAACGGCTGGTGTTGTCTTTGTATTACGAGCAAGAACTGAACATGAAAGAAATTGGTGCCGTTCTCGAGGTCTCAGAATCTCGCGTTTGCCAGATACACGGCCAGGCTGTCATGCGCTTACGTGCAGTGGCACAGCGCTGGTGATGGAGGAATTCGAAATGTCCGACCCTTTTTCAGGAATCCGGCCCGTTGGGCCGACCTATCCGGTCAAACCGGTGCGACCCGCACAAAAAGACCGGGAGCCGGGCGAACGGGACAAGAATGAACGGCGGAAACCCGTGCAAGAGGAACGACATGACGATGACGACTCCGACAAACCCACTATTGATGAGCATGTGTGATGATTACTCTTGAAGCCCACTATGTCTATTTGCTGCTTGGCTCCAATGCCATAATGCTGGCGCTGGCCTGCCTCTGCTTCACGCGTTTTGACCGCCGCTGCCAGCAACTCGAAGAGTTCTGGGGCAGCCCAACCGGTACGGCACTCAATGAATCTCAGGATGCAACCTCGGTCGAGCAACTGCAGGCAACGCAGCGCCTGGAACAACGCATCGCCGAATTGCACCAGCAACTGAAACGGCTGGAATCCGGCAACGGAGATCGTGACGCGCCAACAGTCGAACGCAGTGTGCCGATCGAAAATGCCGTGCGCATGGCGCGCCGCGGCGCGAGTGTCGACGACCTGACCCGCAATTGCGGTTTGAATATCGGTGAAGCTCGCCTGATGCAAAAACTGCACGGACAAGCGCAACCCGGGGCAAGCGGAGTCCACTAGCAAATGGCGAAGAGCGACCATTTCAGATTCGTCAGCCTGTTGGCGCTGGAGCTCGATAACGGCGATATTAATCTGCCGTCTCTGCCCGATGTGGTTATGAAAATACGCAACATGTTGCAACGCGACGACTGTGACTTCGGACGCATCAGCCAGGCAGTCAGCATTGACCCGGTACTGGTTTCCCGTCTGTTCGTCTTCGCAAATTCTGCGTTCTATAACAGGGCCAATGTGAAGATCGAAACGCTGGACGGTGCCATTGGCCGGCTTGGCTTTGAGGTTGTTCGAAATGCGGCCATGTCGCTGGCGATGAAGCAGTTGTACAGCTCTGACAAGCATGACAAGTTAGCGAAACACCTGCGCGCCGTCTGGGCGCGTGGCATGAAACTGTCCAGTATGGCGTTCGCGATTGCTGAGCTGCGTAAGGAGCTCAATTCAGAGACTGCGTTCCTGTGTGGCCTGCTGCATGAAATCGGAAAGCTCTACATTCTCACGAAGGCCGAGGAGTTTCCCGAGTTTCTCGGCGATCCTGAGTCACTTGAGTCCGTGATGGAGGAGTGGAATTCACAAATCAGCAAGAGCATCGTCGAATCCTGGGGTTTTCCACAGGAGGTGATTGAGTCGACCGACCCCGATACCTGTCAAAACCAGGAGATAGATGCTCCGGCGGATCTTGTCGATGTCATTCGCATCGCGAAAATTCTGGTCGATGGCAACGAACAAAATTTGCAGACGATATTTGATGCAGACTTGTCCTGCCAGAAATTGGGTATGAACGAGGATGTCGCTGCCGACGTCATGCTGGCCTATCGCGACAAACTCAAGACCATGCAGCAGTCACTGGCCTGATTTCGCTACATCTTGGTCGCTTCCAGTTCGAGACGCCGCATCCGCAATGTTTGCGATTCCAGGTTGAACATGTGTTGAATCAGTATTTCGCGTTGCGCGGGCGGCAGGTTAACGAACTCAACAGCAATGCCGAATTTCAGCTCCGCTCGTTCGGTAGCGGGCGGCTCCGTCAGGCGTATCACTTTGCAAAAGGATTCTGCGTAGCGCTTGTCCGTCGACAACAGGAATCGCAAATGCAATTTATCGCCAACAGCCAAAGGTTTTTCGCTGGAGAAAACCATGCCATCCGCACCGACGTCACATGTCTGCGGCGTAGATTGAATCAGGCTTGCCTTGTTTTCACGTAGTCCCGGTATTTGTTCGATCGCGACATTCAGCTTGTCGTTCAGCAAGGTCATGCAGCGCCCCATGGACGCGTGTTCGCCGTTGAGCAGAAACATGGCTTCACTGAGCCGTGCTTCGATGTCGACGAGTTGAGACTGTGCACCGTCGTTGATACCGAGGCGCAGGTTGCGGTGTTCAATACCGTTTTCAAATTCCTCTTCAGTCAGCTTCTCGTACTTGAGATAAACCGCTTCGCTGACGCGAAAAGAGCGTCTGTTTTCGAGGCTTTCACTCATTGCTCGTTTCCTTGACTCGTTTCCTGGTTTACTTGCTGGCCTGACTCCCCGTCCGGGTCGAGTGCAGCGGCCGCGGCGATACTCATGGTGCGGTACTTGTCAATTTCACCGCCACGCACAATGCTGATATCAACGCGACGATTCTTGGCACGATTCTCGGCAGTATCGTTCGGTGCATTGGGCCGCGTGTCCGCGTGTCCCGTCACCATGACGTTTTCCGGACTCAATTCGGACTCCGCGAGTAGTGCGTGCGCGACGGATACCGCGCGTGACGTCGACAGGTCCCAGTTGGATCGAAAGCGCTCATTCCTGATCGGCACATTGTCCGTGTGGCCGGAAATCGTTACTTCACCACTGTTGTTGTCGATCAGATGTGCAATTTTTGTCAATGCAGGCATAAAGTCTTCGCGTACGTCGGCATAGCCGGAATCGAATGAGGCATTTTCAAGAATATTAACGATAATCTTCATACCTTCAGTCTGAATTGCGACGCTACCTGCCTTGATTTCTTCTTTCAGTGCCAGGCGCAAGCGGCGTGCATGCTCCCGGGTCTCTTCAATTTCCTTGAGTTCGCGATCCAGCGCGTCGAGCGTATTGCGATTGGAGTCAATTGTGAACTGGCGTACGGCATTGATCGATGTCGGATCCGGCTTGCCGGGGCTGAATTCCTGTGCAACGACACTGGTGCCTTTCGGTATGGTGCGCACTTCGACCTCCGCCTGGACGCCAAACGCATCTTTCATTGACCCTGACAGCTGTTTGAATTTCGCCGCGTCCATTTCAGAAAATGCAAGCAGCAGCACAAAGAAACACATCAACAAGGTCATGAGGTCCGCGAACGTCATAACCCAGGCCGGTACGCCGCCGCTTTCCTGCTTTTGCGGAGGGGCATCAGACATCGTGATTCCGGCGCAGCCGACTAGGCTTCGCCGTCCTCCTCAGAACGTTTGGAGCGCGGCAAATAGGCCTCCAGCATGCTCGCGATGATGCGCGGATTCTGGCCGCCCTGGATGCTGAGCAGGGCATCGATGATCAGCGATTTACTGGTGTATTCCTCGGCGCTGCGTACCGCGAGTTTGTCGGCAATAGGCAGTGCAAACATGTTCGCAAGAATGGCGCCATACAAAGTTGTCAATAGCGCGACGGCCATCGCCGGACCGATCTGCTTCGGGTCGTCCATATTTGAAAGCATCTGTACCAGGCCGATAAGGGTACCGATCATGCCCATCGCGGGTCCGACGTCGCCGATCGCCTTGAAAATGTCCTGACCGTCCGCGTGTCGCTTGAGGGTCTGGTTCAGGTCTTTCTGCAGCATGGTGCGAACCGTGTCGGCTGGATGTCCGTCGATCAGCAGGCCGAGACCGGTTTTCATAAAGTCGTCGGCGATTTCCTTATCCTCGAGCGCCAGCAAGCCGCCCTGGCGTGCTGCCTTGGCGAGTTCCACGGATTCGTTGATCAGGTCTTCGGGATTGGAGGGCTTGTGCAGAAACGCCTTGATCGCGATGGAGGTCGCACCAAGGAATTTTCCGAGGCTGAACTTCATCATCGTCACCATAACGGTACCGCCCAGCACTACGAGCAGCGATGGTGTATTCACAAACGTACCGGCTGATCCGCCCAGCACGATGGAGGCCATCACAATGCCGAATGCGCCGATCAGACCGATTAGTGTCGCCAAATCCAAAGTAGTTCCCTCCGTGCCTTGGGATCAGACGGAAATCGTCCCTGTTGTTTTTATCGGCAGAATGCCGCTCCGCTTGAGGCTTAAAGCGACTTATTTACTCAGCCGCCGCGACATAGGCGCCACGATCGCGCCCCTCGTCTTTTGCCCGGTACAAGGCCTGGTCGGCGCGATTGACGAAGGTCTCGGCGGTGTCATGTTCGGAAACTTCGGTATAGCCGACAGAGCAACTGACCGGAATGGACCTGCCATTCGACTCGATGTTGAGGTTGCGTACGCGCTCGAGAAAGCGATCCACCAGGTTGCCGGTGTGTTTCGCTGCGGTGTCAGAAAGAATCACCGCAAACTCGTCGCCACCGTAGCGGGCGATAAGGTCGTTTTTGCGAATAAACGAGCGCGCCAGGCATTCGCCGACGCTTTTCAGTACCGCGTCGCCGGAGGCATGACCGAAGGTGTCGTTGACCTGTTTGAACTCGTCGAGATCGATCATCAGCAATGTCACCGGTTGCCGCGATACGAAATACATGTTCAATGCCTGCTCGATCGCGGTATCGAATGCGCCGCGATTGAACGCTTCGGTTAGCGCGTCGCGCTTCATTTCCTCGCGCGCCGCTACCAGGTCCTGGCGCATGTTCGCCATGCGGTCATTCAGTTCGCGTAGCTGCTTCTCGTATTCCTGCTTTTGCTTTGCAAAAGTTTTATTCACGCGTTCGACGGTCTGCGACAGGGCTTCCTGGATGACCGGCAGCTCGCCATCACCGACCGCGTCCTCAATCAGCGTCAGGCATTCGAGAATGCTGGTTTCCGTCGTCTGGTCGCGTTGTCCGATGTCGCGCAGGCCGGCAACCAGTTCGTCGACGATGCCTCGATAGCCTTGCAGGCGTTCGGTGACAAAGCGCTTTTCCTCGTGTCGCCGGTCCGCGAAAAAGCGGCGAATCCTCGACCATTCCCGTTTGCCATCATTTGCCGCTTCGATGTTAAACGAGGGCACGGCCGCGCCGTTTTCAACATGGCAGGCGAATTCCGTGCAGACCCGTGGAAACACGCTGCTGTCCAAATCGCCGTCGAGCGGAAAGGACTCCGTGCCCATGACGCGCATAACATTGCTGAGCGTATCCAGCGCGCCGTCGGCCAGTTCGCTGTTCGATACCGATTGTTCGTCGCGATTGTCGGTCTCCCGAGAGCCCAGAAACCGCGTTACAAGACTCATAGGAGCTTCCCGGTGAAGTGTTGATCGATACTGGCTGTGTCGGCGGCGCAAAGCCGATCTTTAGTGGGCTGTCGCAAGTCGAAAACCAGAAATGGGAAAAAAAACGCATATAAGGAGTAAGCGGCTGAAAATTTGCTGAAATCGCGTCAAAAAAGTGTCATTCGACCGAAACGGTGCTACAAAGCCATATATGGACTATTCGGAACATATCCTGTTCCTATCTGAGTAAGCTGGCGAATTTAAAGGGATTTTTTTCGCGGCATCGACACCACGCGGGAGTGGCGGACTGATGGCAAGCGAGGGCAAGATCATCGTGATTAATCGCACGATGGCGGACGCTGAAAATCTCAAGGAGCTCATCGAATTCATGGATGAGCCCGACGTATGCACCAGTACACCGGGTGGCTGGCGGAAGTGTGTCGGCGATGCGCGCCTCGATGCCGTCTTTGTCGGCGCCGACCTGTCCGAGCGTGAAATTCGTGGTGTTGTTGACGATATAGGTGACCTGGACCCGAATATTCCGATCGTCATGCTGCACGAGGAGCATGCCCGTGGCGAGTAGTTCGGCATTTCACAAGGACTACCCGTGGGCGCGATTTCATTCGCTCGAGTACCCGGTACGCCTGGATGCATTAAGCCAGGTTCTCGAGGAAATACGTGCGGCACACCGCCGCGTGCCGCGCGACCCGGGAATTCCGGGTGGCGACCGCTTCATTGGCAACAGCGCCGATTCTAAAATGGTCAGGCAACTGATCGAGCAGGTCGCGCCATCAATGGCCACCGTACTCATCACCGGCGAATCCGGTACCGGCAAGGAAGTCGTTGCACGGCAAATTCATTCCAGCTCGGGTCGCAGCGGACCTTTTGTCGCCGTCAATTGTGGTGCGATACCGGAACACCTGCTGGAAAGCGAATTGTTCGGTCACGAGCGAGGTGCATTCACGGGTGCGATAGCCGCCCGTGCAGGCCGCTTCGAGCAGGCAAAAGGCGGCACGTTTTTTCTCGACGAGATTGGTGACATGCCGGCCGTCATGCAGGTCAAGTTGCTGCGCGTTCTCGAGGAACGCGTTGTCGAGCGCGTCGGTGGTACCAAGAGCATTCCGGTCGACGTACGTTTAATCGCAGCAACACATCGTGACCTGCCAAAACGCATCGAAACCGGCGATTTTCGCGAAGATCTTTATTATCGGCTGAGCGTATTTCCAATCGAAATATCGCCGCTACACGAGCGTCCGGAAGATATTCCGTTGCTGGTTGATGAATTCGTCAATCGCATGGCTGCCAGTCAGAACGTCAGTCTGCAATTGAGTGATGACGCAATTGCTGCATTGCAAAACTACACCTGGACCGGGAACGTGCGGGAACTGGCGAACCTGATAGAACGACTTGCGGTCATCAAGCCGTACGGGAAAATAACAGCCAGGGATCTGCCATGGCCAATCGTAGCGCGCGAGGAAGCGGCGGCGGCCGAAATGCCGCAAATTCTGAGCCATAACCTGGCACCGTCGGCGGGCGGCATCGTTGACTTGCCTCAGGACGGCATCAACATGAAGCAATACCTCGCAAACATCGAGCAGGACATGATCCACCAGGCGCTTGCCGAATCGAATGGCGTCGTGCAACGTGCCGCAGAATTGCTGGGTGTCGGCCGCACGACGCTGGTGGAAAAAATCAAGCGCTACGAAATCGATACCCGAAAATTCCAGGGCACACACTAACGCCAATTCATAAGCCGTCGGGAAGGATCTCTTTGCAATGCGGGCAGGTGCGGGCATTGCTGGCCGCTTCGGCCAATGCTCGTTTTACGCGGCCGGCATCCAGTATCTGGCTGGCACGGTGGCGGCTCAAACCCAGGTCAATACGGCGTGCCTCAAGATGCCGTTCCTCTGCCGCGTCGATAACGCCGTCATCGAGCGCTTGTTCGGCTGCCGCCATGTAATCCGACGTGCTCTTTTCGAGCTGCCGCGTGTAGCCGGAGGCGAGAATACTGGTCGGCAACGCCACCATGCCAATGCCGACTACTGCGATCAGTGCGCCGAATATTTTGCCGCCGACCGTGATCGGCGTGACGTCGCCGTAACCGACAGTCGTTAGCGTTGCAAACGCCCACCACATGGCAGCGGGTATACTGCCAAAGTCTGTTGGTTGCGCTTCGCGCTCGAAATAGTACATCCCCGATGCGGCCAGCAACATGATTGTGAGCAGGATCAGAAACGCGGCGCCGAGCGCCTTTGCGTTTTCCCTGAATGTCGCAAACAACATGTTCAACGCGGCTGAATAACGCGTCAGCTTCAGTACGCGCAACAATCGAATGGAACGCAGGAAACGCATATCGACACCGCCAAACACGCCGAATGCCAACAGGTAGAAAGGCAAAATTGCGAGAATGTCGATAATGGCATGGAAGGACACCGCGTATCGCAGCCGTGACAGCAGCGGATGCGCTGTCGTTTCGCTGTCGCGTTCGACGCAACTCCAGATACGCAACACGTATTCAATTGTAAAAGCGGCGATCGTAAAGGCCTCAAAAAGTGCCAGCGCCGATCCATGCCTGGCTTCAAAGCCGGGGATGGATTCCAGGATGACGGCGAGCACGCTCAGCGCGATCAGTGTAATAAGGCATACATCGACAAAACGACTGGTGAAGTCGTCGTCCTGTGCTGTTTCAAGTACCCGATATACCGTGCTACGCAGGCTCGCGGCATCCGAGTCTGCGTCCGAAAAGGCCGTGTCTGTTGCCGGTCTGCTCACTAGCTGTGCCTGATTGCCCGCTGTCTGGCTTGTAACGGCCAGCGCCTACAGACCTTTAGTGTCGGGCCACAGACTAAAGAAAATCCGCAACTTGGCGACAACTACTGGGTACTTATGACTAATCCAGAAGGGCTACAGGATGCCGAGCGACGATTCAAAACTCAGGTTTCTCTCTGCCGCAGGGCTGACGACCGGTTTGCTACTGCTGCTCAGTGCCTGTGCAGTCCAGCCGTCCGTCGGCTTCTCCGCGGGCCACGTTGTGGAGGACGACGCCGTAGAATTTACGGCGCCCCCAGTGCAGACGATGCCGGCGCCGGTTTCGGTACCAGAACCCGAGCCTGTCACAGAGCAGGCAGTCGAAACCTATACGGTCGTTGTCAAGAGTGTACCTGCAGTTGACTTGCTGTTCTCTCTTGCCCGCGATGCGGCTCTTGACCTCGACATGCAGGCAGACAGCAACAAGAAGGTGACGTTGAATGCAGTCGACAGACCTTTGCACGAAATTCTCGCGCGCATCGCCGAGCAATCCGAATTGCGCTATTCGCTTCGGGGTAACAATCTGCTCATCCAGGATGACGATCCGTACTGGCACAATTACAAAGTTGACTACGTCAACATGTCACGCGACAGCGAGGGTGAAGTTGGTGTAGCGACACAGATCGCGACGTCCGGCGGTACCGTGGGCGAGGAAACCAGTACGCAGGGAGACGGCCAGGGCAATCTCTCCCGGACCACCGTCCGAAACCTGTCGAAAAACGATTTCTGGACGGCACTTGAGCTTGGGCTTGAGGCGATTGTAAGGGACGCGAAATCGGGCAGTGCTGGTTCGACACCGGCAGAAAATGACCCGGTAATAGTGAATCGAATGTCGGGTGTTGTGACGATTCTCGGCAATCAGAAGCAACACTTCCGGGTGCGGGAACACTTGAACAGCATCATGGCGAACTCGCAACGTCAGGTGTTGATTGAAATGACCATCGTCGAAGTTGAGCTCAGTGACAACTACCAGGCCGGCGTTGATTGGCAACGCTTGTCCAGTGCTGCCGGTACTGGCAATAACGGTGCGTCAATGCAAAGCAACATGCTAGGTGCCAATCTCGGCGTGCCACCGTTCTTTACGCTGGGCTACAACGACGACGACCCAAACGGCGGCAACATCTCCGCGACAGTGAAAATGCTGCAACAATTCGGTGACACGAAAGTGTTGTCCAGTCCCAAAATCATGGCGCTGAACAACCAGACCGCGTTGTTGAAAGTGGTCAATGAGAATGTGTTTTTTACGGTCGAACTCGACGTTCGCGATGCAACTGCCGACATACCGGAGCGGCGCACCTTTACCAGTGAACTGCATACCGTTCCGGTGGGGCTGGTCCTCAGTGTGACCCCACAGGTGAGTGATACCGGCTTTGTCAGCCTGAATGTCCGGCCCACGATCAGCCGAATCACCGGATATGCGGTAGACCCGGCACCGCGTCTCGCGGGCGCCGACTTCGACAATCTTATTCCGGAAATACAGGTTCGTGAGATCGAATCGCTGCTGAAAGTGCGCGATGGCCGGACAATTGTGCTCGGCGGCCTGATGCAAAACGAACATGAAAGTGCCAAAGACGGCATTCCGGGCCTGTCACGCATTCCGAAGCTGGGCAAGCTGTTCTCCTACGACAGCGATCGCATCGTCAAGACCGAGCTGGTCATATTCTTAAAACCTACGATTGTAAATACAGGTGCGGAGCCAGCTTCCAATGTCCGGCTCGCGGATTACTACGATGTCGCGGCTGAGCAATTGCCTGCGCGGTCGATCGAATACCGCTGACGGGGTCGCTATGAAGAGCTTGTTAGTAGACGTTCTGCGCCAGGCCAAAGACGGTAGTCCGAACCGGACACTGTCGGATTCGGGCAGTTATGACACGACCCAAAGTGAGGTCCTGGATACCGCAAATGACCCACTGGCTGCTCAGGATGCCGGCCTGTCAGACGAAGAACTGAAGCTGTATGAAACGAGCGCGTCGCTCGAGGCTGCGTTCAATCAGTCGGCCAACGAGGACGCTGCAGACGCCGGGTTCGATGAGGATGCCTGGGCGACTGATTCGGAAGCGTCGCGCATCGCAACGCAGACGCAAATGTCTGCCACAGCACCGGCGCTTGGAGACGCACCTGCGATGGCTCGGTATGCACCACTGGCCTGTATCGCGGCCGCTTTTTTTGCGGCAGCGCTCTGGATCGGCTACCAGCACGTGGCATTGAAATATGCCGCATCGGATGTCGCAGTGACGCAATTACAGCAGCGTGGCGATCAGGCAGGTGTGAATCGCTATGCAGCAGGTGCAGAAACGGCGCAACGATTCCCGTTCATCAGCGCTGCGATTGACGCGAGCGAGTCCGGGAGCGACGAATGAGTACAGTAACCGTTCGAACTGTGCAGACAAACGAGCCCAGCCTGCCGCTGGGCAAGCGGCTGATTCAGGCGGGGCTCATCAGCGAGGACCAGTTGCAGGTCGCGCTCAAAGAGCAATCCCGAAACGATGAACCGCTGGGGCGAATTCTCGTAAACCTGGGGCTGATCAGCGAAGGCGTATTGCGCGATACGCTGGGTGAGTCGCTGGGACATGATGCGATTGATCTGGCAACGGCAATTCCCGACCCCGATGCCTTGAAGATGGTGCCGAAAAACATTGCGCGCCGTTACAGCATGCTGCCGATTAATTTCGACAAGAACGAGAAAGTCCTGACACTGGCGATGGCGGATACATTCAATATCGTTGCGATCGACCAGGTTGCTGCAACCCTGGGCAGCGGTATCGGCATTTCGACGCTGATGGCCGGCGAAGCGGAAATTGAAGCGGCGATCGAGCAGTTTTATCAGTACGAACTGTCTATCCAGGGCATTCTGCGTGAAATAGACACGGGTGAAACGGACAATCTCAATGTCGCTGTTGAAAACGAAGCCTACAGCCACCCGCTGATCCGGCTGGTCGATGCAATTCTTGCGGATGCCGTGAAACGCGACGCCTCCGATATCCATCTTGAGCCTGAGGCAGGCTTCCTGCGTGTGCGCTATCGGATTGACGGTGTCTTGCGGCAGGTAATGGCATTGCACCGCAGCTATTGGCCGGGAATGGTGGTGCGCCTGAAAGTCATGGCGAAAATGAACATCGCTGAAACACGAGCACCACAGGACGGCCGCATTGGTTTGACACTCGCCGGCCGGCAGATTGATTTTCGCGTCGCATCGCAACAGACCACGCATGGCGAGAACTTCGTATTGCGCGTTCTCGACCGCCGCAAAGGCATTGTGCCGCTGGAAAAACTCAATCTCGTCAGGAAAACGCTGACATCGCTGCAGGTCATGATGGCGCGACCGGAAGGCATCATCCTGGTGACCGGGCCGACCGGCAGCGGCAAGACGACAACGCTCTATTCGATGCTCAACTACCGCAACGAGGAGTCCGTCAACATCATGACCCTCGAGGATCCGGTCGAATACCCGATGTCGATGATTCGACAAACGTCATTGAATGAAGCGGCGAAGCTCGACTTTGCAAATGGTATTCGTTCGATGATGCGTCAGGATCCGGACATTATTCTCGTTGGCGAGGTTCGCGACGAGGAAACGGCTGAAATGGCATTTCGCGCTGCGATGACCGGGCACCAGGTGTTTTCGACACTGCACACAAACTCGGCGCTCGGCGCCATCCCGCGTCTGATTGACATCGGCGTCAAGCCACAGATCATGGCTGGAAATATCATCGGCATCGTTGCACAACGCCTGGTCCGCAGGCTGTGTCGACATTGCAAGCAGGCCCATGCTCCGGACGAAGCCGAACGGACCTTGCTGGGTATCAGCGATACCAAGCCGGTGCTGTTGTATCGAGAAGGTGCCTGTGAGTCCTGCAATTTCCTGGGATACAAAGGTCGCCTTGCTGTCGTTGAAGTGTTGAAGATCAACACAGAGCTCGACGAGATGATTGCACGCTCGGCCACCCGCAAGGAAATGCGCCAGGCAGCATTGGAATCGGGATTCAAGGATCTGGCCGAAGACGCCATTCGGCATGTTCTGGCCGGTACGACGAGCTTGTCGGAAATATCCCGTGTTGTCGATCTTACAGCCAGAGTGACCTGACAGCATGGCTTCGTTCAGCTACAGGGCGGTAGACGCGAACGGCATGGTCGTTTCCGGGAGCCTGGAAGCGAGCAACGAGAATGCGCTGGAAGCCCAATTGCATCAGGCGGGCGTCGAAATGCTGCGCTGTAGCGAGCAGGGGCGCAGTTTTTTCGCACGCAAGTCTCGCGTTACACGCAAAGACCTGATCGGTTTTTGTTTTCACATGGAACAGATGACACGGGCCGGGTTGCCCATTCTCGAGGCGTTGACCGACTTACGCGACAGTGTTGGTAATGCGGCATTCTGTGAAGTCATCAGCAATCTGATCGGCGCGGTGGAATCGGGTAAGACGATGTCACAGGCCATGGCTGAATTTCCGCACGTGTTTGATGATGTTTTCGTCAGCCTGATCAATGTCGGCGAACAATCCGGCGAGCTGCCAAATGTCATGTTAAAGCTGACGGAATCGCTCAAGTGGCAGGATGAGCTGATGGCCAAGGCCAAAACGGTTATTCTCTATCCGGCCTTCGTGGGTGTCGTCGTGCTGGGCGTCACGCTGTTCATGATGTTGTATGTAGTGCCGCAGATGGTCGACTTCATTCGCGAAATGGGCCAGCAGCTGCCAATCCATACGCGCGCGTTGATTGCGTTTTCGAATTTTCTGACGGCCAACTGGTGGTGGGCGGTGCCGCTGCCCGCGGTCATCCTGTTGTTAATCAAGTTTCAGGCTGGCCGCAGCGATACGTTTCGCTATCGAGTCGATGGCTGGAAACTCAACGCCTGGTATATCGGGCCTATTCAGACAAAAGTCGTACTGAGCCGCTTCGCCAGTTATTTCGCGTTGTGCTACAGCTCCGGGCTCGACGTGCTTGCCTCGCTGCGTATCAGTGAAGATATCGCTGGCAACGCCGTAATCCGTAAAGCGATCGAAGACATCCGCCTGGGTATTGCCGATGGCAAGGCACTGAGTGCCAGTATCGAGGCAACGAAGATGTTTCCGCCGCTGGTGGTACGCATGGTGCGCATGGGGGAATCGACCGGCTTGCTCGATGATGCGCTGAGCAACGTCAGCTATTTCTACGACCGGGAAGTAACCGAATCCATCGACCGCCTCAAGGCAATGATCGAGCCCGCGATGACCGTGGTGCTGGGTGCAATTATGGGCTGGATCATGTTGTCGGTACTCGGTCCAATCTACGAAACAATCAGTAGTATTGGAGTCTAGACAGATGTTGCAGCGCGTTTTTTATGTCACGCAAGGATCGCTCAGCGTCTGGCAACCCGAGGCTGCGGACAGGGCACCGTTACGGTTCCCGGATACTGACAGCGGTCTGCGCGATTTCGATCGCTATCTCGCTGCAAACCCGGATACACGCAGCGCCATGCTCGTGGATGTTATCGAAGAGGAATTCGCTCTTGACTCGATACCGAAGCTGGGCGCGCGCGACCGCGCGGCGCTGATCCAGCGTCGTGGACAGCGCAAGTTTCGCAGAACGCCATATCGCGTCTCCATCTATCACGGGACAAAGCTTAAGAGCGATAAGGAATTCAGCGTGGTTCACAGCGCGATTTCGAATCATGAGCTCATCGATCCGTGGATGCAGTTAATACTGCAGCACCGGACTCCGATAGCAGGCGTTTACTCCGTGCCGTTGATGGCGCCCGCGACGATAAAGAAATTGTTCGACTGCAGTGGTGCAGTGATGTTTATTGCACCGCATCAGGGCAACAAATTGCGCCAGGTCTTTATGCGCGACGGCGCGATTCACAGCGCGCGCCTGTCACAGGGACCAGGCCTCAATGAGGAAGGGTTTGCGCAACACCTGGTGACGGAAGTCATCCGCAGTCGACGCTACCTGGAACGTACGCGTCTGCTTGCAGGAATGGAATCGTTGACGGTATGTGTCGTTGCCGAAAGCGACTGCGCAGACCAGGTTCGCGCTCTGATCGATGCCAATAGTGCCGAAGTTTTTCGCTTCCTGACGCCACAGGCTGCCGCAAAAAAACTGGGCCGCAGGCCGTTGCGAACAGCGGATCACTTCGAAGAAGTATTCCTTGCCGCTGTTGCAAAACGCCTGCCGAAACAGAACTACGCAACGTCAGGTGAGAACCGCTACTGGTCTATGCGGCGCATACGCAATGCAGTCATCGGCACCTCATTTGTAGCCGCAACCGCGTGTTCGATTGTTGCTGCCATATTGTTCAGTGACGTCTGGATTCTGCGCAACAGGATCGACGCAATTCAACTGCAGGTCGATCACCTCGCGGAGACGTTCCGGCGCGAAAATGACAGGTTTGACCCGATCAAAGCAGATTCGCATGAAATGCAGCTAGCGGTGGACACCGGCGACTATTTGCTGACAAACCGGGTGCCGGTGCCGTGGGTCATGAATCAACTGGGTGCTGTACTGGGTGACTATCCTGACATCAGAATGCAGCAGCTCCGGTGGCTGGCGGAAACGCCGCAGGTCGAGAATGGTCGGCCACAACGTCGCGGGGACGCCACGCCGCCGTTGACAGTACACGAAACTATCGGTGTGACTGCCGTGCTAACCGCACACATCGAGCCGTTTGACGGCGACATGCGGCACGCGTTTGCGCGCATCGATGAATTGGCGGCCGATATCGAGTCGCGCACTCTTTTTAATCGCGTCAATACACTTGAGTACCCATTCAATGCCAGTACCAGCGCTGCTGTCTCAGGTGAAATCGTCAACGTGCAAAACAGCGCGATAGCACAATTTCGTTTGCGTGTGAGCTATGACCTGCAGGGCTCAGCCACTGCCGCGGGGGAGGCTGATGAATCAATCTGATCTGGACTGGACCTATATTCGACGCTACACGCTAATACCGCTCGTTTCCGCAGGGCTTGCCCTGCTGGCGTTGTGCATCGCGGTGTGGGTGCATTCCCGGCATGAGCAAAGTTTCGCGGAGCTCAACGCGAATCATGTTGCGGTCAACCAGGACTATGAGTCGCTGGTGAATCAGCGGCGCATAGTGGATCGGTATCACCGCCGTTACCAGAAGTTCTATGAATTGGGCTTCATCGGCCGGGAAAGCCGACTGGACGTTGTTGAAACCATGCGAACGACCAGTGCTCGACTGAATCTGCCGCGGGTCACTTATTCGATTGAACCACAACGCGGCGTTGTGGCACCAGTGACGTCATTGCTGGGTGGCGAAAACATTCAAATACGCGTCAGCAAACTGCAACTGGAGATGGGCCTGCTGCACGAATTTGACCTGCTGCGTTTTTTCGACGTGCTACAGAGCCAGGCACCCGGCCTGATCAAAGTTGATCAATGCGAAATTGCCAGCCTCGGCGAACTGTCAACCAACGCCAGCGACCCGAATCTCGCGGCCAATTGCGACGTCAATATTTTCAGCGTCATCACTTCCGATGTCTCCGGAGGTACGACATGAAGTTTTTGCCGCAATACCTGTACGGCGGGCTGCTGTCTTCATTGCTGGTGGTGGGCATCGATGTTGCGACTGCCGCGGACGATACTTTTTATGAATCTCTTCCGGAAGTGAGCATCGGCAAGGTGTTCTTCTCGCCGCAACAGCGTATGAAACTCGACCAGCGACGCGGCAGTGATACAGACCAGAGCGGTGCGGCGACAGCAAAGCGAAAACCACGGCTCGAAAAAGATAGCGGTGACGCGGCCGGTTTTATCATTAGCAGCAACGGCGGCGCCAGGGTTTATTCAAATGGCGACTTCGTCTCCGCCCGCAGCAGTGATGCCGTGGTATTTCCCAACGCGGTGAAGGTCGTTCGCGGTGAACGCGACGATAAGCCCGGGGCGAGCGATGCCGGCGACTAATGCAACCCGGCATCGGCAATCGGGTGCGGCACTGCTGTTGATCATGTTGGCAGTTATCGTCGCGACCTTAGCTGTTCTGCTCGTGAATCTGAACCGCAACGACCTGCGGACACGACAACTTGAAAAGACGCAAGCGATGCTTGCCGACGCACGCGAAGCGCTGCTGGATTTTGCAGTCACGCATCCCGACCGCGATCCAGGTGCGGCTTTTTCTCTGCCGTGCCCGGATATCGATGCCAGCGGCGGATTTGCGGACGGAGTGTCTCATACCACTGCCTGCATGGCTGCGGGAGTCAGTGTTATCGGACGATTACCGTGGCGAACGCTGGGCGTGCCGGCGCTGAAGGATTCGTCGTCCGCTTGTTTGTGGTACGCCGTTTCCGGTTCTTACAAGGACGCGGGAGCAGATACGGCCGCACTAATCAACGTCGACAGCAACGGCCAGTTGCAGCTTTACGAGATCGAGTCGGCCACGATCAGCGAGGGTAGCGCAGCCGAGAACCGGCCGATAGCGATGGTGATTGCCGCGATGAAGCCGCTTGCCACACAGTCACGGCCGGGCATTGCGCCAGGGAGCGATTGCGTTGCGGGTGCGAGTGCGGCTAATTACCTCGACACAGATGCCGGCAGCGGTATCTCGAACGCAGTACTTGGTGGCGCTGCCGATGCCCTGGATGTCCTCGGCCGGGTCGCGGGCAGTCGCGAGGATCACAACGATCGTATAGTGACGATATCGCGTGCCGATCTTGAGCAGCGTGTCACTGCACGTGCCGATTTTCTGACGGATATGCGTAGCCTGGGACTGGCTGCCGCTGCGTGCATCGCAAACTACGGCGCGAGCAATCCCGGTGGCGTTAATGACAAGCGCTTGCCGTGGCCTGCTGCGGTGACGCTTGCCGACTACAGGCCCGACGCCAGCTACAACGACGCCGACAATGGATTCTATTCCGGACGCCTCGCCGACATTGCGGATGACAGTAATTTAGTAACCGGCAATTCTATTGCCAGGGTGCTGAGCGATTGCGATACCGGTGCGGTCCCGCAATGGACAGCAACGCAGATGGCACGCTGGCAAGACTGGAAGGATCATTTTTTCTACGCGGTTGGCGAAGCTTTTAGCCCGAATGCGGCAATCCCGTCGGCCTGCGGCAACTGCCTGAGCATCAACGGCAGCGGCCAGTACGCGGCGGTCTTGTTATTCGCGAATAGCAGGCTGGCGGCACAGCAACGCAATGCACCGCCGACCGATGTCGACACGAAACGTGATCCGAACAATTACCTCGAGGGTTTGAATGCGGCCAATATTCCGGGCGCCGCCGTAGCCGCGGACTACCAGTCCGGAACCGTGAGTGCGGCATTTAACGACCTGGTATTTTGCCTGGATGAGCAACTGCTTGTGTCGGAGTGCTAATGCAAAACAGAGACCGACAATCGGGTTTTTCGCTCGTGGAGCTGTCTATCGTCATTCTTGTGATGGGTTTGCTCCTCGGTGGCTTGATGATGCCGTTGTCCGTGCAGCGGGAAAACGCCCGGGTTCGAGACGGTCTCGAGCAACTCGAGACGGTGCAGGCGGCCGTCGAAGGCTTTGCGCTGCTGAATGGGTATTTGCCGTGTCCCGCCACGCCGGCGAGTGGCGGGCTGGCGGCGCCTTCAGGTGCTGCTTGCTCGGTACAGCACGGCTTTGTGCCGGCCACAACCCTGAATCTGAATGGCCAGAGGAACGATGACAACCTGTTGCTGGATCCGTGGGGGTCGCCTTTGCGCTACAGCGTATCCGCCAGTGACGCCGATGGTGACGGCGCGTGGGACTTTACCAATGCGGGAGAAATGCAGAATGTCACGATGCCATTGTTGGCGCCGGAACTGACTGTGTGCCGGACTGCCACTGGCGCATCGGCGACAGCCTGCGGTTCGACCAATGTGACACTCACCGACGCAAGCCCGGTCATCGTTTACTCGCTGGGCAAGGACTGGGCCGCGTTCACCTCGGCCGATGAACTCGAGAATGTCGGTGCAAACCTCGGTGGTGGACCCTCGGCAAGCAACTACCGGGTCGCCGCGGATGCCGTCTTCGTCGTGCGCGGGCGCAGCGACCAGGCGGGCAGCGAATTCGATGACTTGCTGCTCTGGATAGCGCCCAATCGGCTGTTTGGCAGGCTCGTCGATGCGGGTCATTTACCTTAATTTAGTACTAAAGCTCGCTGAAATTCGGCCGATAACCTGATCAAGGAAGGCCAGATGCCGCGCTACAGCTTGCGCGGCGGTCATTGGACGAACGAATAAAGTGAGGCTTAGCTGTGAACATGCAATCGTTGAACAAACATCGGCAATCGGGTTTTACATTAGTGGAAATCGCGATCGTGCTCGTCATCATCGGGCTCCTGATCGGCGGTGTCCTTAAAGGCCGGGAAATGATCACCAATGCCAAGATCAAACGCATCGAGAATGATTTCGCGGGCGTGTCGGCGGCAATTTACGCCTACCAGGATCGCTACGGCGTATTGCCTGGCGATGACCCTGCGGCATCGACGCGATTTTCAGGTACCTGGCGCAGCGCGGACAACGGTAACGGCAATGGCAATATTGCCGGCGGCTGGAGCAGCACCAATAACAGCTCGGAATCACGCAAGATCTGGAAGCATCTGCGCGGCGCCGGCCTGATTGCCGGTCCGGTTGACAATACGGATGCCAGCTATCAGCAACCCAGCAATTCATTCGGCGGTTTGCTTGGTATTGACCTGAACCTGTACAACCTGAGTGGTCACAATATCGTTTTCGGTGAAATCCCGGGCGATATCGCGCAGATTCTGGAAGCACGCGGTGACGACAGCGTACCGTCCAGTGGCAGCATTCAAGCGCACAACTCGCAGACCAGCTACGCGATCGACACGCGTTACGACGTGGCGTTTCGCCAATAGTATTCAGCTTAAGTCTCGCACAAATGCGCCCTGCGGAATTCGTTTCCGCCGGGCGTTTTGCTTTCGGTCCGGGATTATTGGCCCGGGATTATTGGCCCGGGATTATCGACCGACCGATTGCCGCATTGATTGTGCGTGCAAGTCGTACGCTGCGGTTATCGAGGGCAGCGCGTTAGCGCTGATGTTCAATTTTCGCGCCGGCCCGGGGAACGCAGAATCATCAGCAGCGTCTTCGATTCCTCGCAGCAACAGCTTGGCAAGAAGCACGACATCGACCATCGTTGCGGCGGTATTGCCGCGGTCGTCAATATCATCTCCCGAGCCGAGCGAATCGGCAATTTCGCCGGAAAATCCCCATGCTTCTATAATGGATTTGCCAACACTGGCATACCATTGATCCTGCAAATTCTTAAGAGCCTCTGGATCTCCCATCAGCTTGGGGTAATGCGCGGCTTTAGTCAGGATATAAAGTCGCCCAACTTCATGTAGCAGTCCGCAAAGAAAGGCATTATCCGGATTGACATTCCCGGCATTGCGCGCGATGACAAAGCTCATCGACGCCAGCGACAGGCTGCTGTTCCAGATTTGCTCTATTGCGTCCCTGAGTGCCTCATGCTCGGAGGCTGCAAATATCTGCTCGACGGCGAGGGTGATCGCTGTATTTCGCACCACCTCAAATCCGAGGCGACTGATCGCCAGGTTTAAATCGATGATTTCAATGCCCGCACGATTGTGGAATGCGGAGTTCGCCGCCATTAGCAGGCGCGCAACCAGCACCGGGTCGGTCGTCACGACCGAGGCCAGACGTTCGGCGCTACAGGTCGGGTCTTCCAGTGCGGTGCGGATGTTGATTACGACGTCGGGAAACGACGGCAACTGGATGTTTTTTGAATTCAGGTCCTCGGCCAATTCCTGCAGGAATCGGGATTGCTCGTCAGCTGGCACAAGCGGTCTCCTTGTGAAAGTTCGTCACAAGGTAATCGAGTGCCGACCAATAACCAAGTCCGCTTCAGGCCGAGATCATGTCCTCACGCGATTCCTGAGACAACACGTGTTCTGGCGTGCGTACCAGGATCGGTCCGAACTCGTAGAAAATCTTCAATGCCTTGAAGAATCCCTTGCGTCGACCGATGCGCATGCGCTCGATACAGGAGGACAGGGAGGTTGGTGTCAGCATAATGGCGTGGCCGCCATCGATTTCGCCGGCGTCGAGCATCTGCTCGGATTCAGGGCTGGTGAGCACGACCACGGGGACGGTTGATTTGTCCGGACCGAATGCGATTTTTCGCAACGCAGCGATTTGCTGCTTGTCCGGGTTGCTGAAATCGAAGAAAAACAGATCGGGCAATGGCGTGTGCCGAAAACTGCCTTGTTGCCGTGCGCGCTGGACAGCAAGGTCGCCAGGCGCCAGGCGCCGGATGAGTCCGGAAACGCCCAATTCAGCCATCATGTCGTGCAGCAGCTTGCTGCGGCCCGGCCGGTCCGCGATCAGTACCAACTCGATATCATTCTCCGTGTCCGCCACGTCCACCTCCTTCGGTGTTCAGCTATCGCTTCACGGTTTGACTGCCACAAGCGCGAAACAAATCGATTACAAATGTGCGTTACATCCCAAATAGTGCAGAATTTGTGCCAAGTCGCTGAAAATACGTCTGGATATTGTAAAATTTCAGCAAAATCATGCACTTGAGGGCTTTTGCGACTTTTGCAATAGAATCAACGGTTTGCGTATTAGTCGCGAAATTGCGACCAAGTCACGAAATATCGTGACTTCGGTCTCGTGACTGTGTAAAACGGTGGCCAAGCAAGGCTTTTGTGGCTGAGAATAAAACAATCACTACATGCAGTGTTTAAGCGCCATCCGCGCAGGGCTACCGGTGGCTGTTCGAGTGCACCGATCAGGTGCAAGGCAGCCCGGTAATAGTGGCCGTCGGGCGGAGTTCCAATGAGCTCCAGCGTTTTTTCGACGAGCTGGTGGTATTGGAGCCTGTCCGGGATCACCGTTGTTCTCATCGCGCTCGGCCTGTTGGGCCTGGTGTATGTCAGGCGCCGCTACAAAAAGGAGATGGTGCATCGGACCGCGTTGCTGGAGGATCTGCGCAGCAGCCGGGATGTGTCGGACCGCCGTTTTCGCTATCTGTTCGATAACACCACCGATTCCGTCTATTGCTACCGCTTTCCAAAGCCGCTTTCCATTTACGAGTCTGTTGACGCCCATATCATGGCGACACTCGATGCGGAATTGCATCGCGCCAATGCGGTGTTCGTTCGAGACCTCGAGGCGAACGACATCTCCGAGGTCATTGGACAACGATTCGGCGAACTGGACAGCGCCAAGGATTTCGAGGCACACACGGCACTGCTGACAACGTTTGTCGAGAACGGGTACCGCGTCGAAGACTACGAACTGAACTACAAAACGCCGGCGGGCGATGACCGGGCTTTATGCATAAACATGATCGGTGTTGTTCGTAAGGGCTGTCTTGAGCGAATTTGGGGTATTGAAAGCAATGTCCTCGAGTTTCGCGAGACCAAGGCAGAGCTGGCACATCGGCAGCAGTATCAGAAACTCGTTGCCGATGTGTCGACACGCTTGGTTGCGGCGCAGGACGAGCATGCCGACGCGGCGATTCGTGAGTGCGTTGGTAAAATCGCCAGTTTCTTTGACGCGGACCGCGCCACATTGTTCTGGGGCGATGACGATAGCAAGCGTTCTGTTTCAGTCGCCTGTGCATGGAGCCGCGATGGCATCGACCCTTTTGCCGGCACGATTACGCCGGACCAGTTTCCGGTGCTTTGGAGGCAGGTTGCAGAACAACGCCGCCTGATCCGTATAGACAACATCGACGACCTGCCAGATGAGCTCTCGGCAGACCGGGCAGCGGCGAAGAAATTCGGCATCAAGTCCGTGCTCGCATTGCCTTTGGTCGTTGGCGATGAAGTGGTCGGTGGCATGACGCTGGGACGAATCTTTAGTGCGAAGAAATGGTCCGACCAGCTGGTTACGGATATCACTATTTTCTCCGAGGTACTCGCCAGTTCAATGCTGCGCGTCCGCTCTCGTCGCGAACTTGCCGAAGCACTGCATGGATTGCGCAAGGCGACTGACAGGCTGGAAGCCGAAAATATATATCTGCGCGAAGAAGTTGAACGCAAGCAGGGATTCGATGAAATCATTGGCGAGTGCCCGGCAATACTGCGCTGTCTGAACCAGGTCGCGCAGGTTGCCGATACCCAGGCGCCAGTCCTGATCATGGGCGAAACCGGAACTGGCAAGGAGCTGATCGCGCGGGCAATTCACGAACACAGCAAGCGGCGTGATCGTCCGCTGGTAAAAGTCAATTGCGCCGCGCTGCCACCGAATTTGATCGAGAGTGAATTATTTGGACATGAGAAAGGCGCGTTTACCGGTGCCGACGGGCGTAAGCGAGGGCGCTTCGACCTGGCTGATGGAACGACATTGTTCCTCGATGAAATAGGCGAGATTCCGGTTGAGTTGCAAGCCAAGTTGCTGCGTGTTCTACAGGAAGGCGAATTCGAAAGGCTCGGCGGTACGAGGACCATCAAAGTCGACGTGCGATTGGTGGCAGCGACGAATCGCGATCTTGATATTGCGGTTCAGGAGGGACAGTTTCGCTCGGACCTCTACTATCGAATCAACACATTTCCGATCACCTTGCCGGCACTACGTGATCGAGGTGCAGATATCGAGCTACTGGCGCAGCATTTCGTTGCTGTGCATGCGCAACGGCTTGGCAGAGAGGTGCGGGAGATTTCTGCGGAGATGATGCGACAGTTAAAGCGCTATCGCTGGCCCGGCAACATCCGTGAGCTGGATGGCATCATACAGCGCGCATTGATTTCAAACTCCGGCCCGGTTGTCGAACTGGCGGAGCCGCTGCTTGGCAATGACGCCGAGGACCAGGGCATAAAAATCGTTTCTTCAACAATTGCCGATCTCAAGCTGGTCGAACGCGACCATATCGTTGCGGTATTGGACCGAACCCGCTGGAAAATATCGGGTGCGAACGGCGCCGCATCGCAACTGGGCATTCCGCCGAGCACGTTGCGATCGAAAATGAAAAAACTGGGAATCGTCAGACCACACTGAATCGCGTTCTGCATGCAAACCGATGGGCGTCATTTATCTGACATATTGCGCACCCGGGATAATCCCGCGCGAGGCTGCAGCCCGCATCATGGTTAGCGCCGGGAGTGTGAGGCGCTTCACGGCACAAGTGTGAAGCGAGTCACAATTTGACCGCTGTTTTCCATAAAACAATGCGATAGAAATAGAAATATCAGACAGTTGCGGTTCAGCTCGCAATGATTGCGAGCGACGCCAGGCAATGCGTATGTCTTGCCGTGAAAGGAATGAACCTTGGATATGGCAACTGTTAGAACTTCGCCTGCGTTCGTGTGGGCGCGGCGACTCTCGATAGCGTGTGTCTGCCTGTTGTGTAACGGACCGGTAATCGCAGCCGGCACTGCCGTTGGCACGGTCATCGAAAACACCGCAAATATTACTTACGACCTCGGCGGTACACCGCTGACTCTGCAATCCAATACGACGACAATTGTTGTTGCCGAACGCATCAACGTTACGACGACTTTGCAAAGTCCACAGACGCTGGTGTCGGCCAATGACACCAACCAGGCCCTGCTATTTACCGTTACCAACACTGGCAATGGCAACGAGGCATTCCAGCTGGCGATAGACAGCGCACTGGGCGGCGACGACTTCGATCCGCTCCCTGCAGTACCCGCTATCTATTTCGATACCGACGGCAGCGGCGATTTCAATGCGGGTGATGTCGCCTACAACCCCGGTGTTAATGACCCGCTACTAAGCGCGGACGAGTCGGTCAATGTATTCATTGTCAACGACATACCCGGAAACGTCAGTAATGGTCAGATTGGCCGCAGCCAGTTGACGGCGACGGCAGCGACAGGCAGTGGCACGGCGGGCACCGTGTACGCCGGACAGGGCGATGGTGGTGTGGATGCCGTTATTGGCACGACGACCGGTGCGGCAGCGGCGAGCGGCGAATACCTGGTGTCGGATGTGCTGATCAACGTCATCAAGTCGCAGCTTGTCAACGACCCGAATGGCGGCAATCAGCCCATACCCGGTGCAACGCTCACCTACACGATAACCGTCGAAGTCAACAGCGCGGGCGTTGCAACGGGCAGTGCGGTGCGTGACCCAATTCCGACCTACACGACATTTGTGCCATCCAGCATCACGCTAAACGGTGGCGCAGTAAGCGATGCGATTGACACCGACGCTGGCGAACTCGATACGAGTGGCGCAGCAACAGTCGTTGTGCGGCTCGGTGACCTGACCCAGGCAGACGGTATACAGACGATTGTTTTTCAAGTGACGATCGACTGAATAACAGGACCAACATAGCGAGATTACGAACAGAGCGAAACTAATTTTGGAGGGAAGAGCGAAATGAAAATACTGACAGGACTGATTTTGGCGACTTTAAGTTTCTCTGCCGCGGCGCAGGCACATCTCGATGTGCAGACCGTCGTGCAGAAGCAGGAAGTATTCGTCAATGACGCGGGTGTGTCCGATACCCGGCTCGTTGCAGCGGACGTTGTCGTCCCCGGCGAGACGGTTTTCTACACCATCACATTTACCAACGTCAGTGACGAGACGGCGGATAACGTCGTGATCACTAATCCAATTGCGGCTGATCTTGTGTATGTCGAAGGCTCCGGCTTCGGTCCGGGCGCCGATATGCAGTTTTCCGTCGATGGTGGCGAGACATTTGCTGCGGCTCAGGAACTCACCGTTGTCGAAGACGGCGAACCACGACCGGCAGAGGCTCGTGACTACACGCATGTACGTTGGGTTTTAAAGAACGATCTGGATGCGGGCGCGCAGGTTACCGCGCGCTTCGCAGCAGTTTTGGAATGAAGGACTTGTTCAATCAAGCCTTCGCTAGGGCAAACGCCGGAATGATCCGGCTGATTAAGAGGTAAGGAGTACCGTGATGAAAACCAAAGTAGGAAAGTTAGGCCTGATGTTCAGGCTAGGCGCCATGGCTGGCGTCCTGCTGTTTACACAGCAGGCGATGGCTATTGGAACCGCGGCGGGTACCGCCGTCGACAATACGGTCACCGTTGACTACGACGTCAACGGTGTCGACCAGGCGGACTTGACCGATTCGGTCAGTTTCGTGGTTGACCGTCGAGTCGACTTTACGCTGGCCGCACAGGGTGCAGCTCTTGTAGACGTTACGCCAGGTGAAACGGATTCGTTCTTCGACTTCTTGTTGACCAACGATTCGAACTCACCACTCGACTTCTCGGTTGTTCTGACCGAGCTCGTTGGCGGAACTGTTCGTGGTGCGACCGACGATGCCAACATGGCACTGGTTGACTACGCAGTAAGTGCTGACTCTGTAGCAGGCACCGATCCGGATCCTGTCCGTGGCGGCGCGCAGTTCGTTGATCAGCTGGCGGCTGATGACAGCATCCGAATCCGCGTTTTCGGTGATGCTGCTCTGGCGATGACCAACGGCCAGATTGCCGGTGTTCAGCTCGACGCGATCGCGCGTGAGCCGGGCAGTGGTGCTGCGACAGCACTGACCGAGGATGCCAATACGGATCTGGGTATCGAGAATGTCTTTGCCGATGCTGACAACGATGCGACAGAGTCGGACTTCGATGGCTGGACGGTGGTGACTGCCGATCTGACGGTCGCAAAGAGCTATGCCGTTGTGGCTGGCGATTTGGGCAGCGGACTGCCGATTCCGGGCGCGACGATCGAGTACACGATCACCGTCGTGAACGGTAGTGCAACGGATGCGGAAGCAGTGAACCTGGTTGACGCTATCGACGCCGACACAACGCAGCTCCTGAACATTGCAGCCGCGCCGTACGGCGGAAACGATGTTTACGTTGACAACGATGGTACGCAGCTTACCTGCGACATCGAAGCCAACGGTGATGGTGATGGTTGCGACCTGGTGGCTGGGACAATGACGATCGGTGCTGCCGATCTCGCTGGCGGTATCACCGTTGCTGGAAACACGACCCTGACGATTCAGTACCAGGTACTGATTCCGGATCCGGACCCAACTCCGTAAGGACGTGTAGAGACGCATCACGGTGTTCAAAGGACGTAACACGTTGACAGGATGTCCGGCCGCTCAGGGGAGTGGCCGGCTTTTTGTCGCGCATGGCAGTGCCCCACCCGGGCGACGCGCATGCGAGTGTGCATCAGACCAACCCCGGGGGGAGCAACTGCTTCCCCCGCGGTACGTCTGGCGGACCTGCGGCACCGTAATCGCGAGGCTTTTTGCCTCGGTATTGGCGTCAGTTCTGGTGGCGGGTGCGGCACTTGCCGCCCCGCCAGGGGCTGTCATCGAGAATCAGGCAGCGCTCGTTTATACCGACCTGTCCGGCCAGCCGGCCAGCGTCGACAGCAACATCGTTGCAGTAACAACCGCAGTTGTACGCAGTCCTTCTACAGTCGAATTTACACGCGTGGTGACGGCAGGCTCGGGCAGCTACCAGGAGACCGTGGGTCCATCGGCGTGTTTGCAGACCGGTGCGTTCGTCAATCTCGCCGACCCTGTATTGCTGGGTGGCACGACGATTAATCCGGCACTGGTCCAGGACGTATCGCCCACACAGAGTTACAACACAGGCGAAGCGGCTTTTATCCGCCTGACTGACAGTGACCAGAACCTGGATTTCCAGGTTATTGAAACCGCAGTGGTCGTGGTCAGTGACGCGAGTAGCGGCGATAGCGAGACTATCCAGCTTACCGAGACCGGACTGAATACCGGCGTGTTCGCGGGCTACGTACCGATTGCGTCGGGGCAGGCAATGCCCGGCGACTGCGTGCTGCAGGGGATACCGAAGTCCACCATCAATGTTGATTATGGTGATCCGGCCGATCCCGCCGACACGAGCCAGGCGAGCGTTGTGCTCGACCCGGTGCAACGCGTATTTGAATCGCGAACCGGTACGGTTGTCAGTGGCGCCACAATTGAAATAGTGGATGCGGTCAGCGGACTGCCTGCGACAGTGTATGGAAATGACGGCGTCAGCCAGTTTCCATCCTCGATTGTCAGCGGCGGTACAGCAACTGACAGTTCCGGCACCGTATACGTATTCGCAGCGGGTGAGTACCGGTTCCCGGTCGTCCCCGATGGCAACTACCGATTGGTCGTTACGCCACCGTCGGCCTACGCGGCACCGTCTTCGGCGTCGATTGCCGCATTGCAAGCCTTGCCCGGTGCACCCTGGGCACTCAGCCCGGCGTCATTCGGGGCAGAGTTCAGTAAAAGTGGTGACGTGTCGATAGCCGTCGACATTCCGCTCGACCCTCAGGCTTCGGCACTGTTCCTGCAGAAGCGAACACTGACGACAACAGCAGCACCGGGTGACTTCGTTCGCTATGAATTGTTGCTGGAAAACACTTCGAGCAGCGGTGTTGCTGCCGATATTGTCGTAACAGATCAATTACCCTCCGGCGTGCGCTATGTAGCAGGCTCGATGAGTGTCAATGGCCTGAATGTCGCGGACCCGGAAATCGATGCGGCGCTTAACACCATGCAAATTGATATACCCGATTTGCCGGTTGGCGTTCGCGCCCAGATTTACTACGTCGTCGAAATTATCGGCGGCAAACGCAACGAAGAACTGATCAATACGGCGACGGCGTTTGCCGGCGGCGGGCTGTTGTCGAACGAATCCAGTGCCGCTATTCGCCTGACGGAAGATCTGTTCCGGTCGACCGGTACCATTATCGGGCGCGTACTCGAAGCAGACTGCAGTCAGGAGACTTTCGCAGAGGATCAGGGTATTGCCGGTATTCGCGTTTATCTCGAGGACGGTCGCTATGCCGTATCCGATGCTGGCGGTCGTTTCCACTTTGAGGGCGTTGAACCCGGTACCCATGTCGCACAAATGGACACGGTTACGATACCTGCCTGGTTCGAACTTATCCCGTGTGGACTCGCGCCCGGATTTGCGGGCCGCGCCGATTCGCAATTTGTCAAACTGTCGCGCGGTGGATTGCAACGTGCGGACTTTTACCTGCGCCGCAAGGAACCGCCGAATGGTCGCGTCGATATCGAGATGCGCAATGCCGGCACGGACAATACCGAGCAGGTTGTCTACGAAGTCATCCTGAGCGGCATTGGTAATGTCGAAATCGACAACATCAGCCTGATGGTCGTGCTGCCGGCCGGCGTTACTTACAAAGCGGGCAGTTTGCGCGTAAACGGGAAGACGGCGAGTGAACCGCATATTTCCGGCCCGGCTGTTTCGGTACCGGTGGCGAGCCAAACGGGCAACTGGCAAAACACCGTGTCGTTTGTCGCGAACATTGATGCAGAAGTCGATGGCGAACTCACTGCCAGGGCGGTCGCAAAATTCGACACGCCCATGGCCGAAAAACAGCGGACCCCCGTCGTTGAAACACGCATGTTGCGGGAGCCGGCCGTGGTCCGGAACGAAGGCTACGTTCTGGATCTGAAGTTTGACGTACTTTCTGATCGGCTGTCGCCACAGGATATTGCGCAGCTCGACAGCCTGGTCGATGACTGGCAGGGCGTAAGCAACATAAAATTATCAGCGGTCGGACACAGCGACAGTCAGAAAATCAGTGCGCGAAATCAACATCGTTTCGCCAATAACTACGTGTTGTCCCAGGCGCGCGCAATGTCGGCAGCAATGTACGTTGCCGACGCATTGAAAATTCCAGGCAGCAATATCCAGGTGGAAGGCCGCGGCCCGGACGACCCGGTCGCCGACAATGCCACTGCAGCAGGGCGCCAGAAAAACCGTCGCGTCGAAATGGCAATTACCGGAATTCGCCCGACAAAACCGTCGTTCCTCGAAGTGACACAGAAGTCCAGCGGCATCGAAGAAACTCCGACAGTTGGCGCAATCCCGGGTATGGAGAAGCCGCAGCGACGGAACTTCAATGCCAATGACGACCTGGGCATGCCGTCGTCGCAACACGAGCCGCCAATCGAAACCCTGCAGCCCGGCTACGCCATGTTGTTGCCGGAGGCTGGCTATGCACCGGCAATCGCGTCGACAAAAGTTTCGATTCAACACGCGCCTGGTCAGAGCGTGGAACTGACACTGAACGACAGTCCTGTCAGCAAGCTGAATCTGGATAGTGTCGACACCAATGCCGCAGGTACGATCGCGATTACGCGCTGGGCCGGTGTCGATCTCGTGGATGGCGCGAATGAATTGCGTGCCGTGATCTGGAATGCCGACGGCAGCAAGGCAAAAGGCATACGCCGCACGATTTATTTCACCGGTACGCCGATCCGGGCGGAATTTGCGCCTGAGCTGTCAAATCTTGTGGCAGACGGAAAAACCATGCCGGTGATTGCGGTGCGATTGTTTGATCGCAGTGGCAAGCCCTCTCGGGCAGGGATGATTGGTCGTTTTCGTGTTAACTCGCCGTATCGATCGGCATGGGATGTCGAAAACGACCGCAAGAACGCGCTGGTCGAAATCGGGGAACGCAGTGCAAGCTATCGAGTCGATGCCGACGGCGTCGCTTACCTGGACCTTGAGCCGACGACACAGACGGGGGAGGTTACTGTCGTCTTGCCGTTCGAGAACTATCGTGAGCAGGAAATCAGGGCCTGGCTGAAACCGGCGCAACGCGACTGGATCCTGGTCGGTTTCGCCGAAGGCACCGCAGGATACAACACGCTGTCTGACAATGTGGCGGCGGCGGCCGCTGCGGGTTTCGAGGATGAATATTACGATGACGGGCGGGCCGCTTTCTTTGCGAAGGGGTCGATAAAGGGCGAATTCCTGCTCACGCTCGCGTTTGATTCCGCGCGGGATCGTGACGAGGTTCGCGATCGTTTCGAGACGGTTGTCGACCCGAATGCTTACTACAGCCTGTATGGCGATACCGCGGAGCAGCGCTACGAAGCAGCAAGCCAGCGCAAGATATACGTCAAGCTGGAACGCAGCCAGTTCTATGCGTTGTTCGGCGACTATGACACCGGCTTATCGGTGGCTGAATTGTCGCGCTACCAGCGACGTTTTAATGGTTTGAAGAGTGAGTATCGCGGCGAGAACTTTGGCTATACGGCTTTCGCGGCGGAAACAGACCAGTCGTTCAATCGCGATGAAATTCAGGGTGATGGGACATCGGGCCTGTATCAGCTCAGTGCGGCTCCGATCATCGCGAATAGTGACAAGGTGCGGATCGAGGTACGCGACCGATTTGACTCCGGCATTGTCTTGAGTACACAAAACCTGTCGCGGTTTCTTGACTACAACATCGATACACTGAGTGGCACGTTGTACTTCAAGCGGCCAGTGCCGAGTCGTGACCTCGATTTCAATCCGGTATTTATTGTCGCCGAGTACGAATCGGTTTCCGCATCCGGAGACGATGTCGTTGCCGGCGGTCGTGTCTCGGTACGAAGCAGCAGTGATGCCGTGGAGTTCGGGGTGACCCATATTAGCGACGCCACCCAGGGCGCTGAAGCCGACCTGACTGGCGTTGACCTGCGTTGGCAAATTAATGACGAGACGGTCCTGAAGGCCGAAGTTGCTGATTCAAGTGCGACAATCAGCGGCGTTGATCAGGGCGGATCGGCACATAGCCTCGACCTTGAACACAACGGTGAGAAAGTCGATGTGCGTGCCTACATGCGCGAAGTTGACGACGGGTTCGGGCTGGGATACCAGTCTGAAGCCGATCGCGGTGTGCGGCGACTAGGGGTCGATGCGCGCGCCGATATTGGCGAACGTTTTGCGGTGGAAGGCGAGGCGAGCTGGCAACAAAACCTGCAAACCGAGGCCATTCGCAATGTTGCACGTGCCCTGGTTCGTTACGAAAAAGACAATTTCACAGCGCGTGCCGGTTTGGCACATGCCGAAGACAAATTCGAGGATGGCGAGAAGCGCACCAGTCAGCTATTCGAGGCCGGCGTTGCGCAAAAAGTCCTCGACGGAAAACTGCGCCTGCGGCTCAGCGGCAGTGTTACGGTCAATGAAGATGCAGAGAATCTCGACTACCCCAGCAGCGTGATTGTCGGTGCGGACTACCGCGTTATGGATGGTGTGGACCTGGTCGCGGAATATGAAGACGCGAGCGGCAGCGATATCGACGCAAGCATGAGTCGGGTTGGCGTTCGTGCGACGCCGTGGAGCAGGGCGCAGATCAACTCGTTCCTGACCAATGAGACCACAGAGTTCGGTCCGCGATTGTTTGCCAATCTCGGCCTGATCCAGGGATTCCAGCTGAACGACAAGTGGATTGTCGATGTGGGCGTCGACCAGGCGAAGACCATTGTCGATTCGGCTGCGCGCCAGTTCGACGCGGACCGGGTACTCGGCAGCGGTAGCGTTAACGACGACTTCTTTGCGACCTTTGTTGCTGCCATGTATACCTCGGATACCTGGAGTGCGAACAGCCGTATCGAGTTGCGGGACTCGGATGCCGAAGAACGCGTCACGATGTTAATGGGGTGGTATCGCGAACCCTCATCCGGTCACGGACTGTCCGCTGCACTGACACATTTCGAGGCCGATACGTCACTCGGCACGGAAATGTCGCAGACCAATTTGCGCTTTGGCTGGGCTTACCGCCTGGCAGACAGCAAATGGTCGTTCCTGAATCGTATCGACCTGTTTTCAGACCAAATGACATCCCAGTCACAAGTGCAGGACAGCTGGCGTATTGTGAATAACTTTAACGCCAACCGCCGCTTTAACGCGGCAACGCAGCTGTCCCTGCAATACGCATCCAAGTACGTGCAGAGTGATTTTGACGGCGACAGCTACAGCGGCTACACGGACCTGATCGGCATAGACATGCGGCACGGTTTCAAAGAGCGCTGGGACGTTGGCGTCAACACTAGTGTTTACCATTCCTACCAGTCCAGCGTCATCGACTACGCCTTCGGCGTGGATGTTGGTTACAACGTCGGCACCAACATGTGGTTGACGCTCGGCTACAATTTCGCGGGCTTCGACGACGACGACTTCGCGGCAGCCCGTTACACGGCGTCAGGGCCCTACCTGCGATTTTCGATCAAGGCGGACCAGCATTTGTTAAAGCGCATCGCCGGACGGCGGTAATCCGGGTCAATCGCGGTCATTCGGCCGCGCCAAATCACAGCGAACCGTGTAATCTTGCGGCCGTGAAATCCTTGACTGAACTCTTCGGCGAGCAAAGCCCATTTAACGACCTGTTGCCCGGCTTTCAGCCGCGCGCGGGCCAGGGCTGGATGGCGGAAGCTGTTGCCGAAGCGATTAAAGACTCCGGCAAACTGGTGGTCGAAGCCGGAACCGGCACCGGCAAGACCTTTGCCTACCTGATACCGGCGCTGTTGAGCGGCCGAAAAACCATCATCAGTACCGGTACCAAGGCACTGCAGGATCAGTTGTATCACCGCGACTTGCCAATCGTCAGCAAAGTCATAGGCCGGCCGGTGACAACGGCGTTACTGAAAGGTCGCGCCAACTATCTTTGCCTGCATCGGCTGGACCTGGCGTCAGTCAGCGACCCGACCCTCGCGAGCGACCTGAATGCGGTCAGCGAATGGCGCTATCGCACCGGCAGCGGTGACAAGGCGGAACTGATCGAGGTGCCGGAAGATTCGCCGGTCTGGCCGCTGGTGACATCGACGGCCGACAATTGCCTCGGTCAGAAGTGCCCGGAGTATGCCAAGTGCCATGTCGCCAAGGCACGCAAGGCCGCACAAGACGCTGACCTGGTGGTCGTCAATCACCACTTGTTACTGGCCGATCTGGCGATGAAGGAAGAGGGTTTTGTCGAATTCCTGCCGGGCGCGGAGGCGATCATCCTTGACGAGGCACACCAGATTCCGGACCTCGCGGTACAGTTTTTCGGTGTGTCGCTTGGCAGCCGGGAGATAGAGCGATTTATCGATGAAACACGCGCTGCGACGCTGCCATACTCGCAGCCGGAACTGAATCGTCGCGTCGATGCACTGCAAGCGGCCGCGCGTGAGTTGCGCGCGAAGGCACCGCGCAAGGAAGGTCGCAACGAACTCGCCGACGTCATGCAGGAGCTGCGGCCCGTATTCGACTCTCTCGCGCATGCATTGCACGAATTGCAGACGGCGATTGCCGGCCTCGGTAACGCCTCGATAGAACTCGAAAAGCTTCACGATCAATGCGTTGCGATGGCCGAGCGCCTCGCTGTGCTCGTTAGCGAAGACGCCTGGGACGGGCTGCGCTGGCTGGAGATTCATGCGCGCAGTTTGCGGCTGCACCTCACTCCGCTGGACGTGTCCGGAAAGCTGAACGGACTGATCAATAATGACTACCAGGCTTGGATATTTACCTCCGCGACACTCGCAATCGGTGACGATTTCTCGCATTTCGGTGCGCGTCTCGGCCTCGATGGTGTCGCCGGTGTCAGTTTTCCCAGTCCGTTTCCCATTCAGCAAAACGGATTGATTTACCTGCCGCAAGGCTTACCGCAGCCGTCGGACCCGCGTCACACGGACGCGATGTTGCAGGAAGTGACACCGCTGCTCGATTTTTCCACGGGCGGCATGTTTTGCCTGTTCACCAGTCACCGGGCGTTGAACAATGCACGCAAATGGTTTCGCAATAACAAGTCTGCATTGCGTGGCCGCAGTCTGCTGGTACAGGGCGACGCACCCCGTGACGACCTGTTGCGGCGGTTTCGTCAGAAGGGTGACGCGGTCCTGCTGGGTACCGGCAGTTTCTGGGAAGGTGTGGATGTCCGTGGACCCGCACTCAGCATCGTTGCGATTGATAAGTTGCCCTTTGGGTCCCCGTCGGACCCGCTGATGATGGCCCGCCTCGAGTATCTGCGGCGGCAGGGCGCCAATGGCTTCATGGAACACCAGCTGCCACAGGCGGCGCTGGCATTGAAACAGGGAGCGGGGCGGCTGTTGCGCGACCACAAGGATTTCGGCGTCGTCGTGCTGTGCGATCCGCGCATTAAAGGCAAACGCTACGGGCAAATATTCCTTGATTGCCTGGCGCCGATGCCATCGACATCGGCATTGAACGAAGTCTCAAGTTTTTTCGCGGCTCACCAGCGCAGCGGGGATGTCGCGTGAAACGCCTCGCGCTGGATACCTCGTCGCTCGCGTGCAGCGTCGCCCTGCAGGTCGACGATGCAATATTCGAGCGCCATGAAGAGACCCCGCGCGAACATACCCGTCTGCTCATGCCGATGATTCGGAATGTGCTGGATGAAGCCGGCTGTAACCTGACATCGCTTGATGCGATAGTGCTCGGCAACGGGCCCGGCTCATTCATCGGCATGCGCATCGCGGCCTCCGTTGCACAAGGCCTGGCGCATGGCGCGGGACTGCGTATTGTCCCGGTATCCTCGCTGGCCGCGGTCGCAGCACAGGTGTTTGCCGAATCGAACGCAAGCCATGTCGCGGTCGCGCAGGATGCGCATATGAGCGAGGTGTATCTCGGTCTTTTTGCCCGCGGTCCGGCTGCATTGCCGCAGCCACTGGTGGCAGAACGCTTGCATGCGGGCGGTGTGATCGCCGAACTCGACGCGGCCAGCAATTGTGTGGCCGCGGGATATGGCTGGATTCGCTACCCGGACTATCTCGCCAGTAACGCGGGGCGAATTTCAGGTGCCCCCGATGTGCTGCATCCACGGGCAAGTTTTCTGCTGGCGCTGTCAGCGGATTCCGCCCTGGTGGAGCCGCAGGACATTGAACCGGCCTACCTGCGCAGTAAAGTCGCAGCGCGGCCAGGAGAATCGCAGCCGTAACAGTCCTGTAATATTAGGCTGATTGAATGCGAGGCTGCGTCCCACGAACCAGGTTGCCGAGAGAGCATGAGCGCGAAGAAAGTCCTGATAGTAGAAGATGAAAAGCCGATCCGAGACATGATCGCGTTTCATCTGTCCCGCGCGGGATACGACGTTCTGGAAGCCGCCGATTGCCGCACGGCGAGGACACTGCTGGCCGATGAGCGCCCGGATATTGCACTGGTGGACTGGATGCTGCCGGACATGAGCGGCCTCGAGCTGACAAGGAATCTAAAGCGCGACGACGAACACGAAGACCTGTCGATTATCATGCTGACTGCGCGCGCGGACGAGCACGACAAGGTGTCCGGGCTGGACGGTGGTGCCGACGATTACATTACCAAGCCATTTGCTCCTCGTGAACTGATCGCCCGGATCCAGGCAGTGCTGCGTCGCTCACAAGGCGGTGGCGACGGCAGGTTGACCATGGGTTCGCTGCAACTGGACTCACTGGGTCACCGCGTATCCAGCGACGGTGTCGAAGTGAAGCTGGGGCCTACAGAATATCGCTTGCTCGAATTCCTGATGACGCACCCCGATCGGGTGTACAGCCGGGCACAATTGCTTGATCGGGTATGGGGTGCGAATGTTTATGTCGAGGAACGCACCGTTGACGTGCATGTACGTCGTTTGCGCAAGGCCCTGTCAGACACACAGGCCGACCGGTACATTCAGACGATCCGTGGTTCCGGCTATCGCTTTTCAACGCAGGTCAAATAACGGCGATGTCACAATCGGCCAGAAAATTCATCGCAATGCTGCTGCTGGCACTGGCTGCCGGTGCCCTGATCGGCTGGCTTTATGGGCGACCACTGACCGGATTGCTGGTTGCAGCCCTGTTCTGCCTGGCCTGGCAAACGCGGCAGTTGCTCGCTTTCGAACGAGCGCTGCGAACCGATAACTTTGACCAGTTTCGCTATGGTGAGGGTATCTGGGAACAGCTTTTTTCACGTTTTCGCTTCGAGCGTGAGCGCGGTAGCCGGCGCAAGGCAGCCTACCGGCAACTGCTCAGGGAAATCCGCAAATCGACAGATGCGATGCCCGATGGTGCCGTAATTCTCGACGCGAACAATGAAATCGTCACCTGCAATAAAGCCGCGTCGGGGCTGGCAGGGTTAAAGCGCAAGAAGGACCGAGGTCAGCGGATAGATAATATCTTGCGCGATGCGCGACTTGCGGCGCTGGTTCACGAAGCCGATGCCGATCAGTATGTCGAGATTCCATCACCACTGGATGAGGATGAATGGCTGAATTGTCGCGTCGTACCCTACGGTGCGGATCAAAAACTCCTGCTCATTCGTGATGTCACCGAGGCCAAACGATTAAACAAGATGCGTCGCGACTTCGTCGCCAATGCGTCGCACGAGCTGCGCTCGCCGCTGACCGTGATCAGCGGTTACCTCGAGGCATTGTCTGACGACGAGGCACTGCCGTCGCAGTGGCATGGCCCGGTCTCGCAAATGCAAAACCAGTCGGCGCGCATGAACCAGATACTTGTCGAGTTGCTGGAACTGTCACGTCTCGAAAGTGCCGGTGCCGCCAGTCGTGAAGAAGCTGTCGATATAGCCGCGCTGGTACACGATGTTGCGGCATTGCTTGCGAACGATGAGGCAGGCGCCAGTATCGAGCTTGGCGATATTTCGGGGTTTCGTCTGCTTGGCAAGCGCGCGGAAATCGAATCCGTCCTGGTCAACCTGTTGTCGAACGCGATCCGGCATACGCCAGCCGATGGCCATATTACGGTGAGTTGGCAGGTGGATCTCAATGGTGCGAGCCTGGTCGTCGAGGACACCGGGATCGGTATTGAGCCCGAGCACCTGCACCGGTTGACGGAGCGCTTCTTTCGGGTCGATCGTGGTCGCAGCCGCGACGACGGCGGCGTTGGCCTTGGGCTCGCAATCGTCAAACACGTACTGGCGCGACATGATGCCGAATTGGATATTGCCAGCGAACCGGGCGTTGGCAGCCGATTCAGCTGCAAATTCCCCGCCGATCGTATTATTTCTTCATCTAAATCCTGATTGTAATGAAACTGCAATGTTTTCGTCATATAAGGGCAACACTACGGGCGCGATGCCGCGGCCGTTTTCGTTCTGCTCTGGAAAACAGGGCCAAAATCAGGATTCGAAACAATGTATTTCAAGCCAAGCGTATTGCTCATGCTGGCGGTGATGGCCGCCCTAACCGGTCCTGCCATGGCCGCTGAACCGGTCTCCGTGACGAACTGGAGCGATCGCATCGCGTTCAAGGGGGATTTTCGCCTTCGCTACGAGTCGATTGACGAGCAGTTCGAGGAGAGTCGTGACCGCATGCGATTCCGCGCACGCTTTGGCCTCAGTGGACAGCTGCATGACAACGTCAAGATTGTCTTGCGGCTGGCAACCGGCGGCGACAACCCGGTCTCCACAAATCAAACATTTGACGATGGCTTTTCGACCAAGGACATCGGACTTAACCTGGCGTATGTCGACTGGCGTGTGAATGACCGGCTCGCGATCAACGTCGGCAAAATACCCAATCCGCTGTTTCGTGCCGGCGGTGCCGGTTTAATCTGGGATGGCGACCTGACTCCGGAAGGGATTACCGCGAACTTCCAATCCGGCATGTTCTTCGCGACGGGCGCGGGTTTTTCTGCCGAAGAGCGCAGTTCGGCCGATGATTCGCTGCTGTATGCCGTGCAGGGCGGTGTTAAAGTTGACATCGGCAATACCGGGAAACTCACGGCGGGCGCCGGGTACTTTTCGTATTCCGACACCGTCGGCAATGCGCCATTTTATAATGGCAGGCCCAAAGGCAATTCTGTTGATCTCGGTGGGAACTACCTGTTTGAGTACCGCAACAGCGAAATTTTCGCGCAGTTTGACACCAGCGTTAGTGACTGGGCAGTGCGCTTGTTCGCGCACTACACACAGAACCACGAAGTCAGCAACGAGGATACCGCGTTTGCACTGGGTGCGAAGCTTGGCTCAGCAAAGAAAAAGGGCGAGTCCGAGTTTTCCGTGACCTACCAGGACATCGAGGCGGATGCGGTTATCGGGACATTCAGCGATTCAGACTTCGGTGGCGGTGGCACCGATTCCAGCGGCTACATTGTAAAGGCCAAATACGGTGTGTCTGAAAGAATATTCCTCGGTGGAAGTTTTTTTATTAATGATGTTGATCGATTCCAGGGTATCGAACACGACTATAATCGTCTGCAGATCGACCTGGAATTCAAGTTCGACTAATCGGAGCAATCATGGAAGCCTCAGACTTGACCGGCCATATTTCAAAACGATTCAACAAAGACTTAGAGGACCTGCGCAGCATGGTTCTCTCAATGGGTGGTCTCGTAGAAAGCCAGTTGCAACGCGCGATTACTGCGATCGTCAGCGGCGACAGCGAATTGGGCCTGAAGGTCGCCAACGACGACTACAAGGTTAACGACCTGGAAGTCAGCATCGATGAGGAGTGTGGGCGCATCCTGGCGATGCGGGCACCGGCCGCAGGTGACCTGCGCCTGATCGTTGCGATTATCAAGACGATCACAGATCTTGAACGTATCGGCGATGAGGCCGAAAAAATCGGTTTCCTGGCGTCAAAGCTGGCAGCCATGGACCGGCCGCCCGATTCCTATCGCGAGCTCAAGAACCTCGGTACGCACGTCCTGCACATGGTGCGCGATGCGATGAACGCATTTGCCAGGCTCGACGTCAACGAAGCCTTTGACGTCGTACGCGAGGACGAGCGTGCCGATGAAGAATATGAGGCAATACAACGCCAGTGCATCACATTCATGATGGAAGACCCGCGCTCAATCAAGCGCGTCATGAACGTGACCTGGGCGGCACGGTCACTCGAGCGCATTGGCGATCACGCCAAGAATATTTGCGAGTATGTCATCTATATGGTGCAGGGCAGGGATGTACGTCATACTGACATTTCTGACGCAACTGACACCGAGAACCGCTAGGCGCCGATGACACTGCCGAACAAACGAATCCTGAATTTAGCAGGGGTGCTGGCTTGTGCCGGCATGATGGCGTACGCGCTGTACTCGCAGCACGTCCTGTTGCTTGATCCCTGCCCGCTGTGCATTTTGCAACGCATTGCCGTCATTCTGCTCGGATTGAATTTCCTGCTGGCCGCCGTGCATGGCCCGGGAACAATTGGCTCGCGCATCTATGCGGGCATCACCGTCTTGTTTGCTGCCGCGGGCGTTGCCGTGGCTGGTTGGCATGTGCATCTGCAGAACCTGCCTGCCGACCAGGTGCCGTCCTGCGGCCCGGGCCTTGAATACATGGTTGATAATTTTCCGCTGCGGGATGTGATGGGAATGGTCCTCAAAGGCTCGGGTGAATGCGCCGAGACTGTCTGGCAGTTTCTCGGCCTTTCCATGCCGGAATGGGTTTTGATCAGCGTCCTGGCGCTTGGCTTTTTTGGTCTCTGGAATAATTTGCGACGCTAGAGCAGCAATTCCAGTATTCGCCGATACATACCGGTCAGCGCAATAACGTCCGCAATCTTGACGTGTTCGTCGATCTTGTGGATCGATGCGTTCACAGGGCCAAGTTCGACAACGTCCGTGCCCGCCGGTGCAATAAAGCGGCCATCCGACGTGCCCCCTCCAGTGGATAGCTCGGGCGCTGCGCCTCGATATTCGCTGACTGCCTGGACAACCGCATCCGTCAGCTTTCCCGGCGCTGTCAGAAACGGTTCGCCGGACAGGTGCCAGCGTAAAGCGTAATCGATATCGTGCGCATCGAACACCTCGTGTACCCTGCGCTGCAGCGATTCATGATCCCACTCTGTGGAATAACGAAAGTTGAAGCGCGCCGACAGCTCCGCCGGGGTAACGTTCGGGGCGCCAACGCCACTTTGAATGTCGACAACCTGGAAGCTGGTGGCTGGAAAATAGTCATTGCCGTCATCCCATTTGATGTCATGCAACTCGGCCAGGACCGGTGCAAAACGGCGAATGGGGTTGTCGGCCAGTTGCGGATACGCGACGTGCCCTTGAATGCCCTTAACGGTCAGCATGCCACTGAGAGAGCCGCGCCGGCCGATGCGGATCAGGTCGCCCAGTTCTTCCTGGCTGGAAGGCTCACCGATGACGCACCAGTCAATTTTTTCGCCGCGCGCTTGCAGTGTCTGCATGACCCGCAACGTACCATCGCGGGCCCGGCCTTCCTCGTCACTGGTGATGAGCAACGCGATGCTGCCGTTGTGACCTGGATTGTTCGCAACGAATTGTTCGATCGCTACGATCATTGCTGCCAGGCCGCTCTTCATGTCTGCCGCACCGCGGCCGTATAAAAAACCGTCCCTGAACGCAGGTTCGAATGGCTCCGATTGCCACTGTGCTTCGTCACCCGGCGGGACAACATCTGTATGCCCCGCAAAACAAAGCAGTGGCGAAGACGATCCACGCCGCGCCCACAGGTTGGTTACGTCCCCGAATACCAGGGTCTCGCAGGTAAAACCGAGCGCTTCGAGACGCTGGACAAGCACATCCTGGCAACCGGCATCGTCGGGTGTCACCGAACGGCGTCGGATCAGGTCGCAAAGCAGGTCGATTTCCGGGGCGTTTAAAGTTTCATTCATATTCTAAATATCGTTTGTAAGTTTTTGAAAAATAATAATTAAGAAGGATATTTCATTCGAAGGGGTCGTGCGAGCTTTCCCGCCCTTTGCAACAATTCGGTAACAATCGGTGGCTATGCTTTGCTGCGTAATTCAACCCATACGGAGTATCGAAAAGTGCCTGTGACCAGAAGCTTTTTCGCCATTGCGATGACGGCCATCATCGGCTTGTCAACAAGCGCACCGGCCGACGCACAATCGTCCCGCGACTATGTCTATGTCGTCGGTTCGTCGACAGTTTATCCCTTTGCGACCGTAGTCGCTGAAAGATTTGGGCGCGGTAGCGAATTCAAAACGCCGAAAATCGAATCCACCGGATCCGGTGGTGGCTTGAAATTGTTCTGTGACGGCGTTGGGGTTGATTACCCGGACGTCACAAACTCGTCACGTGCCATCAAGCAATCCGAGATTGATAATTGTGCCGCAAACGGCGTTACGGAAATTATCGAAGTAAAAATCGGATATGACGGGATTGTTATTGCCAACGCGCTGGAGTCGCAGCCGTTTTCATTTAGCCGCCGCGACGTATTTCTTGCGCTGGCGAAAGAAGTCCCTGGTCCAGTCGACGGCGAACTGATTGAGAACCCGTACGTTACCTGGGCAGACGTTAACAGCGACCTGCCGGATGTCAGGATCGAAGTGCTTGGTCCGCCGCCAACGTCGGGAACGCGCGACGCATTCGTTGAACTGGCAATGGAAGGCGGGTGCAAGACGGTGCCCTGGATAGCGGAATTAAAGGGTTCGGACAGTGATCGTTACAAGGCGATCTGCCACACCATTCGAGAAGACGGGGTCTTTGTCGAGGCGGGTGAAAATGACAACCTGATCGTGCAGAAACTGCAGGCGAATCCAAATGCATTCGGAATTTTTGGATTCAGTTTCCTTGACCAGAACAAGGAAAAGGTCAGAGGCACGACGATCGACGGTATATTGCCAACTTTTGACGCGATTGCTGATGGTGATTACCCGGTATCACGGCCACTGTATTTCTACGTCAAGAAAGCGCATGTCGATGTCATCCCCGGTTTGCGTGGTTTTCTGCGCGAATTCAGCAGCGAACGTGCATGGGGCGAAGAGGGATATCTGTCAGACCGTGGCCTGATTCCTATGCCGGATGCTGAGCGCGCCGAGATTGCACGTAATGTGCGCGAACTGATTCCCCTTTCAGTCGCGAGCCAGTAAGAATACGGCGGCATGCAAAGTACCACTCTCATTCTGCTGCTGGGAATGCTGGCGGTCGGCGCGTTCATTTTTGGACGCGACCGATCGCTCGCACTCGCAGGCGGTCCCGGGATGGGCGTGCGTTTGCACTCGCTGCCGGGCTACTACGGCTACTTTGTTTCGATCTGGGTGGTGTTACCGGCGCTGCTCCTGATGTCGATCTGGGTGTTGCTTGAGCCGAGGATTATTACTGCACTGGTTGTGAAGGCATTGCCGGAGACTTACCAGTCATTGTCGGCGGGCGAACTCAACCTGCTGGTAAACAATATTCGCAATCTTGCTGCGGGTGACGTTGTCAGTGTCGCCGTAGACGACGATTTGCGACGCGCCGCGACACAATTCAATGACTATTCGCGGTTTGCTCGCTGGCTGCTATCAGCCCTGATGCTTGGCCTGGCGATCTCCGGAGGATTGCTGGCATGGCGCAAAATTCATCCGGATTTGCGCGCGCGCAATCGCGTGGAGTCGGTGGTCCGGGGGCTATTGATCGCCGCGTCCAGCATCGCAGTGCTGACAACGGTGGGTATCGTGCTGTCCGTGGTCTTCGAGGCGCTGTTGTTTTTTCAAAAAGTGCCGGCGACTGAATTCTTGTTCGGCACAACCTGGAGCCCACAGACCGCGATACGCGCGGACCAGGTAGGGTCGTCGGGCAGCTTTGGCGCGGTACCCCTGTTCGCCGGGACCTTGTTAATTACCAGTATTGCGATGTTCGTCGCTGTTCCGATCGGTCTGATGACGGCAATCTACCTCGCGGAATACGCCACTTCGAAAGTTCGCGGCATCACCAAGCCGATTCTGGAGATTCTCGCCGGTATACCGACCGTCGTCTATGGTTTTTTTGCAGCGCTAACCGTCGCGCCATGGGTACGTCGTGCTGGCGAAGCAGCGGGGATAGAAGTTGCCTCGGAAAGTGCGCTGGCGGCGGGGCTCGTGATGGGAATCATGATCATTCCGCTCGTCTCATCGTTAGCCGATGATGCGATTAATGCGGTGCCGACGGCAATGCGCGAGGGCGCCCTGGGACTAGGCTCGACACGGTCGGAAACCATGACCAAGGTTATATTGCCTGCGGCCCTGCCGGGCATCGTCGGCGGCATCTTGCTGGCCGTCTCCCGCGCAATCGGCGAGACCATGATCGTGGTGATGGCGGCCGGCCTTGCCGCCAATCTCACTGCAAACCCGTTCGAGGCCGTTACTACGGTCACGGTCCAGATCGTGACCTTGCTGGTGGGCGACCAGGAGTTTGACAGCGCCAAGACACTGGCAGCTTTTGCGCTCGGGCTAATGTTGTTCATTGTGACCCTGTTTCTCAATATTGCAGGATTGCACGTCGTCCGAAAATACCGTGAACAGTACGACTAGGCGAGACGGATGAACAATCAACAAACGACCCTGCAAAAAGTGGAGGCCAGCCTGGTGCGACGGCGGCGCAAGGAGACGCTGTTTCGACTTGCAGGAATCACAGCGACCGGTGTCGGCGTGGTTTTTCTGCTGGTATTTTTCTCGACGCTGATCGGCAAAGGTGCCTCGGCATTCCAACAGAGTTTTCTCAAACTTGATATTGAGTTTTCGGCTGATGTGCTGGCACCCGGAGGGCAGCTCGATCTCGAGTACGCCAATTATGACAGTCTCGTGCGAGCCGCATTGAGGGACCTGTTCCCGGATGTTTCTGGCCGTAGCGACCGGCGAGCATTGTACCGCTTGCCAAGCGTTGCCGCGTCTTACCAGGTGCAGGACATGATCGGTGCAGACCCGGACCTGTTGGGCACAACACAAACGCTGTGGGTGCCAGCGTCATCGGACGTCGACATGTTGCTTAAAGGCAATATAGACGCCAGCGTGGAACAGAGTCTGCGTACCTTGTCAGATGCGCAAATTGGCTGGGTCTACTCGCTGCAGGAGGCTGAGCGTTTGGAGCTCAGGTTCAATTCGGCCCTGTTCAGCAATGGCGATTCGCGAGAGCCGGAGCTGGCGGGTATCAAGGGTGCCATGATGGGGTCGTTCTTCATGCTGGTGGTCACCATTGCGCTGTCTTTCCCGATCGGTGTTGCCGCGGCGATATATCTGGAAGAGTTTGCACCGCGCAATCGCTGGTCGGACCTGGTCGAAGTCAATATCAACAACCTGGCGGCCGTACCATCGATCGTCTTCGGACTGTTGGGCCTGGCGGTCTTTATCAACTGGATGGCATTGCCGCGCAGTGCGCCGCTGGTCGGTGGCCTGGTCCTGACCCTGCTGACGCTGCCGGTCATCATTATTGCATCGCGCGCAGCGATCAAGGCGGTACCCCCGTCGATCCGCGAAGCGGCGCTGGGACTGGGCGCGTCACGAATGCAGGTCGTTTTTCATCATGTATTGCCGCTGGCGATGCCGGGCATGCTGACCGGGGCCATCATTGGTATGAGTCGTGCGCTGGGCGAGTCGGCGCCACTGCTGATGATCGGTATGATCGCTTTTATCGTCGACGTACCCGGTTCATTTACCGATCCGGCGACCGCATTGCCGGTACAGATCTATTTATGGGCTGACAGCCCGGAACGGGCTTTCGCCGAGCGCACCTCGGCGGCAATCATAGTATTGCTTGTATTCCTGTTACTTATGAACCTCGCTGCGGTTATTATTCGCAAGCGCATGGAACGCAAATGGTAGTTAACAAACAAAACTTAAGCGAACCCAACATGGCAGCGAAGACCGATACGCCTGTAAACGAACGACAGACCTTACCTGTGCCTGAATATCACGAGCAGGTGGTTGGCCTGGACCATGAGACGGTCGGCAATGTTCGTTGCGATAATCCATTCATGATTGCCGAAGGTGTCAACGTCTACTATGGCGACAATCACGCGATTCGCAATGTCACGCTGGAAATCGGCAAGCGACAGGTCGTTGCATTAATCGGCCCGTCGGGATGCGGTAAATCGACCTTCCTGCGCTGTCTGAATCGAATGAATGACAGTATCGAGAACGCGCGCGTAACAGGCAACATTACGCTGGACGGGCTGGATATTTACAGCAAGGCACAGGACCCGGTCGCATTGCGAGCACGTGTCGGCATGGTGTTCCAGAAACCCAATCCGTTTCCCAAAAGCATTTACGACAACGTTGCCTATGGACCGCGTATTCATGGCCTGGCGGGCGATCGCGCGGAACTCGATAATATTGTGCACACCAGTCTGGAAAGGGCAGGCTTGCTAAAGGAAGTTAAAGATCGCCTCGACGATCCGGGTACCAGCCTCTCCGGTGGCCAGCAACAACGCCTGTGCATAGCGCGCACGATCGCTGTCAATCCGGAAGTCATACTGATGGACGAGCCGTGCTCAGCGCTGGATCCTATTGCGACTGCACGTATCGAAGATCTGATGGACGAACTCTGCGAGGACTATGCCATTGTCATTGTCACGCACTCGATGCAACAGGCGGCACGTGTATCGCGGCGGGTTGCCTATTTCCATCTCGGTCATCTTGTTGAGGTTGATGACACCGACCGGGTCTTCACTAACCCGCAGCACAAACTCACTGAAGACTACATCAGCGGCCGTATTGGCTAGACGCGCTATTTTTGGCTACGCAGGAATTCCGCAAAGCGTTTTTCGGAAAAGCCCACTGCAATAAAGTCATCGGCTTCCAGTACTGGTCGCTTGACCAGCGTCGGGTTGTCGATCATCAGCGCAAACGCCTTGCTTTGGCTCATGTCGTTGCGATCAACTTCAGGAATTTTGCGCCATGTCAGGCTTTGCTTGTTGAGCAATTTGTTCCAGTCAATTCGCGCGGACCAGCGCTCCAGCATCTGGATATCCATGCCATCGTCGCGTACGTCGTGAAATCGGAATTCGATATCATTTTCAGCGAAATACTTGCGCGCTTTGCGGCACGTGTCGCAACTTTTGATACCGAATATCGTCAGCATGAATTTTTAGTCCAGGTTTCTGAGCAGTTCGTTCAAGCCGGTCTTCTTGCGGGTCCTGGCATCAACCTGCTTGACGATCACGGCGCAATACAATGAGTATTTGCCGTCGTCGGAAGGCAGATTACCTGCAACCACCACGGACCCGGCCGGAATACGACCGTAGGACACATCACCGGTTTCCCGATTGTAAATACGCGTGCTCTGGCCAAGGTACACACCCATCGAAATCACAGAGCCTTGCTCCACAACAACACCTTCGACAACCTCGGAGCGCGCACCGATAAAGCAATCGTCTTCAATAATTGTCGGTCCCGCCTGCACGGGTTCAAGCACGCCACCGATACCAACACCGCCCGACAGATGCACGTTCTTGCCGATCTGTGCACAGCTGCCGACGGTCGCCCAGGTATCGACCATCGTGCCGCTGTCAACATACGCGCCGATGTTGGTATAGCTCGGCATCAGGACAACGTCAGGCGCAACGTAGGCGCCGCGCCTGACGATGGCATCGGGAACGACCCGGACGCCATCGGCTGCGAACTGATCCGCCGAATAATCGGCGTACTTCATCGGTACTTTGTCATAGAAGCGGCTGTGCCCGCCATCGATTACACGATTGTCGTTCAATGCAAAACTTAATAATACAGCCTTCTTGAGCCACTGATTGACGTGCCAGTCGGCGCCGCGCTTTTCGGCAACACGTGCCTCGCCGGAGTCGAGCAACTCGATCGCTGTATTGACGGCTGCTTGCAATTGTTCCGGATCGTCGAAGCCATCGGCCCTGCTGTCGAAGGCGTCACTAATTATCGATTCAAGCTCTTTCATCAATACTCACTTAGTCGTTGTCCTGGTCGAGTTTATCGTGCAATGCGCTGACAAGATCCTGTTTTTGCGTGTCGCCCAGCAGCTGGCCAGACAGGTCGCTAATGTAAAAGACGTCTTCAGCGCGCTCGCCGATGGTCATTATTTTCGCAGACGCGATATCGACTTCCTGTTCGATAAACACCTGGCCGACTTTGCTGAGCAGCCCCGGGCGATCGGCGGTCGTCAATTCAAGGACAGTGTGCTCTTCGCTCGCGCCTTCTGCAAAACTGACGCGGGTTTCTGTTGAAAACATGCGCGCCTGTCGAGTCACCTTACGTGTGACTTGTGCAACTTTATCGTCGTCGACGCTCAACACGCGCGTCAGGGCACCGCGAATTTTTGCGATACGCTCATCGTCGATCACAATCCGCTTGTCTGATTCCATGAAAACATAGGTATCGATACTGTGCCGGTTTTCCAGCGGCACGATGCGGGCATCGGCAATGGTCAGACCCAACTCGTCGAGTACAGCTGTGACCTGGGCAAATGTATGTTTGGTTTGTGGCGTATACATGACGGCTTCAACACCATCGCCAGTGCGACGCCTACGTAAATCCAGCAGTCCGGCATCATTGTTCATGTTCGAGGCAGCGAGCCATTCGGTGTGCCAGGCTATTTCCGAGCTGCGATAGCGCAGAAAGTAGTTGTCGTCAAACAGGGTCCAGATGGTCTCAATCTGTTGCGGACTGACACCGGCATTGCGCAAATATTTAAGTGCTTTGCTCTTCTTTTCGCCGACGAGTTGCTCACCCTCGAAGGGGTTTTGCAGGCCTCTGTGTAACGCGCGTTGCGTCAGTTCGTACAGATCGCGAAACAATTGCGCTTTCCACGAATTCCACAGTTTCGGGTCGGTGCCGCGTACGTCCGCAACGGTCAGCACATACAGATAGTCGAGGCGCTGTTTATCACCAACCACCTCGGCGAATTCATTGATGACATCCGGATCGCCCAGGTCTTTTTTCTGCGCCGTGGTCGAAAATATCAGGTGGTGGCGAACCAGCCAGGCGACATCCGCGGCGTCGTGTTGGTGCAGGCCATGTTCCAGGCAAAACGCTTCAGCATCCACGGCACCCAATTCGGAGTGATCGCCACCGCGGCCCTTTGCGATGTCATGAAACAGACCCCCGAGGTACGCAATTTCCGGCTTTTCCAATGCCTGCATGACTTCGCTGCAATGCGGAAATTCATGGTCGAAACGCTGCAGTGCGAAGCGCCGCAGGTTGCTGACAACGAACAAGGTGTGCTCATCAACCGTGTAGGCATGAAACAAATCGTACTGCATGCGGCCGACGATGCGGCCGAATGCCGGGATGTAGAGTCCCAGCACGCCATAGAGATTCATACGCCGCAATTCGTGCGTGACGCCCTCCGGCGCGCGCAGAATATCCAGGAACAGCCGATGATTTCTCGGGTTTTGTCGAAATTCGTCGTCGATCAGGTTCAGGTGCCGCTTGATTGAACCGATGGTATAGGCGCTGACGCCGCGCAGCTGCGGGTGTTGCTGCAACAGCAGGAACACTTCGAGCAAGGCCGACGGGTCGCGCTTGAAAACGTTTTCGTCAACAGACAGCAGGAATCCGTTTCTGACTGCAAAGCGCTCGTTCAATGCCTCGAGTGGCGCATCCGGATCCATCAGGATTGCTTCCTCGAATTGCTGCAACAGCATCTCGTTCAGGCGACTGAGATCCATAACCGTACGGTAATAGCGCTGCATCATCTGCTCGACGGCCAGCGTGTAGGTTGCGTCTTCATAGCCCAGCATCTCGGCCAGGCGAATCTGATAGTCGAACAACAGGCGATCTTCCCGACGTCCGGTCAGTACGTGCAGTGCAAAGCGAATACGCCAGAGAAATTGTTCTCCCTGCTTCAGGCGCTTCAGCTGTCCGCGGGTCAGAAAGCGGTGATCCACCAGCTCAGCAAGCGTCGCGGCCCCAAAATGACGTTTCGCGACCCAGCCGATCATCTGGATATCACGCAATCCGCCTGGGCTGCCTTTGACGTTGGGCTCAAGGTTGTAGCCGGTATCGTGGTAGCGGTGATGCCGTGAAATTTGTTCTTTACGCTTTTCTTTGAAAAATTCCTTTGAGGGCCACATCCGCTCGGGTGCGATCGCGGCCTCCATCGCCTCGAACAGGGCCTTTGGACCGATGAGAAGCCGCGCTTCCATTAGAGTGGTTGCCACCGTCAGATCGCGGTTTGCTTCATCGAAACACTGTTGCACCGTGCGTACGCTATGGCCGACTTCGAGGCCGACATCCCAAAGTGCGGTGACCAGTGTCGCCAGCGACTCTTCGGTTGCTGCAGACAGGGACTCCGGCAGCAGAATCATGACATCGACATCGGAGCAGGGGTGCAGTTCGCCGCGGCCATAGCCGCCCACTGCGACCAGCGCGGCTTCCGCCGATTTGACGTGCTCGGTCCAGAGCCGGCACAGCACGTCGTCAACCTGGGCCGCACGCGCATGCACCAGGTCGACGACCGACTCGCCGGCTGCAAAACGTTGCTTGAGTGCTTCGGATTCCGCCTGCAGTTCGTCGCGGATCGCTTGGTAAGTCATTGTTTTTTCAACGGTCACCCGCGCCGAGAGTCAATACTTCGTAGCCGTCCCTGGTGACCAGGCAGGTGTGTTCCCACTGTGCCGACAAACTGTGGTCCTTCGTCACGACGGTCCAGCCATCCGGCAACAGGCGCACATTGCGCTTACCGGCATTGACCATGGGCTCTACCGTCAAGGTCATGCCTTCACGCAATTCGAGGCCGGTGTTGCGGCGCCCGTAGTGCAGGACCTGCGGATCTTCGTGGAACACTTCACCGATACCGTGGCCGCAATACTCGCGCACGACCGAGAATCGGTTTTTTTCGATATTTTGCTGCACCGCCGCGCCAATATCGCCGAGATGCTTGCCGGGCGCGAGTTCTTCAATGCCGCGCCACATGCTCTCGAAAGCGACGTCCGATAGCCGCTGGGCCTGTACCGAGGGCTTGCCAACAAAGAACATGCGGCTGGTGTCGCCGTGGAAGCCGTCCTTGATGACCGTGATGTCAATATTGATTGCATCGCCCGATTTGAGCTTCTTGTCGCCCGGAATACCGTGGCAGACAACGTGGTTAACCGACGTGCAGATGGACTTCGGGAAGCCGCGATAATTGAGCGGAGCAGGTATGGCCTGCTGCACACCAGTGATGTATTCGTGGCAGATTCGATCAAGCTCGCCGGTGGTAATACCCGGTTTTACATAATCTCCAATCATATCGAGTACATCGGCGGCAAGTCGGCCAGCGACGCGCATCTTATCCTGCTGTTCCGGGTTTTTTATGCTTACAGACATGGCGGCATTGTTGCGTAGGGCGCGCTATGGTATAAAGCGCGCGCCCCAGTTACAACTGGGAGTAAATACTTCACACGTATACCGACACATTTCACTGGGTGCCCCACCGAAAAAGGGGTTGTGAGATGGGGTATGCGGAGGCCTAACCCGGAGAAATCGATATGGCAGACGTAACCATGCGCCAGATGCTAGAGGCTGGCGTGCATTTTGGTCATCAGACCCGTTACTGGAACCCGAAGATGTCACCCTACATCTTTGGCGAACGTAACAAAATCCACATTATCAACCTCGAAAAAAGCTTGCCGCTTGCGCGCGAAGCTTGCGCCTTTGTTAAAGGCACCGTCGCCGATGGCGGCAAAATCCTGTTTGTTGGCACCAAGCGTGCAGCCCGCGAGGCGGTGCGCACGCATGCACAGCGTTGCGGCATGCCATTTGTCAGCCAGCGTTGGCTTGGCGGCATGCTGACCAACTACAAGACCATTCGTCAGTCAGTCAAACGCCTGACGACGCTTGAGCAGATGGCCGAAGACGGCACCTTCGAGGGTCTTACCAAGAAAGAAATCCTAGGTCTGAGCCGAGAGCAGGAAAAACTCGAGCGCAGCCTCGGTGGTATCAAGGAAATGCGCACGGTTCCCGATGTGCTGTTTGTTGTCGACGTGGACCATGAAGACATCGCAATTCGCGAAGCCAGGAAACTCGGCATCCCGGTTGTTGCGGTCGTCGATACGAATTGCTCACCGGACGGCGTCGACTATGTAATTCCAGGCAATGATGACGCAATGCGTGCCATTGAGCTTTACACAGCACTGGTCGCCGATGCAGTACTGGACGGCAAGGCATCGCTGCCGGAAGTTGCGCTGGGCGATGACGATTTCGTCGAGCTCGACGAAGAAGGCAATGTGAAGAAATCGCGTGGCAAAAAGAAGGCCACGAAGAAGGCAGGCAAGAAAAAAGCAGCTGCGAAAAAGGCACCGGCAAAAAAAGTCGTTGCCAAAGACAAAGCTGAAAACAAAAAGTCAGAAGCGCCTGCGGATGCCGAAGAGACAGTGAAAGCAGAGCCGGAAGCGGACGCAAAAGCACCTGCTGAGGACGCTGCCGAGCCTAAAGCTGCCAAGACCCCAGCCGGGGATAAGAAAAAAGCCGCCGCGGCTGACGAGAAAACGGAGGACTGAACCATGTCAATTACAGCATCAATGGTGAAGGAACTTCGCGAACGCACCGGCGCCGGCATGATGGAATGCAAAAAAGCGCTGGTTGAGGCAGACGGCGATATCGACAACGCTGCAGAGGCCCTGCGCACAGCCGGAGCCGCCAAGGCGGATAAGAAGGCAGGTCGCGTTGCGGCGGATGGACGGGTTGTCATCAAGGCGAATGGCAGTACCGCGGTTATTGCGGAAATTAATTCGGAAACGGATTTCGTTGCCAAAGACGAGAACTTCGTCGGGTTTGCCGGTGCAGTCGCAGATGCGGCGCTGCAGTCCGGCGTTACGGACGTCGCCGAACTGGCATCGACAGATATCGGCAGCGGCAAGACAGTTGAAGAGGCGCGCACTGAGTTGGTGCAGAAGGTCGGCGAAAATATTTCGGTCCGACGTGCCGAGATCGTCAACAATGATGGCCCGATCGGTACCTACACGCACGGTGCGCGCATCGGTGCAGTCGTCGCGTTGCAGGGTGGAAGTGAAGAACTGGCACGCGACATTGCCATGCACGTTGCCGCAATCAATCCGACCTGTATCGACGAGTCCGGCGTACCGGCGGAGACGCTTGAAACCGAGAAACGCATTTTCACGGAGCAAGCGGCTGAATCCGGAAAGCCGCCCGAAATCGTCGAGAAGATGATTGGCGGTCGAATCAAGAAGTTTCTCAAGGAAATTACGCTGGTCGGACAGCCGTTTGTCAAAGACGACAAGCAGTCTGTCGGTCAGCTGTTGAAGAGTGCCAATGCCAGTGTCGTCTCTTTCACGCGATACGAAGTTGGTGAAGGTATCGAAAAGAAAGTCGAGAACTTCGCCGAAGAGGTACGCAAGCAGATCGAAGACGCGAAGTCGTAGAGCGGAAATCAGGAATTCGGCATATTAAAGGACAATCCATGAGTGACAAACCAGGCCAGTATCGTCGTGTCTTGCTGAAACTCAGCGGTGAAGCGCTGATGGGTGACCTGGACTACGGCATCGAGCCAAGTGTCATTCAGCGTATCGCCGGGGAAATAGCAGAGGCGCGAAGTGCTGGCGTCGAAATTGCGATTGTGGTCGGCGGTGGCAACATATTCCGCGGCCAGGGACTCGCACGTTCGGGTATGGACCGGGTCACCGGTGATTACATGGGCATGCTGGCAACGGTCATGAATGCGTTGGCCATTCAGGATGCACTGGAGTCGCTCGACGTCTTCGCCCGGGTAATGTCGGCACTGAAGATAAACCAGGTGTGCGAAGACTACATACGGCGTCGTGCCGTAAGACACCTGGAGAAAGGCCGTGTCGTTATCCTGGCAGCCGGAACTGGCAATCCGTTTTTTACAACGGATACTGCCGCGAGTCTGCGCGCGATTGAAATTGGTGCTGACGTTTTGCTGAAAGCGACTAAAGTCGACGGAGTGTACGATTCCGATCCGGTACACAATCCGGATGCGAAGCGTTTTGAGAGTGTCTCTTACGACAAGGTACTTGCTGACAAGCTCGACGTCATGGATGCCACGGCGATCGTGATGTGCCGCGACAATGAATTGCCGCTACGCGTTTTCGATCTGACACGCAAGAACGCGCTTGCCGATGCAATGTCCGGTCACGAAGTGGGAACGGTCGTTACGGCCTGAGGACACAGCAGCCATAATAGAGGGCAATGAATCGTGTTGGATGAAATCAAGAAAGATGCCGCCGGACGCATGTCGAAAAGCGTTGCTGCTTTGCAGCAGGAGCTGACCAAGATCCGCACCGGTCGCGCGCATACAAGTTTGCTCGATCACATTACGGTTGAGTATTATGGCAACCCGACGCCATTGAACCAGGTGTCCAATATCACGGTGGAAGACTCGCGCACGCTGGCGGTTACTCCCTGGGAAAAGGACATGGTGCAGCCGATCGAGAAAGCCATCATGACTTCGGACCTGGGACTAAACCCGGCAACCGCGGGAACCGTAATCCGGGTGCCGTTGCCGGCGTTAACCGAAGAACGTCGCAAAGACATGATTCGGGTCGTGCGCAACGAAGCGGAGGGCGGCCGAATCGCAATTCGCAATATTCGCCGTGATGCCTTGCATGATGTAAAAGAGCTGCTGAAAGAAAAGATGATTGGCGAGGACGATGAACGTCGCGCCGAAGGCGAAATCCAGGAAATTACCGACAAGTATGTCGGCGAGGTCGATCAACTGCTTGCCGACAAAGAATCCGAATTAATGGAGATATAGGGTTTACACCTTATATAGGGGATTCCGATAGTGTCCGAACCGTCCAGTGCAGCCTCCGGGACAGACAATGTGCCACGGCATGTTGCGATCATCATGGATGGCAACGGTCGCTGGGCGAAGTCGCGCAACAAGGCGCGCCATGCCGGTCACAGGGCAGGCGTAAAATCGGTCCGCATGGCAGTCGAAACGGCGGCCAAACGCGGCATCGAGTACCTGACTTTGTTCGCTTTCAGCAGCGAAAACTGGGCGCGTCCCGCAGAAGAAGTGAGCGCCTTGATGAATTTGTTTGTCGAGGCTCTGCGACGAGAAGTGGCTGAGCTGCATCGTAACAATGTAAGGCTGCAGTTTGTCGGTGCATTGCATGAGCTTAATTCCGGACTGCGCAACAAGATTGCGGCCGCTGAAGAAAAAACGGCCGACAATACCGGGCTGCGACTTACAGTCGCGATCGCGTACGGCGGGCGTTGGGATATTGTGGAAGCCAGCAAAGCCCTGGCCCGACGTATTTCCGATGGCAGTTTGCAGGTAGACGACATCGGCGATGAAGAATTCGCGGCGGAATTGCAGCTGTCACACACACCGGATCCGGATCTCTTGATTCGTACCGGCGGAGAGCAACGCATCAGCAACTTTTTACTGTGGAATCTCGCTTACGCTGAACTCTGGTTTACCGATGTCCTGTGGCCCGAGTTCGACCAGGCAACGTTTGATGATGCCTTGAGCTGTTACGCAGGCAAGCAGCGCCGCTTCGGGCATACAGGCGAACAGGTCGAGGTTGTCGGATGCTAAGAACCCGGATTATTACGGCAGTCATTTCCTTGCTCGCTCTGGGTGCAGTGTTGTTCGTGGTGCCGGCTGGTATCGCCAAGACGGTCATCGCAATACTGGTGGTAGCCGGTGCATGGGAGTGGTCGGGTTTTCTCGGGCTGGCCACTATTGCCGCGCGTGTGGCCTATGTTGCGATCATTGCCGCACTGATTGCCGCGGTTGTCTTTATTGTCCCGGGCCAACAGGACCTCATTCTCAAAATCGCGTGCGTCTGGTGGTTTATCGCGTTTTTGTGGACGTTCATATTCCCGACACCGATCCCGCGTTTCCTGCGCTGGATTTGCGGCGCATTGATCCTGCTACCGTTATTCGTTGCCCTGTTGTTGCTGTACGGCATCGATCCGACATTGCTGTTGTTTGCGTTGTTGATCGTCTGGGCAGCCGACATCGGGGCCTATTTCGCCGGCAAGCAGTTTGGCCGCGTGAAGCTCGCACCCAGCATCAGTCCCGGCAAGACCTGGGAGGGCGTATTCGGTGGCCTCGTGCTGGTGATGCTGCTGACGGTGGTCTGGTCAAAAATTGACGATTTGCCGCTAATGGTCCTGCTGCCTTTTTGCCTCGCGATAGCGGCGCTTTCGATCGTTGGCGACCTGACAGTCAGTATGTTCAAACGCACCGCGGGAGTGAAAGACAGCGGCCGGCTTTTCCCCGGCCATGGCGGCGTGCTGGACCGCGTCGACAGCGTTGCGGCTGCAGCGCCGTTATTTGCACTCGGCGTCGTCTGGCTGGGCCTGACGCCATGAGTCATTCAGCTTGCGTTCATTGCTCAGGCATTAGGGTGCTATGGAATACTGCGGGAACTGCGGCTGTGGCTGCCGTTCAACTGAAAATAATGGCACATTATGAGTGACATTCTCACCGATATCGTGGCGTTCATCGTACTGATCAGTATCCTGGTCGCGGTGCACGAATACGGCCACTATATTGTCGGTCGCTGGACCGGCATGAAGGTGTTGCGTTTTTCGATCGGTTTCGGCAAGCCCATCCTGATGCGAATCGGCGGCAAGGACAAGACCGAATATTGCGTCTCGGCGATCCCGCTCGGTGGCTACGTGCGTTTTCTTGACAGTCGGGAGGGCGACATTGAGCCACGCGATGACGGACGCGCATTTGACCAGCGGCCCATACCCGCCCGCATTGCTGTGTTGCTCGCCGGGCCCGGGTTCAATTTTATTTTTGCTATTGCTGCGTATTGGGTATTGATGGCGGGTGGCGTCGTGGTACCGCAACCGGCGGTCGGCCCCGTAGTGCCGGCGTCCTACGCCGCCGAAGCCGGCCTGGAGTTCGGTGACAAAATCGTTGCAGTGGGCGGCAACCCGACATCGGAGTGGGAGGCTACTTTGGTAGCCATCCTCGGAGAGATGGTCGATGACGGCAAGGTTCCAATGACGCTGGAGACGTTGGCTGGCGAACAGCGGAATACGGTCATTGATGTCGGCGATGACAAGACACGCCTGACGGAACCGGGACAGTTGTTCGACGGAATTGGCTTCGAGCCGTGGCAACCGCCCGCGATTATCGGAGACCTGCCCGAAGACGGTGCCGCATTCGCGGCCGGACTGGCAGTAGGGGACCGGATCATTTCAATCGACGACGAAGCCGTAAGCAATTTCAACGAGCTGCGTCGTATTGTCGAGCCGCGCGCCGGTAAAAACGTTGTTGTCGAGTACGTTCGCGGTGGCGAAACGCAATCCGTGCGTCTTGCGATCGGCGAACAGGAAGTTGACGGTGAGACGGTTGGGCTGCTGGGCGTGGCATTGTCGACAGAAACCGGTGGTTATTACAACCGGCGCAGTTATTCCGCATTGCAGTCATTATCCGCCGCAGTCGGCAAGACCTGGGAATCAACGGCATTTACCGTCCAGATGCTCGGCCGCATGGTGACCGGCGATGTGTCGATCAAGAACATCAGTGGTCCGATAAATATTGCACAAATTGCCGGCGCGTCGGTCGAAAGAGGTTGGCGCTATTTTATTGGCATACTCGCGGTGATCAGTATTAGCCTCGGCGTGCTGAACCTGTTGCCAATACCGGTGCTTGATGGTGGACAAATTGTGTACCAGCTGGTTGAAGCAATAAAGGGTTCGCCACTGACCGAGCGTGCGCAGATAATCGGGCAGCAAGCAGGCATACTCGCACTATTGCTGCTGATGAGCTTTGCCTTTTACAACGACATATTCGGCTAACGGAAACGTATCGCAAATGAGAAAAACACTATTCACACTGCTGGCGCTGGTACCGCTTACGGCTATGGCGGCAGGCGAGTTCATTGTGAAAGACATGCGCGTCGAGGGGCTGCAGCGCATATCGGAAGGTACGGTGTTCAACTACCTGCCGGTCAATATTGGCGACACTGTTGACAGTGTCCGCATTGGTGAGGCGATCCGTTCCCTGTACGGGCAAAACCTGTTCGATGACATCGAGATGCGTCGTGACGGCGATACGCTTGTCATCGTCGTTAAGGAACGCCCGTCGATTGAGAATTTCACGATCGACGGCAACAAGGACATCAAGACTGAAGACCTGATGGAATCCTTGCGCGGCGTCGGACTTGCGCGCGGGCGTACGTTTGACCGCTCGGTCCTCGATAATGTCGAAATGTTCCTGCGCGAACAGTACTACGATCGTGGTAAGTATGGCGTTGAGATAGAGACGAAAATTATCGACCGGCCAAACAACACCGTCGCGATCAGAATTGATGTCAAGGAAGGCGATCGCGCGAAAATTCGCCAGGTCAACATCGTCGGCAATGACTCGTTCGACGAAGATGATATTCGTGAAGACTTCACATTGGATACCGCCAACTGGCTGTCGTGGATCCGGCAGGATGATCGCTACGCCAAGGAAGCGCTGGAAGGCGATCTGGAGATTTTGCGTTCGTTTTACATGGATCGCGGTTACGCGGACTTCAAGATTGAATCGACACAGGTCGCCATATCGCCGAACAAAAAGGATATTTTTGTCACGATCAATATTCGTGAGGGCGATGTCTATACAGTCTCCGAAGTAAAGATCGTTGGTGAGATGGTTGTTCCGGAAGGAAACTTGCGCGCCATGGTATTTGCGCAGCCGGGTTCGGTGTTTAACCAGAACCTGTTGACGCGATCCGCGGAGTTCATGCAGTTCGCGCTTGGCGAGCAGGGCTATGCCAACGCCGAAATCGAACCGGTTCCGGAGCTCGACCGCGAAGCGAAAACGACATCGGTTACCTTCTACGTCAATCCGCAGAACAGGGTGTACGTGCGCAACATCAACTTCAACGGCATCAACCAGGTTGATGATGAGGTATTGCGACGCGAAATGCGCCAGATGGAAGGTGCCTATTTGTCCAATTCACTGATGGACCGTTCCAAGATTCTGTTGCAGCGATTGCCTTATATTGAGCCCGGAGTTGACTACCAGACGATTCCGGTGCCGGGAAGCCCGGACCTGGTCGATATCGACATGAGCCTGGACTACCGTATGCCGGGGCAGTTCTCCGGTGGCGTTGGCTATTCCGAGTCGCAAAAAATACTGCTGAATGGCAGCATCGTTCACACCAATTTCTTAGGCACCGGTAATCGCGTAGCGCTGGAGTTGAACTCGGGTCGTTATCAGAAACTGTACAGCATTTCGCACACGGATCCGTATCGGACGATGGATGGTGTGCGCCGCACATTGAGCATCAATTATCGCGATATCACGCAGTTCACGTCGGCATCGTCTGACTTCTCAACAACCAGCGCCGGCGCGAGTGTCGACTACGGGTATCCGATAACCGAGCACCAGGCCTTATCGTTTGGCCTGACCTACCAGCACTCAGAGTTGCTGTCGGGAAGCAACAGTACCCAGCAAGCGGCAGAATGGGTAGCAAACAATGGTAATCCGTTCACGCAGGACATCGGCAATGGCCTTGTTTTTACCGGCACGGACTTTGACGTCTTTGAGGCAGTTTTAGGCTGGTCGTACGACAGCCTGAACAGTTCGCTGTTTGCGACCCGTGGCACTCGCCAACAGTTTTTCCTCAGCATGGCGGTGCCCGGCAGCGACATCGAGTACTACCAGGCGCGTTTTAATTTCACCAAGTACTTCCCGTTGTCGCCCAAATGGGTCATCCGTGCGAACGCGGAGCTGGGGCTTACCGAAGGCATTGGCAGCACGACAGCCACCCCGCCGTACAAGCAATTCTACGGTGGTGGGCCGGAGTCGATCCGTGGCTACAAGGAATCCTATCTTGGGCCAAGAGATACCTTCGGGCGGCCGTATGGCGGCAACGCTTTGGTTGCGGGACAGGTTGAGCTTATAATCCCGCTGCCCGAGAAATTCGCCAGCCAGGCCAGGGCAAGCCTGTTCTACGACTTTGGCAATGTTTTCAATACCGGCGAAGTCGCCTTTTACGACAAGTTAGGATCGCCGCTGAGCTACGAGCCTGACTTTGACGATCTGCGCACTTCGGTCGGAATCGGGGTACAGTGGCTCGCGCCACTGGGGCTGTTTAGATTCAGTTATGCTTATCCGCTGAATGCATATAAGGGTAACGACAGGTACTACGGGGACGAAATCGAGCGGTTTCAATTCTCCATCGGACAAGCGTTTTAAGGGAATGGGGTAAATGAGTTTTATGAAGAATTTAATTGTTAAAGCAGCAATCGGCGTAGTCTTTCTGAGTGCATTTGCGCTTCCGGCTGCCGCTCAGGAAATCAAGATTGGTGTTGTCAGTTTGCAGGCGATCGTTGAACGTGCGCCGCAGACGAAAGCCGTGATGGATGCACTGCGCGAGGAATTTGCACCGCGTGAGCGCGAGATCCTGGCCAAGCAAAAGGAAATCGAAGACCTGCAGGCAAAAGTACAAAAAGATCTTGCAGTAATGGGTGAGACGGAACGCCGAAATGCCGAGAAAAATCTCCGTGACCTTGGCCGTGATTTCCAGCGCCTGCAGACCGAATACCAGGAAGACAGCAACGTCCGACAAAATGAAGAGTTTGGCGTGTTGCAGCGCAATGTATTAAAAGAAGTTCAGGACTATGCGCAGGCAGAGGGCTACGACCTGATCGTGGGCGACGGTGTACTGTATGTCAGCAATACGGTGAACATTACCGAAGAAGTCTTGAACGCAATCGTCGCAAACTACGACGCTTCGTCAGAATAGTCTGGCGTTGCACGACGCGAATGCCGATCAGTCTCGGAGAACTCGCTACCCGATTCGGGTGCGAACTGATTGGTGATCCGGAGACGACAGTTGTCGGTGTTGCCTCGCTGAGTAATGCCGACAGCGGGTCGCTAACGTTTCTCTCCAATTCATCCTATTTGCCCGAGCTGCCTGCGACGCAGGCAGCCGCGGTCATCCTGCGAAAGGAAGACGCAGAACGCTGCCCGGTCAATGCACTGGTTTGCGACCAGCCGTACGCCATGTACGCGCGCATGGCTGCCTGTGTGTGTCCGGACCCGGTCTATCCGGCCGGAATACATGCATCCGCAGTGATAGCACCGTCCTCGAGTATTGCCGAGAGCGCCCATATCGGCGCCAATGTTGTCGTCGGCGAGCGTGCTCGGATTGGCGCAAACGTCATGCTTGGACCCGGGTGTTTCGTCGGGCCGGATTGTGATATCGGACCTGGGAGCCAGTTCGTTGCCAATGTCACGATCGTTCGCGACGTGCGCATCGGTGCCCGAGGCCTGTTTCATCCCGGTGTCGTGCTCGGTGCCGATGGTTTCGGCAATGCGATGACGCCTGACGGCTGGGTCAAAGTGCCGCAACTCGGCGGCGTTCGAATCGGCGACGACGTTGAAATCGGCGCCAATTCGACCGTGGACCGCGGCGCAATAGGCGATACCGTCATCGAAGATGGTGTCCGTCTCGATAACCTTGTCATGATCGCGCACAATGTTCACGTCGGCGCGCATACCGCGATGGCGGCGATGAGCGGGATTGCCGGCAGTACAACAATCGGCAAGCGCTGTATGTTTGCGGGTCAGGGCGGTGCGGTCGGGCACGTCAAAATCTGCGACGACGTCATTGTTGCGGCGAAGTCCTTCGTCACCAAGGATGTCACAGAACCGGGTACCTACGGCGCGAGCTTTCCTGCTGAAGACATGAAATCATGGGCTAAACAGGTGGCGCGTTTCCGGCGCCTTGGAAATTTGTTCGATCGTGTAAAGAAACTCGAAAAATGATTCACGCCAGCGCCATAATTTCCGAAACAGCGACAATCGCAGACGATGTCGAAATCGGACCGTTTTGTGTCATCGGCGACCATGTTGAAATTGGCAAGGGCAGCAAGATTGATAGTCACGTGGTTATCAACGGTCCCACCGTTATCGGCAGCGACAATCACATCTACCAGTTTGCATCGATTGGCGATGATCCGCAGGACAAAAAGTACGCGGACGAAGCAACGCGTCTGCAAATCGGCGATCGCAATACCATTCGCGAGTTTTGTACGATCAGCCGTGGCACGACGCAGGATGCAGGCGAGACGCTGATTGGCGACGACAACTGGATAATGGCGTACGTGCATATCGCGCACGATTGCGTTGTCGGCAGCAATACCATCATGGCAAACAATGCAACACTGGCGGGTCACGTGCACGTCGGTGACTGGGTCATCTGCGGAGGCTTCACCGGTATTCACCAGTTTTGCAAGATCGGCGCACACGCATTCCTCGGCATGTTTTCGTCAATTAACCGCGACATTCCGGCCTATACGCTCGTTTCCGGCCAGCCCGCGGTCCCCAAAGGCATCAACAGCGAGGGCCTGAAACGGCGGGATTTTTCGAGCGAGCAAATTCGGCACATCAAGGACGCTTATCGACTCGTGTTTCGCAAAGGGCTGAAACTGGCGGATGCAGTGCAGGAGCTCGAGGGCCGCCTGGAGTCACAACCGGAACTCACTTTGTTCGTCGAGTCGCTGCGTTCGTCCGAACGCGGCATCGTACGTTAGATTACCGCGATGAAGATCGGGCTGGTCGCTGGCGAGTCGTCTGGAGATTTGCTCGGCGCGGGCCTGGTGCGTGAGATCAGGCGCAGATTTCCCGACGCGATTTTTGAGGGCGTTGCCGGCCCGGCGATGCTGGGAGCCGGCTGCGAGCAGTGGGAGCCTGCCGAATCCCTGGCCGTGATGGGCCTGATCGAGCCGCTGGCGCATTTGCCCAGGTTGCTTCGATTGCGGCGAGAGCTCGTCCGTCGCTGGACAGATTCGCCGCCGGATGTGTTTGTCGGTATCGATGCGCCGGACTTTAACTTGGGACTGGAAAAAAAGTTACGTGCACAGGGTATCAAGACCGTGCACTACGTCAGTCCTTCGATCTGGGCATGGCGTGCCGGCCGGATCAAGACAATACGCGCAGCCGCAGACAAGGTGTTGTGCCTGTTGCCGTTTGAAAAGACGCTTTATGACGACGCGGGAATTGCCGCGGACTTTGTCGGTCATCCCAAAGCGGACAGCGTTCCAGGCAATGTTGACAGTCAGGCGATACGAGCAGCACTCGGTATCACGGCAACAAAAGTTGTCGCCGTGCTGCCGGGCAGTCGCAAGAGTGAGGTGTCCAAATTAGGGGATATCCTGTTTGCGGCCGCGAAGCGAATAGCAGAATCTGACAGCGAGGTGCATTTTGTAACGCCCGTTGCCACACCGGCATTGCGACCCCTGATCGAGGCGCAGCTTGCAGCGGCTGGAATGGCGGCCAGCTTCACGTTGCTGGACGGCGATTCGGAGCGTGCCATGATTGCAGCCGATGTCGTGTTGTTGGCATCCGGTACCGCCGCGCTCGAATCGGCCTTGTTATCGAGGCCGACGGTCGCGACGTATCGCCTTGGCAGAATATCCTACGCCATTATTCGCGGCCTGAAGTTGTTGCGGCTCAGCCATTTCACGTTGCCTAATTTGCTGACTGAGACGCCGCTGGTGCCGGAGTTCATGCAGGGCGATGCACAGCCCGATCTTATTGCGACGGCGGTTATCGAACTCCTGAACGACGCGCCGCAAAGGCAAATGATCCGCGACAGATTTGCTAAACTGCGCACAGAGCTGGCGCTGAATACAGACCAGCGCGCAGCCGACGCCGTGATCGAGCTTGCCAGAACTTAAGCCAGGTAATGCAGCAGCAAAACTTATTCCGGACAAACGGCCTAGTGGCCGGTGTTGATGAGGCGGGCCGCGGACCATTGGCGGGCCCGGTCGTTGCCGCGGCCGTTATTTTGCCACGTGGCACGTCGATCGACGGCCTGACCGATTCGAAAAAATTGTCGGCGCCGCGCCGCGAACGACTTGCCGTTGAGATTCGGCGACACGCGCTGGCATGGTCAGTTGCCTGGGCCGACCCGGCAGAAATCGATGCAATCAACATACTGGCCGCGACAATGTTGGCGATGCGCCGCGCAATCCTGGGATTGCGATTGATACCGACAAACGTTTTGATCGACGGCAATCGCTTGCCGAATTTGGAATTCCGACGTTTTGCGGTCGGTGGCGAAGCGGTCGTGGGCGGCGATGCCAGCGTGGCATCGATATCAGCCGCGTCGATTATCGCCAAAACAACCCGTGACCAAATGATGGCCGAACTCGATCGGATTTACCCCTGCTACGAGTTCGCCCGGCACAAAGGCTACGGCACCGAAATTCACCGTGAGAAACTGCGCGAGTATGGTCCTTGCCGGGAACACCGGCAGACGTTTGCGCCGGTTCGAGCCGCGTCCTGATGTCGGCGCAATTCGTACACCTGCACCTGCACACTGAATACTCGATGGTGGATAGCACCGTCCGTATACCAAAGCTAATGAAGCGCTGCGTTAGCAAGCAGATGCCGGCGGTCGCCCTGACGGATCAGAATAATCTGTTCGGGCTGGTCAAATTCTATCGCAAAGCGATCGACGCGGGCGTCAAGCCGATCATCGGTCTCGACCTGCGAATTGCCAATGACGATGATCCTGATCACCCGCATACCATGATCTTGCTGGTACAGGACAACGCCGGCTACCGGAATCTTTGCGAACTTGTTACCCGCAGCTACATGGAAGGCCAGGTTCGCGGTCAGCCGCTGGCACGCCGTGACTGGCTGACGCCGGAGAGCTGCAGTGGATTGATCGCGTTATCCGGCGGTCGTGCAGGAGACATCGGCAGGGCACTTGCAAGCGGCAAACGTGAGCTTGCCATTCAGGCGCTGCAGCATTGGCAGCAGTTGTTCGGTGACCGTTTTTATCTTGAGTTGATTCGTACCGGCCGTCCGTACGAAGAAAAAATCGTACAGGAGAAGCTGCAACTGGCGCGTGAATTCTCAGTGCCGGTTGTTGCCACCAACGATGTACGGTTTCTCGATCAGGACGGTTTCTACGCCCATGAGGCGCGCGTCTGTATTCACGAAAGTCGTGGACTCGGCGACACCGATCGCCCCCGGCACTACAGCGAGAACCAGTACCTGAGATCGCCGCGTGAAATGTGTGAACTGTTCGCCGATATCCCGTCGGCACTGCAAAACACGCTGGAAATTGCACGCCGTTGCAACCTTGACCTGGCGCTCGGGGACAGTGTGTTGCCGGCGTTTCCGGTGCCTGAGGGTCAAACTGAAGCCGAATTCCTCGAGTCGGAGGCACGCAGAGGCCTCGAAGCTGCGCTGGACAGAAAATTCGCGGTGGAACAGGTAGCGGAAAAACAGCGCGCTGCATTGTCCGCGCCATACTTCGAGCGCCTGAAGATCGAGCTTGGCGTCATTCAGTCGATGGGCTTTCCCGGGTACTTTCTGATCGTGGCCGATTTCATTCGCTGGGCGCGCGAAAACGACGTTCCCGTCGGTCCTGGCCGCGGGTCCGGCGCGGGCTCGCTGGTCGCGTGGGTGCTGGGCATTACCGATCTCGATCCACTGCAGCATGTCTTGCTGTTCGAGCGATTCCTGAATCCCGAACGTGTGTCGATGCCCGATTTCGACGTGGACTTTTGCATGGAAGGTCGCGATCGCGTCATCGACTATGTTGCCGATCGCTATGGCCGGGAGCGCGTATCGCAGATCATTACGTTCGGCACGATGGCGGCAAAAGCGGTGATCCGCGACACCGGCCGCATCCTGGGGCAGCCCTATGGCTTCGTCGATCGCATTGCGAAACAGGTGCCGTTCGAAATCGGCATCACGCTGGAGAAGGCGCTGCAGGACTCCGAAGAACTCGCGACCATGTATCGCGACGATGAAGAAGTCGCGGCGATAATCGATCTTGCGAAATCGCTGGAAGGCCTGGTCCGCAACGCGGGCAAACATGCCGGCGGCGTGGTTATTTCCCCCGGCGCACTGACCGATTTTGCGCCGCTGTATTGTGAAGAGGGCGGCACGAATGTCGTCACGCAACTGGACAAGGACGATGTCGAGGCCGTAGGTCTGGTCAAGTTCGACTTCCTCGGGCTGAAAACTTTAACGATTATTGACTGGGCCGTCCGGATTGTGAATGAGACTGATCCGGGGCGTGAATTTTCAGTCGAGCAGATTCCCGATAACGACGCGCAGACGTTTCGCCTGTTGCAAAGCACGCAAACGGCCGCGGTGTTTCAGCTTGAATCGAGCGGCATGCGCGATCTCATCAAGCGCCTGCGACCGGATCAGTTTGACGACCTGGTCGCGCTGGTCGCCCTGTTCCGGCCGGGTCCGTTGCAATCGGGCATGGTTGACGACTTCATTACGCGCAAACACGCGAGCAACAAGGCGGATATCGATTACCTGCACCCGGACCTGAAACCGGTGCTGGAGGAAACCTACGGCGTGATCCTGTATCAGGAGCAGGTGATGCAGATTGCCCAGGTGCTCGCGGGCTATACACTGGGTGCGGCCGATCTCTTGCGGCGGGCCATGGGCAAGAAGAAGCCGGAAGAGATGGCCAAGCAGCGCGAGATCTTCGTCAATGGCGCGACCGAACGCGGTGTGGCGGAAAAAACGGCAACGCACATATTCGACCTGATGGAGAAATTTGCCGGTTACGGTTTCAATAAGTCGCACTCGGCTGCCTATGCCGTGCTGTCATACCAGACGGCCTACCTGAAGGCGCATTTCCCGGCCGCGTTCATGGCAGCCGTGATGAGTGCGGATCTGCACAATACAGACCGGCTGGTAACACTCAAGGACGATTGTCGCCAACTGGGGCTGCAACTGGTGGCGCCGGATATCAACCTGTCTGAATACCATTTCAGTGTGCCGGATAAAGCCGCGATCCTGTATGGCCTCGGCGCGATTAAGGGCGTCGGCCGCGGCGCTGTTGAGGCGCTGATCGCCGAGCGCGAGGCGAACGGCCCGTATCGGAACCTGACGGATTTCTGTCGCCGCGCCGACCACGACAAGATCAACCGCCGTGCGGTCGAAGCGATGGTCAAATCCGGCGCGATGGATGATTTCGGCGAATCGCGCCGCAGTTTGATGCAGCAGCTGCCAGAAGCGCTGCGCAGCGCTGACCAGGCGGCAAAAGCCGCCGCTGCTGGCCAGAACGACATGTTCGGCCTGAGCGAGCCAGCCACCGAGGTCGAGCAAAACCAGCCGCCGAAACTGGCCGAATGGCAGGAACGTCTGTTGCTCAATTATGAGAAAGAAGCCCTCGGCCTGTACCTGACGGGGCATCCTTTCGACGCCGTCCGCTTTGACGCGCGACAGTTGTCGGACGGCAAACTCAGCGACATCATCGCCGAGCCGGCACCGCAAACGAACAAAGGTGAGCGCAAGTACGCCCAGGCGCGACGTGAGGCGACGGTGGCCGGCCTGATTGTTGATGTGCGCAAGCGCGGCAACCGGGTCAGCGTCGTACTGGACGACGACACGGCGCGGATGGAAGTCAGCCTGTTCAGCGAGGCGTTCCAGGAGTTTCGCCACCTGCTGGTCAAGGACGAAATCGTTATCGTCAGCGGTGGCCTGCGCTACGATGATTTCATCGGCAGCTGGACCATTAATGTCAAAAACGTGCTGCATATAGACCGGGTCATCGAGTCGCGCGCGAAGAGCCTGGTACTGAGTGTTGCCCCGAACGGGCAGGGCGAGGCGCTGCTCGTCAAGCTGCACGACCTGTTATTGCCTTTTCGCGAGGGCAGCTGCGATGTGTCTGTTCGCTATATCGGCGACAATGCGGCGGCACGTCTGTCGCTGGGGCCGGAATGGGCGGTGCGGCCCAGTCGTGAATTGCGCGATAAGTTGACGGAATTGCTGGGGAATAATAATGTCCGGCTGCTGTACGCCCCCGGCCGAGAAATCATGTAGGGTTAGGGGCGAGATAGCCAATGAACAAAGGTCGAATTTGAAATTCCTGGACTTTGAACAACCGATCGCGGAACTGGAAGCCAAGATCGATGAGCTGCGCTACGTGGGTGATGACTCCGAAGTCAATATCAACGAGGAGGTCGCACGCCTCAAGGAAAAGAGCGAGTCGCTGACCAAGAGTATTTTTGCCAAGTTGTCGCCGTGGCAGGTGGCTCGGGTGGCCCGGCATGAGTCGCGCCCGTACACCCAGGATTATCTCGATGCGATCGCACCGGACTTCCAGGAACTGCATGGCGACCGTATGTATGCGGACGATCCCGCGATTATCGGTGGTGTCGCGCGCATCGACGGACGCGCTGTCATGTTTATCGGCCACCAGAAAGGGCGCGATACGAAAGAGCGGGTGCGGCGAAACTATGGCATGCCGAAGCCGGAAGGCTATCGCAAGGCGCAGCGATTGATGCGCCTGGCCGAGAAATTCAAGCTGCCGGTGGTCACTTTCATCGACACGCCAGGCGCCTATCCCGGGGTTGGCGCCGAGGAGCGCGGTCAGAGTGAAGCGATTGCCTTCAGCCTCTACCTGATGGCCGGACTGAAGACGCCGATTCTCAGTATTGTCATCGGTGAGGGCGGCTCCGGCGGTGCGCTGGCCATTGGCGTCAGCGACAAGTTGCTGATGCTGCAATACAGCATTTATTCCGTGATCTCGCCGGAGGGCTGTGCGTCGATCCTGTGGAAAAGTGCGGAGAAAGCGGAAGACGCGGCAGAAGCCATGCGCATTACCGCACCGCAATTGCAGGGTTTTGGCCTGGTCGATGAGGTGCTGCCCGAGCCACTTGGCGGGGCACACCGCAATCCGCAGGAAATGGCGGAAGTGATTCGAAACGCGATCGGCAACAGCCTGGATGAATTGGCGGCGCTGTCTGTCGAGGAGTTGCTGGCCAACCGTCAGAAGCGTCTCGCCGGCTTCGGTCAGTTCAAAGACGCGTGAGCTTCGATCCCGAGGCGCTGGCCTCGCGATTTACCGCCCTGGAAGGGCGGATCGGCACACCTTCCCGATACGTCATTGCCTTCAGCGGTGGCCTCGATTCGACGGCATTAGCGCACTGCGTCATTGCCATGTGTCAGCAGGACCCGCAATTCTCCGCTCGCGACATCCTGTTGTTGCACGTCGACCATGGTTTGCACACCGACTCTGCAGCCTGGAGCAAACGCTGTGCCGCGTTCGCAGCAGCGCACAACACGGCATTTCGCAGTCTTGCGGTCTGCGTTCTGGAGAATGCAGGCAAAGGCCTGGAGGCTGCGGCTCGCGACGCACGCTACTCAGCCATGCGTGCAGAATTACGTGCCGGCGACTGGTTGCTCAGTGCGCATCACGCCGATGACCAGGCCGAGACGTTGTTGCTGAACATGTTGCGCGGCAGCGGTGCAGCGGGTCTGGCTGGCATCGCAGAAGCGCGTCCCATGGGGCCCGCGTGGCTGGTGCGGCCGCTGTTGTCTCTTGAGCAGTCTGTCATTCGTGAGTACGCCCAATCCACCGCCCTGAACTGGATCGATGACCCGTCCAACGATGAACGGCGCTTTGATCGGAACTTCCTGCGGCACGAAGTACTCCCGATCATGGCGCGACGCTGGCCGGACGTGGCACAGCGACTGCAGCGCAGTGCAGCCTATGCGGGCGAGGCCTCCGAACTAATGCAGGACCTCGCGCGCGCAGACTTGCAGACACTCGGCGGCCGCGCCACAAAGTTGCCGCTTGACGGGCTGTCCCGGCTGTCGACTGCACGACAGAAAAACCTCATTCGCTTCGCGTTGCGCGATTTACGGCTGCCAGCACCGACGGCTGTGAGCCTCGAACGCGTACTGAACGAAGTGATTGCTGCGCGCGTCGATGCGCAACCGGAGGTGTGCTGGCCGGGTGCTGTGGTACGTCGCTACCGAAATACGCTCTACCTGATGCCGGAATTGCCTGCTGACGCGCCACTGGAAATGCCTTTTTCCGGTCGCTCGCAGTCGCTGCCGGCCGGCTGCGGGACGCTAAAACTGTCGCATGACGGCGAGCCAGGTTTGTCCGAGTCGGTGCTGAACGCCGGTCTGGTCATCAGGTCACGGGGCGGTGGCGAGGAAATTAAACCCTTTGGTCAACCACATACACGTAAATTAAAGAAATTACTTCAAGAAGAGGGGGTCGTCCCCTGGATGCGCGACCGCCTGCCGCTGCTGTATTCGGACGGGCGCCTGGTCGCGGTCGCCGACCTGTGGCTGGCAGATGATGCGGTGTCGACGCCGGGCGCTTCAGTGCACTGGATTGACCGTCCCGCATTGCATTGAGCGTAACTGCCTGATAACGTCTAACACCGTCTTTAGTCCAAACGACGGCGCGGAATTCGAAGGGTTGGAACAAAGCATCACGCCATCTGGTCGTGCTTTTGATCCAGCCCTTTCTCGTTTCTTGCTGTTATGAAATTCGACCTGCAACGCGCGCGTTGCAAACCTTGAGATCGATCATGACATCGTATGTATTCATTACCGGCGGTGTGGTTTCTTCATTAGGGAAAGGAATCACTTCGGCCTGCCTTGGCGCCATCCTTGAGGCCCGCGGCCTGACGATCAGCATGATCAAGCTGGACCCGTACATCAACGTCGATCCGGGCACCATGAGCCCGTTCCAGCATGGCGAAGTGTTCGTCACCGAAGACGGCACCGAGACCGACCTGGACCTCGGCCACTACGAGCGCTTCGTGCGCACCGCCAAAGGCGGGCGGCACAGCAATTACACGACCGGACGCATCTACGAGAGTGTCATCGCCAAGGAGCGTCGCGGCGACTACCTCGGCGCGACGGTGCAGGTCATCCCGCATATCACCGACGAAATCAAGGAAGGCGTCAAGAAAGGGGCGGGTGACGCCGATATTTGCCTGGTCGAGATTGGCGGTACCGTCGGTGACATCGAGTCGCTGCCGTTTCTGGAGGCAATTCGCCAGATGGGCATCGAGCTTGGTCACGACCGGGTCGTGTACGTGCACCTGACCCTGGTGCCGTATATCCCGACGTCATCCGAAATCAAGACCAAGCCGACGCAGCATTCGGTCAAGGAACTGCGCTCGATCGGCATTCAGCCGGACATCCTCGTGTGTCGCTCTGAAAAACCGCTTCCCGCAGAGGAACGACGCAAGATCGCGCTGTTTACCAATGTGCAGGAAAAAGCCGTCATCTCGGCATGGGACGCAAACGACCTCTACGAAATCCCGGCGATGATGCATGAGCAGGGCCTCGACGAAATCGTTGCGCGGCAGCTGGGCCTCGATTTACCGGATGCGGATTTGCATGAATGGGAAGCGATCGTCGAGGCAAACCAGAATCCGACCGGCGCGGTGAACATCGCCATGGTCGGCAAGTACATGGGGCTGAAAGACTCGTATATTTCCCTGATCGAGGCGTTGCAGCACGGTGGCATTCACAATCGCACGCGCGTTAATATTACCTATATCGAATCACGCGATCTTGAAGAACGCGGCGTCGAGTGTCTGAAGGGCATGGATGGCATCGTCGTCCCGGGAGGATTCGGTGATCGCGGTATTGAGGGCAAGATCAAGGCGGTGCGCTTTGCGCGTGAGAACGGCGTTCCGTACCTCGGTATCTGTCTGGGCATGCAGGTCGCGGTTATCGAGGCGGCGCGCAATCTCGCGGGCCTCGACGGGGCGATGAGCACTGAATTCGACAGCGACACGCCGTACCCGGTCATCGCATTGATTACCGAATGGCGCGATCAGACCGGCGACACCGAAGAACGCAGCGAGGACTCCGACATGGGTGGCACCATGCGCCTTGGCGCGCAGCAGGTGACGCTGCAGGAAGGCTCACTGGCCGCGCAGAGTTACGGCAGCACCAGCATTGTCGAACGCCATCGCCATCGCTACGAAGTCAATAACAACTACCGCCAGCAGCTTTCCGACGCGGGCGTTGTCTTCAGCGGACTGTCCGTTGACGACCTGGTGGAAATGATCGAAATACCGGGTCACCCGTATTTCCTCGCCAGCCAGTTTCACCCGGAGTTCACCTCGAACCCGCGCGACGGTCACCCACTGTTTCGCAGTTTCATCAGTGCCGTGCGCAAACACAATGAAGGCGAGATGCCGGAGGCAGCAGAAGCATGAATTTGTGCGGCTTTGACGTTGGCAACGAGCAGCAGATTTTCCTGATTGCCGGAACCTGCGTCGTCGAGAGCGAGCAGATGACGCTCGACACGGCCGGCACACTGAAGGAAATTTGCGCAAGCCTCGGCATCCCTTTCATTTACAAATCGTCATTCGACAAGGCGAACCGCAGTTCGAGAGACGGATTTCGCGGTCCCGGCATGGAAGAGGGCCTGCGCATCTTGAGCGAAGTCAAGAAACAGCTCGATCTGCCGGTACTGACAGACGTGCATGAAGACACACCGATGGACGAAGTCGCTGACGTCGTCGATGTCCTGCAGACGCCGGCGTTCCTGTGCCGGCAGACCAACTTTATTTTGCGTACCGCTGCCGCCGGCATCCCGGTGAACATCAAGAAAGGACAATTCCTGTCGCCCTGGGAAATGCAGAATGTTGTCGACAAGGCGAAGTCGACCGGCAACGAAAATATTATGGTCTGCGAGCGCGGCTTTTCCTTCGGCTATAACAACCTGGTATCGGACATGCGCAGTCTCGCGGTAATGCGCGGTACCGGCGCCCCGGTTGTATTCGATGCCACTCACTCGGTGCAATTGCCCGGCGGGCAGGGCTCCTCATCGGGCGGGCGGCGCGAGTTCATACCGGTGCTGGCACGCGCAGCCGCTGCCGCTGGCGTGGCTGGATTTTTCATGGAAACGCATCCGGACCCGTCCAAAGCACTCAGTGACGGTCCCAACGCGTGGCCACTGGACAAGATGCAACAACTTCTGGAAACCCTGTTGTCGATCGACAGCACGGTCAAACAAAACGGTTACCTCGAGGCGGACTACGGCCTCGGCGTTCCGAACGCGGAGTAACAATGATCATAATCAGCGACATTCGGGGTCGGGAAATTCTCGATTCACGCGGCAATCCGACGGTAGAAGCCGATGTAACACTTGCCGATGGCAGTCAGGGTCGTGCCGGTGTGCCATCCGGTGCATCGACAGGAACGCGTGAAGCCGTTGAGCTGCGCGATGGCGACAAGTCACGCTACCTCGGCAAAGGTGTACAAAAGGCGGTTGCCAACCTGAACGGTGAATTGCGCGATGCGTTGCTGAACAAGGAATTTGCCGATCAGCGGGCCATCGATCAATGCATGATCGATCTCGATGGCAGCGCCAACAAGGGACGTTTGGGTGCCAATGCGTTGCTGGCGATTTCGCTCGCCGTCGCGAAGGCGGATGCGGCGTCTGCCGGAGTCTCGCTGTTTCGTCATCTCGGCGACAACACGACGATGCCGGTACCGATGATGAACATCATTAACGGCGGCGCACATGCCGACAACAGCGTCGATATCCAGGAATTCATGGTGCTCCCGGTCGGTGCGCCAAATTTTCACGAAGCATTGCGTTACGGCGCAGAAATTTTTCACAGCTTAAAGAGCGTCCTGAATGCTCAGGGCCTGAACACGGCTGTCGGTGACGAAGGCGGATTCGCACCGGACCTGCCGTCAAACCGCGCTGCACTCGATACGATCATGACCGCGATCGAGAAAGCGGGGTTCAAGCCCGGAGACGACATCCTGCTCGGCCTCGATGTCGCCAGTTCCGAGTTTTACAGGGACGGCGTTTACGATCTGGCATCGGAAGGGCGGCAGTTTGACGCCGCCGGATTCAGCGCATTTCTGGCCGAATTGGCCGATGCGTATCCGATCATCACCATCGAAGACGGCATGGATGAGAGCGACTGGGACGGCTGGCGTACGCTCACCGATGCGCTGGGAGACAGGGTACAGCTCGTGGGTGATGACCTGTTCGTCACGAATACGGCCATTCTCAAGCGAGGCATCGATGAAAAAATTGCCAATTCTATATTGATAAAACCTAACCAAATCGGTACCTTAAGCGAAACTCTTGATGCGATTACTATGGCAGATGCAGCAGGGTTCACGTCGGTGATATCGCACCGCTCCGGGGAAACCTCGGACAGTACGATCGCTGACATCGCAGTTGGTACCAAGGCGACACAGATCAAGACGGGTTCGTTGTCGCGATCGGATCGAATTTCGAAGTACAACCAGCTGCTGCGTATTGAAGAAGAATTGGGTGGCGACGCCGGGTATGCGGCTCGCGGGGCGTTCTCGGTCAAGGCCGGCTAGACGTCAGACACAGACGGATTGGGGAATAGCGTTTGTTCAGTTCACGGGGACTCTTGGTGCTGGTTGCGATTGCCGGACTCGGTTTGCAAGCCGAACTGTGGTTTTCGGATAACGGCTATCAGAAAACGCGCAAGCTACGTGCCGCCGTCGCCGAGCAACGCGCCCTGAATGATGCACTGCGTGAACGCAATGCGTCACTCGATGCCGAGGTCATCAACCTGAAGCAGGGCCGGGACGCAGCGGAAGAGCGCGCGCGAACCGATCTCGGCATGATTGGCGAACACGAAACCTTCTACCAGGTCGTGCCGGTCGCCAGCGCGACGCGTTAATCCGCTCCAGCGATATTCAAATGTCACTGCCCGACTGGGCTCGCGCACACGGATCGCCTCTATGCGAGGGCAAACTCCGCAGCACACCCGCTGATTTCGATGTGACCGAAAAACTTGGCTACGAGTTTGATGGCCAGGGCGAACACGATTACCTGTATCTCGAAAAGACCGGCACCAATACCGAATGGCTGGCACGGCAACTGGCGAAGTTTGCCGGCGTTGCCGCAAAAGAGGTCGGCTATTCCGGCCTGAAAGATCGCAACGCGGTTACCCGGCAGTGGTTCAGCGTACCGCGTTGGCATGAGCCTGACTGGTCGGCGCTCGATATCGATGGCGTCACCGCGCTCGACGTACAACGGCACTCCAAGAAACTGCGCCGCGGCGCGCACCAGTCCAATCACTTTCGCATCGTCCTGCGCGACCTCAAAAAGGGGTCAGATTTATTTTCCGAGCGGCTGGCTGTTATTCGCGAGCAGGGGGTACCGAATTATTTTGGTCCGCAGCGGTTTGGGCGTGACGGAGGAAATATCGAACTCGCAAACGCCTGGGCTGCAGGAAAGCGATTGCCACGGCACAAACGCAGCATCGCGATCTCGACTGCGCGTTCGTTCCTGTTCAATGAGACTCTGCACCAGCGAGTAGTGGACGGTAGCTGGAATCGCTTGCTACCCGGCGATATTGCGAACCTGGACGGGACCGGGAGCGTGTTTCCCGTTGCTGCTGTCGATCAGGAGCTTGAACGGCGTTGTGCAGAGATGGACATTCACCCGGCGGCGGAGTTGCCCGGCGACGGCTCCAATTGCCGCAACGCAGATTGGCAGGCCGCCTTCGACAAGGCCCGCGTCAAACCCGGCAGCCGCAGCTTGCGACTGCGTGTGCAGGCGCTTGAAATGGATCAAGGCGACGAAAGCATCACGCTGTCTTTCACGCTGCGCCGCGGCGCATTCGCAACGTCTGTTTTGCGCGAGATTGTCCAGTAACTTATTGATTATAAATTGAAAATAGCATGAATACTGTATATAATGACAGTATTATTCATACCGCAGGGACGTGCCATGAATGCTGTTATCAAACCCACCGTGAACCTCCTTCCTATCGACGATCTCGACAAGGCCATCGTCGGCTTGTCGACGAGAATTAATGCCGAAACCTACGAACTGCTGGTGCTGATCCGGCAGTTCGACGAGCGTGCTGGCTGGCTCCGCTGGGGACTGGCCAACTGCGCCGAGTGGTTGCACTGGCGTTGCGACTTCGGCATGAACGCGGCGCGCGAGAAAGTGCGAGTCGCGCATGCGTTGAAATCGCTGCCCGTGACGTCGGCTGCTTTTTCATCGGGGCAATTGTCGTATTCGAAGGTCCGGGCGATGACACGCGTCGTTGCTGCACACAGTGAAATGGAATTCGTTGACTTTGCATTGCAAACGACGACGGCACGGGTAGAAGAACGTTGCCGGGAATTACGGTGCGGCCAAACGGATTCGACGGACGTCGCGAATCGAGCCCACACCAACCGTTCGCTACGAATCTCCCGTAACGCGGAGCAGGGCACAATGACTTTCACGGCCGAGCTGCCAATCGAGGTCGGTGAGCTCGTAGAGAAGGCACTCGACAAAGCCCGCGATGATTCGCTTTCGAGTGCCGAGTTTGCGGACGAGTCCTGGACCGCGCGGCAGGCCGATGCATTGGTCAAGGTCGCGACCGCTTTTCTTCATGAGCAGCGTAATGCAGTGGCGAATTCGTCGGACGATTACCTGGTGACGGTGCACGTCGACCAGACTGCACTGACAAAAGGCAATGGCCGCTCCGGTTTGCCGGTCGAAAGTGTGAAACGACTGTGTTGTGACGGCAATGCGGTCGTTCTGGTCGAGGGCGATCACGGCGAGCCGTTAAGTATCGGCCGCAAAACACGAATGGTGCCGACGGCGATCAAGCGCGCATTGAAGGCGCGCGACAAGGGCTGTTCATTTCCGGGTTGCCGGCACACGCGCTTCGTCGATGCGCACCACATCAGGCACTGGTCGGCGGGCGGCGAGACCAGCCTCGAAAACCTGATGTTGTTGTGTTCGCAGCACCACAAGCTGGTTCACGAGGGAGGCTTTACCATCGAACGCGATTTCGAACATCGCTGGTATTTCAAGCGCCCGGACGGCCGCGCCGTGCCCGAGTGCGGCTACCGGCTGGCGGACATGGTGGATGACGATATTGGAGAAATTTCCGATTCGTTAAATAATCCCCCAGCGGGGGGATTATTGACCAATGCGAAAAATTTCGCGTTGGAGCCGGGACCGCCGCTCTATCTGCATTGATCGGACGATCATCTTAGAAAAAGTCGAAACTAAAATTGACCATTCTCGAATAGTGGTTTTCTCCCTGTGGCAATGTCCGTTATCCCCGCAATAGCCGTCATTCGATCTGCTGAAAACGCGGTATCATGGAGTTCAGCTAATGATCCGAAGCGGCCGCTCTCGCTTGGCTAGTGGAAGCGTCTGAACACCAGTAATTCTGGTATGCCAAAGGTCGAGAAGGAAGCGGAATTGGCTTGATCGACTACAACCACAGTGCGAAAGGTAATGGTTCAACTAGCCCGCAATCGACTTTCAGAGCGCAGAAGCGCAATGAGCGCCAAGTACTTAGTTTGGCTTTCTCTATTTGTATTCTTCGTCACGTGGTGCGCAGATTGCTTTGCTGGGGCGGCAGATTCGGCGGGGGCCGAACAATTCCAAGAGTTTGATGCATCGTCGGAGAGGACGATTGACTATGGTATCTTGACGCAGTGGCTGCAAGCTGTCGTTGTGGACATAGGAAGGTCGGATCGGGGGAAGGCGGCGCCCACGCATCCTGGTATCGGGACCCGAATTAAACCTAAGATAAAACGGGCAACGATCTACGAAGGTAATCGAGTATATTTCGAAGCCTTTGAAGGTAACGACGATGCGAAACAATTGTTAAGAGACATTCGGAAGAGCCTCGAACAACTGCCAGACGTCGCGCCACTAAAATATTTCAATAGATCAGAGCAACTTGCTTATTGGTTGAACCTATACAACGTCGCACTGTTGAATGAGATTGTCGGTGTTTACCCAAAGAGAGATCTTGAGGACTTACTGATCGGCGAGGACTCGATCCTGAGAAGAAAGCTGCTGAAAGTATCCGGTGCTTCGTTAAGTCTGAATGATATCCAAGCTGCGATTCTTAAGCACAACTATAATAATGATCCATTGATAATTTATGGACTTTATCAGGGGGTTATCGGTGGCCCGAACATTCGTAGAACGGCATATACCGGCGAAAACGTCTACCGTGCGCTTGCTGAAAATGCTTTAGAGTTCATCAATTCAAATCGTGGAACGTCGCGGGGCGGAAGTCGTTCCACGACCTTCCATGTGTCAAGTTTCTATGAGCGCAACTCGGATTACTTTCCTGAGTTTGAGACGGATTTGGTCGCACACCTGTCGCCGTTTCTCAAAGAACGTGAGCGACGACAACTAGTATCGGCCTCGACAATAGAACCGGACATAAGCGACTGGACAGTTACCGATCTATTCGGTACTTATCCGGACATTCGCGCCGGTATCGCGACTAACCCGGCGGCTTTGATGACAGCGCTACGTAGCACGACGCCGGCGGATCCGATTGACGGTGCAGGTGGCGTGACAGGCGCGGCTGCCAGCAATGGATCGTCATCATTCTTGTCAAAGGCAAGTCGGAGGTCAAAGTACAGTCCGGAAGCATTCAGGCACTTGCTTGTTCTTAACATGAAGTGGGTTGAGGCGAACAAGGCGAAGGCTACTGTGACGGTGGAAGATATTGAGGACGAGGCTGTCAAATCCGATGATCAGACACCCATTCAGGACAATCAGTGATGAAGCTATTTGTTCAAATATTTTTAACTTCCTCGGTATGCAGGACACTATCGACACTTGATACGAGTGTGGCTGGTGTCTGGGAATGGCTCTTACTGGCCGAAACCATTCTTCGCAAAACACGATCACCGAGCTGACTAAGTTCGCTCCAACAGAACATAAATCGCCCCAGTCCCGCCATCGACCTGCCGGGTCGATACAAACGCCAGCACCCTGTCCCAACTGCGCAGCCAGCGATTTACCGCATTCTTTAGTACCGGGCCACGTTCGCCGGAACCGAGGCCTTTGCCGTGAACGACGCGCACACAGAGCTTGCCTTGCTGAGCACTGTAGTCGATGAAATCGCGCAGCCGCGGTTTGGCCTCGGCCAGGGTCATGCCGTGCAGGTCGATTTCGGCCTGCACGCTGTAGCCGCCTCTGCTCAGCTTGCGCATGGTGCGGCGTCCGACGGACTGGTGCTGGTAGCGCAACGCACCACCATAGCCGTGTTCGATGGTGTCGATATCGTCTTCAAGCGATTCGGCGAGCACAGCAGACTCGTCGGCGCGCGTGAAGCGGGCCCGCGGTTTCGGTTTCGGCGTATCGGCCGGCGCGCGCGGTTCGCTTTTCAGCGGTTTTGCGCCGGAAATCGATTTGCGAAAGGCATCGTGGTCGTCGTCGGTCACAACAGGGCCTTTGAGGCTATGGTGCGCGGGAAACATTCAGTATAGTGAGCGCGTTCCGCAATCACGAGTTCACTCGTCTCAAATAATGAAAATCCTCGTAAGTAACGACGACGGGTACCATGCCGAAGGTATCAACACGCTAACTGATGCCCTTGCAGAGGTCGCCGACGTTGTCGTGGTCGCGCCGGATCGGAATCGATCGGCGGCCAGTAACTCTCTCACCCTGAGCACGCCGCTCCGGGTCACCGAAATCGCGCCGAATCGATACGCGATTGACGGTACGCCGTCGGATTGCGTGCACGTCGCGCTGACCGGATTCCTGGACTACGAGCCCGATCTGGTGGTGTCAGGCATCAATCACGGCGCCAATCTCGGCGATGACGTGATTTATTCGGGCACGGTGGCGGCGGCGATGGAAGGTCGATTCCTCGGGCTGCCGACCATTGCTGTGTCACTGGTCGGCCAGAAATTGCAGCATTTCGCTACGGCCGCGTCGGTCGCCGTTGAACTGGTGCAGAAAATCGAGCAGTCCTCGCTGGCGTCCGATGTGGTTCTGAACGTAAACGTCCCGGACATAGCACTGAAAGATCTTAAAGGTGTCCGCGCGACACGCCTGGGTTTTCGTCACAAGGCCGAACATATCGTCAAGGACAAGGATCCTTACGGGCGAGCAATTTACTGGGTGGGTCCCGCCGGTGCAGGGCAGGATGCCGGTGACGAGACGGATTTCTTCGCAATTGAACAGGGTTTTGCGTCTGTGACGCCGTTAAACGTTGATCTCACTCGTCACGGCGCCATCGACGACCTGACGAAATGGCTGGTGCTGGGACGTTGAACAGCGATCGGCAAGGTATTGGCATGACGTCGGCACGTACGCGTGATCGACTCGTGCAGCGCCTTACCGACCAGGGGATTCGATCCGAGGCGGTGCTCAACCAGATTCGCAACGTGCCGCGGCACTTGTTCGTCGACGAGGCGCTGGCGAGCCGCGCCTACGAAGATACGGCGTTGCCGATCGGGCTGGGGCAGACCATCAGTCAGCCCTTCATCGTCGCGCGCATGACCGAAGCATTATTAGCCGGATTCGAAGGGCAAAAGGTGCTGGAAATCGGCACCGGTTGTGGCTACCAGACGGCGATCCTGGCGCCACTCGTGAAAAAAATTTACACCGTCGAGCGTATCCGCGAATTGTTGAGCAAGACCCGGCAGCGCCTTCGCGAGCTCGATATCTACAATGTGCAGTTCAAGCCGGGTGACGGCTGGGAAGGCTGGCCAAAGTACGGTCCTTATGACGGCATCATCGTGACGGCCGCAGCAACGTCGGTGCCCAAAAAGCTGCTGCAACAACTCGCGCCGGGCGGGCGGCTCATCATCCCGGTTGGCCCGCAGGGTAAGCAGGACCTGACGATGATCGTCAATCATCCGGACCAATTCGAGCAGGTGTCGCTCGGGCCGGTTAGCTTCGTCCCATTAGTGGCCGGTAAATAAATCATATTAATCAATATGATAATTCGTATAATTAATGTGATATGAGACTATTTGCCCCGATCTACGAACGTGTCCTCGAATGGTCACGTCACCGCCACGCTGAGCGTTACCTGGCTGCAATGAGCTTTGCGGAATCGTCGTTTTTTCCGATTCCCGTCGACGTCATGCTGGCACCCATGTGTCTCGCAACCCGTGACCGCTGGATGCGTTTGGCCACCATCGCCACCGTATTTTCCGTCCTCGGCGGCATTGCCGGTTATTTCATTGGCTACGCGCTGTTCGATGCGATCGAACCGTGGTTGCGTGAGTCGCATTACTGGTCGGCGTACCAGACGAGTCGAGGCTGGTTCGATAACTATGGAGTGCTTATTGTTTTCGTCGCCGGGTTTTCACCCATTCCGTACAAGGTATTCACCATCGCTGCGGGGGTTGCCGTGTTGAATCTGCCGGGCTTTATTCTCGCGTCGTTCGTCGGCCGTGCCGCACGGTTTTTTCTTGTGGCGGGCCTGGTAAGACTGGGCGGCCAGAAATTTGAAGACAATCTTCGGTTACACGTGGAGAGGATCGGCTGGGCTACGGTGGTTGCTGCAGGCGCCCTGATTGCCTGGCTTATGATGCGGGGGCAATGATCAGGCGGCGCTGGCTGATTCTTTCGGTGCTCGTCCTGGTCACTGCCTGCGCGAGCCCGACGTCCTGGCGCGACAGCCAGACCCATATCGTGCGCAAGGGCGAAACGCTGTTCTCGATTGCCTGGCGTTACGGCAAATCGACCGAGGATCTCGCGCGCTGGAACCGACTTGGCGACGGATCACTGATCTATCCGGGGCAGCGCTTGCGACTTTATGGTCCGGCCGCTGCAACGACGCGCAGCAGCAGCACTGGCACCACGCGCAAGCAGACCACGGAGAAACGACCGCTGCCGTCGATCCCGGCGCAGCCGCCACCGAATTGGGCGTGGCCGACGAAGGGTCGTATCAACGTTAATTTTGGCGCAAAACCGGGCACGGGTACCGGGGTTCTGATCAATGGGCGCTCCGGCCAGTCTATTTACGCTGCGGCATCCGGGCGGGTTGTCTATGCAGGCAGTGGACTGATCGGCTATGGCAAGCTTATTATTCTTAAACATAACGACACCTACCTGAGTGCCTACGGGTACACCGCGTCGCTGCTGGCCAAGGAAGGCGATGTGATCAAGAAGGGCCAGAAAATCGCGACCATGGGTGAGGGGCCGGAACGCAAGCCGCGACTGCATTTTGAGATCAGGCGCAACGGTAAGCCGGTTAACCCGCGACAATACTTGCCAGCGAGATAGTCCGGTTCGATAAAAGTTATCGATACGCCGCCACGATGCTGTCGCAGCCAATGCGTACAACGTGAGGGCAGGACGTGGGACAGCAGCTGGATCCAACACGCTTGTATCTTGACGAGATTGGCATCTCGCCATTGCTGACTGCGGACGAAGAAAAATATTACGCGCGGCGCGCGCAAAATGGCGATGAGTCTGCTCGCCAGCGCATGATCGAGAGTAACCTGCGGCTGGTCGTCAAAATTTCACGTCGCTACATCCATCGCGGTCTGCCGTTGCTGGATCTGATCGAAGAGGGCAACCTCGGGCTGATTCACGCGGTAAAGAAATTCGACCCGGAACGAGGCTTTCGTTTTTCGACGTATGCGACCTGGTGGATTCGCCAAAGCATCGAACGTGCCATCATGAATCAGTCGCGCACGGTGCGGCTGCCGATTCATATTATCAAGGACATCAATACCTGCCTTCGGGCGGCCCGGCATCTGCGGCAGCAGCAGGAAACCAGCCCGACGACCGCGGACATTGCGGCGTACCTGCAACGCGATGTGGCCGAAGTTGAACGCCTGTTCGCATTGCATGAGCGAGTCACGTTGCGAGCGACTGCCAGCGACGAAGATGGCAGCGAGCCTGTAGACCGGCTGCCCGCGAAACGGGATGCGGAACCATCGCAGTGCGCGCAAAAGGATGCTGTTCACGACATCGTTGACTACTGGATTTTCGAACTCAATGAGAAACAGCGCACGGTACTGGAGCGGCGCTTTGGGCTACACGGGTACCGGCGCGAGACGCTGGAGCAGATTGGCAGTGAGATCGGCTTGACGCGCGAACGCGTTCGGCAGATTCAACTGGATGCGCTGAAAAACCTGCGCGAGATGATGGAAACCAACGGCATTTCCGGCGAAACCCTGCTGGATTGATTTATCTACCCGGGTATAAAACTGCGGCGACACGCCTGCCTTCGCCTGCAAGAACATTGAATGTTCGGGCTGCGGCAGCCGTGTCCATAACTTCGAGTCCGATCCCGCGGCGTGCAAACGCGAACATCAGTTCTCGCGGTGCGAACTGGCTCTGGGCGCCGGTTCCGATCAATACCAGCTCCGGCGCATGTTCGAGTAGTTCGTCAAAGTCGCCGGCAACCAGCTCGGCGATCGGCGCAGAGGTCCACTCGCCGAGAACTTCTGTTGGCGTCATCGCAACGCTACCGGACCACAGCTCATCGTTAATGCGTATGCCGGCCTCGTCGATGCTGCGCACCGTCAGCGTACCCGGCAATTCTCTTGTGAATTTCAAACGCGCTTCCCTTACCATCTGCGCTTAAAGTGAATACATCATATGACAAAAACGCGGCGCTCGTCGTGTTGCCGCCTGTAACGGGCGGGCGACTGCAGGACAAATCGCTGCGGGCCTGGCTGTCACAATCGGACTTGAGTTTTGACGCATCGAGGCGCGAAAGCCTGGCAAGTATTGTCACAGAACTCGGCATGCCCTATCCGGATCAGGGTCTGGCGGCATTGCGCATGTGGGGCCAGACCGGTGACAGGCCCGCGAACTGGATCGCTGCGGCAGATCCGGTGTACCTGGAACCGCGGCTGGATCATCTTTGTCTGCACGCATTTCGACGCGGCGATATTGCGTCGCGAGACATACGCGCGTTGATCGACTACTTACAGACGACACTGGAGGGCGACGATCAGTTTGGTTTTACGCGACTGGGCCCGCACGGCTACCTGAGCTCACCGCAGCCAATCGCAACAGCGGCCGTGTCTGCGGATGTTGTCGATCAGGACAAGCCGGATGAGTACCTGCCGGACGGAGATGGCGCCGACCGGTTTCGCAATCTTGTCAGTGAAATTGAAATGGCATTGCACGATCACGACATCAACCAGGCGCGTCAGGCGGGCGGTCTGCGGCCGGTCAACTCGCTGTGGTTGTGGGGTGGCGGAATCGCGCCGCAACAAGCGACGCGTCCGCAGCCGCCGTTGTTTTCGGACGATGCCCTGTCTACAGGCTACTGGTATTCCGCGACAGCCGTTGCTGAACCCTGGTTGGGCAGCATCGAAGCCTGTCTGGAGAATTCGGTGGCCGGGTTTGTTGCCCAGGTACCGGATGACATCGAAACGCCGGTACTGGAGACTGTGTTGCAGGGACTGCGAAGTGCGCTGCGAGCCGACCGGCTGAGCGGTCTGACGTTATTGTTCCGGGATGGGCTGCGAGCGCATATACGTCGTTCGCATGCGTTGCGGGTGTGGCGTCGTACGTCACACTGGCTGGCCGCAGGAGAGCAGGGGTGAGAGCACCGCGCCCGATTGTCTCCCGGACGGCGCCATCGCCACAGGACATCGCCAGTCTTGGCGACATCGATCCATTGCACGCGAGATTGTATGCGATGCGTGGGCTGCGCGATGCGGTTGAACTGGACTACGGGCTCGCAAGGCTGGCGCCGGTCAGCGCGCTGGAGCACATCGATGAGGCCGCGGAGCTGGTCATCAAAAATCGTGACCAGCGGATTCTTGTGGTTGGCGATTTTGACGTGGATGGTGCCACCAGCACCGCATTGATGTTGCGCTGCCTGCACGAGTTCGGTTTTGCCGATGTCGGCTACCTGGTGCCGAATCGGTTTGAGTTTGGTTATGGTCTGACGCCGGAAATTGTCGACGTCGCGGCGCAACAATCGCCCGCATTGCTGATTACCGTCGACAACGGCGTGTCGAGTATTGACGGAGTTGCCCGTGCCAATGAGCTGGGTATCCCGGTGCTCGTAACAGACCACCATTTGCCGGGCAGTGAATTACCCGACGCCGCCGTGATCCTGAATCCGAACCTGGCGGGCAGCCAATTTCCGAGCCGCAACCTGGCCGGCGTAGGTGTCGCGTTCTACCTGCTGGCACGCATTGGCCGCATGCTTGAAGAACGCGGGCAAAGCGGTGCAGCGAAAATACCCGCGCGTTACCTCGATCTTGTTGCGCTGGGCACGGTCGCTGACGTTGTGCCCCTGGATCACAACAATCGCATTCTGGTGCAACAGGGTTTGTCGCGCATGCGCGCCGGACACGCGGTTCCGGGAATCATTGCATTACTGCGGCAGTCGGGGCGTTCACTCGCGCGCTGCGTCAGTTCGGACCTGGGTTTCGCCGTCGGTCCACGCATCAATGCGGCCGGGCGGCTTGAAGATATCGCCGTGGGCATTGAGTGCCTGCTGACCGACGACGCGAACAAAGCTGCGGAGTGCGCGCACGCGCTGGATCAAATCAACAAGGACCGGCGCGACATCGAAGCGACCATGCGCGAACAGGCGTTTCGCTATGTCGATGCGCTGGGCGAGCAGCGCTGGCCGAATTGCGTTTGCGTATTCGAACCGGACTGGCACCAGGGGGTGGTCGGACTGATCGCGGCGCGCGTGCGCGAACGTTGCTATCGCCCGGTCATTGCATTCGCGCGGGAAAACGATGACAAGCTCAAAGGCTCTGCGCGCTCGATACCGGGGGTACATATCCGCGATTTACTGGAAGCTGTGTCGACAGTTAAGCCGGGCATGATCGACAAATTCGGCGGACATGCAATGGCGGCCGGCCTGACAATTGCGGCGGCAAAACTCGAGTCGTTCAAAGATACGGTAGCCGCGCAAATGCGCCGATTGTATCCGGAAGCGGACTTCAGCGGCGCGATCGTGACGGATGGCACGCTGCCCGATAGTGCGATCAATCTCGACTTCGCGCGCTCGCTGCGCGATGCGGGGCCGTGGGGTTCGGCATTCCCGGAGCCGCTGTGGAGTGGTGAATTCAAGGTGCTCGAGCAACGCACGGTTGGCGACAATCATCTCAAGATGCGAGTGCAGCCGGCCGGCGGCGGCAGTACTGTGGATGCGATCGCGTTCAACCAGGCCGGACCAGCCTATCGCGGCGTCGTGCAACTGGCGTTCAAGCTCGACGTGAATGAGTTCCGGGGAATTGAAAATCCGCAGTTGCTGGTCGAACAAATTGCGCCTTTGCGTGACGGTTCTGCGTGCTAAGATCGCGCACGTTTACGCTAAAAGACCGCAGTCCTCATGGAAACCAGCCAGATCAAGCAGACCATCACCGACCTCACCGAACGCACCGATGCGTTGAGGAGGTATCTTTGACTATGAGGCAAAGGCAGAACGTCTGACGGAAGTCGAGCGCGAACTCGAGCAGCCGGATGTCTGGAATGACCAGGATCGCGCACAATCGCTGGGCCAGGAACGCTCGCAGCTCGAACAGATCGTCGCAGGTCTCGACAAATTGACCAGCGGTCTCGGCGATGCGAACGAGCTGCTGGAAATGGCGATCGAGGAAGACGATAGCGCCACCGTCACCGAAGTTGTCAAAGACCTTGCGACATTTGAGAAGACGGTGGCGGGACTCGAGTTCCGGCGAATGTTTTCCGGTCCGATGGACACCAACAGTGCCTACCTCGACATCCAGTCGGGCGCGGGTGGCACCGAAGCGCAGGACTGGGCTGAAATGTTGTTGCGCATGTATTTGCGCTGGGCAGAGGCGCATGACTACAAAGCCGCTGTGATCGAAGCATCAGCCGGCGAGGTCGCCGGTATCAAGAGCGCGACGGTGCATATCGTGGGCGAATATGCCTATGGCTGGTTGCGAACCGAAACCGGCGTGCATCGCCTGGTGCGTAAATCGCCTTTTGATTCGGGCAATCGCCGTCACACTTCTTTTGCATCGGTGTTCGTGTCTCCCGAAGTGGACGACAACATCGACATCGAGATTGATCCGTCTGACCTGCGCATCGACGTATACCGGGCAAGCGGTGCCGGTGGCCAGCATGTCAACAGGACTGAATCTGCTGTGCGTATTACTCACCTGCCAACGAATACCGTGGTGCAGTGCCAGAACGACCGTTCGCAGCACAAGAACAAGGCCACTGCGATGAATCAGCTGAAAGCGAAACTGTACGAACTGGAAATGCAGGAACGCAAGGCGGCGGCAGCGGTGGTCGAAGACAGTAAGGCCGACGTGGGCTGGGGCAGCCAGATTCGCAGCTACGTACTGGACCAAAGTCGTATCAAGGATTTGCGTACCGGTGTCGAAACCGGTAACACTCAGGCTGTGCTGGATGGCGGGCTGGATTCCTTCATTGAAGCGAGCCTGAAACAGGGACTATAAAAGTAACGTGACTAACGAGAAAGACGAAAACAAACTGATTGCGGAACGGCGCGGCAAGCTCGATGCATTGCGCGAACAGGGTATTGCGTACCCGAACGACTTTCGGCGCAATGCGCTGGCGGGGCAGTTGCACCAGACCTTCGAATCGCACGACAACGATGCGCTGCAACAGGAACACATCAAGGTTTCTGTTGCGGGGCGCATGATGCGCAAAAATGTCATGGGCAAGGCGAGTTTTGTTGGTGTGCAGGATCGCTCCGGCGTCATCCAGTTGCGACTGGAGCGCGACCGCTTGCCGGAGGGTGTCTACCAGGCTTTTAAGAAATGGGATGTCGGCGACATTGTTGGCGCGAGTGGTGAATTGTTTCGCACGCAGAAGGGTGAGTTGACGGTGCTGGCCGATGATGTCCGCCTGTTGACGAAGTCCTTGCGGCCGCTGCCGGAGAAATGGCATGGCCTGTCGGATCAGGAAACGCGCTACCGGCAACGCTACGTCGACCTGATTATCAATGAGACGAGTCGCGATGTATTTCGCAAGCGCTCGCAGATCATCACCTACATGCGCTCGTTTCTTGAGGCCGCCGATTTCCTGGAAGTCGAAACGCCGATGATGCAAACGACGCCGGGCGGCGCGAATGCGCGGCCATTCACGACGCATCACAATGCGCTCGATATGCAGCTTTACATGCGCATTGCGCCGGAACTGAATTTGAAGCGCCTGATCGTCGGTGGCTTCGATCGTGTCTACGAGATCAACCGGAATTTCCGCAACGAAGGTGTCTCGACACAACACAATCCGGAGTTCACGATGATGGAGGCTTATCGTGCCTACGCTGATTATCGTGACTGGATGGATATGACCGAGGCCATGTTGCACGGCATGTCCGAAGCGGTACTGGGTACGACCATTGTCAAATACCAGGACGAGGAGTTTGACTTCGGCAAGCCGTTCAAACGCATGACGGTCGAAGAGGCGATCAAGACCTACAATCCGGATGTCGACATGAGCCGGATTCGCGATCGGGACTATCTGCTGGCGGTTTGTGAGCGTCTGGGGGTTCCGGTTAAGGACAACTACGGCCCGGGCAAATTACAAATTGAAATTTTCGATGCAACGGGCGAGGAAAATCTTCGCGAACCGACATTTATTACGCAATATCCGACGGAAGTGTCACCGCTGTCGCGCAAGAACGATGACGATCCGTTCGTCGCTGACCGCTTCGAGTTTTTCATTGCCGGGCGTGAAATTGCGAATGGATTCTCCGAGCTCAACGATCCGGAAGATCAGGCGGAGCGCTTCAGGGCGCAGGTCGCCAACAAGGCTGCTGGTGACGAGGAGGCGATGGCCTTCGATCACGACTATATTCGGGCACTCGAATACGGTATGCCACCAACGACCGGAATTGGCATCGGCATCGACCGGCTCGTGATGTTGTTCACCAATTCAGCTTCAATACGCGATGTGTTGTTGTTCCCGCACATGCGCGCGGAGTCGTTCGACTAGTCCAGCGAATAGGGCAGTGGCTGCGGTGTCAGCTGGTTGCCATTAATCTGTAGATTGCTGTCGGCGTTGGCAACGGGAATGATTGCCAGGAGTTCGTTTCCGGCGACATTCAACACTTCGCCAAGGTCTCGATTCTCGTCCGAAATCCTGTCGCCAACTGCAACGGGAACGGCACTCGAAAAACGCAGCATGCGGCGCTTGGTCGCGCCCTTGTAGTGTGTCCTCGCAATGATTTCCTGGCCGGTATAGCAACCTTTTTCCAGGCTGATGGCATCCAGCTTGTCGAGATTGAGCATGTGCGGGGTGAACTTTTCGCTTTGTTCGCTACCGACCCACGGCACGCCGTGCCGGATCGTTTCGCCAAGGTCCACCGGCTCGGTCACTGCATCTGTTTCGAATGCAACTTTAGAGCGGAAGCGAAACATCGTCATGCGCTGCACGAGGGCGGTGGCAAGTTCGGCCGGTACCCGAAGTGCGTAGCCATCGCTCTCGTTGGCCACTGTCATCAGCGTGATGACCCGACCCTTGGGGTTGCACCACGCGGCCAGGATAGAAGTTTCGCGCTGCAAACGCAGGATATCGTTGCTCAATTGCCCTTGCAGGAATTCGCTGGCATCCGTGCCGCGAACTGTTATGACCGTGCTTGTCGTCATGAGTTGAGTTACTCGTTTTACTGCAGTATTCGTTTTGCTCTGGCATAATCGCGCCGTGGGCAACGAAGAAATAAAAAGTAAGGCCGATTCGCAAAATTCCAAGAGCGGCCGCATACCCGGGTCGACAACAGATGATACCGCGAGTGACGGTACCGAGCGGTCAAAAGAAATCGGTGGGCGCGGTGGCCTCGATCCTACCCGCTACGGCGACTGGGAAAAAGCAGGACGTTGTATCGATTTTTAAGGATAATACCGCTGTCGACTTCGACATGTTTCGTCAACAAGAAGAGAATTCATGAGTAATCCAGAGCGGCCACTTTCGCCGCACCTGTCGATTTATCGTTGGCCGGTCACAATGACCGTTTCGATTCTGCACCGAGTGACCGGCGTGGCGCTGAGCGTCGGCTTCGTTGTGTTTTGTCTTTGGCTATTCGATGCGGCCGCGGGCGCGAGTGCTTATAACAGTTTCATGAGTTACGCCGAATCCTGGCCGGGGCAGTTGCTGCTGATAGGCTGGAGTTTTGCGTTCTTTTTTCACCTTGCAAACGGTGTCCGGCACCTGGTCTGGGATACCGGCCGGGGTCTCGAGATCGCCGCAGCAAATGCATCGGCCTGGTTTGTCATCGTCTTGTCGACGCTGCTGACCGTCCTGTTCTGGTGGGGACGACTATGAGCTTGCGAACACCATTGGGTCGCGTGCTGGGTCTCGGTAGCGCAAAAGACGGTACTGCACATTTCTGGGGGCAACGGGTTTCCGGAATAGCGCTTGCACTGCTGGGCAGCTGGTTTGTGGTTTGTTTCGCAGCAAGCGGCGATTTCAGTCATGCCGCGGTGATTGCTGAAGTCGCGAAACCGCTGAATAGCCTGTTGCTGATTTTGCTCTCGATCACGCTGGCCTACCATTCGCAACTCGGCGTGCAGGTCGTCATCGAGGACTATGTTCACGGACACGGATTGAAGATCGCCTCACTGCTGCTATCGCGATTTGTCCACACACTTTTTGCCGCGGCTGCCGTATACGCCGTAATCAGGATTGGAACAGGCGCATGAGCGACTACGAATTTATCGATCACAGCTACGACGTTGTCGTTATTGGCGCCGGCGGTGCCGGCCTGCGTGCGACGTTTGGCCTGGCGGAAGCAGGCTTTACCACCGCGTGTGTCACGAAGGTTTTTCCGACCCGCAGCCATACCGTCGCGGCGCAGGGCGGTATTAGCGCGGCGCTGGGCAACATGGGCGAGGATGACTGGCGCTGGCATATGTATGACACGGTCAAGGGTTCCGACTGGCTCGGCGATCAGGATGCGATCGAATACATGTGCAAGGAAGCGCCGGATGCGGTCATCGAACTCGAACATTACGGTGTGCCGTTTTCGCGCACCGAGGAAGGCAAGATTTATCAGCGCCCGTTCGGTGGTATGACGACGCACTTCGGCGAAGGCACCGCACAACGAACCTGCGCAGCGGCTGATCGTACCGGTCACGCGATGTTGCATACGCTGTACCAGCAGTCACTGAAAAACGACGCCGAATTCTATATCGAATACTTTGCTGTCGACCTGATCATGGAGGACGGCGCCTGTCGCGGCGTTGTTGCGATCGATCTCGCGACCGGGCAACTGCATCGTTTCAGGTCGCACCAGGTCATTCTGGCAACCGGTGGCTACGGCCGCTCGTTTTTCTCCTGTACCTCGGCACACACCTGTACCGGAGATGGGAACGCGATGGTACTGCGCGCAGGCTTGCCGGTGCAGGACATGGAATTCGTGCAGTTTCATCCGACCGGAATTTACGGCGCGGGCTGCCTGATTACCGAGGGGGTCCGTGGTGAAGGCGGCTATCTGACCAATGCGGACGGCGAACGCTTTATGGAGCGCTATGCGCCGAACGCAAAAGACCTGGCGTCGCGCGACGTGGTCAGTCGGTCGATGACGATTGAAATTAGCGAAGGGCGCGGCGTGGGTGAGGAGCAGGATCACATCCACCTGCACCTGGAGCATCTCGGGCCGGAGGTTATTGAAGAACGGCTTCCCGGCATCGCTGAATCTGCGCGAATATTTGCAGGTGTCGATGTCACCAGGGAACCGATTCCGGTATTGCCGACCGTGCACTACAACATGGGCGGAATTCCGGCGAATTATAATGGCCAGGTTCTAACCAAGAAGGACGGTGATCCGGAGTCTGTCGTGCAGGGTCTGATGGCGGTAGGTGAGGCTGCCTGTGTATCGGTGCATGGCGCGAATCGACTGGGGTCCAATTCTTTGCTCGACCTGGTGGTATTCGGCCGGGCTGCGGCGCATTTCTGTTCGGAAACAATGGCGCCGGGCGCGCGCCACAAGGCATTCGCCGACGACGCCGGACAGGACAGCGTTGCGCGCATCGACAAGCTGCGCAATGCGAATGGCAGCCGCCCGACTGCCGAAATACGCCTGGAGATGCAAAAAGTCATGCAGAACCACGCGGCGGTCTTTCGCACCGGTGAAACCCTGAACAAGGGCGTCGAGTTACTGCGCAAGACGTTTGCCAGTTTCAGCGATGTTGGCGTCACTGACCGTTCCATGATCTGGAATACGGACCTTGTAGAAACGATGGAACTCGAAAACCTGTTGTTGAATGCAGCGGCGACGATTGAATCTGCAGCCAATCGCCTGGAGAGCCGCGGCGCGCATGCGCGTGAGGATTACCCGGACCGCGACGATGAGAACTGGATGAAACATACCTTGTCCTGGGTCGACGGCAGCGGCAAGGTCAGTTTCGATTATCGCCCCGTTCATCAAGAAACTTTGACGGATGAAGTGGATTACGTGGAACCAAAAGCTCGTGTTTACTAGGAAAAATCATCGTGGCTGAATTCAGACTCCCGAAGAACTCCCGCATTACCAAAGGCAAGCATTTTGCGGCGCCTTCAGGCTCCGGCAATGTGCGCCAGTTTGCCGTGTACCGCTACGACCCGGGTGCGGGTGGGCAACCGCGCATGGATACTTACGATGTCGATATGGACAGCTGCGGTCCGATGGTTCTGGACGCACTGATCAAGATCAAAAACGAGATCGATCCGACGCTGACATTCCGGCGCTCATGCCGTGAGGGTATTTGCGGTTCCTGTGCGATGAATATTGACGGCGGCAACACGCTGGCCTGCACACGAGCGGTTGATGACAGCAGCGGCGACATCAAGATCTATCCGCTGCCGCACATGCCGGTCGTTAAGGATCTGGTGCCCGACCTGACGAATTTTTATGCGCAATACGCATCGATCAAGCCGTGGTTGCAGTCACGAACTCCGCCACCGCCGGACCGCGAGCGCCTGCAGAGCAAGGAAGACCAGGAGCTGATTAACGAGCCGGCAGCCTGCATTTTATGCGCCTGCTGTTCGACCAGTTGTCCGAGCTACTGGTGGAACAGTGATCGCTACCTCGGGCCCGCAGCGCTGCTCGCGTCTTATCGCTGGCTGGTCGACAGCCGTGATGATGCGACCGGCGAACGCCTCGATGACCTTGAGGACCCGTTCCGACTGTATCGTTGCCACACGATTATGAATTGCACGCAGACTTGTCCGAAAGGACTGAATCCGGCGCTGGCGATTGCCGAGACCAAGAAGATGCTGGTCGAGCGGAAGTACTAGTTGTCTGAGGTTTCCCGACTGCGCTGGCAATGCCGGAGGGGCATGCGGGAACTCGACGACCTGTTACTGCGCTACCTCGATACGCGCTATGTCGATGCGTCGCCGGGCGATAAGCAGGCGTTTCAGGCAATTTTGGCGCTGTCGGATCCGGAGCTGAACGGCTACCTGTTACAACGTCAGACGCCGACGTCGGAGCCAGTAGCGCGTGTCATCAAACTCATATTGGAGCTGCCTTACTCCGGATCCTGAATTACGCCTGCTGGTTGACGTAGCGGCGCAGCTTCTGATTGCCGCAGGCGTTGCGATTGTGCTGACGATGTCCATTGGCGTCTTGCCCCGATTCGGCGCGGCGCTCGCGTGCCTCGGTCTTGGCCGGTATGAATTGCGGCGCCTGCGTCGGGGATTCCGGCTTTGCCGCGAGATTCGGCTGGCCAACGACGGCAGCGCATTGCTACTGGACGAGGATGGCCAGTGGGTGGCGGCAAGCCTGCGACCCGGAAGCCTGGTGTTGTCACGCCTGGCCTGGCTGCGATTGCGCACAGCACACGGGGTGCTGGTTACGGAGCTGATTGTTGCCAATGCCCGGGCAGGTCAGGATTGGCGCCGCCTGCAGGTCATCTGGCGGCACATTGGTGGTAGCGATTGAAGCTGCTAACATGCCGCGGCTAGCCTGCAAACGCACACAGCGACCGGTGTCACAGAATAAAGATGAATAAGCCTGAAATTCGAGAACTAATCGCGCTGCGACCGGTCTATCCCGGTATTGAATGCCTGTACGGCGGCTTTCAGGGACGTGGCTGAATGTCGAACCAGGCATCGGACAAGAAACTGGTGGAGCGGGTCCAGAAAGGTGACAAGGGCGCGTTTGACCTGCTGGTGCTCAAGTACCAGCACAAAATAGTGAATTTGATCATGCGCTACGTGCGTGATCCTGAGTTGTCACTGGATATCGCTCAGGAAGCGTTCATTAAAGCGTACCGGGCGCTGCCAAGATTTCGCGGGGATAGTGCGTTTTACACCTGGATGTATCGGATAGCGGTGAATACGGCCAAGAATCACCTCGCAGCACAGCGGCGCCGGCCAATGGACGTGGAGCTCGATTTGCAAGACCCGGAACAATACGACCTGCACGCCAAGCTTAAGGAAACCGATACGCCGGAAGGCGTGACGCTGAGCAACGAGCTGCAAGACATTGTTGAGCGGGCGATCGCGGGATTGCCGGAGGACCTGCGCACCGCGATAGTTTTGCGTGAGCTGGAAGGCATGAGTTACGAGGAAATAGCACAGACGATGGAATGCCCGGTCGGTACAGTGCGATCGAGAATTTTCAGGGCACGAGATGCAATCGGCAAGAAAGTCGGGTCACTGATTCGCTGACGGGGCGAAGGCCTGAAACTGATATGCTATAGGGGCTGCGCGCCCTGACAAGGTGAAGTATGAACGAAGCAATACGAATGCAACTGTCTGCTTTTGTCGATGGCGAACTGCCGTCGAACGAAGCGGAATTGTTGTTGCGGCGAATGAGCCAGGATGTGAGCTTGCGCCAGGAAGTGGCCGAGTACCTGGCGATTGGCCGCCTGATTCGAGCGGAAGCCGGACTGGCGGGTGCGGATCGCCTGTACCAGCGAGTGGCTGCAGAGCTTGCGGACCGCCCGGTTGACAGTGGCGATGCGGCCGGCAGCCGCCGTACGACGAAAGCATTGCGGCCGCTGGTTGGATTCGCAATCGCGGCCACTGTCGCGCTGGTCGCGATATTCTCGTTGCAGCAAACCGGCAACATTGACGAGCTCGCACCGGGCGATGTCCCGCAGCTGGCGGATGAGCCTGGACCGGTAGTGCCGATTCCGGATGCACAGCAGGAACGGCAACGCGAAATTTTCCACCGCCATGCCGAAACCGCATCGCAACTCGGCGCGAACGGCATGAATTCGCGCGTCGTAACGCTGCGATTCAGCAATGATCTCGATGAAGAAGGCCTTGTCGAAGACCTGGCCGACACCGAAGAAGACAGTCCTGCAACTGATAATTCAGTGCCATCGCCCTGATGGCCGGCACACGGGCAGTGCTGGGACGTGTATTGCTGCTGGCGAGTTTCGCTGTTGCAGCGACCGCGCAGGCAGAGCGCGGCCCGCATGATTGGTTGAATACCATGGGTGCCGCGGTGCAGTCCATCAGCTACGAAGGCACCGTGATCCGGATGCAGGATGGCCGTTCGGAGGCACTGAAAGTCGTACACACCATTGCCGACGGTGTGGTGTTCGAAAAGGTCGTAGCGCAAGAGGGCGCGGCTCTCGAAATCATTCGTCATGGCAATGAAGTGCATCATATTCTGCCGGACCGGCAGTCCGTGCTGGTTGAGGAATGGGACGACCGTTCGACATTGTTTTCAACGCTGCCGAGCAGCGATATCCGTTTTGGCAATGAATACGATGTTGCGATAGTGCGCAATGAGCGCGTCGCCGGCCGTGATGCGATCGTGCTGGCGATACGGCCGCACGACAGCTTTCGATACGGCCACCGTCTCTGGCTGGACCTGGAAACCGGCTTCCCGTTACAAACCCAGTTGCTCAATGAAGGCAGCGTCGTTGAGCAGGTGAAATTTGCTGACATCAGCCTGAATCAGAGTATTGACGAGAGTGCGCTGGCATCGTCCTACAGTACAGAACAGTTTACCTGGTTGACGCAATCGTCAACGCACCAGGGAACTGATATTGAAACACGCTGGACCAGTGACGAATTGCCAGCGGGCTTCACGGCGGTATCGACACACGAAGAGACGCTGGCAGGCAGCGACTCTGTCGTTACTCACATCGTATTCAGCGATGGTTTGGCTCTTGTCTCCGTTTTTATTGGTGCGCTGCGCGGTGATAGCATTGCAGGACCAGCTAAAATGGGTGGGTCAAATGCATTTTGTGTCGCCCGCGATGGCTTTGAAATTACCGCGATAGGTGAAGTTCCGGCCGCAACCGTCAAGCAGTTTGCAACGACGATGCGGCAGCGCTGACCAGTCATTCCAGACGACTGCGCCGACGCGCCATCCTGTAGAATTCCCCTATGCAATATTCAGAAGGCCGAATCGTTTCTTTATCGGAGCATGCGGCGACGCGCAGTGCCGTGCTCGATGTTGAGGCAGTCGCTGCCTGCCCGCGGTGTGCCGAGGGTAAGGGCTGTGGCGCGGGAGTGGTCGCGGGGCCGGGCAAACGCCGCAGGATTAACGCCAGTGTCGCGGATGGCCTCAGGCTGCAGCCGGGTGACCAAGTGAGTTTTGTGCTGGCGCCAGAGAAACTGTTACAGGCGGCCATGGTTGTTTATGGATATCCGTTGCTGGCAGGTGTTCTCGGCGCGCTGGCGGCCTATCTGGCCGGGCTGGGCGACGCTGGCACGGCGGTTGCAGCAATTTTGGGCCTCGGCCTCGGCTTTGCCGTCGCTCGAAAAACGCTGACGCGCCAGCGCTGCCTGCGTGATTTTACGCCGCTGGTCGTCGACAATCTGGGTGCGGGGCTGCAATAACCTTGATTATTCATTTCTACACCCGTCGCGGATGCCATCTTTGCGAAATCATGCTGGAAGAAGTGCTGCCCCTGGTCCGCGGCCGTGCCGAGATACAGACTCGCGACGTCGATTCCGACCCGGAATGGCACCGCAAATACGATATTCGCGTGCCGGTCCTTGAGATTAACGGCGAACTGGTCAGCGAGTACCCGCTGGATGTCGAGGCGCTCAAACGCCGGCTGGCTGAAATTCCGGAAAACAACGCTGAAATCGGTATACTTCGCCGCTGAATCGGGCGAGGCCACGCACCGCAAGCCGGAACAAAAACTCCCTTCATGAAGCACATCCGAAACTTCTCCATCATCGCGCATATCGATCACGGCAAGTCCACGCTTGCCGATCGGTTTATCCACCATTGCGGCGGCCTGTCGGATCGTGAAATGGAGGAGCAGGTGCTCGATTCCATGGATCTGGAGCGCGAACGAGGCATTACCATCAAGGCACAAAGTGTGTCGCTGAACTACAACAGCCAGTCAGGCGATGTCTACCAGTTGAATTTCATCGATACGCCGGGACACGTTGACTTTTCCTACGAGGTGTCGCGCTCGCTGGCCGCTTGCGAGGGGGCATTGCTGGTCGTGGATGCCGCGCAGGGTGTCGAGGCACAGAGCGTCGCCAATTGCATCACAGCGATCGACCAGGGCCTGGAGGTCCTGCCGGTGCTGAACAAGATCGACTTGCCGGCCGCCGATCCGGAAAAAGTGGTCGCTGAAATTGAAGATATTATCGGCATCGATGCACAGGATGCGATTCAGGTCAGCGCCAAGACCGGCCTGGGCGTGCCGGAATTACTGGAACAACTGGTCGAGGTGATTCCGCCGCCTGAAGGCGATCCCGACGGTGAATTGCAGGCACTCATTATCGACTCGTGGTTCGACAACTATGTCGGTGTGGTGTCGCTGGTTCGGGTTATGAATGGCAGCCTGTCCAAGCGCAGCAAGATTACGGTTATGTCGACGGGTACCAGCCACAACGCTGACCGAGTCGGCGTGTTCACGCCGAAGATGGAAGATCGCGAGGTTCTGAACACCGGCGAAGTCGGATTTGTCATTGCTGGCATCAAGGATATTTACGGTGCGCCGGTCGGTGACACGCTGACTGCAACTCACAAGCCTTGTAAAGAAGCGTTGCCGGGATTCAAACAGGTGCAGCCGCGCGTTTTTGCGGGCCTGTTTCCGATCAGCTCGGACGACTATGAAAGCTTTCGCGAAGCGCTGCAGAAGTTGCGGCTGAATGATGCCGCTTTGCATTTCGAGCCCGAATCTTCGGCAGCACTGGGATTCGGGTTTCGTTGTGGATTTCTCGGCATGCTGCACATGGAAATTGTGCAGGAACGAATTGAGCGAGAGTACGACATCGATCTGATTACGACGGCGCCGACGGTAATTTTCGAGGTGCTGACGAACGGCGGCGAGATTCTGCACGTTGACAATCCGTCAAAACTGCCGGCGCCGAATGACATAGCCGAGCTACGTGAGCCGATTATTGCGGCGAATGTGCTGGTGCCGGAAAAATACGTCGGCGCAGTGATCAAGCTGTGCATCGAGAAACGTGGCGTGCAACAACAAATGCGGTATCTCGGTGGCCAGGTGTCGCTGGTATACGAAATCCCGCTGGCGGAAGTGGTACTCGATTTCTTCGATCGATTGAAGTCGGTCAGCCGCGGATTCGCGTCGTTCGACTATCATTTTCTGCGCTTCCAGGAGGCGCAGCTGGTGCGACTGGATATCCTGATCAATAAGGACCGCGTTGATGAGTTGTCAATCATCGTGCATAAAGAGAACGTCAAAGCTCGGGGTCGTGATTTGGTCGATAGAATGCGTGAGTTGATTCCTCGTCAAATGTTCGACGTAGCGATCCAGGCTGCCATTGGCAGCCAGATAATTGCTCGCAGCAATGTGAAAGCGCTGCGCAAAAACGTGACGGCGAAGTGCTATGGTGGCGACGTTTCACGTAAGCGCAAATTGCTCGAAAAGCAGAAGGCTGGCAAAAAACGCATGAAGCAAGTGGGATCGGTTGAAATTCCGCAGGAAGCGTTTCTTGCCGTATTACGTGTTGAAAAGTGAGAACCGGATTTGAGTATTAATCTTGCATTGATTCTGACAATTCTGACGGTGCTTGCCAGCGTCGTTGTTGCGATGGATAAAATGGTCTGGAAGACCGCGGAGCAGGACAGCCGCAAGGCGCCGACGGCGCTTACCACATTGGTCGAGTATTCGCGTTCATTTTTGCCAGTGTTGTTGTTTGTGCTAATCATTCGCTCATTTATTTTCGAACCATTTCGTATTCCATCCGGTTCGATGAAGCCAACACTCGTCGTAGGCGATTTTATTTTCGTCAAAAAATACAGCTACGGTTTGCGTCTGCCGGTGACTGAGACCAAGATTATTGAAACCGGGGAGCCGCAGCGTGGCGATGTTGTGGTTTTCCGGCTGCCGGCGGATCCACGGGTGAATTACATCAAACGCGTCATTGGATTGCCGGGCGATGAGGTACGACTGGAGCGCCAGCGATTGACGATCAACGGTGTTATGGCCGACCTCAAGGTCAACGGCGAAACGTTTGATGGTGCGCCGGTGTATGTTGAAAATCTGGATGGCCGAATTCACGAAACGCTGATCCATAACCCAGGACGCTCGAAACAGGATGGCGTGTACATTGTTCCGGAGGGGGAGTATTTCGTGATGGGGGACAATCGCGATCGCAGCAAGGACAGCCGTTATATCGGTCCGATCCCGGAAAAATTCCTGGTCGGCGAAGCTGTTCGTATCTGGATGAACTTCAGGCCATGGGACGCGCCCGACTGGGGGCGAATCGGCAGGAAAATTGAATAATGTGGTGTCAGTCACTGATTTGACAGCTAAAATCAGGCTAGTCTGGAACGTGATATTTTGACAAATGCGGTATTTTCGGAGATCGGTATGACCCTCAGACCACTACAGCGGTTGCAGGCAGCGCATCGCCAGGCTGGCATGACAACGCTTGGATTGATAATCCTTGTCGCATTTATTGGGCTGTTTGCCTTTGCGGGCATCCGTCTGACCCCCGTATACCTCAATTACATGAAAGTGGCTGGCGTCATAAGCGGAATTGGCGAGGAGTTCGACGGCACTAACGCGAATTCGGCACAGATCCGCAAGTCCCTGGTGCGTCGTTTCGATATTGAAGCGGTTAGCGAAATCAATGCCAAGGAAGTGAAAGTGAAGAAAGTCGAAGGCGGTTACGAGGTCGCAGCGACCTATGGTCACAAAACGCCTTTTATCGCCAACGTGTTTTTCCTGGTGGAATTCGACAAGCGGGTTCTGGTGCGCCGTTGACCGGCATTAACAGGTAGTATTCGGCCGGGTGGGCGATCCCCGGCCATGAAGAGCGAAACCATTGAAGAACGCCATACGATGGCTTGAGAAAGTCTTTGCGTACCGTTTTCAGGATGTCGAGCTGTTGCAGCAGGCCCTGAGCCATCGAAGTGCTACGCATCGCAACAATGAGCGCCTGGAGTTTCTCGGCGACGCTGTACTCGACTTCGCGATTTCCGAGCATCTTTACAAACTGTGTCCGGATGCGTCGGAAGGCGATTTGAGTAAGCTTCGTTCAACGCTGGTCAAGGACGAATCCCTAGCTGCGCTGGCGACCGGTCTTGGCTTCGGTGAGCATTTGATTCTTGGCAGCGGTGAAATGAAGACCGGCGGGCATCGGCGAGAGTCCATACTGGCTGACGCATTTGAAGCGGTGATCGCTGCGATTTTTCTGGATGGTGGCATCACTGCCTGCAGCCAGGCCATCGAGTGTGCCTTTGCCGAGCGACTACAGAATCTGCCGGATCTGAAAGATCTGCGTGATTCCAAAACGCGTTTGCAGGAGTGGCTGCAGGCACGCAAGCTTACACTGCCGGAATATGCCCTGGAGTCCGTCAGCGGCGCGGATCACCAGCAGCGCTTCACGGTCACATGCACCGTTGCTGAGAAAAAGCTTACCAGCAAAGGTGAAGCGAGATCGAGACGCAAGGCGGAACAAAAGGCAGCAGCAAGGATGATCGGGTTACTTGATGAGAGCCAGCAGCAATGACTACCGATGACTACCGCTGCGGTATGGTTGCGGTAATCGGGCGGCCGAATGTCGGCAAGTCCACGCTGATCAACGCTGTCGTCGGTCGCAAGATCAGTATCGTGACAGCGAAACCGCAGACCACCCGGCATCGAATCCTGGCGGTGCACACCACTGCGCAGCACCAGATTATTTTTGTGGATACACCGGGACTGCATCGCAAGTCCGGCAAGGCGATGAATCGCCTGATGAACAGGACGGCGGCAAATGCGCTTGCGGATGCCGACCTGGTTTTGTTCGTTACGGACGCAACACGCTGGACCGAGGAAGACGACGATGTACTCGGCCGGCTCGCAACTGTCGATGTGCCGGTCATCGCATTGCTTAACAAAATTGACAAGATCCGTCCCAGGGAAAAATTACTGGAGTGTATTGCGACCCTGTCTGCACGTGCAGATTTTGCCGAGATCGTGCCGGTATCCGCGCTGAAGAACGATAACCTTGAACGATTGTTGCAGGTCATCCCCGGCTTTTTGCCAGAGTCGCCGCCGCTGTTCCCGGAGCATATGCACAGTGACCGCAGCGAAGAATTCCATATCGCCGAGATCATTCGTGAAAAGCTGACGCTAATGTTGCACCAGGAGATGCCGTATGGCCTGACGGTTCAGGTCGAGCGAATGCAGCGCGATGAGAAAGGTGTCGCTATCAACGCGATAATCTGGGTTGAGCGCGACAGCCAGAAGGGTATCGCGGTCGGCAAGAATGGCAGCGTCCTGAAAAAAGTCGGGCGGCAGGCTCGCCTGGAAATTGCGCAGCAACTCGACACAAGCGTGCACCTGGAATTGTGGGTCAAAGTGAAGAATAACTGGGCCGATAATGACAAGGACTTGCGCACGCTGGGCTTCGAGGCGCCCTGATCCGTGCACAGGCTATGAGCTCACAGCGACGCGTGCAGCAACAACCCGGTTTTATCCTGCATCATCGACCGTTTCGCGATAGCAGCCAGATTCTGGATATCGTAACCCGTGATCACGGCAAGGTCGCCGTCGTGGCACGCGGCAGTCGCGGTTCCAAATCGCGCCTGGCCGGTGTGTTGCGGCCGTTTCTGCCGTTGCGCGTCTCCTGGGTGGCCAAGTCGGACCTCGGTACACTAACCGGGGCTGAAGCAGCGGGGGCGCCGGCCGGCATGACGGGCGATGCGTTGTTGTCGGCTTACTATGTAAACGAGCTGCTATTGAATTTTCTGCATCGACACGACCCGCAGCCGGAAATATTTGCGCTCTATGAGCAGGTATTGCGTTCCCTGGTTGGGACGGCTGAGGTCGCGGCCTGCCTGCGTGCGTTCGAGTTCGAATTCCTGACGCTGTTGGGTTATGCGGTCAACCTGGAGCATGAGTTCGGCAGCCAGCAGCCGCTCGACTCGGCTCGACACTATGAATTTCGCATGGAGCAGGGTGCGGTGCCGGTGGAGCGCAGCGAAGGCAGGCTGGTGTTCAGCGGCGCCGAGCTACGCGCCGTCGCAGAGCAACGATTCGACGATGAAAATGTGCTCAGGACAGCCAATCGGCTGATGCGCGACATAATCGGGTTTCACCTGGGTGGCAAGGAACTCAAGAGCCGCAAGGTGCTGATGGAGTTGCATCGCGGTAGAATCGCGGCTGCGAATTACCGGAAAAAAGAAAGTGACCGATAGCAGCGAAATAAAACTCGGCGTGAATATTGACCATGTTGCGACCTTGCGGCAGGCGCGCGGTACGACATACCCGGCACCGGCTGATGCAGTGGCGATTGCGGAGGAGGCGGGTGCTGACAGCATTACCGTGCATCTTCGCGAAGATCGCCGCCATATCCAGGATGCGGATATTTCCGCTATCGCCGGGGTGATGCGGACGCATATGAACCTCGAAATGGCCGTCACGGACGAGATGATTGAAATTGCAATTCGGGCGCAACCTTCCGATGTGTGTCTTGTGCCAGAGAAGAGAGCAGAGCTGACAACGGAAGGCGGCCTCGATGTTCGGGCGCAAATGCAAAAAATATCGCGTGCTTGTGCGACGCTGGCAGATGCGGGAATTCGTGTGTCATTGTTCATCGATCCCGATCGGGCGCAACTCGACGCAGCACTCGCCGCCGGTGCGCCGGTAGTCGAATTGCATACCGGTGCGTACGCGGATGCAAATGGTGACGAGCAGAATAAAGAATTGCGGCGCATCGTTGACGCGGCCGCATACGGTCATGGTAAAGGCCTGATCGTAAACGCCGGCCATGGGCTGCATTATGAGAATGTTGCTGCAATCGCGAGGATCGATGAAATAGTTGAATTGAATATCGGCCACGCGATTGTTGCTCGGGCGGTCTTTGACGGTATGGCTGTCGCCGTCAGCGAGATGAAGCGTCGGATGCTCGAGGCACGGCAGGGATGATGCACGCATGATTTTCGGTATCGGTACCGATATCGTCGAAATGGCCCGGGTTAACGCAATTTGGGAACGCTACGGCGAACATTTCGCGCGGCGTATCCTGATGGACGAGGAGTTGGCCTTGTTTCATAAGTCGAAACAGCCGGTACGTTTCCTTGCAATGCGTTTTGCCGGCAAAGAAGCGGCGGTCAAGGCAATGGGAACCGGGTTTGCACACGGAGTGTGGTTACGCGACGTCGGGATTACCAGTAACCCATGGGGCCGGCCGCTGATAATCTGGTCGGAACGCGGCCGCAAAGTGTGCGACAAACTCGGTATCGGCGCCGGGCATGTAAGCCTGACTGACGATGCTGGCCTGGTAATCGCATTTGCGGTCGTCGAAGCTGCCAGTAGCCCCTGAACAACACGGAACCTGACTATGCATTGCTTTTCATTTGATATTGAAACCGTTCCGGACGTGGAATTTGGTCGGCGCTTCTGGGATCTCGATGACCTGCCGGACGAGGATGTTGCGACGGCGATGATGTTCAAGCGCCAGCAGCAGACAGGTTCCGAATTCCTGCCCCTGCACTTGCAGCGAGTTGTGGCAATCTCGGTTACGTTTCGTACCGCGGATACGTTCAAGGTCTGGACACTCGGCGACGAAGACTCGGATGAGGCAGAAATCGTGCAGCGCTTCTTCGACGGTATCGAACGGTACACGCCGGACCTCGTGTCATGGAATGGCAGCGGCTTCGATTTGCCGGTGCTGCACTACCGCGCGCTAAAGCACAATATCCAGGCGCCGCGATACTGGGAGACCGGCGAGAACGACCGCGAGTTCAAGTGGAACAATTACCTGGGCCGGTTTCACTGGCGCCACGTGGATTTAATGGATGTTCTCGCGGCGTATCAGCCGCGCGGCCGCGCCAGCCTGGACCAGATGGCTGTATTGTTGGGATTTCCCGGCAAGCTCGGCATGAGCGGCGATAAGGTATGGGATACCTTCCAGCAGGGTGGCATCAAGGACATTCGTGACTATTGCGAAACCGATGTATTGAACACCTGGCTGGTTTACCTGCGCTTTGAACACATGCGCGGCAACCTCGACGCAACCGGGCTGCAACGCGAGTATGCGCTGGTGCGTGAATCGCTCGTGGCTATGAAGCAGGATCATCTCGATGAATTCCTGGCCGCCTGGAGCGAATAGAATCCACCATGGCACGTAAGCGCAGAGAGCCGGAGACGGCGACAATCGAGAGTGCAACACACGATGGCCGGGGTATCGCCGCACTGAGTGGCAAGAAAGTATTTGTCGCTGGAGCATTGCCGGGTGAGAGCGTTGAATTTATCCGCAGAAAATCGCGGCGCAATTTCGATGAAGCTGAACTACTGAATGTAATCGAGGCGTCACCCGATCGCATCGAGGCACGGTGTGCGGCATTCGGGCGCTGTGGAGGCTGTTCGTTGCAGCATGTCAGCGCAGACTACCAGCGGACGCTCAAGGCACAGACATTAAAAGACAATCTGCAGCGCATCGCCAAAGTTGAACCGGCCGGCTGGCTCGAACCCATGACTGGACCTGAATGGGGATATCGACGACGCGCGCGGCTCGCTGTGAAGGATGTGCCGGCGAAAGGGCGGGTGCTCGTTGGCTTCCGCGAAAAACACGCACCGTTTATCACCGACATGCATCGCTGCGAAGTACTCGCGGCTCCGCTCGACGGGCTTATTGACGCACTCAGTGAACTGATTGCCCGGTTGAGCATTCGCGCACGTTTACCGCAAATTGAAGTGGCGATCGCCGAAAACGGTATCGCGCTGGTGTTTCGCGTGCTCGATCCGCCGAGCGATGCTGATCGGGAACTGCTTATAGAATTCGGTGCCAAGCATGGCATGCGCATTTATCTGCAGCCCGGTGGCCTCGATTCACTGCAAATGATCGAGCCAGCCGGTGATGTTGACGCGCTCTGCTATACGTTGCCGGAATTTGACATACAAATCGATTTCCAACCCATCGATTTCGTGCAGGTCAACAGCGATATCAACCAGCGCATGGTGCAATTTGCAGTCGACCGGCTTGATGTCCGCGCGGATGACCGCGTACTCGATCTCTACTGTGGCATCGGCAATTTCTCGTTGCCGATTGCACGGCGGGCGGGCTCTGTGCTGGGTATCGAGGGCGAGGCGTCACTGGTTGCACGGGCCGCAGAAAATGCACGCGCCAACAACTTGTCGAACGTCGAGTTTCGTGTTGCAGACCTGAGCAAGATTGACGGTAGCGAGGGATGGATCAGGGCGGGCTGGGACCGGTTATTGCTGGATCCAGCGCGCAGCGGCGCCGCCGAGGTTGTCGCCAGGATGCCGTTGATCGATCCGGAGCGTATTGTCTACGTTTCGTGCCATCCGGGCACTCTGGCTCGAGATGCCGGCATTCTTGTTCACGACCACGGCTACAAACTCGAATCTGCGGGTATCATTGATATGTTCCCGCACACGGCCCATGTAGAATCAATAGCGGTGTTCACACGTAAATGAACTCGAACAGCAAGGCGCAGCGGATGTCATTAGGCCCGGTGATGCTCGATATCGAAGGACTTGGCTTAAGTCCTGCCGACCGTGACCTGTTACGGGAGCCGGCAGTGGGTGGCGTCATACTGTTCGCGCGAAACTTTGAGTCGGCAGAACAGGTCGGCAACCTGGTGGCGGATATCCGCGCATTGCGCAGCCCACCCTTACTGATTGCTGTCGATCACGAGGGTGGCCGGGTGCAGCGATTCAGGGAAGGGTTCACCGTCATGCCAGCGATGCGGCGCATCGGTCTCGAGTACAACAAGGACCCGGACGCGGGCCTGGCGCTGGCCCGGCAAGCGGGTTGGCTGATAGCCTCGGAGTTGCGCGCGGCCGGCATCGATCTCAGTTTTGGACCCTGTGTTGATCTCGACTGGGGAGTCAGCGAGATCATTGGTGACCGGGCATTCCACCGCAAACCGGATGCGGTTGCGAAGCTGTCCGGCGCATTTGCACGCGGCTTGCGCAGTGCCGGTATGGCAGCAGTAGCGAAGCACTTTCCCGGCCATGGCGCCGTCGTTGCGGATTCCCACCTGCAGTTGCCGGTCGACCGGCGCGAATACGGATTGCTGCTCGATGACATGCGTCCATACGAAAGCCTGATCAATACCAGTGTAATCGCCGGCGTTATGCTGGCGCATATCGTGTATCGCGAAATCGACGACATGCCAGCTGGATTTTCCGACTACTGGATTCAGCGCGAGCTGCGTGCACGACTGGGTTTTGACGGTGCGGTTTTTTGTGACGATCTGACCATGAAAGCAACGGCGGCCTACGGCAGCATGCCGGAGCGCGCCAATCGTGCGTTGCAGGCCGGTTGTGACATGGTGCTGGTGTGCAATGACCGCAGCCGGGCGCAGCGAGCAGTCGACGCACTGAATGAATATTCGAACCCGCTGTCACTGGTGCGGCTGGCGCGCCTGCACGGTACCGGGCAGCCGTTGCGCGAAACCCTGCTTGCAAGTGAGGAGTGGCAGGAAGCTCATGCGCGGTTTTCAGAACTCAGTGAGCGACCGGAGTTGCACCTCGATGCCTGAACACTACGCATTGATTGTGGGCAGCGGCTTCGAAAAATTTTCGCAACAAGATAAGGGTTCGCGGCCGCAAACACGTTTCGGCATGCCGTCGGCGGCCGTCAAGACGATTGTCATTGAAGGGCATCGCGTCATGTCGCTCGCGCGTCACGGCGAACCGCACAGTATTCCGCCGCACGCGATCAACTACCGGGCGAACTTGCTTGCGTTGCAGGAGTGCGGTGCGACCCAGGTGATCGCGCTGAACACCGTCGGCGTGATCAGTGCCGTTCGCGAACCCGGACAGATCGCGGTGCCGGACCAGATCCTGGACTACACCTGGGGACGGGAGCACACGATTTACGACGGCAGCACAGGTGCGCTTGAACATATCGAATTTACCGAACCGTTGTCGAACAAGCTGCGTACAGCGTTGCTTGAGGCGGCGCGCGCAGCTGGCCTGGATTGCCATGATGGCGGCGTCTATGCTGCAACACAGGGACCACGCCTCGAGACAGCGGCCGAAGTCGATCGCCTTGAGCGCGACGGCGCAGACTTCGTCGGAATGACAGCAATGCCTGAGGCTGCGATCGCACAGGAGCTGGGATTGTCCTATGCTTGTCTGAGCCTGATCGTGAACCGGGCGGCGGGTCGCAGCGATACACCGATTCACGCCGACGTCGAAGCGAGCACCTGTTCAGCACGGCGTCAGGCAGAATCATTGCTGCGGCAGTTATTCAAGGGCAAAGCAGCGAGCAACAGGTGAAGTCAGTCAGCCAAAAAATTCTGCAGCAGGTGATAGCAGCGGCGTCTGAGCCGGTTTTGCTGGTGCGCATAGATCAACCGGACTGGCCGGTTGTGCTTGCCAACCCGGCATTTTCGACCATCAGTGACAACGATGTTCTCGACAAGGCCTTCGCCGACGTGATCGAGAACCTGGCCGGCCGGGAGCTCGCGCTCGAGGTCAGCGAGACAGTAAGGTCGCAGGAAGAATCCAGTTTGCCGATTGAATGCAACAAGCGAGAGTACCTGCTGGCCATGCGACCGCTATCGGTCAACAAGAAAGAGCCCATAACCTACTACGCGGTCTATTGGCGTTCCGGTACCGGCGCTGGAACTGCGGAGGGTGCAGAGATGCACCATGCGTTGCTAAAGGCGAAGCGACGTATTCGGGATCTGTCGCGGGACGACCCGGTGACGGGACTGCTAAACGCGCGTGCATTTACCGATGTTTTTGAACATGACTGGGCGGTTGCTGAGCGGGAAAAAAGCAAGTTGTCAGTTGTGACGTTTACGCTGGACGATTTTGCTGCGTACCTGGAGGTGTTCGGCCGGCATGCAGCGGACTCCTGCCTGCGGCGTGTTGGGCAGGCTATACGCCGCTGTCTTCGACGTGCCAGCGATGTCGTGGCACGACCCGACGGGCAGCGATTTGTTGTCCTGTCACATGCCTCTGATGAAGACGGTGTGCGTGAGTTCGCCAGCCGAATCGCAACTGCCGTACGCGAACTCGGATTGCATCATCCGCGTTCCGAGACGTCGAAGTTTGTGACGGTTTCCTATGCGGTTGCTGTTGCCGACGTTCGCAATGAGAAACAGGAAGCACGTGCGTTCCTGGAAGAACTACTCGCTGCCGTAGCCGAGTAACTCTGTTTCCTCAAGGTCTTGCGTTTCTTGCGTATCTTCTTCTTCGACGCGTGTAATCTTCGCGAGGACTCCGAATTTGGGATGGTCGAAGTAGCGTAATTCGCCATTGCGAAATATTCGATCTTCGTTAATGCGATAGCGAACCGGGTAGGACGGGGCGAAGCTACTGGCCCCCGCGGAAAGTTCGGGTTCGCGTTGCGGAGCATCCAGTTGCAAATTCAGTGCGAGGTGCAAATAGCGGCTGAGGTACAGGTTAATATCGCCTGCCAGGCCGTCGGGCGGCGTGACAAAATAACTCAATGGACGCGCCTCTGTTGGCTGGTCGGCGTAAGTGACCTGCGTCCAGCCGAAATGTACCAGCGGTTCATACGCATCGAGCCGGTCCAGGTGCTCGATAACATTCATCAGTTCAAAATCCGCTGCATCCAGACTCTCGATTTCAAGCGGCCGCTGTACGTCGGGTTCGTCGGTTTCGCTCACGGGCAAAGTTTCGGTGACAGGCTCCGGTGTGGTTTCCGGGATGGATTGCAGGGTATCGTCCCGTACCACGCCAAACTCGTCGATCATCTGAGATTCTTCTTCGGGCGGCATATCGGGCACAAATATTTCGTTGCCGGACGAAACACCGGAGCCGTACGCAAAAATAATCATTTCCACGGTATAGCGGCGTGCTTCGATGGGATCTGCGAGCGGTTCATCCTGTGCAAGGGCGGCCGTGGCCAGCAAAATCAGCAATAGTGAAAATCGTTTAGGCATGCAATGCTTCGTCCTGTTTGCTGTTCTTGAGCGCCAGCCGTTGCATCAATTTTTCAATGGTACGAAAGCGCTGCTCGGTATCCGACATATCGGCCGTAATCTGCAGCCTGTGCGAGCCCTGCAGACGGTATCGATGACTGTCATTCTGCACTAATTGTATGAGAGCGACAGGGTCAATACGACTTTCATTGGCAAAAACCAGGTATCCGCCCTGGTCGGCCGCATCAATTTTCTCGATGCCGAGCGCCAGCGCGGTTTTCCTGATGGCCGCAATGCGCATCAGGTTGCGGGCTGCAGCGGGTAGCAGGCCAAACCGGTCGATCAACTCGACCTGCAATTCCCGCAAATCTGCGGCATTTTCCGTCGCGGAAATGCGCTTGTACAGCATCAGGCGAAGATGGACGTCCGGTACATAGTCGTCGGGCAGCAGCGCAGCGACATGCAGGTTGATGTCCACGCCGCTGTTGAGCGGTGCCTCCAGGTTTGCTTCCTTACCGGCGCGCAGGGATTCGACCGCGCGGCCGAGCAATTCCGTATACAACGAAAAGCCGATTTCCTGAATCTGACCGCTCTGGGTGTCGCCGAGCAATTCGCCAGCACCACGAATTTCCAGATCGTGCGTGGCCAGTGTGAAGCCGGAACCCAGGTCTTCCAGCGAGTCGATCGCTTCGAGCCGCTTCACCGCGTCCGCAGTCATCGATGCCTTGGGTGGCGCCAGCATGTAGGCATATGCGCGGTGGTGCGAGCGGCCGACGCGCCCACGAAGCTGGTGCAACTGCGCAAGCCCGAATCGATCGGCGCGATTGATGATAATTGTGTTCGCAGTTGGCACGTCGATGCCGCTTTCGACGATGGTCGTGCACAACAGGAGATTGAAGCGGCGGTGATAAAAATCGAGCATGGTTTGCTCGAGCTCGCGCTCCGGCATCTGGCCGTGGCCGACGCGGATGCTCGCTTCCGGAACCAGCTTTTGCAGCTGTTGTTCAATCCGCCCAATATCTTCTACCCGATTGTGAATGAAGAAGACTTGCCCGCCACGCTTGATCTCGCGCAGGCAGGCTTCGCGAACGATGACATCGTTCCACTCGGACACAAAGGTCTTGACCGCCAGCCGTTCCTCCGGTGGCGTGGTTATTAGCGACATTTCACGAATGCCGCCCAGTGCCATGTTCAATGTGCGCGGGATCGGGGTGGCGGTCATTGTCAGCACATCGATTTCACTGCGCAGGGATTTGATTGCTTCCTTGTGGCGTACGCCGAATCGATGCTCTTCGTCGATGATCACGAGTCCGACATCATTAAAGTCTCGCGTATGTGCCAGCAGGCGATGCGTACCGATAACGACATCGACTGCACCGGACTGCAAACCTTTGACTATGTCTTTTACTTCCCTGGCAGACTGAAATCGTGACAGCACTTCGACGCGCACTGGCCAATCCGCGAAACGGTCGCGGAATGTCTGCCCGTGTTGTTGCGCGAGCAGAGTGGTCGGTACCAGTACCGCGACCTGCTTGCCGCCGTGTACCGCAGCGAATGTCGCACGCAGGGCAACTTCGGTTTTGCCGAATCCGACATCGCCGCAGACGACCCGGTCCATGGGTTGCTCTGATTCCAGGTCCGCCAGCACATCCGCGACGGTATGCGCCTGGTCTTCGGTCAACTCGAATGGAAAGCCCGTTTCAAAGGACCGATAGTCGCTCTCCGACCAGCGAAAGCGGTGTCCCGGCCGCGCAGCGCGACGTGCGTAAATATCGAGCAGCTCGGCGGCCACATCGCGAATTTTCTTGATGGCACGCTTGCGAGCTTTTTCCCACTGGTCACTGCCAAGTCGGTGCAGTGGTGCATTATCCGGTGATGCGCCGGTGTACCGCGAAATCAGCTCCAGCGCGTGCACGGGCACATACAGTTTGTCGCCGTCCGCGTATTGCAGGTGCAAAAACTCGGCCTCGATGCCACCGGCTTCGAGCGTGATCAAGCCGAGGTATCGGCCCACGCCATACTCGGCATGCACGACCGGAGAGCCTTCTTCGAGGTCGTTGAGCTGGCGAATAATGGCCTCAGGATCGCGCTCACCGAGTCGCTTGCGTTTTGGTGCCCGGGTGCGTTCACCAAACAGCTGTTGCTCGCTGACAATCGCAATACCGGCATCGGGCAGCAGTACGCCGTTATCCAGTGGCGCGATGACAATGCCAATGCGGTGCCCGTCGTCAAGAAAACTCTGCCAACCGGGAAGGCGTGCAAGGTCGAGGCTGCGTCCCGACAGCAGATCGTGCAGTTGTTCACGGCGGCCGGGTGAATCGGCGCCGAACAGTACGCGTCCGTCGAAGTCTTGCAGAAAACTTAATAACGCCGCAGAAGCATCATCGTAGCGGGCTTCTATTTTCATCGCCGGCGGCAGGCGGGTCGCAAAATTCATGGCGCCCGCGGCGAGCGATTGGGTGGAGTAGCGTATGCAGGAATAGCGCTGCAGTGATGTTTCGATCTGCTGCGGTGACAGGAATGTCTCATCCGCGCTCAGTATCGGCCTCTCCGGGTCCAGGCTGCACATCGCGAAGCGTTCGCCGACGTCAGAGACAAATTGTTGCATCAGCGACGCAAGCGAATCGGGTTTTAGAACCAGGCAATTGTCGGGCAGATAGTCAAGCAGCGACGCGGTAGTATCGAAGAACAACGGCAGGTAGTACTCAATACCACCGTGCGCGATACCGTCCGAGACATCCCTGTAGACGCGCGACTTGCCTGGCTGCCCTTCAAATCGTTCTCTGTAGCTGCTGCGAAAACGCGCAACGGCATCGTCGTCGAGGGGTATCTCGCGCGCTGGGAGGATATTGATGGCCTCGACCTGCTCGCCGGATAGCTGCGTTTCCGCTGAAAAATAGCGCAGCGATTCAACGTCCTCATCGAAAAAATCGATGCGCACCGGCATATTGGTGCCCATCGGGAAGATGTCGATCAGGGAACCGCGTACGGCGAATTCGCCGTGTTCGGAAACTTGCGGCACTCGATAATAGCCTGCAGCGACCAGCGACTGCGTAAATTCGTCCCGTGGCAGAGTCTGGCCGGTCACGAGCGACAAGGAGTGTGCCGCAACGTAGTCGAGGGGCGGTAGTCGCTGGTGCAAAACGGCACTGGTCGCGATAACAACGCCACGTCGCAGCGTCGGCAGCTCGGCGAGAACCGCAAGCCGCTGCGAAATAATGTCCTGATGCGGAGAAAAGCTGTCCCAGGCGAGCGTTTCCCACTCGACGAAATGCCGCACCGGGAAATCCTCGCCAAGAAAGAATCGCGTCTCGGCTTCGAGTTGGTCGGCGTGGCGGGAGTCCTCTGCTAACAGGAGCAGTGGGCGTTCCCGTTGCAGCGATAAATAGTGCGCCAGTTCCGCGGCGGCGAGCGCTGTGCTTGCGCCGATCAGGCTCCCCCAGGCAGTGTCTTGCCCGGGTGCCGGAATTGTCAGAGTGTCGGGATTCAGTAAGGAATATTTCAAAGCAGTATTCGGTTTTGCTGGTTGGATTGTGTTGCGGGGAGGCGATTATTACACAGACACAAAAAAGCCCGGGCCGTTTCCGACCCGGGCTGCAAAATTTACCGTGACTAGCGTTTTACAACGGCGTGGATCACCTTGTCATATTCAAAAAATACGACGAAATCGGCGTATTCCCAGCGGCTTATGGGTGGGTCGCCAACGGCGGCCCGTTTGGATACCGGGTTGCCGTATTTCGATTCAACACTTGCCTGGGTCATACCGCGCGTGGGCCGCCCGTCATTGGCACCTGCCGAGACACCGTCCATACTGAGGTTCTGGGCGTTTGCCATGGCGCCGAGAGCCAGCAGCACAGCGACGGCGGATACGATTCGCAGCTTGATCATTGGTACTACTCCCAAGTTTGACTAAATAACTATAGCACCGCTCAACCTATAACCCTATGCGAACTGCGTCACAAGTCCTTGAATGTGGTTTAATGCGAGCCGATGCTGAATCCTGTCGAACTCTTCGTCGGGCTGCGCTATCTGCGCGCCAAAAGGCGTACTCGCTTCGTCTCCTTCATTACGGTGATTTCACTGCTTGGAATCGCGCTGGGGGTGGCTGCGCTGATCGTAATTCTGTCAGTTATGAACGGTTTCGAGGGGGAGTTGCGTAACCGACTCCTGAGTATGTCTGCGCATGGATCGATCGGCGCGCTGGACGGCAGGACAGAGGACTGGAAGCCACTGGCGGATACCGTGGCTGCTGAGCCCGGCGTGCGGGCGGCGGCACCCTTTATCCAGATGGAGGGCATGATCCAGTCGGGTCGCGACCTGGTCGCCGTCGTCGTGCACGGTGTCGAGCCTCGCTACGAGTCAGCATTAGCCGCCGGACGAATCAATATGGTCGAGGGCGACCTCGATGTATTGCAGGCCGGAGAACGCGGCATCATCCTGGGGCGTATTCTCGCGTACAACATTGGCGCCCGGATCGGGGAGGGGGTTGTGCTATTGGTGCCCAGGCCTGTCGGGGACGGCACCGTCGAGCCGGTTCTGGAGCGCTTTGTGACGCGTGGCATATTCGAGGTCGGTTTGCAGGATCACGATGGCGTGCTCGCCATTGCACATCGCGACGATATTGCGGCCATTATGGGAATGGATGATGCTGTTGGATCGGTGCGTTTCCGCGCCGAGGATGTGATGCAGGCGCCGGCGATTTCTGCTTCGTTGCAGTCGCAGCTCGGTGCTGCGTATAAAAGCAGTGACTGGACCGTCGAAAACAGCAGTTACTTTCGCGCCATCCGGCTGGAAAAAATGATGATGTCGCTAATCCTGTCCCTGATCATCGGTGTTGCCGCTTTCAACATCGTTGCCAGCCTGGTTATGGTTGTCACGGACAAGACCACTGATATCGCCGTGTTACGTACGCTGGGCATGTCGCCTGGCGGTGTCGTTAAAATTTTCTTTGTGCAGGGCGCGATTATCGGCTGGTTGGGCGTTGTTGTCGGCGTGCTGCTGGGGATTCTGGCTGCGCTCTCGGTACCCACCGTCGTACCGATACTGGAACAGCTGACCGGATTCCAGATCATGCCCGGCGATGTCTATTACGTTACCCAAATCCCCTCGGAGCTCGAGTGGCAGGATGTCGTAATCATTGCCGTTTCCGCACTGCTACTGACATCGCTGGCGACCTTGTATCCGTCGCGGCGGGCAGCCCTGGTCAATCCTGCCGCAGCACTGCGTTATGAATAGACGCTATGAATACTGGATTGGCGGTCGCTATGTTCGCTCCCGGAGCAGCAACAGTTTTGTCTCGCTGATTTCCGCAATATCCATGTCGGGAATTGCAATCGCAGTGATGGTCCTGATTGTCGTTATGTCGGTGGTCAACGGTTTCGAGCGGGAGCTGAAGAATCGCCTGCTGGCGATGACCGCGCACGCGAGCATCGAGGGCACTGAAGGATACCTGGAGGGGCAGAATGCCCTGATGGACATCGCTCGCGGCAATGCAGGAGTGCGCGCTGTCGCGCCATTTGTCGATGGTAAGGGTCTGCTGGTCTTTGGCAAGCAAATCAGCGGCGCAGAATTGCACGGAATCGATCCGCAGCAGGAGACAGGCGTCTCGGGTATCGGCGGCGTCATGCAGAGCGGGGCACTGAACGACCTCGTACCGGGTGAATTCAACATCGTTCTTGGCGTCGAGCTGGCCGATGCGTTGCAGGTGTCAGTCGGCGACAAGGTAACGGTTACGCTGGCGGAAGGCAGGGTTACGCCGGCCGGTGTCATGCCCCGGACGAAACGGTTTTCCGTTACCGGTATCTTTCGCGTGGGTATGTATGAATTTGATCGCCGGCTCGCGTTCTTGAATATCCGAGATGCACAAAAATTATACCGCCTGGGTGATGCTGTCAGTGGCGTGCGCCTCGCCGTCGATGATATTTACCGCGCCCCGGAAATCGTCCGTGAAGTGGCCATCGAGAATGGCGAGCTGGTGATGGTCAGCGACTGGACGCGCCGGCATGTGAATTTCTTTCGTTCGATCCAGATTACCAAGTCGATACTGTTTGTTATTTTGCTGATGGTGATTGCTGTCGCCGCATTCAACATTGTTTCGACACTGGTGATGGTCGTGAAAGACAAGCAATCGGACATCGCGATATTGCGCACGATCGGCGCCCATCCGAACAGTATTTTGAAGATTTTCGTGACACAGGGCACCATTGTTGGTGTCGTTGGCACCCTTATAGGGGTTGCGCTGGGCGTTTTGCTGTCTTTGAACCTGGAGGCGATCATCGCATTTCTCGAGTCTGTGTTCGGTATCAAGTTCCTGGCGGCCGATGTTTATTTCATTAGCGACCTGCCGTCAGATTTACAAATTGGAGATGTCGTGTTTATTGCCATGATCGCGCTGGTGCTCGCGCTGCTTTCAACAATCTATCCCGCTTTGGTTGCGGCGAGAACGGCCCCGGCGGAGGCGCTGCGCTATGACTGAGGCCGTTCTCGAATGTCGGGATGTCTACCGCGGCTTCCGCGAAGGGACGTCGACACTCGAAGTTCTGCATGGTGTCAATCTGCTTGTGCCGCCGGCGGAGCGAGTAGCGATAATCGGCGCATCGGGTTCGGGGAAAACGACGTTGTTGCAAATCATGGGCGGACTTGATGAGCCAACACGCGGCGAGGTCTATGTAAACGGCGAACCAATGCATGGCACTGACGAGGCGACCAAAGGCGATTTACGCAATCGCAACATCGGCTTTGTCTACCAGTTTCACCACTTGCTACCGGAGTTCAGTGCCGAGGAAAACGTCGCAATGCCATTGATGATCCGCGGTGAGCTACGTGCTACCGCGGTCGCGCAGGCGCGGGACTTGCTGGCGCGCGTCGGCCTTGCCGAGAGGCTGCATCACAAACCCGGCGAACTCTCGGGCGGTGAACGCCAGCGTGCGGCTGTCGCGCGGGCATTGATCACGCGCCCACGCCTGGTGCTTGCGGACGAGCCCACGGGCAATCTTGATTCCGGCAATGGTGAGCAGGTCTTGCAGCTGATGCTGGAGCTGAATCAGGAACTGAAAACAAGCCTGATTATTGTCACGCACGACCATTCAATCGCGTCACGAATGGATAGAATCCTGGTGCTCGAAGACGGTGTGTTGAAGGCGTCCGGCTAACTCTGCTGGTCGCGGCGGATCTTTTGCTTGCGCGATTTGTATTCTGCGATCGACAAGCGCCAGAACAAGTCCAGCGCGATGAAGCCGAGGGCGGCTGTAATGACGCCGAGAATTACGCAGCCCAGCAACATCGGCTGCCATATCGTAACGAAGGTGTGTGCCACCCATTCCCATGACAACTCAAACTGAAACTCTCGCAACGGCGTATTAAGCAGGCGCCGTCCCAGCCGGTAGGCAAAATAGTACATAGGCCCCATGGTCACCGGGTTGCTGACCCAGGTGGACAGTGCTGCGATCGGAATATTGACACGCAGGCCAAGCGCGGCGAGTGCACCCATCAGCGTGTGACCTGGCGTCGGCAGGAACGAGATAAACAGGCCAAGCGAAAACGCCGGCACCACTGTTCGGCGTCTGATGCCCCACAAGCGCTGATCGTGCAGCAGGTGCCGAAACGGGGACATGAACCACTGCTCGCTGACGCTGTTGCGTTTGAACGAAAATTTCCTGAAAAAGCGCCTTGGCATCGTGCCTGGGTCCGGTTTTGATGGTTCGTGCCGAATTTATCGACGAATACAATTCAAGTTTGCCTGTTGCTGCTCGCGGGTGGCATCGCGGCGCAGCATAGCAGGCTTCTACCTAACTCGGACCTGTTGCAGCTACTTTTTGTTGCAATTGTTGCCCTGATCGTAACGTGGCGCTGTCGCGGTCCCGGCGTCCTGCTGTTGGGCTTTGTGATCTTCAGTATTGCGGGCAAGTTCAATCTGGATCACCGGCTGCAGGCGCGTTTCGAGGGTGAAAGCATGCTTGCCAAAGTTCGCATCGTCGACTTTCCAAAGGTCGGCAGCGATTTTGTGTCAATGCTGGTTGAACCTGTCGCCGATTTGCGACTGCCGCGGCGCTCGCGGGTCACGTGGTTCGATCCTCCCGGCATTCCCAAACTCGGCGAAATCTGGGAACTGGAATTGCGCCTGCGCCGGCCTCGAGGCAGCAGCAATCCAGGCGGTTTTAACGTCGAGGACTGGATGTTTCGGGAGCACATTGATGCGAATGGCTACGTTGTACCGGGAAAACGAAACAAAAGGCTCGGAAGCGACGTGCTCACATTCAGGGCGGACCTGCGCCAGCGTTTTGTCAATTTTTCCATCGCCAACGGCGGTGATTCAACCCCGGTTATCGTCGCTCTCGGCGTCGGTACCCGGCACCTGCTGGCACCGGCTGCCTGGGAACGCTATGCCCGTACAGGCACCAGCCATCTGATGGCTATTTCGGGTTTGCATATCGGGCTGGCGGCGACAGCAACGCTTGCCGTCGTTTCGCTGCTATCCGGGTTGCTGCGCCTGCCGGGAAACCATCTCGCTCATGCGACTAAATTGGCGGCCCTGATCGCAATTGTGTACGCGTTGTTATCCGGCTTCGCAGTGCCGGCACAACGGGCCGCTATCATGCTCGCTTTGCTCGCCCTGGCATTCGTGTTGCGCAGGCAACCGAAACCTATGCGGGTCGTGGCGCTTGCATCGATAGTCGTATTCTTGCTGGATCCGTTGGCACTGCTGCGGCCCGGGTTCGGCTTGTCGTTTGCAGCGGTAATTGTGTTGCTGTGGCGCGCGAGTGCCGAGCACCGAGCGGCGTTGCGGGCAGGGCGGGTCTTGAGCATCACTCGAGCGCTGCGATCTTTGTTGTCTGTGCAGATGACGCTACTCATTGGCCTGCTGCCGCTCACTGCCCTAATGTTCCAGCGAATCGCCATTGCCGCGCCAGCGGTCAATCTGCTGGCGGTGCCGGTATTCAGCCTGATCACCGTGCCATCGACCTTATTGAGTCTTCTGCTGCATGCGCTGTTCCCAAAGCTTGCCGCAATACTGTTGCAACCCGCAGTCTTGAGTGTGCGGCTCGTCGAGCGCCTGATCGAATTCTTTGCGGCGCTCCCGTGGCTCAACCTGGAGCTGGCTACGTCGCGGATGCAATGGCCCCTGTTCGTATGCACTTGCCTGTGGCTGCTTTTGCCGCGCGCGTGGCCCGGTCGCTGGGTCGGATTGCTGGCAGTTGTGTCGATCGCCTGCATGCGCCCCGATACGCCACCGCGAAACTGCTTTGACACGCATGTGCTCGATGTCGGCCAGGGGCTGGCGGTTGTCGTTCGGAGTCAGTCACGCACGCTGCTATACGATACCGGCGCATCGTATCGTGGCAGCAGTGCTGCGCAACGCGTTGTCCTGCCGTTCCTGCGACATCGCGGAGTCGCGGCAATTGACTGGCTGATCGTGTCACATGCGGACAACGACCACGCCGGTGGCGTCGGGACACTGTACCGAAGCATACAGGTCGGCAACGTCTATGCGGGCGAATTACAAGGTGACCTGCCGCCACAGTCGAAACTTTGCGCAGCCGGGCAGCGCTGGAGCGCTGACGGGATCGACTACGAGATTCTGTATCCGGGCACCGCACAGCGTCGCGGCGGCAACAATGCATCCTGTGTCCTTGCGGTAACGACGGGCGAGTATCGCCTGCTACTGACCGGCGATATCGAAGCAGCGGCGGAACGTGACCTGCTAGCCGGTGGTACGCTACCGCGTGTCCATGTCGTCGTAATTCCGCATCATGGCAGCGAAACCTCGTCAACGCCGTCGTTTGTCGCCCGTACCCGTCCCGACATCGCCATTTCATCGGCGGCATTCGGCAACCGCTGGAACTTGCCGCGGCACAGCGTCGAGCAGCGCTGGAGCGATGCCGGAGCCGATGTTTTGGGTACTGCCACCAGTGGCGCGATCAGCTTCAGGCTGTGTGCCAGGGACGGATTACGCAGCTTGCATCGCAATCGCCAGGCTGAACAGCGATTCTGGCATGCCGTGGTACCCTCACCGTAAGTCAGGATGGCGACATATCCGCGAGAATTTTCCGCGCCGTCACTGTATATTTCCATTTTTCTCCTCGTTCGGGTTCCCATGGTTGAGATAGTTAAGTCCGGCGGTTGGTTAATGTTGCCCATTATCCTGTGCGCGATTATCGCGATGGGCATCATTCTCGAACGATTCTGGACCTTGCAACAGAAGCGCGTGATTCCTGAAGACCTGACCAGCAAGGTCTGGGGCTGGGTCAAGAAAGACCAGCTGGATCAGAAGCAGATTCAAACACTGCACCAGGGTTCGGCCCTGGGCCAGATTCTTGCCGCCGGACTCATTAACAGGAACAGGGACCGGGTGGTGTTGAAAGACGCGATCGAAGACACTGGGCGACATGTCGTACACGAACTGGAGCGCTACCTGGAGACGCTCGGCACTGTGGCCGCCATTACGCCATTGCTCGGCTTGCTCGGCACTGTGATTGGCATGGTCAAGGTGTTCACGGCGATAACCACCCACGGCGTCGGCGACCCTACGGTACTGGCCGGCGGCATCGCGGAAGCACTGATCACGACCGCGGCCGGGCTCACCGTTGCCATTCCGGCATTGATCGGCTATCGCTACTACCGGACGCGCGTCGACACGTTGGTGGTCGATATGGAAAAAGAGGCCATTAAATTGGTCGAAGCGCTGCATCGGCGCAATGAAAAGGTCAGGGAATGAAGCTGAACCTGCGGCCACGGACCCAGCCCGAGGTGAACCTGACATCGTTAATCGATGTCGTCTTGTTATTGCTGATTTTTTTCATGGTGTCCACCAGCTTCGTGAAGCAGTCACAAATCAACATCAGTCTGCCACAGGCGGATAGCGCCACGATTGTTGAGGAACCGCCCGAGCAAATCGACATTATGATTACCGAAACCGGCGTTTACCTGGTCAATGGTCGTGAGTTGATTAACAATCGGCCGGAAACGATTCGTAACGCGTTGCAAAAGGTTGCGAGCGGCCGCAACGATTTGCCGCTGTCGATCAGTGCCGATGCCAACGCCAGGCATCAGCATGTCGTCACGGCAATGGACATTGCCGGGCGCCTCGGGTTTACACAGATCAGCATTGCCACAGTTAACGATCCGGTTGAGTAGCGAGGACACCACGCCAACGTGAGTAAACGAATCGATACCCGGGTTCGAGTCATTTACGGGCGGCTTTGGTACTACGTCACGCCGCACAAGCTGATCGGTGCAATCGCGGTGATCGGAATGGCCGCGACGGCCGTTATCGAAGCAGGTCTTGTCGCGCTGTTGCAGCCGCTGACGGACGAGGTGCTGGTCGCGGAAAACCTTGAGACAGCGCGTTGGATTCCGTTCGCTTTCATGGGGATTTTTATTCTTCGCGGTATTTCCGGGTTTGCGACGGAAGCGTCCCTTGGCTGGATCGGGCGGCGCGTCATCAGCGACCTGCGACGCGAAGTATTCGACAAATTCCTGACCTTGCCGGCGCGGTTTTTTGACAGCCAGTCGTCGGGACCGCTGCTGTCACGCATGACGTACAACGTTGAGATGGTGGCGGAGTCCGTAACAAGCGTCGTCACTATTGCAGTGCGCGATACACTGACCGTCATTGCAGCGATCTGCGTCATGATCTGGTTCAGTCCGACGCTCACCATATTTGTCGCGATTCTGTTTCCAGTCGTCGCCGTGCTGGTTCGCCTGCTCGGAATCGCATTCCGTCGCTATAGCGGCCGCATTCAGGACTCGGTTGGCGAAGTCACGCAAGTAACGGATGAAGTAATTCGTGGTAATTGGGTCGTCAAGGCATTCGGCGGTTTCGATTATGAGCGGCGTCGTATGGAAGATGTCGACGAGCGCAATCGCAAGCAGAACCTGAAATTGATACGTGTGCGATCGATGGGTGTCGCAATTACGCAGGTGGTGTTCGGTTTCGGTATTGCCATGGTTATCTACGTCGCCGGCCGACTGTCCGTTGCCGACCAGCTCACAGCCGGTGAGTTCATCGCGTTTTTCTCGGCGATGATGCTGATGCTGCAACCCGTTCGGCGCATCACCAATGTCAATGCCACCCTGCAGCGGGGCGTCGCAGGTGCCGACAGCCTGTTCTCGGTAATCGACGAGCAGGACGAGGTCGACACCGGGTCGCAGACAGTCGCACGTGCTCGCGGCGAGGTAGTATTCGATAATGTGTGTTTTTCCTACGGTGAGGCGGGCAGCCCGGTCATAGATGGCGTCAGCGTCGCAATCGAGGCTGGCAAGACGCTTGCAATCGTGGGGCACTCCGGCAGCGGGAAATCAACCCTGGTCAGCCTGCTGCCACGCTTTTATGAGCTCGATTCTGGCGAGATTCGTATCGACGACATCGCGATCCGCGATTTCACTTTGGCCAGCCTGCGCAACAACATCAGCCTCGTCAGTCAGGACGTGGTGTTGTTTAACGATACCATTCGCAACAATCTGGCTTACGGTGCGCTACGAGCATTGCCCGATGAAGAATTGCTGAAGGCGGCAGAAGCTGCGCACGTTATGGAGTTCGTCAATGAGCTGCCGGATGGTTTTGATACCCTCGTCGGCGACCGGGGGATGCTGTTGTCCGGTGGCCAGAGGCAGCGCATCGCGATTGGCCGTGCGTTATTGAAGGATGCGCCAATCCTGATCCTGGACGAAGCGACATCTGCGCTGGATACAAAGTCCGAACGACGCATTCAGGATGCATTGAACCTGCTCATGACCGACCGTACGACGCTTGTTATTGCACACCGCTTATCGACAGTTGAGAAGGCGGATCGCATCATTGTGATGGATGCCGGGCGCATTGTTGAATCCGGAACGCATTCGCAATTGCTGGCGCAGGATGGACACTATGCGGCGTTGTACCGCATGCAATTCAGTGACGAGTAGCCGGTAGTGAGAGGATTTCATCGATGGCTGCAACGAGTCTGGTACGAGGGCGACAAGTCAGGCCTGATCCTGTTGCCACTGAGTGGATTGTACTGGTTGATTATCACCGTACGATCGCTGCTGTATCGCTACGAGGTTCTGAAGACACATGCTGCACCTGCGCCACTGGTCGTTGTTGGCAATGTCACAGCGGGTGGCACCGGTAAGACGCCAACGGTGCTCTGGCTGGTTGAAGAGCTGCGAGCGCGAGGCTTAACGCCGGGCATCGTGAGCAGGGGCTATGGTGGCTCACGCTCGGGAACCTCGATGCGAGTTGACCCGGACAGTGATGCCGCGGTCGTGGGCGACGAGCCGGTATTACTCGCGCGGCGTGGTCAGTGCCCGGTTGCCGTTGATGCAGATCGCATTCGGGCGGCAGAGATGTTGGTGGAAGATGGCGTGGACGTGATCATTGCGGATGATGGCTTGCAGCATCGCCGTATGCAGCGCGATTTCGAAATTTGTGTCGTGGACGGTGCCCGCGGTCTCGGCAACCGCCGCTTGCTACCTGCTGGACCGTTGCGGGAATCGCCGCGCCGGCTCGATCACATCGATCTCGTACTGATCAACGGCGGCGAGCGTGGTACCCCGGCGTATCGATTCGAGTTGCTCGCGAATGAAGCCAGCCGCCTGAATGGTTCACTATCGCGTGCTTTGCAAGGCTTCCGCGGCAAGACGGTGCATGCGGTTGCCGGCATCGGCAATCCGCAGCGTTTCTTTGATTTACTGCGCAGCCACGGCATCCAGGTCATCGAACACAGTTTTCCGGATCACGCCCCGATTGCAAAAGCCGATATCGTGTTCGCTGACGATTTTGATGTTTTTATGACTGAGAAAGATGCCGTTAAACTGGGACGTAGTCTGCCCGACAAGTACTGGTTTGTTGCCGTGGATTTTGCAATGGATGCCGATATTTCAAATGCGCTGATTGAAAGAATTGTGCTGCGCATGCAGCATGTGGACACTAAAGATGCCTGATTTTGCCGTTGTGATACCTGCGCGATATGCGTCGACACGTCTACCAGGTAAACCTCTGCGTGAAATAAATGGCAAGACCATGTTGCAGCATGTTTTCGAACGCGGCACTGAAAGTGCTGCGTCAGACATTGTAATTGCTACAGATGATGAGCGTATTGCGGACACGGCAGAAAGCTTTGGTGCGACAGTTTGCATGACCCGGGCCGACCATCAGTCCGGCACTGAGCGAATCGCCGAAGTGGCGGATATTCTTGACTGGGACGACGACCGGATTGTTGTCAATCTGCAGGGCGACGAGCCGTCGATGCCGGCACGTATCATCGACCAATGTGCGGACTTGCTTGGCGACATAAGTGCGGATATCGCGACATTGGCCTCACCGTTTTTGAGCAGGGAAGACTATGAGAGCCCCAATTGTGTCAAGGTGGTTCGTGACTTGAACAATCACGCATTGTATTTCTCGCGCGCCGTCATACCGTATGCCCGAAGTGCTGAACACAGCGAGCTTGCATACGAAACGGCATTGCATCACCACGGTATCTACGCCTACCGTTGTGGTGTTTTGCGGCAGTTTGTCTGCGCACCGCCGTCAGCACTCGAAGTCAGCGAACAGCTGGAACAACTTCGCGCGATGTCGCTGGGTATGAAAATCGCTGTCGGTATTCCCGGTGTTCGTCCGGGTATCGGGATTGACACCGAAGAAGATCTTGAGCGTGCCGCGGATGAGCTGGATGCCAATACGAGGCGGCAATAAGCCGACTAGTTGTCGTCCGTATCGGGCAGGGTTGTGCCAAGAAGGGCACCAACAAGGCCCATCGTCGCGAGGACGGCAATGACGCCGGCGTTGGTAATGAGCGGGGCCAACGCGCCGACCGATCCGACCAGCAAGAGTAAAACGCCAATGACTGAATTGCTGATTGCAACGTAGTCAGTGCGCTGGTTTCCCGCACCCAGGTTGACGATATAGGTCTTGCGGCCGACGCGGACACCGCTGTGCGCAACGCTTAGAATAAAATAGGCCAGCGGCAGGTACCATACACTGCCAATCAGGTCGGGCAGGAACTGATCGGCGAGAAAGGTGGCGATACCGATGCCTGCTGTCAAAAGGGCAGCGACAACCATCACGTGTTTGCTGGATTGATCCGCGAACCGGCCCCAGACAGGCGCGCTGACCAGTGAGGCGAGACCGGACGCAACCACGAACGCACCCAGCAGACCGATCAGCGCCGATTGGTCAGATTGAGCCAGTGCTATGTAGAATGGTGCGCTTAGCGCCGAACACGTTAACAACGCGCGCGTGATCACAAAGCGTCGGAATGGTGCATCGGTCAATAGCAAATTCAATTGCTGCAATGCTTCAAAAGCGCTACGACCGCCGCCTGTCTCTCCAGGGGTCTCCGGTATCCCCGTGTAGATGGCGGCGGCCAGAATCCACAACAGGCCCGCGCAAAGCAGCAAAAAACCAAGAATATGCACGTCGGCCGATTCTGCTGTCGCTAGAATCAATGTCACGCCCACAGCGACGCTCAGCAGTCCGGCGCCGCTGGCTGACCAGCCATTTAGCTGGCCGCGTTTATTCTTCGGGATGGTCTTGCCCAGAACATCCTTGGCGGCAACTGAACAAAAGCCACGGGCAAGACTGAACGCAGTGATCAGGACCAGGATAGACCAACCGGCCGCCGCACCAGATAGCTTGAAGGCAACGAGGCCGATTCCGAGTATGCACAGGCCCTGCATGACGCATCCTGCAACCCAGACCCATTTGCGCACCGGGAGCTGCCGAATTGTGCTGCCAATAAACAGCTGTGGAATCATTGAGCCGGATTCTCTGATAGGTACCAGAAACCCGAGCACAAATGCTGGTGCGCCTACTGCGGTGACCAGCCAGGCAAGCGTTGTCTTTGGATTGGCAATGGTGTCACCGAGCTTTGTCAGGAAGTAGCTGGAAAGAATTATTATGAAACTTTGTGGTGATTCGCGGCAGGCGGCCTCGTCGATATCGAGACAGAGCCGCGCATCTTCCTCATTGGTCAGTTTTTCAAAGATCATATCTGCAATGGCCATCGTCGCATTGTAGCTGAGGTTCACAGGCAGCAAAAAAAAACGGCCGCGCATAAGTGCGCGGCCGTCACGATAAGCGTCTGAAGTTTTTCTATCAGAGCTTGATGTTCAGACTCTTGACAACTTCCATCGGCACGTAGTTGCTACCTGCCGGGAGGTTGTTTTCCAATGCGTACTTGCGAGCCGCGCCCAGGGTTTGGCCGCCAATGATGCCGTCGATACCCGCCTTGTAGTAGCCTTTGTCAGCGAGCGCTGATTGTAGTGCGAGTACGTTGTCGCGAGTCATGTTGACTTCGCACATTACCTGGCGCCACTCCATGCTTTCTTCAGAAGCCTTGTTGGTGCGCGTAACGGTCTGGTACTCGGCAGGAATTGCGATGCGCTTTTCCTGGGCCGGAGAGACAAGCTTGGTTACAGATACCGTGTCGTATTGCGCCGGGATAACAACTTCGCGGGTCGCTGCCGGAGTCTTGACGACGGTCTTCGTAACAGTCTTGTATTCCGCAGGAATGGCAACTTCTTCAGTGCGTGCCGGCGTTACCAGGACGCGCTTTTCAACCGTCTTGTAGGATGCCGGTACTTCAACGAGACACATGATTTCGCCCGTGTCGGTCGTAGATGTTGACAGAACGTTTGCAGATTGCGTTGTGGCCGGGCCTTTCTTCCACGCAGTGTGAGCAGGCTTGTCCAGAACTCGCTCTACGAC